>CAVFAN010000007.1:0-113336 GCA_963620555.1 bacterium
CGCACGAAAATCGGGCTGCTGTTCGGTGCATCCGAAAGCGCCAATGCCGGTGTCGGAAGGTATCTGCCGTTTTTCCTTGCGACCGTGCTGCTTCTGTCGTTTGTCCGCATCACGACCTCCTATTTTTACGCAACGGAAAAGGCGGCACTATCGTATCTTTTGGTATACGCAGAGCCGGTCTGTACGCTTGTGTTTCTGCTGACCTTGCCGCTTGCGTTGAAACTGAACGGCGTATGGGCGGCAATTCCGGCAGCCCAGATATGCGCCTTTGTGATTGCGTTGGTTGCAAAATATCGGGTGGATCATTCTGCAAAGCAATAAAAGCTATAAAGATGCATATAAAACGAATAACACATTACATAGCCGCTTGGTTTTCATTTGAGAATCAAGCGGCTTTTTAATTTCGGAGGCGATGAGAAACATGATTGTAAAAGAAAACGCAAACATAAAATCACAGAAAGGAACGGTCTATATGGATAAAAGTAAAATCAGGCGGCTTGCCGACTATGCCGTTCGGCAGTGCTGTGATAATTCAGATAACTGCTATTGGTCAATTTCCTATGACGAGCTGTACCACCACTTCGGTGCGGAAATTACCGACAGCAACGAAAGCGCAAAGTTGCTCGAAAAAGAATTACGGCAGAGAGAGGAAATCAACGAACTCATCATGACCGAGGACGCCATCGAAATGACTTGCCATCTCAGGTACTGCCCACAGAGTCAGAACGACCCGGTGAGTCTGTTCTCCGTCCTCGGCTGTAACCTCTACGATGACCACGAAACCGAACACAACCAAGAGCCTGCGAACGATTCCTCCGATGAGGACGAAACGCAGGCTCTGTCTATGTAAAGGAGTTTACAACATGAAAAAGACGACATTCACTATTGCGCTCGACGAGGACAAGGCGGCCGCCCTTGTCCTTTATCTTTCGCAGAAAGGCACGACCGCCGAAGCGGAACTTGAAAGAGCGCTCGATGTGCTTTACGGAAAAACCGTGCCTGCGGGTGTGCGGGAATTTATAGATATGCGCTCCGGCAACACTTCTCCCTCTGCCGTGCCGAAACCGAGAAAATCTCGCCCGACGCCTTCTGCCGTGGGCGTGCCGTCTGCAACCGGCGGTGATTCCGATTGAGAAATCAAAACTTCGGCATCGAGATAGAGATGACCGGACTGACCCGCAGTGCGGCAGCACGAATCATCGCCGGATACTTTGGTACGCAGGCCACTCATGTGGGCGGTGTCTATGGTACCTACACAATTCGTGATGAGCAGAACCGACAGTGGAAAGTTGTCAGCGACGCCTCCATCCGCTGCCGCAACGGTGACAACCGTTCGGCAAGCCGGGACTACTCGGTGGAATTTGTGTCGCCCATCTGCAAGTATGAGGACATCGAAACGGTGCAGGAGCTTGTGCGCAAGCTCCGAACCGGAGGTGCAAAGGTCAATGACTCCTGCGGTATCCATGTTCATGTGGACGCCTCTGCGCATACACCGCAGACCCTGCGCAACATTGTGAATATCATGGCATCCAAGGAGGATCTGCTCTATAAAACGCTGAAGGTGAAAGTCAATCGGGAGCATTATTGTCAGAAAGCAGATACTCGCTTTTTGGAGGAACTCAATCATAAGCGCCCCAAGACTATGAACGAGGTTGAGGAACTGTGGTATAACGGCATGGGCGGTCGATATGACCATTATGACAACAGCCGCTACCACGCACTCAATCTACACAGTGTGTTTTCCAAGGGAACAATTGAATTCCGTCTGTTCAACTCCACTCTCCATGCCGGTGAGGTGAAAAGTTATATTCAGCTTTGCCTCGCCATCAGCCATCAGGCGTTGGTGCAGCGTGGAGCTTCCCGTGCAAAGACACAACCGGAAAATGAAAAATACACCTTCCGCACATGGCTTCTTCGCCTTGGGATGATCGGGGACGAATTCAAAACTGCCCGGCAGCATCTGCTGAAAAACTTGGAGGGCAATATCGCATGGCGTGATCCGGCGCAAGCCGAGGCTCAAAAAGCCCGGCTTGCCGCCAAGCGGTTAGAGGAACAGCAAGCGGCACTGTCGGAGTCAGAACCGGAAGCGCAATCCGATGAGCAGGAACAGGACGCGCCTGCTTTCACTATGTCATTATGATAAGGAGAAAAAGAAAACAAGTATGAGCAAACGATTGTATGTTGCCTACGGCAGCAATCTGAATATTGAGCAAATGACGAATCGCTGTCCCGGCGCAAAGCTGTATGGGACAGGGATAATCGAAAACTTCGAACTGCAATTCAAAGGAAAGTCTCTCGGTGCATTCGCCACCATCGCCCCAAAGGACGGTGCGTCGGTGCCTGTGGCTGTATGGGAGATCTCCAAACAGAACGAGCAGGCGCTCGACCGGTATGAGGGCTATCCCTCCCACTACTTCAAGCAGGATGTCCCTGTGCAACTGGACGGCGGCGAGGTCTCGGCTATGGTGTATATCATGAATCTTAAAATGGACTTCGGCCTCCCGTCATCGTATTACTACGATATCGTCCGGGAAGGTTATGATGATTGCGGTTTGGACTCTGCCGTCTTGGAGCAAGCGCTCCGAGAGAGTACCCGACAGTTCTACTGTTCGCATCGGCCGCATCAAGAGTCCTTTTTTCGTTTTGAAAACGATGCAGAACCGGACGAGGACGAACAAGAGGAAAATGACGATTCGGAGTTAGACGAGGACGAACAGGAACAGGATGAAACAGATCCGTTCTATTTTTCTGGAGGGATGCACCTATGAGCCGCAAAAGAGAATTGCAAAAGCAGCTCGGCGACGGTTATATCTATGAGCGCTATCTGGATGAGCGAAGCCTCCGGCAACTAAAGAAACAGCCACCGGATGATTTTTCTGAAACAGTCATCGCAGCTCTGACCGTGGGATGTCTCCGACTGAACGCTGTGCTTTATTTCTCCGACGGAGCGCTGATACAGGGATACGATGTGTTGGTCAAGGATGATCCCACTTCATCGGAATGGATTTTTTACGATGGCATCTCCGACACGGTCAGCCCCAAAGAGTACGAGATGCTGCGCATCCTCGACGACGCCGCAAAGCGGCACGGACTGTCCTATACCGAAAGCTGCTTTACCCGGTTGGACGGGAAAGTCCCACACAAGCCAAAGCCTCGCCCGTAAGCCCCCTGTGTCACCCCGTGTGGCGAGATACAGCCCAACGGCGGGTAAACACAAGCCCTGCGGAAACAAAGAGCCGTTTGGGGCGGTTTTCGCCCGACTTTGCGGAAACGGACAGGCGGTACGAAAACAAGCAGGCGAAATAACGGCTTTCAGGGGGTGATTGTGCAATGCGGAAAATCAGCGGTTCAGCCGTCCGATTTTACTTGCAGGAATAAGAGACGGGGTTGCAGTGCCACCCTGTCTCGGTTCACATCGGACGGCAAAGCCGACCGTTAAAGGACTTTTCGCACTTTCACCATCGGGGTCGTAATAAACGCATTTTCAAGACTTCGGGGTCGGAATTGCGAATATGCCCCATTGTACAAGGAAACATATCGGCGTTGATGGCTCAAAAAAGGAGGTTGCGCATAAAATGTATGCGCAACCTCTTTTGCCGAAAAAGCCTTATTTTATGCGGGTTTTCAACAGAAGGAGATGATGAAAAATGGACGAAACAAAAAAGAAATTTGCTCTGTGGGCATACCCTGCCACACTGGAAAAGGTGGAACGCTTGTATCAGTTAGATAACTGCCGAAGCAAATCAGAGTTTATAGAAAAGGCAGTTTTATTTTATGCAGGATATGTATGTGCAGAAGACTGCCATGAATACTTTCCGGAGGCTATCGTCAGTACAATCCAAGGATCGCTTGACTCATTCGAAAACAGAATGGCATCTTTGCTGTTCAAGTATGCTGTAGAACTTGCAATGACGATGCATGTATCGGCTGCAAATTTCCGTGTTGATGAAGATACACTTGCCCGGCTCAGAGGAAAGTGTGTCAATGAAGTCAAAAGACTCAACGGCAAAATTTCATTCGATGACGCTGTACGCTATCAGAAAGGCAGATAACGATGGCGAGATTTATTTTGAAGTGGAGATATATAAAATCGGGTTCAGCAAAACACGGTACGAATCTTGTAAAATATATTGCCACTCGCGAAGGTGTTGAAAAATTTGATGAATCATGGAAACATCAATCTGCGACGACGGAACAGCAGCGTCTTATCAAACAACTTACCGAAGACTTTCCCGATGCGGTAAATAGTTTCGAATACCAGGACTATATCAATGCTCAAACAAAAAGCACAGCCTCGGAATTTATAAGCAGAACCATCGAAGAAAATCTCGACCTCATCGGTAAGAAAGAAAACTATGTCGGGTACATTGCTATGCGGCCGAGAGTTGAGAAACAAGGTGCTCACGGTTTGTTTTCGCAAACGGACAGACCGATAGATCTTTCTGCTGTTTCAAAAGAGGTTGCGGAACACGAAGGCGCGGTATGGACAACTATCATGTCTCTTCGCAGAGAGGACGCACAGAAACTTGGCTATGATAACGCAAAGGCGTGGCGTGACCTGCTTCGAGGTCAGGCAAACAAATTGGCAAAAGCCATGGGCATTCCCCTCGGCGACCTGCGTTGGTATGCCGCATTTCATAATGAGGGCAGGCATCCGCATATTCACTTGATTTCATACTCGGTAGGGAAAGAACCGTATATGACCGAGCAGGCATTACAAACCTTTAAGTCAGACTTTGCCCGAGAGATTTTCAAGAATGACCTCTATCACACATACCAGGACATGACCGCGCACAGGAACGAACTGCGCAGGACCGGCAGAGATAAAATTGCGGAAATTGTTCAGCAGATCAATAACAGCGCATATGAAAACGAAACTGTTGTGACGATGCTTCGGGAACTGTCAAAGACGCTTGAAAATTACAAGGGTAAGACGGTCTATGGTTATATGCCCAAGGCGGCAAAGAATCTGATTAACGGTGTCATCGATGAACTTGTCAAGGATACTCGAATTGCAGAACTCTATAATCTATGGTACGAGCAAAAAGAAAATGTCTTCCGCACCTATCAGGATACTATGCCAAAGCGCATCCCGCTATCCGCAAACAAAGAGTTCACTTCTATTAAGAATGCGGTTGTCCAGGAAGCGCTCAACATCCTGCACAACAAAATCACCTTTGAGGAAGATATGCAACAGGAAACGGAAACTACCGAGGAAACAATGATCTATACAAGTGAAACTACCTCCAAGAGAAATCCGTGGACTGACCCCAACGATATGCATTGCCAATATATCATGGGGCGTGAACTATTGGATATTGACTCCGAGGATTTCGATCCCGAAGAAGGTATTCGGTTATTGACCCTTTCTGCAATACAGGGATTTGATGTTGCAATGTATCGGCTCGGGAAACTGTACTTACAGGGTGAAGTGGTTGAGAAAAATATTGGTGAAGCACTCCGATGGTTTTGGAAAGCTGATGCAAAGGACAATCCCTATGCACAGTATCAGCTTGGAAAAATCTATCTTAAAGGCGAGGATATGTCAGCAAATTATGCGACTGCACAAAGAATGTTTGAAAAGTCAGTACGCCAGGGCAATGCATACGCGATGTACTCGCTTGCAAAGATGCATCTTCAAGGCACGGCGAAATACAGCGATATTCAATATGCCGTCCGATTGCTTACGGAAGCAGCAAAACAGGGAAGCCAATGGGCAGAGTATCAACTCGGAAAGATGTACCTCTACGGTCAGAGAGTTGATAAGGATTACGAACTCGCTGTACAGTTACTGACCTCCTCCGCAAGCAAAGGAAACGAGTGTGCTCAACATATTCTTGATAACTACCATCCGTACACGCACAGTAGTTCGGCAACGGTATTGGCATCTATGCGTCTCTTGGCGAGGCTTTCGCAAATCATCCGTGATGATGCAGAGAAAAGGAATACAAACAGCCGTACCATTGACCGCAAACTCATGCGAAAGATTGAGGAAAAGAAAATAGCTCAAGGTCAAAAAATGGGCTGATAATCGAGAAAAGGAGTTGCTATGGCAAACTATATTCACTACACGCAAGAACAAAAGGATCGTGCAAGGACAACCGATATTGTAGATTTATTGGAACGGCAAGGTGAACGACTGAAACGGTCAGGCAAAGAATATCAATGGCGCGACGGGTCTGAGAAGGTAACGATTCGGGGAAACCTGTGGTATCACCAGTATGAAGAAGTTGGCGGCGATGCTATAGACTTTGTTCGCAAATTCTATAATAAGAATTATCCCGAAGCAATGGAATATCTGCTTAACGGCTACGGCGGGACTCTGACTGCGGCACCGCCCATCGAGCAAAAAGAAAAAGCATTTAGCCTGCCGGAGAAAAACGATAATATGCGCAGAGTATATGCTTACCTTCTCTCACGCAGAGGAATCAGCAGGGATGTTATAAATGCATTTGCCCGTAAGCAAATGATATACGAATCGCTCCCCCATCACAACGCTGTATTCGTCGGCTATGATACTAACGGAGTAGCGCGTCATGCTCACAAGCGCGGGACAGGCTCACAAAGTACCTACAAAGGAAACGCAGACGGAAGTCTTCCGGAGTACAGTTTTCACTGGAACGGTACGAGTAACAGAGTCTTTCTTTTTGAAGCTCCGATTGATATGCTGTCATACATTACGATGAACCCAAACGGTTGGCAGCAAAATACTTATGCGGCATCCTGCTCCGTGGCAGACAGGGTGCTTTTTCAATGCCTTAAGGACAACCCAAATTTGACCGAGGTGTATTTGTGCTTTGACAGTGATACCGCAGGTCAATTAGCAGCAAAGAGAATATCGGATAAACTGTTTACACAAGGCTATAAATCAGAAATCCTCGTTCCTACAAAAAAGGATTGGAACGAGGATTTAATTATGCAAAAGGAAGGTGAACAAGCGTGGACGGAACAATCATACTGATTATTGTGGCTACAATTATGTTCGCCGTTATCGGCGGAGTTACTCTTGCTTCCCACATCTATAATCTCAACAGTATCAAATCCAAAACCGTAGGAGACGGTCAGCATGGCACTTCGCGGTTCTCAACAAACTCGGAATTGAGACGAATATATAAATATATTCCGTATGAACCGAAAGTTTGGAGAAAAAAAGCCAAGCGGGAAAATCTCAATTTGCCGCAGGGAGTGATATTGGGAGTAAAGAAAAAGAACGGCATTGATTACGCAATGGTTGATGATGACGATGTGCATACTCTTATGATCGGTGCGGCAGGCTGCGGTAAAACCGCTTTCTGGCTTTACCCCAATTTGGAATACGCCTGTGCCGCGGGCATGTCATTTCTAACAACCGATACAAAGGGTGACCTGTATCGTAATTACGGAAATATAGCAAAGCAGTACTACGGTTACGATGTGGCTATTATCGATCTGCGCAACCCGACAAAATCGGACGGCAACAATCTTTTGCACCTCGTAAATAAGTATATGGACGAGTATAAATCCCATCCCGAAAACATAGCATTGAAAGCTAAAGCCGAAAAATACGCAAAGATAATTGCTAAGACTCTGATATTCAGTGATGGGGATGCGGCATCTTACGGTCAAAACGCATTCTTTTATGATGCGGCCGAAGGTCTGATGACCGCGGTCATTCTATTGATTGCCGAGTTTGCACCGCCCGAGCAGAGGCATATTGTGTCTGTATTTAAACTCATACAGGATTTGCTTGCACCAAGCGGTGTGAAGGGAAAGAACCAATTCCAACTCCTTATAGAAAAACTGCCGCCCGAACATAAAACGAGGTGGTTTGCCGGCGCCGCACTGAACACAAGCGACCAGGCAATGGCTTCTATCATGTCGACTGCGATGTCGCGTCTTAACGCCTTTCTTGATTCGGAACTTGAACAAATCCTTTGCTTTGATACGGCGATTGATGCCGAAAAGTTCTGTTCAAGCAAGTGTGCTATTTTTATTGTCTTGCCCGAGGAAAATCCCGCAACTTACTTTATGGTGTCTCTGCTCCTGCAACAGTTATACAGAGAAATACTTACCGTTGCAGACGAACACGGCGGCGCATTGAAAAACCGTGTAATGTTCTACATGGACGAGTTCGGGACTTTGCCGGCTATCAGTTCTGCGGAGATGATGTACTCAGCATCCCGCTCCCGAAAGCTGTCGCTTGTCAGTATTATTCAGTCCTATAAGCAGCTTGAAAAAAATTACGGAAACGAAGGCGCAGACATCATTAAGGATAACTGTCAGGTAACTATTGCGGGTGGTTTTGCGCCAACCTCCGGAACAGCTGATGAAATCTCCAAATCCCTTGGCACTCGGACTGTTATGACAGGCTCGGTCTCAAGAAGCAAAAACGATCCATCACAGAGCTTACAAATGACCGAAAGACCTCTCATGACCGCAGATGAACTCAAATCGATGAAGAAAGGCAACTTCATTGTTATGAAGACAGGTACTCACCCATTTGTATCAAAGCTGAAACTGTTTTTCAAATGGGGTATCGAGTTTGATACAGAGAAGTACACTGTTCCCGATAAAGGTGCTCGTAAAGTATACTATACGAACAAGGAGATTATCGAAAATAATATACTCAAACAATATCCGGATTCCTACTATCCGCCGTCCCGCTCTGCTCGTAGGTCTGCCTCGGGCGGACAAGCACTGTCGCAAAGTAATGAGCCTCTGTTCAGAGAACCGGAGCAGAGCGTTCGAACAGATTAAAGGCGGTGATTTTTTATGGCATATTACCGTAAATTATATGATCGAGACGAGCTTCCCTCAAGGGCGAAGCTCGTCTATATTTATCTCTATGACAGATGCGATGCGGAAAGAAAGGCATGGCCGAGCGTTAAAACCATTGCCAAAGAGTTGTCTATTTCCGATAAGACCGTCCGTCGGGCAATAAAGGACTTGGAAAAAGCGGGTCTTATCCGCAAGGAATATGCAAAGCGAAAAAACGGCTCGTTCACAAGCAACCGTTATTTTTTACTATGATTCACCAAGGGGTTAGTCTGCTTACTATGTGTCAGTAGCCCTCTCCCATTTTGGTAGGCCAAGGAAGTACTCACTCTAAGATATACTACAGCAGAAGAATAGAAGACAGTAACAAAAAGAACAGCATCGGTGGATAAACCTGCCGCTGCTGTTCGGTCTTTTATTGATTATGTTTGCGATAAAACTCAACCATGAGTTTATTGAGAATGTCTTGCTGTTGTACCGTAAGCCCCGGACAATTGCTTGTGCCGTTCTTAAACTCGTGAATCATGGCGTGTATTATTTCTTTCTGCTCGTTTGATAATCCGTCCACCGAAACCATCTCTTCCTTGTCGATACCAACGAGGTAGTCAAGCGATACATTGAAGAATACGGCAATATCGGTAAGAACCTCCAATGGCGGGATTCGTAAATTATTTTCATAAGCGCAAATCACGGACTTGCTGCGATTTATTTTCTTTCCCAACGCCGCTTGAGACATATTCCGACTCATGCGAAGTTGCTGTAATCGTATTCCGAAATCGAACACCCTGTACACCTCCTGTTGTTCTATTTCAGTAATATTTTAATATACTTGCGTTTCGTATGAGTAAGCGCTATAATAATATTGTTCCGTATTAGTAGACTTTTATTATTTTGCTGTTCTCTAAAATGGAACAAACAAAGAGAGAGGTATATGGTATGAAACTAATTTTTTGTATTGATGACAAGAGCGGGATGATGTTTTTCGGAAAAAGGCAAAGCCAGGATCAAAACCTAAGAGAATGGATACTTAACTATGCGCAAGGCTCGAAACTATGGATGAGTCCTTACTCCGCCAAGCAGTTTGGAAACAACGCTTCTGTATCGGCTGATGACGATTATATGAGCAAGGCAGAAGAAAATGATGTTTGCTTTATTGAGGATGGTTCGTATTCGACTGATAATGCGAATGAAATTGTACTATGCAAATGGAATCGCCACTATCCTGCGGATAAGTTCTTTGATACCGACCTAAAAGCCTTTGGCTTCAAGAAGGTCAATACCGAAGACATCGCCGGAACCTCGCATGAGAAAATAACAATCGAAACATACAGGAGGTAACGGCGATGAAGGTATCACAGAAGTTATTAGCATTAATACTGTCTCTTGCAATGTTGTTTTCCCTTGCCGGTTGCGGCTTGGATTCAATAGTGAGTGACAGTCCGGCATCAATCTCGGATACAAGCACCGATTCCGAAAGCCAAATTACCGACGGAAGCTCGGAAACCGACAAACAAACAGAAATTGCCGACGAAGGCTCGGAATCCAATAAGCAAGAGGAAACCGCAAGTCCAAGCAGCAAACCATCAAGTGTCGGAACAGGAACGGCAACCCCTGTTAAGCCCGCATCTGTTAGCGCATATGCGGGAACTGCATATGTGGTTATCAATAACAATCAGCCGAACTTTTCAGCGACCGAATTAACTACAGCAGGTTATGAGAAATACTCAGAGCTTGATTCGCTCGGAAGATGCGGTGTTGCGCTTGCCTCGTGCGGCAGGGATACAATGCCGGGAGCAAACGAAACCCGCGGAAGCATCAGCAGCATCAAACCCTCCGGATGGATTCAGGCAAAATATAATGGCATCTCCGGCGGATACTTGTGGAATCGTTGCCACTTGATTGGATGGCAACTCTCCGCCGAAAATGCCAATAGAAAAAACTTGATTACCGGTACTCGATACATGAACATCGAAGGAATGCTTCCGTTTGAAAACATGGTTGCGGACTACATAAAAGAAACGAATCATCATGTCGCATACAGAGTCACCCCCATATTTGAGGGGAATAATCTCGTGTGCAGCGGTGTCCAAATTGAAGCATATTCCGTAGAGGATAACGGGGAAGGAATCTGTTTCAATGTTTATTGCTACAATGTTCAGCCGGGTATAACTATCGACTATGCGACCGGCAACAGTTCCGGACCCGCGAGTGATAATACTTCGCAGACAAAAGCACCTGCACAAACCGAATCAACAACACAGCCCCCTGCCCAACCCGGCAACACAGAAACGGTATGGATATCTGCAACGGGCAAAAAATATCATAGAAAAAGCAGTTGCAGCAACATGAAGAATCCGTCACAAATCTCAAAATCCGATGCTATAAGCCGCGGATATGAGCCTTGCAAAAAGTGCTATTGACATAGCATCGAGGGGTACTCATATGAGTGCCCCTTGCTTATTGTCGCAAATTTTCGACAACAGGCTTCAAATTATTGCTTTAGTCTCTGAATCCTGTTGAAAAAATCGGAATTCTATGATATACTATAAATTGCATAGGCGGAATTATATTTTTTCCTCCGATTTTCGTTATTTCACGGGGTGAATATGGATGTCATTGAGTTATGAAAAGCTATGGAAGTTGATGAAGGAAAACAGGATGAATAAAAAGGATTTACGAATGGCTGCGGAGCTTACGACAAACACCATGAGTAAATTAAAAAACAATCAGCCGGTAAATGTTAAAGTTCTTATGAATATCTGCAAGGTGTACCACTGTGACATCGGAGATATCATGGAAGTAATTTTAGACGATTGAGGAGTTAGAAAATGGCAGTAAGTGAGTATGAAGTTGAAAACCTTTTTATCGAAAGATTAGGGACTATAGGTTATCAATTTATTCAATTGAGGGACTATGCAGAAGTCAAGAAAAACTTTAAGGATCAACTTCAAAAATTCAATAAGGCCGCTATTATCGAATCAAAGGGAAATAGCGAATTGTCTGATTCTGAATTTGATCGTCTGCTGACGCAAATAGAGAATAAAACCGTTTTTGACTCAGCAAAGATTCTGCGAGATAAGCAGTTGCTTGAATTAGATAACGGAAAAACGGTTTATATTGAGTTTTTATCTAAGGATACAGAGAGAAATATCTATCAAGTGACTCACCAAGTAACAATGGATAAAGAACATCAGGGAGATGTCGTATACAAAAATCGCTATGATGTCACGGTACTTATCAATGGTCTTCCCCTTGTTCAGGTCGAATTAAAACGCCCCGGTGTGGAAATCAACGAGGCTATCAATCAAATAAACCGGTATCGGCGATATTCCTTTAGAGGATTGTTCCGATTCATTCAGTGCTTTGTTGTCTCTAATTCTATTCAAACAAAGTATTTTGCAAACGAAAATGAAACGAATGCAGACGGCACATACAAAGCAATATTAAAAAGCCTTGCTTTCTTCTGGACGGATGCAACCAACGAGCGCATCAATCAACTAAATGACTTTACGGATGACTTTTTCACAAAATTCAATATAACTGCCCTATTAACTGATTATACGGTATTACAGGATACTCTGAAAAATATTATCATTATGCGTCCGTATCAGATTTATGCTACAAAGGCCGTTTTGCGTCGTGTTTTAGAGGAAAACCGCAACGGTTATGTTTGGCATACAACCGGCTCAGGCAAAACGCTTACTTCTTTTAAATGTGCTTCACTCCTTAGAGATAACGGCAGAATAGATAAGGTGTTTTTCTTGGTTGATCGCAAAGACCTGGATGACCAAACTGTTGACGAATATAACTCGTTTGAAGAAAATTGCGTTGACAATACCGATTCAACCGCCGAGCTCATTAAACGCTTGAAAAACAGCGGAGAAAAAATGCTTGTTACAACCATTCAGAAACTCGCATGTGCGCTTCGCAACGATAGATACAAGCCTATCATGGAAGCCTATAAAACAAAAAAATGCGTGTTTGTTATTGACGAATGCCACAGAAGTCAGTTTGGGAAAATGCACGGTGACATTCGCAGGAACTTCCAAAATGCAAACTTTATAGGGTTTACCGGAACACCTATATTTGAAGAAAACAAAGGCGCCACAGGTCAAACAACTGCAGATATCTTCAACGCAGGAACAATGGATTCCTGCTTACACAAATATCTTATCAAAGAAGCTATTGCAGACGGGAATGTTTTGAAATTCTCTGTTGAATATCAGAACACTTTCAATGTCGTTACGACAAACGCAGCGGATATGACCGTACAGCGTATTGTTCACGAGCAAAGCAATAATCCGAATTTTAATCTGGAAGAATACTGCAAGCGCAATAATATTGACATTTCCAATATTTATAGTGACCAGCAGCGCATTGAGTTGGTTACCAACAACATTTTGGAGCATTACGAAAAACATACGAAAATCGGGACAGACACTTATACTTCACTGTTTGCCATTCAGTCAGTTCCACTTCTGCAAAAATACTATTCTGCCTTTAAGAAGTTGAACAAGAAAGGCCTTAAAATTGCCGCTATATTTACATACGCAGCAAACGAGGATATGGACGACGGAGCGGACACGCCACAATCAAGAGAATTCTTAGAGCAGTGTATTGATGACTATAACAAAATGTTTTCTACAGACAAGGAAAAACTTGCGTTTGGTCTTGATACATTTGATGCGTATCGTAAGGATATTGCAAAACGCCTAAAGCAAAAAGAAGTTCCGCAAATTGACATTTTGCTCGTTGTAAATATGTTCTTGACGGGATTTGACTCCAAACCGCTCAATACATTGTATTTGGATAAACCGTTGTTTTGGCACTCTCTTGTACAGGCATATAGTCGAACAAACCGTATTTACAAAGAAACAAAGCAATATGGTCAGATAATTACTTTCCGAAATATAAAAGAGGAACAGGACAAGGCATTAAAGTTGTTTTCGGGTGACGGAAATCCAAATGCTTATTTGCTTGAAAACTATGATTACTATGTTGCCGAATACTCTGACAGAGTTTCAATTTTACGCAGTGTAGCGCCTTCCTTTGATATTGCAGGTAGATTGCAATCAGAAGATGATCAGAGAAAGTTTATTGTGTCTTTCCGCTTGGTAGCACAAACGCTCTCCACATTAAAAACATTCTCCAAATTTGATTGGAATGACCTCGCAAGTGTTTTGGACGAAGACGAGTTCTTAGGATATAAATCGTGGTATCTCTACTACTACGATTTGGCAAAGAAAGAACGCGAGAAAAATGTTAAAACGACGCTTGTTGATATAGACTTCAATATCGAACTCATTCGAACTGACAAAATCAATGTTGTTTATATCCTCAACCTGCTGAAAGATGTAATCAAAAAGGACGAAACCGAAAAGAAACGCTCCATTGACTTGATTTTGCGCGAAATCGAGCGTTCTGATAATGAGCGGTTGAGAGCAAAGCAGGATATGCTAAAGCGTTTCGTTACAGAAAAGTTTTTCAGCCTTTCACCGGACGAAGACATAGTAAAGGCGTATGAAGAGTTTGAAGTGCAACAGCAAAACATGGATATCGAAATGTTCGCTGAAGACACGGGTATTGACATCGACACGATCAAATTCTTTATGTCGGAATATCAGTTCAAGCACATTATCAGTCTTGAGGACATCCGAAAGCGTCTAAGTCAGAAGGGATACGGCGTTCTTAAAACCCTAAAACTATCATCCGAAATAGAAGGATTTGTAAAAGATCAGTACGAAAAATTCAGAGCCGAAGGAGTATAAAAGTATGGCGACAGATATTCAACTTCATAAACAACAAGCGCAGGAGCTTTCAAATAAACTTTGGGCTCTCGCAAATGATTTGCGCGGCACAATGGATGCAAGCAAATTCAAGGATTATATCCTTGGCATCATTTTCTATCGTTTTCTTTCCGAAAAGACAGAAAAGTATATGGAAGAAATCCTTAAAAATGATGGTATAACATATGCGGATGCGCTTGCTTCAAATGACGAAGAACTTCTCGCAGCTCTCGACAAGTATTCCCTCGACAACCTCGGATACATAATTCGTCCCGAATATAGCTTTGGCTATATTGTCAATATGATTGCCAATAAATACGATGGAAAAGTGTTTTCGGTTGATTATCTTGAAAAAGCAATTGCATCTATTCAGCAATCCACTCTTGGCCAGAAATCGGAAGCCGCATTTGACGGAATTTTCGATGCAATGGATTTGAAGGATAAAGATTTAGGCAAGGAAGTTTCTGACCGCACAAAACAAATTGCAAAAGTCATTAATCGGGTAAACGATATTGAATTTTCTTACGATGATGCGCAGTTTGATGTCCTCGGAACAGCCTATATGATTTTGATAGGTCTTTTTGCCTCTGACAGCGGCAAAAAGGGTGGTGAGTTCTTTACCCCGAGTGCTGTTTCAGAACTTTGCAGTAAACTTGCTACTGTCGGTCTGAAATCCGTAAAAAATGTATGCGATCCTACATGCGGTTCGGCCTCTATGCTTTTGGAAGTTCGTAAGGCTGTTATAGCCAACGGCGGAACGGCCGAACACGCAGTTGGGCATTACTATGGACAGGAACTTAACGGAACAACATATAACCTTGCGCGTATGAATATGTTGATGCACGATGTCCCCTATCAATATTTCAATCTTTTCAATGATAATACTCTCGAAAAGGATAACTTCGGGGCAACTAAGTTTACTGTCCAGGTTGCAAATCCTCCATACTCTGCAAAATGGTCTGCCTCATCCTCCTTCCTTGACGATCCTCGCTTTAGCGGCGCAGGCAAACTTGCTCCGTCGAGTAAAGCGGATTTTGCATTTGTTGAGCATATGGTTTATCATATGGATGATGACGGTCGTATTGCCGTTTTACTTCCGCACGGTGTTTTGTTCCGTAGTGGCAGTGAAGATACGATTCGCAGGTATTTAATTAAGGATCTGAATGTACTCGACGCCGTAATTGGTTTGCCGGCAAACCTTTTCCACGGCACGGGCATCCCTGTTTGCTGCCTTGTTCTTCGGAAATATCGCAATGGCAATGCGGGGAATGTATGCTTTATTGACGCAAGTAAGTATTATACCCCCGGCAAAAACATGAACCAACTCTCTGCCGAGGATATAGATCGTATTGTAAATGCTTATGTTGATCGTAAAGACATCGATAAATTCTGCCATGTGGCTGAAATGAGTGAAATCGAGGAAAACGATTTCAACTTAAACATTCCGCGGTATGTCGACACCTTTGAAGAAGAACCGGAAATTGATATAAAGGCAGTTATGGCTGAAATAAAAGAGCTTGAAAGCCAACGCGCAAGCCTTGATGATGAGATTAACAAGTATCTGAAAGAACTCGGAATATTGGAGGACTAATTAGTATGAAAAGTGATAAAACGACCCCTAATGTTCCAACTTTGAGATTTGCGGAATTTACGGACGAATGGGGAAAATACGAATTATCGCGCTTTGTAACTCGTATAACGCGCAGAAACAAAAACAATGAATCTTCATTACCGCTGACTATATCAGCACAATATGGACTTGTAGATCAAATATCGTTTTTTAATAAGACGGTTGCAAGTGTTGATTTGTCCGGATATTATCTCCTTTATAATGGCGATTTCGCATATAACAAAAGCTACTCAAATGAATATGCCTGGGGTGCGGTCAAGCGACTGGATAAGTATGAAAAAGGTTGTCTGTCAAGCCTATACTTTGCGTTCCGTCCAAATGATAATGTCGATTCTGACTATTTGACTCATTATTTTGAATCAAGTAAATGGCACAAAGGTATTTCCAACATTGCCGGCGAAGGCGCAAGAAACCATGGCCTATTGAACATGGCGGTTGATGATTATTTTGCAACAAAGCACTACCTTCCATCATTGCCCGAACAAAATAAAATAGCTCGGTTTTTTAATGCTATCACCAAGCGCATCGAGATACAAAACAAAATCATTGAGGATTTGAAAGTCCTAAAGAAAGAACTTTGTAACGACCATTTCAAGTCAGTTCTTCATGATGCTTCGCTCAGATATATTTCACTCAAAGAAATTCTGACTGAACGGAAAGAGTATTGTAGCAAAAATGGCACTTATACTCACGGTACTCTATCAAAAGATGGTGTTGCGCCAAAAACGGAGCGCTATGATAGGGACTTCCTTGTAAAAAACGAAGATAAGCAGTACAAAGTAACGCATTTAAACGACATTTGTTATAATCCGGCAAATTTGAAGTTCGGAGTAATATGCCGTAATACCTATGGAGATCTGATATTCTCGCCGATATATGTGACTTTCGAAATATCCGATAATGTGTATCCTGCCTACATAGAACTTTTCTTGACGAATCAAAACTTTATAGGAAGAATCAGACGGTACGAACAAGGCACTGTTTATGAAAGAATGGCTGTGTCTCCGGAAGATTTTTTATCGTATGAAACACACATGCCGACATACGAAAAACAAGTGAAATTTGCTAACGAAATGCAATGCATTCAGAGAAAAATAGAATTAGAAACGGCGTTTTTGAGTTCTCTACAGAGGCAGCGCAAATATCTTCTCAACGCCATGTTCATATGAACATAGCATTGAGAAGAAACTTCTTTTCAGAAACGAAGCAGGACAACAGTTCTCCCGCACTTTCGATCTTTTTATCTAAAGACATAAATAGTCTTGACAGGCTTTTTTGCGTTTGAATGTCGGGCATGAATATTTCGATTTCTGCCATGACATTGTTCATCAACTTGGGATTGGCAAGGTTTTTTGAAACATATTTTTCGGTTACCGTCTGAATGCTCAGAGCGGTAATGTAATAATCAAAATCCACCGTCAATTTTAGTGTTCCGCAGACATTTGTGCAATTAAACCTGCCGTTTCGATAAAAAACAGTTCCTGCATTTGCACCATCTGTAGTCCATGTGATGTATTCGCCCTCAAAGTCATATTGATCTAAATAGCCCATTATGCCGTTATTTGATGTTTGTGAAGAATATACGGGATAGAGTGGGGAATGTTGAGAGTTTATCTCATCGGTATTTATAACTCTACCTCTTCCCAAATTGGCAATATCCCGTATCCTAAATTTGGGCCATCCCTTATTGTTGAGTGTCATTTTATAAAGTTCTTTCAATGGCGAAAACAAATCTCTAATTAAAGGGATTTATCACGAATTCTTTTCTATGCCCGCGGACTATGCTATCAAAATAAAGGACTTAATAATTAAAGGAAAAGCAGGCGGAACTCCATCTTCGGCGGTTGCACGATACTATAATGGAGACATCCCGTTTTTAAGCATATCTGATATGACAAAGCAAGGGAAATATGTGAGCCATACTGAAAAACACATCAGTGAGAGCGGAATAGAAGACTCGTCGGCGTGGATCGTTCCGTCAAATAGTCTTATTTTTTCAATGTATGCCTCTGTCGGATTAGTATGTATAAATACAGTTCCTTTAGCCACAAGCCAAGCAATGTTTTCAATGGTGCTAAAAGATTGTAGAATGATAGAGTATATCTATTATTATCTGAATTTTTTTAGAGACACGAAAATGCATAGACATATAGAAACCGGAACGCAAAGTAATATCAATGCAGAAACCGTTCGAAATATCGAAATACCGTTTCAGTCAAATCACTTGAAGTTGGTAGAAACACTAAATTCTATTGAAAAACGGCTCAATAACGAAAAAGATATGCTTTCACTTCTCGTGGACTTAAAAGCATATCTTTTATCAAAACTTTTTATATAAACATCGACTGTAAGAGAAATGCTTTTTGCTTTTGCAAAGCCGAAAGCATTTCTCTTTCGATTTCAACCCTTGTTTCGTAGAAATCGAGTGTTTTTGTAATCCTTTTTCGCAACGCTTTTTCGGGATAATAGATTCGCTCATTAGAATAATCTTTGAAATATATGTGTGGAATACCGGAGCCGACCTTGTATTTTTCAAAATCAATTGACGACATTGCAAAGTAGAGGTACTTTGCATCGCATGCTTCATTGGGGATCAGTACAACTGATGTTCCAATCACAGAGTATTTCCCCTCCGCAAATTGAATTTTTCCTGCTTTTGAACCGTCTTTCAATACCAAAATCCCGCTCTCTTCAAACTGATATGTATCAATAGCGGCGATTGCTCCACTTGCACCAAGAACCCTATATTCACCACGGGGACAGGTAGATACCATATTTTCTTGCAATGCAGAAGTCTTACATTTCACCAAGTCTGACAGGCTTACTGATTTGTTATGTCTAAAAATCATATCGCAAAGCCCTTTAATTAGGGTTTCATATTTGCTAATGATTTTGTTTTGTATCTCGATGCGCTCATCGATTTTATCGATAAGCACAGATATTTTACGCTGCTCCTGTATAGACGGATAGAAAATAAAGATTTTCTTGAGTTCATCCGCTTGCAAATGAACAATAGATTTTCCCTGGGCGATACGCGCAATATCATATTTTCTAACCGAATTGATTTGATTACTCAAAAAAGCACCATCTAAATCACTATGAACGATAGTTAAATCGCCACCGAGCAGGACGCCGTCATAAGGGACACAAATAGATGTTGCAATATCTTCTGCAGTTTCACCCGAGCAAGGAATGATGACATCATCTTTTTGACTGTAAACTAAAGATTTGGATTGTATGCTTGTTTTGCTTTTTATAGTCTTTGCTATTGCTGTTTTATAAGTGGTGTATAATTCGCCATACAGAATGCATGGAGTTCCATCACTCGAAAGGTCGTCTTTCGCAATACCATAGCCTTTTCGAAAAGAGCATACTTTGCCCATGACTGTTTTTTGCCATTCACCGTTGTAATTGGGAAATCTCAAAGTTGGAACTTTTGAGAAAGCGGGATTGTAATGTTCCAACTTTGAGATTTGCGGAATTTGCAGGTGAGTGGCAGGATACTACTCTTGGAAATGTTTGTGTATATAGAAAAACGCGCAGAACAGCAGAAAAGAAGAACTATATTTCAACGGAGAATATTCTGCAAAACTATCAAGGCGTAGAAAGGTTCACATCATACGAGAGTATTTCAGGGGATGGATTCAATAAAAATGATATACTCATGGGAAACATTCGCCCATACTTGAAAAAGGTTTATTATGCGGACTTTGATGGAGTATGCAATGCAGATGTTTTGGTTTTCAAAAGCAACTTTATAAATCCACATTTTCTATATTGTCATCTTGCAAACGATACTTTTATAAATTATGTGATGAAATCCGTCAAAGGATCAAAAATGCCCCGTGGTGATAAAAGCCATATTATGCAGTATCCACTTTCTATTCCCGGCGAAGCGGAGCAATCGAAAATAAGTAATTTTATTGAACTATTAACATCACGAATACAAGTCCAAAACAAAATCATTCCGGTCAAAAAATCACAAATAATATCATTGGTGATTGAGATCGCCATAGCCATTCTTTCGCTAATTGGGAGCATAGTATCATTTAACTCCTTTTCGATCTGCAATAATCTTATAAAATTATTGTGGACTATTTTCAAGGAGGTAAAACGATTATGGTCACAGAAAAAACAATAGCTGAGATGGCGAATTTATGGAAGGAGGAAAAAAGGCAATTTGTAAAGAAATCGACTTATGCAGCGTATTCGCTTATTGTCGAAACTCACATTTTACCTGCATTCGGTGATTTAACAACCGTAACAGAAAAAGATGTGCAAGAATTTGTCCTGCAAAAATTGCAGTCAGGTCTATCTCAAAAAACAATTAAAGATATGCTGATTGTACTGCGGATGATCTTAAAGTTCGGCGCAAAAAAACAATACTGTGCTTATGTCCCGTTTGATGTTATTTTCCCGACAGACAGAGAAAAGCAAGAACTTGATGTTCTTTCAGTGGTTAACCAAAGGAAAATTGTCAGTTATGTTCGAGACAACTTTACATTCCGAAATCTCGGTATACTCATATGTTTGAGTACAGGAATACGAATAGGCGAAGTATGCGCGTTAACATGGGATGACATTGATATTGATAACGGAGTCATTCATATACGAAAGACGATTCAGCGGATTTATGTAAATGAAGGCGGTGTAAGAAAAACAGAACTCTTAATTGATACGCCCAAAACAGCCACATCGATGAGGGATATTCCTATGATCAAGGAACTTTATGAAGTGTTAAAGCCTCTAAAGAAAGTGGTACGGAGCGATTATTATGTCTTAACCAATGATGCAGAGCCAACAGAACCTCGTACATACCGAAACTATTACAAAAGACTGCTTGACAAATTAGGTATACCGCAGATAAAGTTTCACGGTCTCAGGCACAGTTTCGCCACACGGTGTATCGAAAGCAAGTGCGATTACAAAACAGTAAGCGTGATATTGGGGCATTCGAACATAAGCACAACTTTGAATTTGTATGTCCACCCGAATTACGAACAAAAGAAACGATGTATAGATAAGATGTTCCGCAGCATTAAAAAGTCATAAGCTGAAAAGCAATTTAAAGGTGCAATCGTTTCAACCGGTAGCACCTTTAATATTTATGAAACGGTGTGATTTTATTGCGTTTTATTGTCGTTGTTTTCCGACAGCACAGGGCGAAAACTCTTAAAAAGCATTGAAAAAATCACACTAATATGGTATAATGACTTTGTTTCAATCAACATAAAACTATAATTAGAATTTATGATATAGCAAAGGAGATTACATTGACCGAAATACTCAAGTTCTTTTTTGATAGAATAACCGATCCCCTGGGACTGCCCATAAATGCTCTGTATGAGCACTTAATAATAGTGGTTATTTCTCAGTTTGCATTTCGATGTGCATATCGATTTATTGGTGATTTATATAGTGACGGATACATATCCAGCGGAAAGATAGGATCGATACTACATTGGGTAGTCCGCGCTCTGTTTTACTTTGTCTTTTGGGCAATTACATATGGTGCAATAATGGTTGGCAAATGGATTATTGCAAATAAGTATATCTTTATAACGGCGGTTGGCGTAGTACTTGTATTGATTATTGCAGCATATGCAGGTGTTGCAATTAAAAATAGAAAAACAGCGGAATAAGAATTGACGGGGGTTAATCATGAGCAACGAAGATAAAAAGGTATGGGGAGTACATACCCAAGATGACTACTTGTTTCTGCACAAAGATGTTATTGCGATTGGCTGGAAGGATTTCGGTGACTTAAAGGCTATAGAGAATACACGAGAGGCCTTCAAAGAACATTACGCGACTGTGTATCCTCAGAGCAAAAAGCAAGCAATTGCTAACAGCGCAGGCATGCTATATCGTTTTATTTACGAAGTCCAAGCCGGAGATTACATTGTTTTCCCGTCTAAGAGTGATAGAAAAATCAATATTGGTGTTGTTGAGGGAGAATACGAGTATGTTCCCTCTGCGCCGGAGTATGTGCAGCAGCGCAAAGTAAGATGGATTAAGCACCTGCCGCGCACCTTGTTTTCACAAGGTGCATTATATGAGTCCGGATCTTTCTTGTCTTTGTTTCTCATTAAAAATTACTCTGATGAGTTTGTTGCAGCGCTTGACGATAACTTTAAAAAGGATACCGCGGATACAGAAGATGAGACAATCGGCGCAACTGCCGAGGATATAAAGGAAAGCACTAAAGATTTTATTTTGAAAGAACTCAGCAAAAACTTGAAGGGATACGACCTTGAAGAATTTGTTGCTGACTTGCTTAGAGCAATGGGATACAGAACCACCTTATCACCTCATGGTGGCGATGGCGGTGTAGATATCACGGCTTATAAAGACGAACTACCTCCTCGAATCCTTGTTCAAGTGAAAAGCCAGGACGGTGATATAAAAGAATCTGTTTTACAATCTCTTAAAGGAGCACTTCGAGAAGGAGATTACGGTACATTTGTAACACTTTCCAATTACACAAAAAACGCAAGAAAATACCTCGATAACAATCCAATTATTCGAGGTATAGATGGTAGCAATTTAGTTGATCTTATACTTGCACACTATGAGAGCCTATCAGAAAAGTATCAAAGAATGATACCGCTTGAGAAGGTTTATATACCCGTGCAGAGCGAATAACACCATTGTTTCATAATATGAAGGAGCATCATTGTGGAAACCAAGGCAAGAGTTTTATATCTTCTGAGAATACTTGAACAATACTCAGATGAAGATCATCCGTTATCAACAACTGAGTTGATAAAAATGTTGCTTGAGCAATACGGGATATCTTCACATAGAACGACTATAAAAGCTGATGTTGAGGTGTTGCAGGCATACGGTGTAGACATTGATGTTATAAACTCAACACAGAACAAATATTATATTGCAGGCCGCACATTTGAACTGCCGGAATTAAAATTGCTTATAGACGCTGTTGAATCCTCCAAGTTCATAACCGAAAAGAAAAGTGAGGCCTTGGTTGCAAAACTCACCTCATTTGCAAGCAAACATCAAGCAGAACAGCTTAAACGAAACCTGTGCCCCACTGACAGGATTAAGCCCGACAACGAAATGATCTATTACATTGTTGATACGATTAACGAAGCCATAAATAGCGGAAAGAAGATTTCGTTTTTGTACTTTGAATACAATGTAAAAAAAGAAAAGAAGCTGAAGAACGCCGGAAATCCGTATGTTTTCAGCCCTTACGCTTTAATATGGAGCGGAGATTTTTATTATGTCGTCGGATATTCTGAAAAGCATAATGGTATTGGTGGATTTCGTGTTGACCGAATAGCAAAATCACCAACGATCTTGGATGACGATATTATACCCAAGCCTACTGATTTCAATATTGCAGATTACGCAAAATCGGTATTTCAAATGTATGGCTGTGAAGAATGCGAAGTTACCATCCGTTGCGATAACAGTATAATGAAATATATTATTGAGCGCTTCGGCGAGGATGTAACAACGGCAGCATACGATATGACATCGTTCCGAGCATTTGTGAATGTAGAACTAAGCCCCACATTTTATGGTTGGGTATTCGGCTTCGGCGGTAAAGTTCAGATTTTATCTCCCAACAAGGCAAAAAATCAATACGCTGAAATGCTGAAATCTGCGATAGAAACACAGTTATAAAACTATATAAAGCAAGATTGAGAATGTATTATTGGAGAGTAAAAATTGAATCGAAATGAACTTCTGGAGTTATTCGGCGATGAGTTAATCTCCGGCAAAAGGATTACACTTCACGCTCTGACCTCGGATAAAAGGGATTTGCTCATAAATTATATACTGGGCCGATTAAATGTTTCGGAAGATATAGTTGCGCTCATGAAACAAGAGTGCGTGGAAATGCTTAAAGATAAATACCACATTGTATTTCTTATTTATTCCGAAGCCAATGATTTTATTGGATATACTGAATTTAAAAACCTTGATGGAACACCTGAAATAGGCATAGACTTGGCGGAAAAATATCAGGGCAAAGGATACGGCTTCGAAACATGCCAAGTACTTGTAAACAAACTATTCGAAAAAACAGATTACGAATATATCGCCTACAACGCATTCAAATATAATAAAGCGAGTATCGCGCTTGCAAAAAAACTTGGTGCCTCATATATCGGCTGTAAAGGCACATTTGATATGCTGAAGAAATCAGAGGTTTCAAATGAAACAAAGGCTGAAGCAGAACAATTTGATAAAATGCTGTATAGAATTTACAGATGATTATTTCGCTTGATTTCTTACGAAGTCAGGCGTTTTTTATTCCCCCATTTCCGTGCAATCTACTATTGTCGAAAAAATCTGACACCTATAAATTGAATGCCGAAAACCTATTGCAAAATTTAAATGAGTCTGCTATAATAAGTCTATCCGATACAGACTGTATCAGATAGAACGGAGGACGAAAAAATGCGTTCTAAAAACACTGACCTTATGAATGAAATCAAAAAGTTTGCCGAGGAATACTACCTCGAATATTGGAAGTCCCCCTCCACCTCCGAAATTGCCGGCGCTGTCGGCGTGACGAGGGCAACAGTATACAGATACTTAAAAGATATGGCTGAGCGCGGAATGATTGATTATGACGGCTCTGAAATAAAAACCGATGTCACACGCAAATATACCGATCCGGGAAACAATGCGGTTATTCTTGATTGCTCTGTTTCCTGCGGCATCGGACTTCCCGAAGAAGAACGGGTGCTTGAATATGTGAAGCTGCCGAAAACCGTATTTGGCACGGGCGACCTCTTTCTGCTCAAAGCAAACGGTGATTCTATGGTTGACGCCGGTATTGAGGACGGAGATTGGATTGTTGTCCGCAAGCAGACGGACGCAAATGAAGGAGATATTGTTGTAGCTCTCTTTGAAGGGCTGAACAATCTGAAATACTTTTATTGGAATAAGAAAAAGAACTGTGCCGTTCTTCGCTCTGCCAACAAAGCGAAGGGATATAAGGACATTGAGGTTTACGATCTGCAAATCCAGGGCGTGGCACAAAATGTTATCAAAGGACTTTAAGCTGTAAACGGAGGTGCTGACCTTGGAAAAGGTATATGTCAATGTAGATTATCAGGTGCTTGTAGGCGGTGCAATAAAGCCGGTCCGGATTTATTGGCACGACGGCAGAGCCTTTGATATCCGAAAAACGCTTCACTGCTGCACCTCCGAAGATGAGTATGAAGGAATTCGCTACACGGTGTTAATCGGATGTGCGGAAAAATATCTATATCGAATCGGCGGCAAATGGTATGTTGAGCCGATTCAGACGGAGGTGGACACAGGTTGAGAAGCTATATCTCATTCGGAGAACTTGAGGAACTCGGCGAAACAATCGTAAGGGAGTATCTCCGAAAGACCAAACGCTATAACGCCCTATGCGTGGATATAGAAGGTTTGGTCACGGATTATTTGGGACTTACCGTAGTTTACGAAAATATTGCGGAAGATGATCCGAACAAGATTGCCTTTCTTTCCAACGGAAAGCGACCATTGTGGGTTTCCCGTAACGAGGAACGAATACAGGTTGTGTTTCCGAAAGGAACGGTTGTTATGGACAAGGTATTGCTCCACGAAAACGAAAGCAGCCGACGCAGATTTACACTCGGACATGAGGGTGCGCACAGTGTTATTGCAAAACAGAATCCTATGCAGGATGTCGGGTGCTTTCATAACGAATTTGATCCGGAACGAGTGTATACAATAAAAGAACAAAAGGAATTGATGTCTTTTTCCGAAACGCAAGCCGACAGGCTTTCGTCGGTTTTTCTTATGCCCCGCTTTATTTTGCAAAAGGTTATGAAAAAGTACAAATGCGAGACCGGATTGCCCGTATACGGCTGGAATGTCTTTGCCCCGGAGGACAAGCTGAAACTTCGCAAAATGGCAGACTGTATGGGCGTATCCTTTCAGGCTTTGGTTATACGGCTTAAAACATTGGGGCTTTTGATGCCCCGTGATCTGACCGTATACTTGGAGAATGACTTGCAGCTCGGAGGTGCGAAATGACCGGAGAGATTTTATATGACAGCAGATACGGTCAACTCACACCCGAGGTTGCCGAAAAGATACGAAAATCCCGTGAAGAAGTAAAAAAACTGAAAAGCAGGACGCTGCGATGTCCCGTCTGCGGCTTTCGCCTTGAAGAAATATACGAGCTGACAAGCGGATATGTTCAGGTCAAGTGCCGTAAATGCAAATTGGAAGAACCGCTGAACCTTGCTTATTTCAGAAGAATAAAGAAAAGCGTATTAGTTATAAACCCGTATATCATCGGGGAAATTAAAAGATAAGGAAACGGAGGTATAAAAGTGGACAGAACCTATCTTTGCATTGACTTAAAGAGCTTTTATGCCTCCGTTGAATGTGTGACTCGGGGGCTTGATCCTCTGACAACCAATCTTGTGGTTGCGGATGTCGGCAGAACAGAGAAAACCATCTGCCTTGCGGTTACGCCGTCGCTGAAAGCCTACGGTATCCCCGGCAGAGCAAGACTGTTTGAAGTTATCCAAAAGGTTGAGCAAATCAATCGGCAGCGCAAATACAATGCACCGCATCATAAACTCGACTGCGAATCATATAACGCCGTTGAACTCGCAAGAAACCCCTCCCTGGCTCTCAGTTATATTGCCGCACCGCCGAGAATGGCTTACTATATGGAATACAGCACTCGGATTTATAATATCTATCTCAAATACATTGCCCCCGAGGATATCCATGTGTATTCCATAGATGAGGTGTTCATTGACCTTACGCATTATCTGTCAACCTACAAATGCACCGCGAGAGAACTCGCTCAGACAATGATAAAAGATGTGCTTGTGAATACAGGTATTACCGCAACGGCAGGCATCGGCACAAATATGTACCTTGCCAAAATCGCAATGGATATTACCGCAAAGAAAATGCCTGCTGACGAGAACGGCGTCCGTATTGCCGAGCTTGATGAGATGTCATACCGTAAAGAACTTTGGACGCATAAGCCGCTGACTGACTTTTGGATGCTCGGCAGCGGTATTGCCAAAAAGCTTGAAGCGAACTATATGTATACTATGGGTGATGTTGCCCGTTGTTCGCATTATGACGAAGCAAAGCTGTTTAAGTTATTCGGCGTTAATGCGGAACTGATTATAGACCGCGCTTGGGGTTGGGAACCTACAACCATTGCCGATATAAAGGCGTACAAGCCGTCCTCCAACAGTTTAAGCGTGGGACAGGTGCTCAAATGTCCGTATAACTGCGAAAAGACAAAGCTGATTGTCCGCGAAATGATTGACCAACATGTGCTTGACCTTGTGGATAAGGGACTCGTAACAGATCAGATTGTGCTCGATATCGGGTATGATATAGAAAATCTGACCGATCCGAAAATCAGCGCAAAGTATCACGGAGATGTTACAACCGACCGCTACGGGCGTAAAGTACCGAAACACGCGCACGGCACGGAAAATTTAGAGAAAAAGACATCTTCATCGCACATCATAACAGAAGCGACAATGAACCTGTTCGACCGCATCATAAACAAGGATTTGCTCGTTCGCCGTATTACGGTTGCGACCTGTAAGCTCGTCAGAGAAAGCGATGTAAAAAACGAAACCGTTGCCGAGCAAATATCGCTTTTCGATGATCCTGTTGAAAAGGAAAGGAAAGAACAAGCCGAAAGGCAGGCTCTTGAGCAGGAAAAACAAATGCAGAAAACGATTATCGGCATAAAGAAGCGATTCGGCAAGAACGCGATTCTGAAAGGTATGAACTTTCAGGAAGGCGCAACAGCCCGAGAACGCAACGAACAGGTCGGAGGTCATAAGGCGTGAGCGAAAAAGCAGAAGAACTGTATGCGGATATAATAAATCTTCCGCATCACGAGTTGACAACACGGCAGCGTATGCCGCGAATAAACCGTGCTGCGTCCTTTTCTCCGTTTGCGGCGCTGACCGGATACGACGATCAGGTAAAGGAAGCCGGACGGCTGACGGACGAGCGTATAGAACTTGATGACGGAACGATAAGTACACTGAATGATAAGCTGAACTACGCCGTTTCGCTGTCCGATGAGCAGCCGGAAATATCCGTGACCTACTTCAAGCCGGACAGTAAAAAGAACGGCGGAGAGTATGTAACACATACCGGGGTAATCAAGCGTGTTGACGAATATGAGCGCAAGCTGATATTCACCGACAAAGCCGTAATTCCGATAGATGACATTTACGGAATCGACGGTGAAATATTTAACGGCTTATATTGAAGCCGAAAACAACTGAATAACAGACTTTAATTCGTGCAAGCAGAGCCGGTCGAAAGACCGTGATTTCCAAGCGCCGTACAAGGTTGAGACTGAATAGTATGGAAAACCATATCTATTGGTCTTGATTTGTACGGCGCTTTTTTTGTGCGCAAAAATACTTGTACGGTAATTGGAGTCCTTTCCTCGGCTTGCCCGGGAAAGGACTTTTTGTGTTTATACAAAAGGAAAATTATTTATTTTATGACTTCTTCACTGTACCGAACCGCAAAGGAGAAGATGCAGTGAAAAAGTGGCAGTGCTATATAGCCGGATATCCGTAATCTCCGATTTTTGATTTCACCCAAAATTCAAAAATCTAAGGAGATTACGAAAGTGAGTACCAAATTCTATATCAAAGACAATAACGGCATTTATCTGTCCACGGACGGAAAAATCAGATACACCCTGCTGGAAGGGAAGGCATTGTATGACTTCCTCAAGACAGAAAACGGAAGGTCAAGATGCTTCCATGTAGACATTGATGAAAACGGCAACAAGATCGGAATTGAAGCAGAACCCAAAATGATCACGGCATGTGCAGCACAGCGGGAACGGGATCGTTATCGCTACAAAGTGATGACTAAGCTGAACATTACAGTTGTGTCGGCAAATACGCTTGTTTCAGTTCCCGGCGAAGATGACCTCGAACTGCTTGATACCGTTGCGGACGAAGATGTCGATTTGGAATCCGAGGCGATGCACCACCTCGACCTCGAAGCCTTGAAAAAGGCTTTACAGACCCTCACAAAAGAAGAATACCGTATCATCCACTGTCTGTACCTGTCCAAATCCCCTATGAGCGAAAAAGAAATTGCCAAGCATCTTGGTATGACACAGCAGGCCGTGAGCAAGCGTAAGAGAGCCATTTTCGAGAAACTGAAAAAATTTTTCTGATTTTTGGTTGTGAGCCTTTGGATTTTTCCCAAATAAGGAATGAGAGGACTCATACAGCCTCTGTTGCACCTTGAAAACCGAATAACGAAAGGATGCCGAGGTATAAACTCACCGGACCGTAAAAGGAAAGCTGTCGGACAGAAGCGCCATGACTCCACGCAAGTGGATGAGCGATACATTCTGCGCCGAGTCGAAAGAGGTACAGCATATTTCGATTGGCCATGACTCCGGTGGAGAACTAAGGATACTTCTGCAAAAAGCAGCTCGCCGGAAGGCGGGATATGTTGTTTCAGGCTGAAAACCATGTCTGTTACACCATATATGATGCTCGTTCCCCCATTGCGAATCCGACCGCGGGGAAATATGCTGCGAGATACTCGACATCCTTAAATCCAAAGCTCAATAACGAATTATTTGCGTTTGAGCGATGGAACTACTGTGCAGGAGCAGTAATGCTCCTGCATACCATTCTGTCGCTCAAACAAATCCGAATTACTAAGAAACAAGGAGACATTAGAAATGTTTGAAATTACTTATAGCGACAACGAAACCTTTGAAGCATACCAAAACGCGGGGAAAGCCCATAAAGGCGGCACCTACGATTTTACTTTTGAAAACCGATATATTATTTATCACGCAAATCTGCGTCATAAGGTGGATTACATTGCTATCGATATGAGCACCGGTCTCGCCTCTTTCGTTATTACCAAGAACCCCGGCAATCTCTACACCGAAGCATCCTACAAACGGCTAATCCCCCATATTCTTTACTCCGTGAAATATACCGGAGACATGAGATACCTCAATCGCTTTGCGGACGATCCCCTTACGGTTATTGACTCAATCTTCCGTGTTGTTCTCCCCAATAACGGATATAACATTCGGGAAGAACAGATTGCTCTTGCAAAGAAGATGTATATCGGTTTTACCGAAAAGCAGGTTGCTCTCTGTGAGGCGGAGGTCGGAACAGGCAAAACTCTTTCCTATTTGGTGGCAGCCATTGTAGCCAAACACCACAACGGCATCACTTACAGACAGAACCTGCCCGTAACCATCACCACATCGAGCATTGAATTGCAGAAAGCATTGGTGGAGCGTGAAATCCCCCACCTTTCCAAAATGCTCTTAGACTATTACATTATTGAGCGTCCGCTGACCGCGGTACTTCGCAAAGGAAAAGAACATTACCTTTGCCGTTATCGTTTCGATGACTTTCTCAAGAATATCCGTATGTATCCCGAAAAATACAAGACCACCATTGAAACACTCGAGCAGATGAGCAACCTGCGTGCAGGAATTGATCTGGACAGATACCGCCTCAGCGGAGCGATTAAGAGCCGAATCTGTATTAAGGGTACATGCGCAGGCTGTGCGCGAAAGAAGGAGTGTACATACAACGAATTTGCTAAACGGATGTACGACCTTCCCGACCTGGACTTTCAAGTTACAAACCATAATATGTACCTCATATCCCAAAAAACGAAGACCGATGACCATCCACCTCTGCTGCGCGAGAGTTGCTTTGTGGTCGTGGATGAGGCGCATAAGTTCAAAGAAGCAGCCGAAGACACCTTTGGTGAGAGAATCGGAGAAAAAGACATCCCCCGCTATGTAAATGCAGTAAAAATTCTTTGCTCAACCAAGGTCAACAGGGATAAGTACAAAGAATTTCTCGCAAATATCATCAAGGAAAACGATGCCCTGTTCAACAGCCTTCGCAAGAAGCAGCACGGCGACATCGAAGAAGAACGAGGAAATATTATTTCTCTGTCGGTGTTTCAGACAGCCAAACTCAACAAGATTATGTACCTCATTGATAAAATTGAAGGTATGAAGATAAAACGCAATTACGGTATCCCTGTAACCGGCAGCTACTTGAAAACGGCGATTACCGCTATCAATAAGACAAGTAAGTCTACCATTTGGTTGGATGCAGATGAAAACGGACTTCTCTCATTATGCAGCACCCCAAAAGATATCAACAACATTTTCCGGAGTAAAATTTGGGACAGAAATGTGAGCCATGTGCTGACATCCGGTACGCTTTCGGATGGAACGGATTTTGAGTACTTCAAAGCGGAAAACGGATTGGACTTTATTCCGCATCGCCTTCTCTTGGAGTCCCGTACAGAATCGCCTTTTGATTACACTAACCACACAAGGCTGTACATTCCCACGGGGATGCCCACTCCGGACAACGACAACGAGGACTACTTCAAAACCATCGCCGACGAGATTTATAGAATTATCAAAGCCACAAACGGTCATACAGCAATCCTTTTCACATCCTATAAAACACTCAACCTGGTACACGACCTTCTGCGTGACAGACTGACCGCATACGATACCATCTGCATGACCCGCAGCAATAAAAATGCCATTACCGATTTCAAAAAATCGAAGAACGGTATACTTTTTGCTTCCGGCTCTATGTGGGAAGGAGTTGACTGTGTAGGTGACTGTCTTTCATCCGTAATTATTGTTCGGCTGCCATTCCCGATGAGAAGCGCTCTCATGGAGGAAAAGAAGAATAACTGCGACAGCGTCGGAGACTTTGTAGACAGATACTGCACTCCCAATATGCTGATCAAACTCCGTCAGGGCGTGGGAAGACTCATTCGCTGTGAAAGCGATACCGGTGTCGTGTCCATCCTGGACCCGAGAGCCATCTCGAAGTCCTACACCGGTAAAATCGGGCAAGCCCTTCATAAGTTCCCCAGGGTGGACTCCGCTCAAGAAATTGAGTGCTTCATGAGAGGCGTTAAGGACGAAGAATACTACGGAGAAAAGAAGGAGAACAGAAAATGATAGCAGAGAAACAGACCAAGTCCGCAAACTTCCTTCGGATTATCGCCATACTGAAAAGCCTTCGTGATGACGGTAAAATCAGTTTCCAGGAGTACAGCAGAGCAAAAAAATACTATAAGAAACTTACCGGCGCCGATATTTTTATTGCGGATTGATATCAGTATAATTCGGCAATGCACGACATATTCTGCGCCTCTGCTCCACGCAGCAAGTCATATCGGAAGTAAATCAAGACGATAAAATCAATTTTCTTGATTTTATCAGTTGCGTTTCTCCGAAAAATGTGGTATACTACAGTTGAGAAAGCAGAGGTGTAATATATGCTGATTGAATTCAGATTTAAAAACTACAGATCTTTTCGAGATGAAGCCGTACTTTCTATGGAAGCGACGGGACTCGGCACCTTCAAGAATTGTTTAATTCAAGAGAAAAGCACAAAGTTGCTTCCGGGAGTTGCGATTTACGGAAAAAACGGCGGCGGAAAAAGTAATGTTATCAGGGCGTTTTGGCTTGCGGTACAGTTTATTCGAAATGCACAGCGGACACAGCACGAAAAAGCCGAGATACCTGTTATGCCGTTTGGCTTGAATGATTATTCCAAATCCGAGCCGACCTCATTCGAGTTTATCTATGTCCAAAACGGGATTAAATACTGGTACGGATTTTCTGCAACAAGAGAATCAATTGTCAGTGAATATCTGTATCATGCACCAAAAGGACAGAAGGCGGTCGTTTTCTTAAGGGACGGTCAAAAATTCAACTTTACCGAGGATAAAGCCAAGCGAAGCATGATCGGTGAAATGGTAGCTGCAAATCAGTTATTTTTCTCGGTAGCCTGCACGATGAACGACGCTGCCTGTATCGGCGCAATGCGATGGTTCAGAGACTGCATATTCTTCTCGCGTGATTATACAGATATCCCAAGACAGCTTCTTGAATATTCGGAAGACAAGAATATGTTAAAAGCCATAACCGAATATGCAAAAACCGCCGACCTTGGCATAGAAGATATGCAATTCGAGTTTGACAGTAAAGAAATCAAGGATGACGAATCATTCCCTGCGAATGTTCCCGAAGGCATCAGAGCAGCTCTTACGCAATTCATGCATGCCTTGTCCGAAACATCAAACAATTCGGAAGTAAAACTCAGAATGGGCGAAGTTACGGCAAAGGCAAAGCATCCGGGTGAAAACAAAAACGGAGAACGAGTTCTGTATTCCCTGGACCTTTCTGATGAATCGGACGGAACAAGAAAACTGATGTCATTAGCACCCGCAATAGAATCCGCACTGCAGAACGGCGGTGTATTACTCGCTGATGAAATAGAACGCGAGCTGCACCCTGTCCTTGTGAATTATATTATCTCAAAATTCCAAAGCAAAAACAGCAATCCAAACGGTGCGCAGATTATCTTTACTACGCACAACACAGAACTGATGAATATGGAACTGCTGCGTAAAGATCAACTGTATTTTGCTGATAAGCGGAATAACGATGGTGTGTCCGAACTGTACAGCATCAGCGATTTTGCAACAAGAACAACGGATAACATCCGAAAAGGTTATCTTGTCGGGAAGTACGGTGCGACTCCGGATATTGAAATTGAGGAGGTGGAATAATGCCTCGTCAATTAAGAAAACAGAAGCCCTACATTGTTGTCTTTTGTGAAGGCGAAAGCGAAAAGGCATATATGGAGTTTTTGAAAAAGAAATTCTCGGATGTCGCGGCTTTCAAATTTAATTGCTCAACAAACCTCTTTGAAGAAGCGGACAGCAAATTCAAAAAGGATAAAAGATACAGCGATTACACAGAGGAAACCGATGAAATTTGGTTTTTCTTTGATGTTGAAACAAAGGATATATCAAAGTGGGACAGCAGGCTCGAGATTATAAAGCGACTCCGCAGACTTCGCAAAAGACCAAACATAAAAGTTCGTCTTTTGATGACATCCGGATGTATTGAGTATTGGCTGATGCTCCATTACGAAATGTTTGCGCCTCCCGTTCAGACAGAAGCAGAGAAAAAGGAAATGCTGACAAGACTTGTGCGCAAAGAGCCGACATACCAAAAGGGTGACTTTGTTTCGACGGCGAAAATCGCCGAGCATTATCCAACCGCCGTTATCAACGCCAAACAAGCCGTATCATTCCTTCTGCAAGACGGTTTGCCGGGGCTTGATGATACAGATGAGAGAAACCGATGGCTATGCACAAACTGCCTGACTTTTTCTACTGTATATGAGGCAATTGACTTCCTGGAAAGTCTCGCATAACACGAATAATTCCGACAGAGAGCGCTATCCGTAATGGTGGCGCTCTTTCATTATACTTGCAGGCTGAAAAGTTTGAAAAATATCAAGATTCCGCTGGACTTGTGCGGTTCTATGGATATAATGTTGTGTTGAAAAGAGGTTGCGCATAAAATGTATGCGCAACCTCCCCCACCAAGGAAAGGAGAGAAAACGATGGCAAAGCCGATGCTGATATCCCCGATATCAAGGCAAGGAATTAAGTTGTTGCGAGTGGCGGCTTACTGTCGAGTTTCTTCCTCCTCTGCGGATCAGCTAAACTCTTATACAACACAGATTAACCGCTATAACAGACTCGCAAAGAAGAAAAAGAACGAATGGAACATGGTTGAGATTTTCGCCGATGAAGGCATCAGCGGTATGAAAGCTAAAAACCGCCCCGAGTTCCAACGGATGATCCGCATGTGCGAATTACATCAACTGGACCTCATCATTACAAAATCGGTGTCCCGGTTCGCACGAAATGTAAAAGAAGCCTTGGAGTATGTGAGAAAGCTGAAACTTCTCGGTGTCGGCATAATCTTTGAGAAAGAAGGCATCAATACTCAGTCCCTCGGCGATGAGATGCTGCTTAATACCTTTACAGCAATCGCACAAGAGGAATCTAAAGCGATTTCGCAAAATCAACGCCTCTCCATTGTCAAACGAATGGAACTTGGCATCTATGTAGACAGTAATGCACCATACGGATTCAGACTTGAAAACAAGCAGCTCGTGGAGTATCCTCCCGAGGCCGATATCGTGCGATGGATCTTCCGTTCCTATCTCAACGGTATGTCTACAACGGAAATTGCAAAGGTTCTGACCGAGCGAGGCATCCCCACCAAGAACGGCAAGGAAAAATGGAAATCCACTAAAATCTCCTATATGCTCTCCAACGAAAGGTATATCGGGGATTGCCACTATCAAAAAACATACCGTGACACGACCGTGCCGTTCAAGCAATCCAAGAACCGCGGCGAGGAAGATATGTACTATGCCACCTGCACACACGCCTCCATTATTGAGAAAGAAACTTTTGATAAAGCGCAAGTCCTCCTCCAAAAGCGAAAAGAGCAGTTCACTAAATCAATAACATTCAATACCTACCCCCTTACGAGCCGCATTCGATGTTCCGAATGCGGCTCTTTCTATCGTCGAAAAGTTCGGAGCGGCGGAATCAAATGGGTCTGTGCCAAGCATGAGGAAAACAAAAAATCATGCAACTCCAACTACTACAGCGAAGAACGAATCTATGACGGTTTCCTATCTGTGGTGAATAAGCTGCGATTCGGGCAAGAGAACATCCTCGGTCAAGTTATCACCAAACTTGAAAGCGCAACACAGAAATACAAGCAAAATAACAAAACGGCGATGCAGATCAGTCAGAAGATTGCGGAGATAAACGCCACAATTCTAAAGCTGAATGAACTTCGCTCAAAAGGATACCTTGCCCCCGAAATACATCAGTCTCAAGTTAGGGAGATGAAAAAGCAGCTCTGCACACTCAAAGAAGATCGGCAGGATCAATTCGAGTCCCGAATACTTACAATGCTCCAAGATGTGCGGAAACTAAAATCTCTGATTGACGAAATAGAAGAACCATTGGATGAGTTCGATGAAAAGCTCTTCGAGGAAATTATCGTAGAAATGACACTTAATAACGCAGATGAATTGACCGTCACTCTGCTCGGCGGACTGAAATTCACTGAATTGATATAGGAGAAACCGCAATGAAAAAGACACGCTTTATTCCATACGGATACGCCATCCGAGAAGGGCGAACGGTGATTGAACACACCGAAGCCGAAATTATCCGAGAAATCTTTGATGAGTACATCAAGGGTGCTTCCCTCAAAGAAATAGCGGAGAGCCTCACGCAGAGGAAAATCCCCTATACCGAGAAGACGGATACATGGGATAAAGCGAGAATTGCAAGAATTATCGACAATGCAAAATACATCGGGAACGATGAATATGACCCAATCATCGATGAAGATACATACGAGGGTGCGGTATCCATGAAAGCCGCACGGCAGCGCAATACCGTACAAAGAGAATGCGAAGGCATTGCCCTGCTCCGCAACAGAGTCAAATGCGCAGATTGCGGAAGTCCGATGGTGCGCAGAGTCTGCTCGAAACGACAAATCAATGAAAGCTGGACCTGCCAAAATGCAGAGTGCGGAAAGAGATTGCGCATCAGCGACGGCGACCTCCTACAGAAAATCTCCCTCCTCATGAACCGCATTATCGAAAACAGCGAACTGCTGATACCAAAGCCCAAGATAAGGATAGTTGACTCCCCGATGGTTGCAAGCCTGCAATGGCAAGTGGATACCGAACTCGAGAAGGAATACCCGAGCGAGGAATACATTGTCGAGAAGGTTAGCGACATCGCAAGTCAGTTATATAAAGAAACCCAAGCAAAGAAAATGATTGTCGCTCAAATCACAAGAAAACGAGCCTCAATGATGAAACCCCAGGAAAACTTTAGTTGCGATTACTTCTCCGACCTTATAGACTATATCACACTCTCAAGTTCGGGGAAGGTCAGGCTCTACAGCAAAGTAGGGACGGAAATCACCGAAGGAGAGAATGAATAATGGCTGTAACCAAAATCCCAAAGAAAACAATCACCCTCATCGAACCGAAGAAATCCTTCATAGTAGATAAGGCGCAACATCGTCAAAAACGAGTTGCAGCATACTGCAGAGTATCTACCGACAGCGAAGAACAGCTCACATCCTATACCAATCAGATGAAGGTATATACCGAAATGATTGCTTCAAATAAGGAGTGGGAGTTCGCAGGGCTATATGCTGATGAAGGCATCTCAGGCACGAGAGCAGACAAACGACCTCAATTCCAAAAGATGATAGATGACTGCCACAAGGGTAAAATCGATATGATCATAACAAAGTCAGTATCGCGATTCGCCCGAAATACCGTGGACTGTCTTGACTATGTCAGGTCACTCAAAGAAATCGGCGTGGGCATCTACTTCGAGGAACAGAACATTGATACGCTGAAAAGCGATAGTGAATTGTACCTTGTCATATACGCAGGATTCGCGCAATCCGAATCCGAAAGCATCAGCAAGAATATTACCTGGACGCACCGAAAGAATTTTGAAGAAGGCAAAGTAATCTTTTCCTACAATCGCATGCTCGGCTATAAGAAGGGCGAGGACGGAAACCCCGAAATCGTTCCCGCGGAAGCAGCCATAGTGGAGAGAGTATTTGATATGTACCTCTCCGGTAAGTCTACTTATGAAATATCAGATATACTGCAGGGTGAAAACATTAAAATTCCCGGCAAGAAGATAACATTCAACAAATCGACAATTGCACGAATGCTGAAAAACGAAAAGTACTGCGGAGATGCCATCCTTCAAAAGACGGTGACACTTGACCCGATCTCGAAAAGAAGAAAACCAAACGATGGTGAAGCACCTATGTGGCTCGTAGAAAACAGCCACCCTGCAATCGTCACCCGTGAGAAATTCAACAAGGTACAAGAAGAAACCGCCAGACGAAAAACATTGTTACCACAGTCAAGGAAGTCGGCTCTGACTGCTTCGGGAAAGTATTCCAAATACGCACTCACAGAGGTAATGATGTGCGGAGAGTGCGGAAGCAGGTACAAAAGAGTAACATGGAACATCAGAGGCAAGCGCAGAATCGTGTGGCGATGCATGAGCCGTCTTGACTACGGCAAGAAATACTGTACAGAATCCATCACCGTTGATGAGCAGGCACTGCAAAGAGCCATTGTTAGAGCCTTGAATCGATTTAACATCGAAGACGAATCCACATACCTAATGCTGATGAAATCCACCATCGGGGAAGCCATAGGAATCAACGGCGGCTCAGATGAAATCGACCTGCTCGAAAGAAGAATCGATGCCCTTAATAAGCGGATGCTTGACCTTGTAACGCTGAGTGTTCAGGAAGATAATGATGCTGAGGACTATGAAGATGATTTCAAGAATATCTCCGCACAAATCGAGCAACTGTCTAAGCGTATTACAGCAATTAGAGAAAACGAAGGTGAGGACGGAGAACTTCAAGCGCGGATTAAGGAAATCCAGGACACCATTGACAAACGAAAAGAAAATAAAGATACCTATGATGACTCAATCGTCCGGCAGATGGTAGAATGTATAAAAGTATACCATGACGGCAGACTGCAAATTATCCTCGGCGGCGGATATGAACTTGAAGAATACCTCGAAAAATAGAAACAGCAAGCAGCGAATAAGCCGTAGTTGCTTATTCGCTGACTCAATTAATCATTGCTTTCGTTATTATCGCTTTCTTTATCTTCGCCAAGCTGTCCGATAGCAAAATCCTCAAAGGTTTCGGAATCGTCAAAATCTTCATTCTCGTCCGGTTCAATCCAGAGAGAAACATCCCGAGCATAGAGTTTGTTCATGAATAGTTTGCCCGCATTGCTCTTCCTTTTTCCGTTATATTCTAAAAGCATCGCTTCGGCAAAGCCCATTGAACCCTTCCGGCGATCCCTGGCGGTACGAGTCAATTGCTTAATGGAAACCGCACCGAGTTTCTCGCTGAACACCTCATCCTTTAACTGATCTTTATACACCACGCAAAGCTTGGTAACCGCATTCATAATGTTAGCGGAGAAGGAATTGGAGTCCCCCTCCCATGTGCCGATGATCAGGCGAAGGACACGGTTGAGAACCTGATACCCGTATTTGGAGTAAATAGCCTCCAAAGTGGATACAGCGCAGATGTGTCCCGGCGCTCTCTTGGCAGATATCTTCAAACCGTAAGACTCCACCAAATCTCGAATCATAAGCTGTTCTTGGTTCTTAGCCTCCAAGTTTGCTACGAAAATTTCAAAAGGCGCAAGGTTCTTTGCGAATTTCATCTGATTGGCAAAGATATCGGCTTCATGTTCATAGCACAGATCATCATAGATCATGCACCATACCGGGGTTTCACGAGAGCCGGAAGCAAGTGCAACAATTTCAATGGTATGCTGCCCGTTAAAAACATAATTGATTCCGTCTCTTCGGCTGACCTTTACGGGATTGATTTGAAACAGATCGAAGTTTTCTGCCGTTTTCTCAATACGCGCCTGCGACAGATTCCGTTGGTAATCCTGATTCGAAACCAGGTTTTTGATTGGAATTTTCTCAAAATGAACATTCGGCACAAACGGCGAATAATCATCCATGTTATGTATCCTCCACTTCCGACAGCATATCCGCTATCGTATTTCGCAGCTCACGCAAAGCCTGTGCCAAGTCACCTTTAGCCCGGGGAGAAACGATGGTGAGGTCTGCCGTATTCTTTGCCCGTTCAATAGAACTTTTCCACGAGGGAATTGTCAGAGTCAGACTGCTGATTCCCGCATCCGGGTCATATTCGGGCATATCCTTCACGGAAGGCCCCGTGGGAATATCTCCCTCGGAATGAACTGATTTATTCCCTTGTACGACCGGTCGCGTGGCTTTGTAATGCATAAACTCAGCAGGATTTCGATCAATCTTCCGATTGATTCGCCGAAGGTCTTGTGGATTCAGTTCCGCCATTTCCAACACATGCTTATGAGCAATCTTGTACTGCCCCGAAAGAATCTTGGGAACTAATTTCGGCTCTTTCTTTCCGATTTCCTCTAACGCTCTCGTGAAAATGGCATATTTCTGCACAGTGGCAGCCGATACATTATTATCTTCGGCAATTCTCTGTGCCGTCCAATGGCGGCAAGCCTTGTCCGCATCCTCTTCGTCCATCGTGGATATATCCAGGGTGTGCTGATTTCTCCCTATCTTATTGCGAATTCGGGTAACCACTTTTTCATTCTCGTATTGCATACCAATAAGGAACTTGCGAGTCTCTTCGGTAATGTTTCTTCTGCCGAGTTGATTGGCACATATCCAGGCGACAGCAGCCTCTCGGCACTCAAATTCCATATCCTTTGTATCAAAGGGTATGCTGTGGCGCATACAAATTTCATAACGGTTATGACCGTCTATAATGGTGTCATGCCATACAACGATAGGGTCACGGCAACCGTCGTTTATAATATTCTGCTCGAGTTGTAAAAACTCTCTGTGCCGCAGCGGACGGATTAAATGTCTGAATTCTTCGTCTATTTTCAGCCGTTTCAACTCCATTATCGCTCCTCCAATCCATCGATTTTTTGGAGAGAACTGAGTGGAAAAACGCCTGCATTTTCTTCTGCTATAATCTCTCCGGTCAGTCTGTATGCGTAAGCGCTATCTAATCCTTCCACCAAGGAGCAGAGTTTATTGACAAATGAGGTGCTGTAAATTTCGTAGGAGTTATCCGGATGCAATGCAGCCAAATTTACGCGATGAGTATAATTTGTTCTCTTGTCCGTTCCTTGGATAGCAAGCATCATAGCTGAAGGGCTGACAAGGAACTGAACATACTTGGGTGTCCCGAGCAAAGCCAGTGTGCTTCGATGAATGCGAATACGGTATTTTTTCAAGTCAACCGCTATAGTTACTTGTTGTCGAGTCTGTTCGCTCATGATTTATTTCTCCTTCCGGCAGTGCAACCGTGTCGGCAGTCACAGTTGCTGTCGGACTTTGCCGAACTGCCTTATTTTCCTTAATTGAGTAGATGGCATAGCCATCGAATATGTTCACAAGCATGGACTGCTTGTGCTCGTTTAAGGTCATTCCGAATTGGTTCTGCCAACCAATCGGATATACCGGCGTCCTTGATGCCGTTGATTTAGCACCTTCCGCATCATAGGTGCGCTGATACACCTCGGTAGATGTTAAATCAAATGCTATCAGGTATTCGCCATTAGCGCGGATGATATTTCCGAGCATCTTATAGCGGTGGTCGGGATTCCAATCCATCATGTCAAACATTTTCAGGAAGAACAGCGTACATGTTGTTTGCCTCGGCTTCCTTTTGCCTTGACCGATTGAACACCACTGGAACGACCCTCGCTCATTCTCACCACAGGGACGGAGAGCCAAAATCTTAGTATGAGGATTGATCAGCGCCTGGACATAGTCTGTGTGCGGAAACTTGGTCAGACAAGCTGAATTCACATAGAATTTGCGGTTATTGAATGTAACCGCAGGCTCACGAATATGAGCAAAGAACTCTCGACGGACAACCTGGAATTCCTCCAGGTTGAAGTCTGTGCTCATTTCAATTAATTCTTCCTCGTCTTTTAATACCGGAATTTTATGCAGCTCTGAGTCTGCTTGGGGAGCAAAGGCCTCTGTCATAGTCCTTTGCTCAGTAATATCATTCATAAACTACCTCCTAAATATCTACGCCCTGCAATTCTTGCGTGATAAAACTTTTGAGTTCTTCAAACCCTGTTACATGGAGTTTGTTGCCGGTCTCGAAAAGTTGGCCCTCCAAACGGAGCATCCAATCTTCCTCACTCTGCCGCTGAAGTTCTGTTACAGACTTCTCCTGCACATAGAACTGCTTCCCAAAAGAACTTGTCCATGATTCCGGAATTGCACGAATGCGCTTTCCGGATGGCATCAATGGCTGCACATTTGTGCAGTCCTCCTCACCATTTTCTTTAGAAAGCACATTAGGCTTGAAATATGCTTCGGAGTCAACGGTATCAAAGATATAGGCAACTACGCCATCCTGCTCATAGAGAGTGCCTAAAATGCGGTACTTGTATTCGATGTTCCAACCAAGAAGGTTGAACATCGTCTCACTGAAAGCAGCAGTTGGGATTAACCGTGGGTATAGAATGCCTTTCTCCGGCTTTGACGCCATGACACTATTACGGTTTTCTTTGGTGGTCGGTCGAATCGCAAGTTTTCGGCTGATGGGATTTATCAGAATCTCAATATAATTCTGTGTGCCGAATTTCCGGACACACGCGGTACTGAACTTGATAAACTTATGATAAATAATGGCGTGAGGCTGACGCGGCGCGTCGAAGAACTCGCCGCGGGCAATTTCAAAACCGCGCAGGTCAAAGTCACCTGCTTCCACCTCAAACTGAATCTCCTCCTCCGGATGCGGTTCTTCCTCGGGAGAGGAATACACGCTTTTGGAAGCCAGGTAGTAGTCCCCCTCTTTGAATCCCGCCCAACGAGGGTTAATGGTAACGAAACCTTTGAGGACACCATCTTCTACAACGCGGATTTCGGGCAAGATAGACTTGTTACCGTACTTAGCGTTATCGAGCATTCTCTGAACCGCAATATAATCATCGCGGGAAACGATACCGGGATGATGATTGCGATACCGGCTCTGCGGCCTTTGACCTCTGTTTTTCTTTGCCTTATGGGTACGGAAGTTTGGCGTAAAGGTTTTTCGAGTGAGGACATCACCGCAATGTCGCTCATTGCGTAGTATTTGAACAATACCGTTGGAAGTCCAGTTGATATTTCCCAAATAGGACTTGCGCCCGAGAGCATTGAAAGCATCGGCAATCTGTTGTGATGAATAGCCGTACAGATACATATAGAACGCAAGTTTAACCGTAGGCGCTTCATCTGGATTCGGAATCAGTGTTCCGTCAGCATCATGCATATACCCGAGCAGTTTGGGAGTCAGAGGGATACCGTTGTCCAATCGCATTCGCAGAGAAGTTTCCATCGACCTGCTTCGTGTGTGTGACTCTTCCTCGGCCATTGTGGCTTGGAAGGACAATGCAAGCTGTGAGTCATCATTCAGTGAGAAAATCCCCTCACTTTCAAAGAAGACTCCGACAGGCGGATTGCGTTCGGCAAGGTCTCGTACAATGCCGATAAAGTCATAGATATTGCGGGCGAAACGGGAAACGCTCTTTGTAATGATCATGTCGATTTTTCCGCGCTTTGCGTCGGAAATCATCTGCAGGAATTGCTCACGCTTATTCAGAGAAGTGCCGGAGATACCCTCATCAGCGTAGATTTTAACGAGCGTCCAGTGAGGGTGCTTGATGACAAAGTCCTCATAATACTTCTTTTGCAACTCAAAGGATGTAGTCTGCCGGACATCGTCCGTAGAAACACGAACATAGATGGCGACCCTTTGCGGTACATCATTATCGTAATAATCTGCTTGCCTGGTCTCGGGAAAGTAATCATAGTTTTCGGGATCGACCTCAACATAGATGCGCTTTTTGGTCTTCGCCTTGGCTTGCTCTTTCTCTATGCGTTTCGTTTTGTCAATCATGCAGCAGCCTCCTCTCGGAGTCATCTTCCGGCAGGCTCACCCATCCATCGGGGAAGAAGTCTGTGTCCCGCATATCTTCTTGATAATAAGAAGCAAGGGTGAAAATATCTTCGGAGATAAAGTAGATTCCGACCGGATGCGGCAGCGTTGCAAGATAGCGGGACATGATTGTAATCTCCTGCGGTTTCTTCGTTACATTGGACACCTTCTGCGTAATGATTAAATCCACCTTGCCGTCAAGACAATCCTGAAGCAGTCTGCACCACTCGGGTGCGTTTTCCATATTTGGAGCAGTTGAGCCTTCATCTATATAGAAGTCAACCAACTCCCACTTCGGACACAATGCCAATGTGTCTACAAACCCCTTCTTGTGAAAATCGAGATAATTCTCATACTTGGTCTGATTAAAGTATCGGATGTAAATGCCCACCTTGTACGGCTTTGACACAAGAGGTCGCTCTCGGCGAATCGTGTGCAGCCATATCAAATGCTCAGCAATCATCTCAGCCCGTTCCGTGTCTCCGTCAAATATCTCTGAAAAGTGCGGTGCAGTTTCTATCTGAGCCAATTTAGCGTGAATATCTATCTCGTCCATTTAGGTTATCCTCCCACTTGCAGTATTCAAAATAAGGCTAAGATTATTGTAAATCATGCAAGGCTTAATATCGACTAACCACAGGTCAAGTGCTTAACCACCGGTTTATCACAGATAAGAAAAAGGCAAAAAAATAAGGTTGGCAGCGTGAAAACTACCAACCAAAAGAGCAAAAAAGGAAGGTCAATTTCGACCTTCCTCGGAAAACATATTGAGAAGTTGATTGATTTTTGAGAAAACCTTTCAATGAAAACGGCAGGTAGAAAAAACAGGTCAGACAATGTTGCCCGACCTGTTAAAAAAGGTACTCGTCTTTTTTCATCCGCATGGTGGTTTTCAATTCCTTCACAATTTTGATAATGGAATCAATCTCGGCAGGAGAGCAATCTGCCAACAAATCGTTGAACTCACCTTGGTATATTCCATTGACCTCGGGAGTGTTGGTGCGGAGCAGCACATCGGCAGAAACCTGCAACGCCTCAGTTATATATACGAAAGTGGAAAGCCGCAATTTGGTCTTTCCGTTTTCAACCTCACTCATATGCGGAACGGAGATGAATGCTTTTTCCGCCAATTCTGCCTGGCTCATGTTTCGTTGAAGGCGAACATCACGAATTCTTGCACCGATTGCCTTATATCTTGCATCGTCAAGTTCTCTCATGACGCACCCCCTCATCCGTTTATAGTATATAGATTATTATATAATCTATGCCCGATGTTTGGAATAAGCCGCAGTTGAACACATCGGCTATACCTTATAATAGAAACATCAAATTTTTGGAGGTTTCTATATGCAAATCAACTACATTCTTCTCGGGCAGAGAATCCGTGCGTTCCGCACAAAGAAAGGCATTACCCAAATGGAGCTTGCAGAGCGAATTGATCGTTCTGCCGCTTATATGAGTTATGTGGAGACGGCATACAAGTTTTGCAGTCTTGACACCCTGGTGAGGGTGGCAAACGAACTGAATGTCTCCACCGATGACCTGCTTATTGACAGCCTTACCAATACAATCAAGGCATCCAATCATGAATTTACCGCAATTCTTTCAGATTGCAGTGACTATGAAATGCGGGTGCTACTTGATATTGTTAAGGCAACCAAGCAAGCGATGCGTGAATACAAGTATTTAACCCGAACCAACCGTAGATAAAATTATAGGTTGCTTTCGGCTTCGGTGGAACACTCCGAAAGTCAAAGAATAAACCTACAGTTTGCGAAACAACAACTGCATAAACAACCGGTTAAAAGAGCAAACCCTCGAACTGTTCGCTTGCGAATATGATTTCGGGGGTTTGCGAATACATTTTCTCAAATCGCAGGACAAGAATTAAATTGGCTGATATACTTATCATCGGAAAGGTGGCGTAAATATGATTTATTACACCGGTGACATTCACGGACAGAAGTGCGATATAGTACGCTTCTGTAAGCGTTTTAATCCCACAAGGGATGATATCATCGTAATTCTCGGCGATGTCGGTGCTAACTACGGGCAAGACGAAAGAGATGCAGAATTGAAGTATGCACTCAACAAATTGAATCCCACTATTCTCTGTATCCACGGCAATCATGAAATAAGACCATGGCATATTCCAACATATAAAACAAAGGAATGGCACGGCGGCATCGTATGGTATGAGGAAGCCTATCCCTCTGTATTGTTTGCCAAAGACGGCGAGATATATGACTTAGAGGGACTTCGGCACATCGTTATCGGCGGTGCCTACAGCGTGGACAAGTTCTATCGCCTTTCCCGAGGATACGGTTGGTGGTCAGATGAACAACCAAGTGAAGAAATCAAGCAATATGTAGAGCAGCAGCTTAAAGAAAATGCCGTCGATGTAGTATTGTCACACACCTGTCCTTTCAAATATGAGCCTGTTGAGGAATTCCTCCCGGGTATCGACCAAAGTACAGTGGATGACAGTACGGAGAAGTGGCTCGATGTCATAGAAGAAACGACGGACTATATGGCATGGTTCTGCGGACATTGGCACACAAACAAACGAATTGATAAAATGCATTTTCTTTTCCACCAGTTCGAGTCAAGTGATGAATTACAGAAGATGAAGGTCAACAAAGCGAATTTAGAAAGAGAGATGGAAGATGGGTAAAATATTCTTTACCGGTGATCTGCACTTTGGTCACGCCAATGTGATTGCTTTTGATAATCGCCCGTTCAAGACTGTTGAAGAAATGGACGCGGAACTTATCCGCAGATGGAACAGCAAGGTTGGCAAGGGTGACCTCACTTATGTCCTCGGGGACATGATATGGAAAGCGCGAAACGATGACGCACCGGAACTAATCAAAAGCCTAAACGGTCAGATTATTCTCATTAAAGGAAATCATGACCGCTTCCTGCACAATGCAAAAGCCAAGGCAGCGCTTGCGGGAATCAAAGATTACGACGACATTTGCGTGACTTTGGAAGACGGCACGAAGAAAAGAGTTATCCTCTCCCATTATTTCACTCCGATGTACAACGGACATCGATACCAGGCAATCCATCTCCATGCTCATTCCCATTTTACAGATGAAGCGGATTTTGAGGTTAATTTTGCGGAGCGTCTTAATAACATAGGATGCCGGAATGAAATCTACAATGTAGGTTGTATGTATTGGAATTACGAGCCTGTAACCTTGGACGAGATTATTGAGCATGGAAGGACAATACGCCCCACCTATGGCGAAAGGTCTGCTGAATATACGACACAATTCCCGTGGGAAAAGAAGCAAACAGTTCATCCCGAAAACGAGATTAGATGGAATGTGTTCTACCACAACTGCAACAGCCGTAGCATAGAAACCTTCAATGTCTTCGAACACGGTTCATTCCGTGAATATGTGAAGCGGGCCGCCAAGAAATATCAAAGCAAAGAAGACTTCGCCAAGCAACTCCGCAGCGAGGTGATGTATTACTTTTGGTCGAAGTGTGAATGGGAAGTCCTTGTTACACCATGGGTATCTCCCCGTGAATCCGAGAAAAAGAAGGTTGATGTCTGTTGGCAGATTATGAATAATTGGGATGTGTTTGTCGATTACACATGGGCCAACAGAAAGAAGCTGTGACGATGGGAAGATACTACAGACTAATTTTGGACGATTACTCTGCGGCTTCCTTCACGAGTTTCAGCAAAGACTATTTCTTCGGAGATGGATAAGGAGAATACGATGAACAAAGAACTTGTGACCATGACTATTGAAATCGACAGAGATATATATAATCAGGCGACCGAACTGTTCAAGAACATCGGGACAACGATTGAAGATATGACCGCGGGATTTCTCAAATTCTGCGTGATTCCCGAAAACCTGCCTTTGCTCAAGGCATATTTGGGCATAGAAAATGCACCTGCCAAAGCAGGTGCACAAATGGATTTACATCATAGGATTTTCAAGCAGGTCTTCGATATCGCAACCAAGAACACGGGATAACTTGTAGAGTGTTTGTGCCTGTGCCTTATCAATGTTGTTGACTCGCTGCTCATACATCTGAATGTTTCGGACTTTGATGCCCGATTGTTCCGCAAGTTCTGACTGAGATAAGCCTCTGCTTTCCCGAATGCGTTTCAGATTGGAATCGCCTTCGGCAGCCTTGTAGAACTCTTCCATTGTATCGATGAAGTTCGTGATATCCATCTCATGATAGACCGAATACATTCCGATAATCTTAGTCAAAGGAATCCGTTCGAAGATATCTTTGAACCTGCGACCGCAGTACCATTGATATTCTGCAAGCGCCCAACCTGCCCAATACTCGGGAGAGCATTCTTCCGAGTTTGTAGGCTTCGGAAGTTCCTTTCTGCCGTATGCTTTCAGGATAACCGCACGAGCAAGTTCAACACCGGACATACCTGCAACATAGGCAGGATTGCCGCGTTCAAACTGCTCGGCATAGCCTGTGTTGATAAAAAGCACGGTAATCCAATCCGGCTTGATCTTGCAGTCATTGATAGCATAATCGAAGAATGAGGAAAGACGATCCTTTGCATTACTCAAATAGGATTCGTTGTATGCGTGGGTCATCATTGCTCATCTCCTCTCTCAAGATGTCAAGTACAAAGATATCATCACGATATGATTTTGTCTTCTTGATTTCTTTACGATAAGTATCTCTCGCTTTGGTGTCTCTATCCAAGAACTTGGGATAATAGACATTCTTATCGACCGAATATGCATCGACAAACTTCAAACGCTCAAATCCTCTTTGCGAGATAACAACGGTTTGTTCGCCGAGCTTGCCGAGACGAAGCGCCTTGTTCAGACTTCTGAGAGGAAGTGTGTTGGACACAAAGGACTCAGCATACTGAAAGTAAGAATCGTCCGCGCGGTATCCGACAACAATGTCGTAGCCGGAAAGGTCAACCGAGTAGTGCTCAATGATATAATCCCGTGCGTCAATGGCAACCTCAGAATCGAGTTTGAAGGTGCGGAACTGAAGAAGCAAAGCAATCCAGTTGAGGACTGTATGATTGCCGCTCAGCAGGTTCAGCACTTTTAATCCGTTTTCGTCAAAGTCGTAGACATTTACAAAGCCATCCGTGTTCTTTTTGCAGGCCCATTCCTTGGCCATCTCATCGACACAGGTGCAGTAAAAGCCTCTTCCGTAGTCGTTGTGTGGATTGCCGATATTGATATCCGGAACCTCGATGATGTGATCCGTTCCGTGAAGTAATTGAATTGTGCTCATAAAACCAAGCCTCCTTATATCATTGTGATGACACAACCATATTATATCATTGCAATGATAGTTTTGTCAACAGTGTTTGAAAATATTCCGAAATAAAGTTCGAAACGGAGGATACGAAATGCATGCTTTTAGAAATATGAAACCACCGGACACGATGGAACGAATAAGTGAGATGAAACGATGACCTATGTATTATCAGACATTCACGGCAACCTGCAACGATTTGAGTCCATTATGGCTCAAATCAATCTCCAAGCGGATGATACATTGTATGTCCTCGGAGATGTGATAGACAGGTATGCCGGAGGAATCAAAATATTAAGACAGATCATGAGAATGCCCAATGCCAAAATGTTGATTGGCAATCATGAATATATGATGCTCAACGCCATCGGTAATTGCAAAGATACAGCCGAAGAAAAAGAAAACACGAATCGGCGAGAAAAAAGACTTTGGTACAGGAACGGCGGTATGATTACGCATGAGCAGCTCAAACATTACCGCAAGGATATCCGAGCCGATATTTTCGATTTCATCCGCCAACTGCCAACGAACCTTGAAGTCGAGGTCAACGGAATCAAGTACAAGCTTGTCCATGCCTCTCCCGAGGAAAACTACATAAAATCCCCCTGGAACATTTATGATTACAAAAACAGCCGTGAATTTGCCATATGGGATCGATGGGATGAAACACAACCGATTCCCGAAGGATATGTACTGATCTTCGGTCACACACCTACCTGCTACTTTCACGACAAAGTGCCGTGGTGTATTTGGAAGGGTGATAATGCAATCGGTATAGACTGCGGCAGTGGCTATGAGTATGGCCGCCTTTCGTGCCTTAGATTAGATGACATGAAGGAATTTTACTCGGATTGCTGACACAGATGGTATCAGATAAAGGAGTCACCAATGGGAACTTATTATGCAATTTATGCCGAGGTTCGTGTCGGCAATCAGTGGTATAATCTAAATCCGCTGTTTCAGCGCACTGACGGAAGTATCGATGTCTGCCCGGTCATTTCAGGACGAAATTGGCTTCGTGAAGCATATGAAGAACTGGAAGAAGTCAGTTACACTTGCGGTCGACCGGAGAATATGAGCAAAGAAGTTCGGTCGGTATTTTGCCATGAAGACGATGAACCATACGACCCGTACTTACACATTGACACCTACAAGGATTTTTACAGCTGTTCTATGCTCCTTGTAAACTACGGCAAATCCTTAAAAGTTCGAGTCAAGAAGGACAAGCCGACACGGTACTGCGGGTATGCTTCCAAGGTCAGCATCGCAGCATTTGAAATCGACGAGTATGATACCATAGGTTATTGGCTCACGCCCGAGGAATACAAAAAACTGTCCGATAAGGAGAAACAGGAGTATTCCTACTACGAGTGGGACGAATACGAGGACTGGTACAGGGTTTATAACTTAATCGTGAGCAGAGTGGATACTATGCTCGGTTATTTCTGTCGATGGGCAGAATATGCTATCAAGGATGCAAATCCGGACGAAACATGCCCAACTGCTGACTATGTCCGGCTGCTCGTATATCGGTGTTGAGAATAGACAGAACATCTGAGCGAAACATGAAAAGGTGGGATTGGTATGGACTATCATTGCGGTGATATATTTTCTCCCAACGGGACAGGTCACGAACTGGTAATCTGCCATCAGGTAAACTGTCAGGGAATTATGGGTGCAGGGCTTGCGAAGCAGATTCGCACCATGTTCCCACAAGTATGTGAGATGTATCAAAGGAATTGCACCCAAGCCGCTAACCGTCAGGACTTGCTCGGGAAAGTGCTGTTTTGTCCGATTCGATATAACGGATGTGAATGGCTCATCGCCAACCTGTTCGCACAATATGGCTTCGGTCGGGATAAATGCTATACCGATTATGACGCTCTGCGAAAGGCACTCACGGTTGTGAGAACTGTTGCAACACCATTACCGGCAAGGACGCTGACGACCGTCCGCATCCCGTATAAAATGGGCTGCGGTCTTGCGGGAGGGTCTTGGAGCATCGTAGAACAAATAATCAAAGACGAGCTTGTGACTTACGGTATACCCGTAGAAATTTGGAAGAAGGAATCATTTTGAGCGAAAATAGTTCTTTGGATGATATAGCTTATTTAATTGCCGCATTCGAAGAACAAAAGAAAATAATCTATGCGCATTATTCTCAAGCGGTTGCTTCGGTAATGGCCGGAAAAATAACCGCAGAAAATGAGATAGAGAGAATTATGGACGGTCTTCTTGATTTCGGTGATGATGAGCAATTTCTTGGTCTGTACAAGAAGCTGTGCCGCCATGTGTATAACTCATATCCGCAGATGGTCAGCGAACACATTGCTCTCTTCCGAATGCAATTTGAAGAAAGAGACAATGACCATGAAAATGAGCAACAATATTTATGAAATCGTGCCCGTGAAGAACTAAGAGGAAGGAATGGTGTTTGAATGAAAAGAATATGGCTGTATTTATATGCCCAAGACGAAAAAGAGGTAGATATTCAAAGGGAAGAACTGATGAATCATTGCAGTGAGAGCCACATGAATATCGTAGGAGAAACCGTAATGATTCGAGAGAAAAAGCTTGACCCCGATGGCTTTTCTACTGCAATTAACCGCGCCGTGGAAAACAGATGCGATTATCTTGCGACTTATAAGACCGAGACAATTGAAATGGATGATCAAATGGGCATTGCGATCTGCGAGGCATATATAGAAAGCAATCTTTCTCTTTACTCAACGAATCATGGGGCGTTTATGGAAAAAATCTATAAGGCGCTCCCTTGGCTAAAACTTTGGAATGCGCCAAACCTTCACTCTATGGATGAGGATTTAGATGCTGGTGAAAAGCCGGAGTACCCCGAGCCTCGTGGGCTTGATTCGATAAATGTGCGTGTGAAAAGACAAGGAAAAATCTGCAAACTGACATTTACGGATTTGTGTGAGGAAGAACAATTATTCGCGCTTTCTTGTATGTCCAAAGAGGAAATCAAAACTCTAATGATGCAGCTTGCGTGCAGTATGCAGCGACTTGTGAATCTGTTTGATATTCGAAGGAATCAAGATGGACAACTTACTGCCAGAGGTGAAGAATATCTGCTTATCCAACATTGAATCTGATGTGCATGGGTAGCAATATGAAGGGAGAAAAATATGAGTTATGATAAGACGGAAACAAGAGAACTTAATACACCGGCTCTGAACGAGGAAGAGTTAGATGTCATTGAGGTGCTCGACCACAGAGCACTGTTCAGCAACGGACGGATTAAGCCAGAGCATATTCCCGAAGGCTTACATGCATATGACCTCCGCCATAGCGATGACGGCGGTCGCTTCTGCTCCATAGAGCCGAAGGTCGAAGTCAATCACGGCGGCACCGTGCTGATGCGAGATGTACTCAATTTCGGTAAAGACGGATATATCCCGCTTGATGATGACACTGAGCCAAACTTTTTGGGCGAAACAATGACGGTGTCGAAGTTTGTAGGTGAAGAAACCCAGGACGAAGTCATGCGAATGAATGGTATGGAAGTTGTGGATATGCAAACGGATCTGTTCGACAACGGGCTAATCCGAATGAAAGCCGATGAACCGGATGAGCAGACCTTTGAGCAGATAATGTGATTTAATTCGAAAATGAATGGCCGGCAAAAGGAGAAAGAAAAATGAGCTACGACATACATCTCAATGATCCTGTCACCAAGCAGACCATTGAATTGGAAAATCCACATTTTATGCGTGGAGGTACATATGCCATTGACGGTACAAAGGAACTGAGTCTGAACATCACATACAACTATGCCTGTGTATTCTGCCGTCCCGAGGTTCTTGGCGAAAAAGGCATCAGAAGCATTTACGGGAAAACCGGAGCTGAGAGCATACCAGTTTTGCAAAAGGCAATTGATGCATTAACCGATGAAGTTGATCCTGACTATTGGAAAGCAACCGAAGGGAATGTCAAAAAGTCACTCTATCAATTGCTGTCTATGGCACATATGCGACCGGATGGCATTTGGGACGGCGATTAAAGGAGTTTAATAAAATGGAAATTGTAATGAATAACGAACTGAAGCTGGCACAGGTGTGGTGCTCCCACGCCGACCAAAGGGATAAGGCAAAGCAGCAAAAGCTAAAGGAGTTTATTGCCGATTGCAGGAAAAGGAAAATCTTCGTCTGCGTTTATGAATCCGGAGACGGCAGCCTCTTGGAAAACACCAAGGAACTGCTTACTCATAATCTCAATAACCCGACACCAAGCACAAAGACTTCAAAATCGTGTGACGCGCGTAAAGCGAAAACGGTATAGAATGATGTAATATGATTGATTGAAAATCTTTTTTGCACAAAAGCCTAAAATGTGTTATAATAGGTCTTGACAACGAAGAAAAAACAAGTATAATAATATGATTTGGTTTTGAACTGAATGGGCGGCTTGGGAAATATGAGGAGGATTTAACTATGTATAACTTCGAATATGTTTCCAAGAAAGAAGCTGCCCCGGCAAAAAATGAGTTGATCGAGATAATTAATGATGTTCAGGACATACTGCGAAACAAAGATGTCTCTTTCCAATTTCAATTCATTGGGAGCAGCAGTCGCAATATGATTACCTGCGACCGTAAGAGCAATATCGGATATGATTTTGATGTAAACCTTGATGTTTTCTATGATGACGATAGATATGTCCCCGGAGAGATCAAGCATATCATGATGGACGCTTTTAATTTAGTGGTTCGTCGGTATGGATACGGATACTGTGAAGATTCAACCCGTGTATTTACAATCAAAAAAATTGATCATTGGCGCTCAAAGATACTACAAAGTTGTGACTTCGCAATTGTAAATAACTATACCGACAAAGCCGGTTCAGTACTCCAACAGTACATACGATTTAACAAGGAACAGCGATCATACGTTTGGGCTGATCAGACCAAAGGATACTATACTAAACCCAAAGAAGATTGGTTGAAAAAGCACGGGTATTGGGATGAAGTCCTTGAACGCTATCTATACAAAAAGAACAATAACGAGGGCTTGGTAAAAAAATCGCGCGCCTTGTACGCTGAAGCGATAAATGAGATTTATATGAAGCACAGAGCGTAAGGCAAAATCACTTACCGTTGATATATGTAGCTATTTAGTCGCAGGAAACAGGTACTATCAATTGATGCGTAAATTACATGATATCTTTTTCGGTTCGCACCAAAAAAGAAAAGGTATCACAACCCCTGCAGGTGTGGGACAGTACGGATTTATAAAAAAGTCCGAAAAAGCCTTATTACAAGCGGATTTTTCAAAAAATCCGGTGATGTCTTTTTCAGCGCGCCAAGCCAGAAAAAAGCACTTGCGTTTGCAGGTGCTTTTTTATATGAAACAGAATTGAGTGCTCACAAGGGCTTTCCACTATGAGCACTCGATTTTTCGGTTTTATGCCGTCGGCTTGCAGACATCGACCCAGCATTCGGGCTTTGAGTATTTTTCAAGCTCGGCGGGGGTCAGCTCTATCATGCTGTTGCTGCTGCCGCAGGCGGGGAATACCGTGCTGAATCTCTTGAGCGACTCGTCGAGATATACCTTCACTCCGCCGTTCACGGCGAACGGGCACACTCCGCCGACCGCGTGACCGATAAGCCTCGCCGCCTCTTCGTGCGAGAGCATCTTTGCCTTTTTGCCGAAGCACGCCTTGTATTTTGCGTTGTCTATCTTCGTGTCGCCCGCCGCGACGATCAGTATAGCCATGCCGTCGAGCGAAAACGATATCGTCTTTGCTATCCTGCCCTCCTCGCAGCCGAGAGCCTTTGCCGCGAGGGCGACGGTCGCACTCGACTCGTCTATCTCCATTACGCGGTCTTCTATTCCGAGTTCCCTGAAATATTCCCGAACCCTTTCTATGGACATTGCGCTTCCCTCCGAATGCGACAGCCCTTGAGCTTTTTGTGTTATTTGCGGCTCTTCCTGCTCTTTACCCCGTCGGTGACGGTTTCCTCCGGCGCGCCGAACGCCGCGAGCCTGATTATCAGGATGATGAGTATCGCCGCGAGAGCCGAGCAGGCGTAGACTATCCACATATTTGTAACGCTTGAGATGAAGCTGCCCATATACGGTACGCAGCGTGTGGCGAGCGCGACTGTCGAAGCACCCTCGGGTATTGACGAGCCGAATGCAAATGCGTATTTGCTCCCGAGCTTATACAGCGCAACCTCGTCCGCGGACGCGGCGGATGCCCTGTGTGTGAGGCACAGCGAGCCGCTCTTTATGTTTGAGCCGGCGACATTTTCGCTGCACACGGCAAGACCGCGGTCGAGCAGGAATTTGTCGGGGTGCGCCGCCGCAACGCAGAGAAGCGCGGTGACGAGCGACACGACGGCTATTATGACGATGAGGACAGTCGTAAATATCCTCGCGCCCCTGAATTTGTCCTTCTGCGGCTTGAAGCCGTTTTGAAGCATCGCGCCCGAGTAGTCCGAGGTGCGCTCAAAATCAAACTTCGGCTCGACCTTGGAGGCGGTTTCCTCGGAGAGGGTCTTGCGCGGTCTGCTCTTGTCTATCGGGGCGCCGAAATATCCGTGGGGATCGGGCTCACCGTATTCGTTTTCCTGCTTTTTGACCGGCACTTCTTCCTTGACTTCGGGCTCGGGCTCTTCGACATATACCTCTTCCTCGCCGGAATAAGCTTCTTCAAAGTCCCCCTGCACCGGCTCAAGCTCGTTTGCCGAGATGACGGAGCTGTCTATCGCGCTTTCGTAGCTGCGCTCCTCGACCCGTCTCGCTTCCTCCGCCGCCTTCTCTTCTGCCGCTGCGCGGGCTTCCTCTTCTTTTCGCGCTTCTTCGGCGGCTTTTATCTCCGCTGCCGCCTTTTCAGCCGCCGCATTCAGCTCATCCTGCTTTGCCTTTTCCATGCGTTCTTCAAATTCGGCATTGAGCTGCTCAATGGTCTTGGGCATGAATTTATCCATTTTCTCTTCACCTTCCGACTTGAAACAATAATTGAAAGTCTGTTACTTTAAAGTATAATATTTGCCGTGCGCAAAGTCAACAAAAAAGCCCGAATGTCTCAGAACATGCGCGTATTTGCTCAAAAAAACTGGAAAAAGCCCGACGCATAAAGTATAATCAAGGTAAGAAAAGCAGAAAGGGAGACAGCCATGGGAATGAAAGAAAGAATGCACACGGGCGAGCTCTATTATCCGAACGAGGAGTCGATATTCGACGAGCAGCTCAAAAAGCTCGAATTGCTTTATGAGTTCAACTCTACGCGCCCGACCGAGCAGAAGAGGCGGCAGGAGCTGATGAAAAAAATGTTCGCCGAGGTCGGCGAGAACTGCTATCTCGAGCCGCCGTTCCACGCGAACTGGGGCGGGGCGCATGTGCATCTCGGCGACTCCGTATATGCGAACTTCAACTTCACCGCCGTTGACGACTCACATATCTACATCGGCTCGCACACGATGATAGGTCCGAATGTCACCGTTGCGACTGCGGGACACCCGATTTTGCCGCACCTGCGTGAAAAAGCGTATCAGTTCAACCTGCCGGTGCATATCGGCGAAAACTGCTGGATCGGCGCGGGGGCTCTGATAATGCCCGGCGTGACGATAGGGGACAACAGCGTTATCGGCGCGGGCAGCGTCGTCACGAAAGATGTTCCCGCAAATGTCGTCGCCTACGGAAACCCGTGCTATGTGGCGAGGGGAATAAACGGGCGCGACCGCGAATATTATTATAAGGACAGACGAATCCCGCAAGAGATATTTGACGAGATAAAAGACATATAAAGCGAGCCCGCCGTAGATATAAGTCTGCGACGGGTTTTATTGTATGGATATTATTAGGGGAGACTCATATAAAAATGAGGCTCTTCTTTTTATTTAATCAGAAACATTATTAAAAGTTTTCGTGAAAGTAATCAATCGCGCCGGAATCCCAAATTCGGGTGTACGTGTTGAAACGACATTTATTTCCTATTTCACCATATTCATTTACCGGGAAATAATATCCGGACAGTTCTACAATATAACATCCGTCTTTATCGCGATGTGTTGCTTTTTCAGTTCCATAGTTAATTCTGACAGATGTTGTGTTGCGGTGGTCGCAGCAAGCATTTACGGTTCGTTGCTTGGCAATTTCTATGGCTCTACTTTCTGTTATCTTTGAACCGGATGACGAGCCGCCGGAGTTGCTTTTGGAACAACCGGCAACACAGCCGATGCAAATTAATAGGCAGGCGAATACTAATAATAAAGATGTGAACCTTTTCAAAATAATCTCTCCTTCTCTTTACTGATTACCATTAGATTTTTCAAAAGTAATCGTTTTTTCTTGCACATGAATTTTTAGTCCTCTGGATTCGGCGAATTTTGCCATAGCGGATTTATGAGTTAAATACGATATATCCTTTGGCATTGCCCGACCTGTTAGCTTTTTGTATTGCTTTTCAGATAGGGAAAAATCGGTTGAAGATTCCAACATTTCCGCAATTTTGGAAAAGTCAATTGACGGCATTTTTACCCTCCTTTCAAAAACATAATACTCAAAAATTGAGTAAATGTCAATACAATATTTTTGAGTGTTTTATGATGTATACATTAATAAATAATATGAGGGGCGGAATGCATGGAATATCGAGAAAGAATCAAAAATGTCCGTGAGGATCATGACTTAACGCAGGCGCAAGTCGGAAAGTTATTGGACAAGTCTCAGCAGGGATATAATCATATTGAAATGGGGCGAGCCGAATTAAAAATTGATGATTTGATTCGGCTGTGTAGGTTTTACGATTTGTCTGCCGATTATTTAATCGGATTGACAGACAAGCCGCTTTCTTATAAAGCTTGGGAACGTGAATAGTATAAAGAGGGCAATTCTCATCTTCGGCTCATGAATCGAAATGCGAAATAGCAAGCCGGATTGAAACTTGATTCTATGATAGCAATTAAATAAATAGGGAGAATCCATATTGGATTCTCCCTATTGCTTATTGTGCTTATATTATTTGTATTTCGGTCTCGCGACATACGAGGTGTGGAGCACCTCGTGCGCCTTGTGGCTGCCGGGCTCGCCGAGGAACTCGTCGTAGACGCGCTTGACAGCCTCGCTCTCATGCGACTTGCGCAGGGGCATATCCTTGTCCGCCTCGTAGAGAGCTGCGGCTCTGCGCGCTCTGAGGTCGACGAAGTTGCGCACGACCGCGTGCTGAATAGGCTGACCGCCGCCGTTGACGCAGCCGCCGGGGCAGCCCATGATTTCGATAAAGTGATAGTCGGCAGTGCCGTTTCTGACCTTTTCCATGACGGCGTTGGCGTTTGCAAGACCGCTGGCCACGCAGACCTTGATTTCCATGCCGTTGACGGTGTAGGAGGCCTCTTTTATGCCGTCGGTGCCGCGAACCTCGGTGAAGTCGAGGCTCTTGAGTTCCTCGCCGGAGAGCTTTTCAACGGCGGTTCTCAGCGCCGCCTCCATAACGCCGCCGGTTGCGCCGAATATGACCGCAGCGCCGGTTGCATCGCCCAGAGGATTGTCGAACTCCTCGTCGGGCAGGTGTCTGAAGAATATGCCCGCGCTGTCGATCATCCTGCCGAGTTCCCTCGTGGTCAGCGAGTAGTCAACATCCGGATAGCCGGACGCCGCCTGATCCTTGCGCTTTGTCTCGAATTTCTTCGCCGTGCAGGGCATAATGCCGACAACGACGATATCCTTCGGGTCAATGCCCATCTTATCGGCATACCAGGTCTTTATTATCGCGCCCGACATCTGCTGAGGCGATTTGCAGGTCGAAAGGTGATCGAGCATATCGGGATAGTAGTGCTCGCAGTATTTTATCCATCCGGGCGAGCAGGAGGTTATCATAGGAAGCACGCCGCCGTTCTGGACTCTGCCGAGGAACTCGTTTGCCTCTTCGACAATGGTGAGATCTGCGCCGAAGTCGGTGTCAAAGACCCTGTCGAAGCCGAGGCGTCTGAGTGCCGCGACCATCTTGCCCTGAACATTGGTGCCGATGTGCATTCCGAAACACTCGCCGAGAGTGACGCGGATTGAAGGCGCGGTGTGAACAACGACAAACTTCTCGGGATCGTTGATAGCCTCGAGAACCTTTGCGGTGTCGTCCTTTTCGTAGATGGCACCGGTCGGGCAGTTGACGATGCACTGACCGCAGGAGACGCAAGCCACGGAATCGAGCGGTTTCTCGAACGCCGAGCCTATATGGGTGTCAAATCCGCGGGCATTTGCGCCGATAACGGAGATGTGCTGAGCCTGACATGCCGCGACGCAGCGGCGGCAGAGAATGCACTTGCCGTTGTCTCTTATCATATGGATGGCGGAATCGTCGTATTCATGAACGGGATTCGCGCCGTCAAAACGGCTCTCGTTGTCAACGCCGAACTCCTTGCAGAGCTGCTGAAGCTCGCAGGTTCCGCTGCGAATACAAGACAGACACTTCCTGTCATGCGTCGAAAGAATGAGCTCAAGGGTCATCTTGCGGCTCTTGCGGACGCGCTCGGTGTTTGTGAAAATCTCCATACCCTCGTTTACGGGGTACACGCAGGCGGTCACGAGCGAGCGGGCACCCTTGACCTCGACCATGCAGATGCGGCATGCGCCTATTTCGTTTATCTTCTTGAGGTAGCAGAGGGTCGGAATCTCAATGCCGGCCATACGCGCCGCCTCAAGTATGGATATGCCCTTGGGTACGCTCAGGGGCATGTTGTTTATCTTTATATTTACCATTTCCATGCTGTGTTGACCCTCCTTCCTTAGCCTTTGCTGATTGCCTTGGCGCGCTTGCAGTTCTCCATGCAGACGCCGCACTTGATGCACTTCGCCGTGTCGATAGCATACGACGGGAGCTTGTGACCCTCTGCGACATAGTCGGTCTTGCCGATTGCCGAGACGGGACAGTTTCTGGCGCAGAGACCGCAGCCGATGCACAGATCCTTGTCTATCTTGAAGCTCAGCAGTGCCTTACATACGCCTGCGGGACACTTCTTGTCAACTATATGCGCTATATACTCCTCGCGGAAGAACTTGAGGGTCGCAAGGACGGGGTTGGGAGCCGTCTGACCGAGTCCGCAGAGGGAGTTTTCCTTGATATAGTGGGCGAGCTCCTCGAGCTTGTCCAGATCCTCAAGCGTCGCCTTGCCGGCGATAATTTTTTCGAGTATCTCCTGCATTCTTCTCGTGCCGATACGGCAGGGGGAGCACTTTCCGCAGGACTCGTCAACCGTGAAGTCGAGGAAGAACTTGGCTATATCGACCATGCAGTTGCTGTCGTCCATGACGATAAGTCCGCCAGAACCCATCATGCAGCCGATGGCGGTGAGGTTGTCGTAGTCTATCTCCGTGTCCATGAGGCTCGCGGGGATGCAGCCGCCGGAGGGGCCGCCGGTCTGAGCCGCCTTGAACTTTCTGCCGTTGGGGATGCCGCCGCCGATGTCCTCAATTATTTCGCGCAGGGTTGTGCCCATGGGGATTTCAACAAGACCCGTGTGCTTGATGTTGCCGCCGAGCGCAAAGACCTTGGTGCCCTTGGAGCGCTCGGTGCCCATGGAGGCGAAGCTCTCCGCGCCGTGCAGGATTATCTGCGGGATGTTCGCAAATGTTTCAACGTTGTTCTCGGTCGTGGGCTTTCCGAAAAGACCCTTTTCCGCCGGGAACGGAGGTCTCGGACGGGGCTCGCCGCGGTTGCCCTCGATGGAGGTCATGAGCGCGGTCTCCTCGCCGCAGACGAATGCGCCTGCACCGAGTCTTATATGAAGGTCGAAGTCGAAGCCGCTGTCGAAGATATTCTTTCCAAGCAGTCCGAGCTCACGCGCTTCGTTTATTGCTATCTGAAGTCTCTTGACCGCTATCGGGTACTCCGCACGGACATAGATATAGCCCTCGGTCGCGCCGGTGGCGTAGCCGCATATCGCCATGGCTTCGACGATGCAGTGCGGGTCGCCCTCAAGCACGGAGCGGTCCATGAACGCGCCGGGGTCGCCCTCGTCGGCGTTGCAGACGACATATTTCTGATCCGCATGATTCTTGCGGGTGAAGCTCCATTTGAGCCCCGTCGGGAATCCGCCGCCGCCTCTGCCGCGCAGACCGGAATCCTTGACTATCTGGATAACCTCGTCCGGGGTGTATTCGGTCAGGCACTTCGCAAGAGCCTGGTAGCCGTCCATGGCTATGTATTCATTGATATTTTCGGGGTCGATAACGCCGCAGTTGCGCAGCGCGACTCTCTTTTGCTTTTTATAGAACTGAGTCTCATTGAGGCTCTTTACTGTGTCGCCGGCAACGGTGTCATCGTAGAGCAGATGCTTGACTATTCTGCCCTTGATGAGGTGTTCGTCAACTATCTCCGGAATGTCCTCAACCTTTATCTGGCTGTAGAACGCGCCCTCGGGATAGACAACGACTATCGGACCTAAGGCGCACAGACCGAAGCAGCCCGTCCTGATGACCTTGATTTCGTCTGCGAGACCCTTTTCGGCAATCTCCTTTTCAAACTCGGCAATTATTTCTGCGCTGTGAGAAGAAGTACAGCCGGTACCGCCGCAGACAAGAACGTGTGAACGATACATTGATTTTCCTCCTTGTTATTTGGCGATGGCGCCGACCGTAAATTCGCCGACAGGGTTGCCGTTGACGAGATGATCGCTGACGATGCGTGCGACCATTTCGGGTGTTACCTTGACATAGGTCACTTTTTCCTTGCCGGGTTCAAGAACCTCGACAATCGGCTCATACTGGCACATGCCGATGCAGCCGGTCTGCGAGACGGTGACATGGCTGAGATTGCGGCGGGCAACCTCGTCAACAAGTGCGGTGAGCACGGGTTTCGCGCCTGCCGCTATGCCGCAGGTCGCCATGCCTACGAGCACGCGGGTGGTGTTCTCGTTGTCCTCGCGGACATTCATATTGGCTTTTGCCTTATCTCTTATTGCATTAAGTTCAGCAAGTGATTTCATGGTTATTCCTTTCCCGGCGCATGGGCACCGTCATATGTTTTTTGTAATGAACGCTGTGTTCTCGTCGATATATTCTTTCATCCACTGCACAACGTCGGGGTTGTCGAGCGGCACGCCGTCGAGAATTTTTTTAATCTCCCGCGTGTCGAGCGCAAATTCCTTTCCGTTGACCGAGCGGCGGTAAACAAAGTCCCTGTCGGTGTTCATCGAGATGAGCACAGTCACCGTCGAGGTCATATCCCCCAGGGGAGTGAAGTCGATGCTGTCCGAATGAAATACGGCTCTTGTCGAAGTGCCGACGCCTTTTGTTGACTTTATCTCAAGACTGCCGCCGGTCTGCTCCGCCGCAAGGCGGAACAGCGGTATGCCCATACCGACCTTGCGCGTCGTGCGCGTGGTGAAAAACGGATCGCAGACATTCCGAAGCTGTTCCTCGTCCATGCCGCAGCCGTTGTCGGAAACCGTGAGCGTGAGAAGATGCTCCTCTGTGTCTTCGCAGACATCTATTTTTATCAGCGACGCTCCGGCTGATATGGAGTTCTGGGCTATATCGAGAATATTGAGTGACAGCTCGCGCATGGCGTTAAGCGTTCAGGTATTTGTCGAGAATACCGTCTACCTGGTCGGGGGTGAGTCTGCCGTAAACATCGTCGTTGACGGTCATTACGGGAGCAAGTCCGCACGCACCGATGCATCGGCACGCCTCGACCGAGAAGCACGCGTCGTCGCTGCACTCGCCCGGACCGATGCCGAGTCTCTCGCTTATCTTGTCGAGGATAGCCTGCGAGCCCTTGACATAGCAGGCGGTTCCGAGACATACGGAGATGTTGTATCTGCCCTTGGGACTCAGAGCGAACTGGGCGTAGAAGGTCGATACACCGTATACCTTCTCAAGCGGAACATCCATTCCCTCGGCTATCATAGCCTGTACCTCGAACGGAAGATAACCGTAGATGAGCTGAGCCTCCTGCATAACGTGCATCAGCAGGCTCTTGTCGCCGTTGCATTCCGCGATAACGGCTTTTAGCTTCTCCTCCTGCTCCGGGGTGCCGGAAAAAGGTATCTTACTGATTTTTTTGAGCATTTGTAGCCATTCCCTCCTTAGGTTTGAGAAAAATAACAGATAGGCAAAAAGGGTTTTCCTTTTCACATTAAAAGTAATTATATCATGCGGGTTTGAAAATTGCTACAGTTTAAAGAAAAAACTATCGATAAACTATATACCAAATTACATACCCGACAGGTAGTAATTACTCTTCAACAGATCAACGACCGCCTGCGGCGACGCGCAGGGGAGCTCAAGCTCGGTGCTCGCCGAGCCGACATTTTCGAGGCAGTGCGCGTCGGATGCGCGCAGAAGCCTCATTTTTCTGAGCAGCGGGTGCTCTTCAATGAGCCTGTCCTTCTGAGCAAAGGCGGAGAACTCGGCGTTCACGAAGCCCCAGCTTTCGTCCAATGAACCGAGGTTCGCAATTACGCTGAACGACGGGCGGTCGATATGCGCGGGATAGCAGACCCCGCCGAAGTCGGAGACGAGTGAAAAAACCTCGCTTATTGAAATAAAGCTCGCCGTGCTCAGCAGATTTTCCTCCCGCCCGAGAATGCCGTCACGCTCGTCCATTATCAGCTGTTCGCCGAAAATGTCGAGCCGGTTTTTTATCCTCGGCAGACGCTCGGCGACATAGCCCGAAAACGCGAGTGCGGAATCGACATCGGAAAACAGGCACACGACATGCACTTCCTCTGAAGTAGTCAGCTCCATGCCGGGCACGAAAGCTATTCCGGCCTCCTCAGCCGCACGCGCCGCAGCGGGGCAGTTGAGCGAAGAGTTGTGGTCGGTCAGCGCAAGGATATCCAGCCCCATGACCTTTGCCATGTTGACAAGGTTATAGGGAGTCATCTCCTCGTCGCCGCAGGGCGACAGACACGAGTGGATATGCAGATCACATAAAAATCTCGGCATAATTCGACTCCGAATATTTTTGCTGGCTTCGTTCAAAGTAATGAGAAATGTGAGTAATAATGTATGCGGCGGGGTGAATATATCCGCCCGCGAATCGGCACAAAATTCCAAAATTCGCCGCAGTTACACTATATTATACATCGTTATATCAATAAATCAATACCTAATATATCAATTATGATATGTCTTTTTCAGCTCTTTCGTCGCTTCGCCGCTGAGCAGACAGAGCGATATCAGGTTCGGCACCGCCATGAGCGCGTTCGCGAGGTCGGCAAGCTCCCAGACAAGCCTGAGGTCGGCGACGCATCCGACGAATACCGCCGCGGCGTAGATAATGTTATATATCCTCGCGCTCCTTGCACCCAGCAGATATTCCAGCCCCCGCCGCCCGTAATATGACCAGCCGATAAGCGTGGCGAAGGCGAAAACGCAGATGCTTACGCAGACGAATATGTTTCCCATTTTCCCGAATACACTGCCGAAGGCGGCGGCGCAGGCGAGAGAGCCGTCGCCGTCCGTCGGCGCGCCGGATACCAAGAGAGTTATTGCGGTCACGGTGCACATGACAACCGTGTCAAGAAAAACCTCAAGTATGCCCCAGCAGCCCTGCTCGGCGGGCGAATCCGTCTGCGCCGCCGCGTGGATTATCGCGTTGCTGCCGAGCCCCGCTTCGTTTGAAAACACTCCCCGCGCCACCCCGTAGCGCAGAGCCTTTTTTATCCCGCAGCCCGCCGCTCCGCCTGCCGCCGCACGCAGAGAAAACGCCTCGGATATTATGCGCGAAAACGCCGACGGCACAGCGCGAAAGTTCTTTATTATGACAGCGAAGCTCGCGAGAATGAACAGAGCCGTCATGGCAGGGATTATCTTCTCCGCCGTCGAGGCGATTCTCTTGAGCCCGCCGCAGGTTACGGCAAACACTCCGGCGGCGAGAACCAACCCCGTTATCGCGGGACTCAGCCCGAATGAGCCGGAGAGCGAGAGCGCGGCGGCGTTCGCCTGGGTCATGTTGCCGATACCGAGCGAGGCAATGACTAACAGGACGCAGAAAATTTTTGCCATATGCTTGAATCCCAGTCCGCGCTCCATATAGACGAACGCGCCGCCCATCCATTCGCCGTTTTCGTCGCGGTATCTGTATTTTATGCCGAGAATGTTTTCGCAGCACGCGCTCATCATGCCGATTATCGCGCTTATCACCATCCAGAAAACCGCACCCGCGCCGCCTGATGCTATTGCCGCCGCCACGCCGACTATGTTGCCCGTGCCCATGCACGCGGCGAGCGCGGCGGAGAGTGCCTGAGTCTGCGATATCGAGCCGTCATTCGATTTTCTGCTCTTTTTGCCGAAAATGCTGCCGAGCGTCGTTTTCATCCATGTGCCGATGTGCGTTATCTGAAAAAATCCCGACCGCACGCTCAGCAGAAGCCCCGTGCCGGTGAAGGCGGCGAGCAGCGTAAAACCCCAAAGTGCCGAATTTATCGAAGAAACGAGCGAATAAAAAGAGTCCGTGGGATCACCTCCGAAAACGAAAAGGATTGATTTAAAGCGCGGATTAGTATATACTGAATATAATAAAGATTCGCGAAAGGGAACGTGATATCTTGAAAGACTTAGGATTTGTCAAGGCTGCGGCGGTCTGCCCGAGAGTGACCGTCGGCGCGGCGGATAAAAATGTTGATAATATGCTTCCTCTTATAAGAGAGGCGGCTTCATCGGGTGCGCAGATAATCGCTCTGCCGGAGCTGTGCATAACCGGATACACCTGCTCCGACCTCTTTTCGCAGGACAGGCTTATTGAAAGTGCAGAGGCTGCGCTCGGCAGGCTCGTTTTTGAGTGCGCCGATATCGGTGCGCTTGTGATAGCGGGACTTCCGGTGCGTGTGCGCGGCAGGCTCTTTAACTGCGCCGCCGCGTTCCAAAACGGCAGGCTCGCAGGCATTGTCCCGAAGAGCTATCTGCCGAACTACAACGAGTTCTATGAGAAACGCCACTTTATTTCGGGGTTCGATGCTCCGTGCGATACAGTCACCCTCTGCGGGCAGGAGGTGCCGTTCGGCAATATGCTCTTCTGTGCGGACAACGGCGCGTCGGTCGGAATAGAGCTGTGCGAGGATATGTGGGTGCCCGTGTCTCCGGGAGCGGTTCTGGCTCTCAGCGGCGCGGATATAATCGTCAATATTTCCGCCTCCGACGAGATGGTTACAAAGAACGATTTCAGGCTGAGCCTTATCGAGCAGACGAGTGCGCGGTGCTACTGCGGCTATGTCTATTCCTCCGCCGGCGTCGGCGAGAGCACGACCGATCTCGTGTTTTCAGGCGCATGTACGATAGCCGAAAACGGCGGCATACTCGCGCAAAACGAACGCTTTGAGAGAGACGGAGCGGCGGTATATGCCTGCATCGATATAAAAAAACTCAAAGCTTTGCGCCGAAACAGCGAATTTTATGACAATGCGGTGCGCTACGCCGACCGCGATATAAGGCGCGTTGAAGTCACCCTGCCCGAGCTCAGGGAGAGCGATATAAACAGAACTTTTGACGCGCACCCGTTCGTGCCATCGGATGAAAAGGTCAGACGCGCACGCTGCGCCGAGATATTCAATATCCAGGCGGCGGGGCTTGCGAAGAGAATCGAGCATATCGGGCTCAAGAAAGCGGTCATCGGCATATCGGGCGGGCTCGATTCGGCGCTTGCCCTGCTTGTCACGGACAGGGCGTTCGACCTGCTCTCGCTGCCGAAGGAAAATATAATCTGCATCACGATGCCGGGCTTCGGCACGACAAAGCGCACGAAGTCGAGCGCCGTTACGCTCACCGAGTGCATCGGAGCGCGGCTCAGGGATATTGACATCGTCCCCGCGTGTACTCAGCATATGCGGGACATAGGTCACGATATGAGCGTACTCGATGTGACTTACGAAAATGTTCAGGCGCGTGAGCGCACGCAGATACTCATGGACACCGCGAACAGGGAGGGTGCTCTGCTCGTCGGCACGGGCGACCTGTCCGAGCTTGCGCTCGGCTGGTGTACCTATAACGCCGACCATATGAGCATGTACGGGGTCAACTGCTCCGTACCCAAGACGCTCGTTAGATATCTCGTCGATTTCGTTGCGGACGAGAGGGGAGGCGGGCTCGGCGAGGTGCTGCGCGAGATACTCGCGACACCGGTCAGCCCCGAGCTGCTCCCGCCGGACAAAAACGGCAGGATAGCGCAAAAGACCGAGGACACCCTCGGTCCCTATGAGGTTCACGATTTCTTTCTCTATCATTTCCAGCGCTTCGGCACCCCGCCCGACAAGCTCATGTTCATGGCGTGCCGCGCATTTGACGGAGTATACAGCCGCGAGCAGCTCGAAAAATGGCTTAGGCTATTTATGAGGAGATTCTTCTCCCAGCAGTTCAAACGCTCCTGCATACCGGACGGACCGAAGGTCGGATCTGTCAGCCTCTCGCCGCGCGGCGACTGGCGAATGCCCTCGGACGCGGATGCCTCCGCATGGCTCGATCTCTGACGAAAGGACAAGCGAAAATGAAGAAGTTCAAAAGCTTTATTGCCGTTCTGCTCTGCCTTGCGGCCGTGTTCTGCACGGCGGGCTGCTCGGCATCAAAAAAGAGTGCGCTGAATATTTCGGGCGCACAGATAGATTATGAGACATTTCTCTATTATTTTGACCGGGTTCATGCGTTCCCCGAAAAATACGAGCTCTCATCGGACGCGACAAACGAGCAGATGATCGATGCCGCGATAGAGAAGTGCTGCGAATATGTTGCGGTCAACACGAAGCTCTCCGAATACGGGCTGACTCTCTCTGCCTCCGAAAAGCGTTCGGCTTCAAACGACCTTGAGGATCTGTGGCATGTTTTCTCGGGCTACTACGGGAAGCTCGGCGTGTCGAAGCAGACACTTATGAAGATAGAGACTGCCGACACCTCACGCAACAGACTTTTCTATTATATCTATGACGAGGGCGGCGAAAAGGCGGTCAGCGAGGATGATATAAAGGAATATTATAACGAGAATTATATCTCCTTCCGCGCCATAACAGGCTATCTCACGACGACCGACGCAAACGGCGACACCGTGGTTATGACTGCCGATCAGAAGGCGGAGATGAACAAGGAGTTCACGGAGCTTTCGACGCGCCTTGGAAACGGTCAGACGATGAACGAGATAGTCGAGCTCTATTCCCAAAAGCACCCGGACTCCACCGTTTCCGATCAGCTCCAGTTCATAAAAAAAGACACGGATTCCTATCCCGAGGGCTTCTTTGAAAAGGTTCGCGAGCTCTCCGTCGGCTCAAACACGGTGCTCATCATGGACAACTATATCTTCCTTGTCCTTAGGGAGAACCCTTCGGAGGACGAGACGAAGCAGTATTACGAGCGCTACCGCGACGACTGCCTCAAGAGTCTGCGCGGGGACGAGTTCGAGACAATTGTCGCGGGCTACGCCTCCGAGCTTTCGGTCGAGCGCAACGACAGGGTTATAAACAGGGCTGTCAAGGAGGTTCTCAAGGATGGCTGATATAATCAGAAACGAAGTCACCGACGCCGTGCTCACGCGTCAGACGATAAGGGAGTATAAGCCCGTAATGCTCACCGACGCGCAGCTCGATACTTTGACAGCGGCGGCGATGATGGCTCCGAGCGGGCGAAACGGTCAGCCGTGCCATGTCAGATTCATATGCAGCGACGCTATGCTGCGCCAAATGCAGATAGATTTTAAGAACATCGTCGGCTGGGATACTCCCGTGCACACGCGAAGCGACAGGAATCCGTTCTACCACAATGCGCCGGTGTTCGCTGCGATATTCGCAAAGCCCGGCAGTCAGATGGACGCCGGAATCATGGTCGAGAATATATGCATAGCCGCAAAGGGACTCGGACTCGGCACATGTATAGTCGGCAGCGCGGGTGCGCTGTTTGATGATGCGGATAAGGGAGCTTATTGGCGCGGGGAGATCGACATTCCCGTTGATCTTCAGTATATGATAGGCGTTGCGATAGGCGTGCCGGACGAAGTGCCGGAGCAGAAGCCGCGTGATCCGAGTCACTATAAAATTATAAAATAAAGCTAACCGGGGCTGCGCTAAATGAGGCAGCCCCACGGACAATTGCTATGTAAATTTGTTCACTACATGAAAACCGCCCGTGCCGATTTTTCAGCACGGGCGAAATTTAATTTATCTGTTCTTTATGATATGGGGCAGAATGAGTATATATTTGACGAGCATATAAGCGACTGCGACCGGGACATTCACAACATTCTTCGTGAAGTTTGAGAGGAAGTCGGTAGGCAGCTCCCCGGACTCGGTGCTCTCGCCCTTTACCGTTTTCTTTATCGCATATTCGTCGAACTTCTCGTAGCCCGTGGCCTCAAGGGTCTCGTCGTCAACGTCAACGGTGTATGCGCGGTAGATGAGCCTGTCTCCGTCAATGGTAAAGGTGCTGAACATGGACTTGTACGGCTGGGCAGCCACTGCGGCGTTCTTGAGTATGGGCTCCATGGCGTCCTCGTGAACGCTGTAGCGTTTTGTGCCTGCGGTGTTGGGTAGGATATGCACAGTGCCTTCGGGATTGAGCGCGTAGGTTATCTCCTCACCCTTGTAGTTCTCGGTGATATACTCGGTCGGCTGGATCTCATCATCCTTGACCTGATAGGTGCGCAGATACATGTGATCGTGACCGTTAATAACAACATCGATGTCAAGGCTGTCGATAATGGGGAGCAGACGCTTGCGCATGATAACGGTGTCGGGCTTGTTGATATTCTTGCCCGCAGAGTAGCAGGCGCGGTGCATGAGGATTATCTTCCACTGAGCGTCGGATGAATTCATATCGTTCTGAAGCCAGTTTATCTGCTCCTCGCTGATGGGATACATATCATTGGTGTTGAGCACGGCGATGTGTGCGTTCGAGTAGTCGAACGAATAGTAGACGCCGGTGATATGGTTCCAGCCCGCGCTCCTGTCGAGGTTGAACATATTGTCGAACCAGCCCCAGCGAAGGTTGCCCTCGTGGTTGCCGGAGGTGGGCACCATTGTTATGTTCATGAGCGTATCGCAGTTCTTCTCATAGAACCAGTCCCACTCCTGATCGGTGCAGTCGTTTACGAAGTCGCCTGCGTTCATGAGGAACTTCGCGTCGGGGCAGACCTGCATCGAGGTGCGCTGAACCGCGCCGCTCTTTGTGAAGTTCTCCTCATTGCCCGCCTGAACATCGGCAAGGGCTATGAACGAAAACGCCTCTTCGCCGTCGCAGGCTGTTTCAAATGTGCCGTTGTTGCTCCAGATGCCGGTCGAAGCGTCGCCGACTCTGTAAACATACTTTGTGCCGGGCTCAAGATTTTCGACGAGCACCTTGTGACAGTAGTTCTCTTTCCACTTTGTGCAGGTGCCGGAAAATTTGAGCGCGCCGTCGAAGCTGCCGTTGTATTTTGCAAGGGGCATAACTTCAACATCGCTGCCGCATTTCTCGGTCGTGTACCAGCAGATGCCGCGTCTTGTTTTAGCGTCGCCGTTGATAACAACGCTGATGCGCTTTATCGATCCGTCTGCGCTCTCCTGAGGCATGGCGGAGGCGGCGGGGACTATCATGCAGGCGAGCAGGCAGAGAGCCATGACCGCGCTGATTATCCTCATCAGTTTTTTGTTCATCGCATATTCCTCCGAAATTTGATACGGTTATTTTACATCCGTTTCGCACAAAAGTCAAGCGAATCGGCGGATACTCTTTGTGGATAATCTATAATGATTTTTTCATTAATATATGCGGACAGCCCTCTTCAACATCGTGAATGCCGGTGTCCTCGTAGCCGAGAGCCGAGTAGAATCCCGCAGCCTGTTCCTGCGAATGAATCCATATTTCACCGGCTTCGCTGTCTGCGGCATATTCCTCGGCGGCTTTTATTATGCCCGCGCCGAGCCCTCTGCCGCGAAAGGCTTTTCTTACGGCGACTCTGCCTATCATGGTTCTGCCGCTCTCGGGGTCTGTGAAAACGCGGCAGACTCCAACGGGTTGACTGCCGTCAAACAGCACGATATGCGCAGCCGTTTCGTCGATATCGTCGAACTCCTCCTCGAAGCCCTGCTCTTTTACGAACACCTCAAGCCGGATCTCTTTTGCCTCACTCGGGAACCGATTATAGACTCTTATTTCCATACAAACACCTCGATTTGTATTATATCACAAAAACGGGCATGAAATTTTGTATATGCACACATCGCCGAAATTTGTCTCAAACTGTTGCAAGAGATGAGAAATAAATATATAATTATCTAAAGAATCATTCGGCTCTGCGCCGTCGGAGGAATATATATAATGGAAAAACTCAGAGTGCTCTTTCAGGGCGACAGCATAACGGATATGGGCAGAGACCGCTCGGATATCCGCAACATGGGCAGCGGCTATCCGCTGTTTGTTGCGTCGAATTTCCGTGCGGATAATCCAAAGTTTGATATCGATTTTTTCAACCTCGGTATCAGCGGAAACAGAGTCAGCGACCTGCGCGGCCGCTGGCAAACCGACTGCCTTGATCTCCATCCCGATGTGCTCTCCGTGCTTATCGGAATAAACGACACATGGCGCAAATATGACAGCAACCTGCCGTCGGATATTCCCGAGTTTGAAAGCATCTACCGCTCCCTGCTTGAGGACGCGAGACGCGAGAACCCGAATATCAAAATAATTATTATGGAGCCCTTTGTGCTCCATGTTTCCGAGGAGCGTGCGAGCTGGCGCGAGGATCTCGACCCAAGGATTCAGGCGGTGCGCAGAGTGGCGAGGGATTACGCCGACGCGCTTATCCCGCTTGACGGTCTGCTCAATGCCGCCGCTATTGATACCTGCCCCGAGCAGTGGGCACCCGACGGAGTTCACCCCTCGCCCGACGGCGCGGCTCTGATAGCCCGCTGCTGGCTTGAGGCGTTTGACGGGATAATTTAACAAAGACTAACTGTCAGCAGTCAAGTCCAAAATCCAAAATGCTGTGAATTGAGAGACGGCAGAAGAAGGCATAATTAAACAGACGACAAAGACGCCAAAAATCAAGCAATAAGTGAAATTAAGAATTAGCTATGTAAGGTTGCAACGACTTTTTCAAAGCAAAAATAAGACGAACTAATTTCTTGGCAGCGTGTGAGATTACAACATTGTAATATTTCCCCTCAAAACGCTTTTTGGCAAGATAATCAGCAAGCAAACCCGATTGCATTAAAAAGAGCGTATTGCAAACAACGAGAACCACGCTTTTTCACATGAGCACAGCAGTTATTAAGCTGACCGGATTCGGTCTCATGCGCGGCAGAGCTTGTCGGCGACAAGTATGTAAAAGATGCTGTTGAAGCAATAGAGAAGCTGTAAAAAGTGAAAACGACTGCCGCAATGTTAAGTGCGACAGTCGTTTTTTTGTTACGCGAAAAATCCGTCGAATATCAGAGATAAAACATCTGATTCCCATCTGTTTTCCTGCTGGATTTTCAATTCGTCAGGCTTGTAAAATGCTTGCTTTATGAAGTTGCCTTCCCTTTTCGCCTGTTCTTTAAGGTTATATTTGTATTGTTCTTCAGATCTTCCAAAAAGCTGAAAGTTCATGACAGAGTCATTTATGAATATACCTATTGAAAAGTACTTGCATGACGGATCCGGATGGCTGATAAGGATCAGAGGTATCCGGCTGCCAAAAAGAAGGCCGCCGCTTTTTAATGTATCTTCACGCAGACTCATGGGAACACTTGTACTTCCTGCCAAAGAAAATAAGTAATCCCTTAAAGATGCATAAATATCGACACCATCTGCATTTGTTACATTTATAGGGTCGTGTAATTCCCCGCGAAAATCGTTAGTTGTAAATGCCATTTCTTTGCCACCCTGTCTTTTAATTTTCTTCGAATTCCGGACATGCCCTTGAATTCGGATTCACTGTCTTGTCATAGACATCGCAGTATCCGTTTCTGCAGTGCTGGCAGTCCGCACATCTTTCACAGTATCCCATGTGAAACACCCCCTTTTTGTTTAGTCTTCAATTTTTCCTGTTCCGTTGCAGGCATTGCACTCATAATATCCCTTGCCGTTGCAATAATAGCAAGTTGAACCGTCATTGAATTTGCCTGTTCCGCCGCAGCGAAAGCAGGTCGCTTTGCCTGTACCATCGCAATTTTTGCAATAATGTGACATCTTGTTTCACCTCCTAATAATTATTTTCGTTAACAGTATACGATTATAATTATTAACTGTCAATACTTTGTCGTATAAAATTTACGATAAAGAGGTGTTTTTATGACCGTCTTAGAACGAATCTATCAGCTCAGAGTGGAACGAGGATGGAGCGAGTACCGTTTATCGGAGGAATCCGGCATAGCGCAGACTACAATTTCATCATGGTTTCGAAAAAACATTATTCCCACAGTTCCGTCATTGGAAAAAATTTGCAGTGCTTATAATATTACGCTTTCGCAGTTTTTTAATTGGGATAACGAGCCGATTGTTTTGACTGACCGGCAGAGGGAGTTACTTGACAATTGGAATAGGCTGACAAAAGAACAACAGGATATAGTTATTGAGCTTTTGCGTTCAATGTAATCTTTTTGACCAAAATTAAAAATCCGCCGAAAATACATTCAGCGGATTTTATATTTGATTATTTATTTGCTCTGCAATCGAACGACCTCGCTCAGTCTCGAAGAGCAGTCTCTGCATACCCTTTTGCCGGAAAACTCAATCGTGTCGTCGGACGAGCCGCAGAAGATGCATCGAGCGGCATATTTGCGAATAATTATCTGATCTCCGTCCGCAAAAAGCTCCACCGCGTCCGCGTTGGGCTCAAGCGCGAGCCTGCGCCTGAAATCCTTCGGAAGCACGATGCGTCCGGTTTCGTCAATCTTCCTGACGATACCCAATGACTCCATTTTTTATACCTCCTATATCTACCCTATACCCTATTTCGACTCAATTGTACCATTTAATGGCAATACTGTCAATGTTTGAAAGAAAATTTAAAAAATAAATCTATTTTGCGGAAACGGTTTGGGTTTGAAATATATTGTTTGAATAAATAAGCCGAAATTTGCGCTCCGAAGTTGACATTTCGCGGCGCGGGATCCTATAATGATAGCAAAAATAACAGCAAAAGTAAGGGATAAGCTTTGGAAAACTTGAAGGAATTTATATTTAAAAACAAGCCGACGGATTCCTGCCATGCCTCGACCGTACTGCCGTTGGACGACGGCAGGGTCGTTGCAGCGTGGTTTGCGGGCACGAAGGAGAGCGCCGACGATGTTGATATTCTCACGAGCGTGCGCAGCGAAAACGGATGGAGCGAGCCGGTCAGGGTCAGCGCGGACAGAAACATCCCGCATTGGAATCCGGTGCTTTTCCGTCGTGCGGACGGAAAGATAATGCTCTTTTTCAAGGTCGGCAGGAAAATACCGATGTGGAAAACATATTTTTCGCTCTCGGATAACGGTGTCGATTGGAGCGAGCCTGCCGAGCTTGTGCCGGGCGATATAGGCGGCGGCAGAGGACCCGTCAAGAACAAGCCGATAAGGCTCAGGAGCGGCAGAGTCATAGCTCCCGCCTCGGACGAGAGGAATACGCTCTGGGTCTGCTTTGTCGATATCTCGGACGACGACTGCCGCACATGGAGGCGTATGCGCACCGTGCCGACAAAGTCGCTCAGGGGCTTTTATGTTCCGATGATTCAGCCGACACTGTGGCGGAGCGAGGACGGCAGTGTGCATATGCTCACGAGAACCTCGCACGGCAGGATATACCGCAGCGATTCGACCGACGAGGGCGAGACATGGTGTCGGGCTTACCGCACGAAGATGCCGAACAACAACAGCGGCATCGACCTTGTGCTCGCAGGGAACGGAAAGATATATCTCGTCTGCAATCCGGTCAAAAAGAACTGGGGCGGTCGCTCACCGCTCGACTTGCTCGTCTCCGAGGACGGCGGCGAGACATTCCGTTTGCTCATACGCCTTGAGGACAGGGAGGGCGGCGAGTTCTCCTACCCCGCGATAACAGAGCGCGATGGAGTGCTGCACATAACCTACACTTACGACCGCGAGTATATCGCCTACAGGCGGATAAAGATATATTAAAGAACAGGCGTTTAGAATAGCGGCAGGCAAATAAAAAATAAAGGTCATATTCCACATTGTCAACCGTGTGAAATATGACCTCTGCTTTTTGCTTTTTGACCTGCGCCGAATACGGCAGACCGTTATTTTACTATCAGGCTCTTGCCTGTCATCTGCTCGGGCTGGGGAAGGTGCATTATCTCGAGCATTGTCGGCGCGATATCGCCGAGCTTGCCGCCCTCGCGGAGCTTGCAGGGATAGCCGACAACAACGAACGGAACGGGGTTCGTCGTGTGCGGGGTGAAGGGCTTACCGTCGTCGCCTATCATGCGGTCCGCGTTGCCGTGATCCGCCGTGATGAGCGTTACGCCACCCTTGGAAGCGACGAGGTCAACGAGTCTGCCGACGCAGGCATCGACCGCCTCAACCGCCTTGACGGCCGCGTCGAACACGCCGGTGTGACCGACCATGTCGCAGTTTGCGAAGTTGAGGATTATCGCATCGTAGATGTCCTCATTTATCTTCTCAACGAGCGTGTCCGTTACTTCGTATGCGCTCATCTCGGGCTTGAGGTCATAGGTAGCGACGTCGGGGGAGTCGATAAGGATTCTGTCCTCACCCTCGTAGACAGTCTCTTCGCCGCCGTTGAAGAAGAATGTGACATGGGCATATTTCGTGAACTCGGCGATTCTCAGCTGGCGCAGACCCGCCTTGCTGAATACTTCACCCAGTGGCATCTCTATTCTCTCGGGCTTGAATGCGACTTCGACATTGGGCATCTCCGCCTCATACTGAGTCATGCAGACATAGAACACCTTCGGCTCTTTCTCACGCTTGAAGCCGTTAAAGGCGGGATCGACAAATGCCCTGGTTATCTCACGCGCTCTGTCGGGACGGAAGTTGAAGAACACGATGCTGTCGCCGTCCCTGACGGGTTCGGCATCCTTGCTGACGCAGGGGACGATGAATTCGTCTGTCACGCCGTCGGCATAGGACTTCTCCATCATCTCAGCCGCGTTTTCAAATTTCGGAGCGTCAAGGCTTGTCATGGCGCGGTAGGTCTTTTCAACCCTGTCGAACTTGCGCTCCCTGTCCATGGCGTAATAGCGTCCCTCAACGGTGGCTATTTTGCCGACGCCTATCTCCTTCATCTTCTGCTCAAGCTCCTCGATGAAGCCCTTGCCGGAGGTCGTGGAGACATCGCGTCCGTCCATAAGGCAGTGGACGAAAACCTTTTCGATGCCGAAATCCTTTGCCATTTTGATCAGCGCGTAGAGGTGGGTGTTGTGGCTGTGTACGCCGCCGTTTGAGAGCAGACCCGCGAGATGGAGTGCGGAGTTGTTCTTTTTGCAGTTCTCCATGGCGTCAACGAGAGCGGGATTCTTGAAGAACGAGCCGTCCTCGATAGCCTTGGTTATGCGCACAAGCTCCTGATAAACCACGCGACCCGCGCCGATATTGGTGTGGCCGACCTCGCTGTTGCCCATCTGCCCGTCAGGCAGACCGACATCAAGACCCGATGCGCCGATATATGTGATCGGATTTTCCGAGAATATTCTGTCGAGATTCGGCTTCTTTGCCGCGGCGATGGCGTTGCCGTAGGTGTCGGGATTCTTGCCGAAGCCGTCCATGATGCAAAGAAGCACAGGCTTTTTACTCATTTTAACCTTCCTTTCGGTTGCCGCCGATCGGCATATGACCGACCGGCGGCAAAGCTTGTTTATTTTGCGCTTGCGGCGTTGACTATAGCGGTGAACTTCTCTGCGACGAGTGAAGCTCCGCCGATGAGACCGCCGTCAACATCGGGCTGAGCGAGCAGCTCCGCGGCGTTCTTGTCGTTCATTGATCCGCCGTACTGGACAACGATGGCGTCCGCGGCGTCCTTGCCGTAAAGTCTCCCGATGAGAGAGCGGATAACGGCGCAGACCTCGTTGGCCTGCTCGGGGGTTGCGGTTTCGCCCGTGCCGATAGCCCAGACGGGCTCATAGGCGATGATGATATTCTTGAGTTCGTCAGCGGATACGCCGCCGAGAGCAATCTCGGTCTGTGCGCTGACTATCTGGGAGGTGATGCCGTCCTTGCGCTCGGAGAGGACCTCGCCGACGCAGAGGATAACCTTAAGACCCTCGTTGAGCGCGGCTCTGACGCGGTTGCGCACGGTGACATCGGTCTCGCCGAAATACTGTCTGCGCTCGCTGTGACCGATGATGACGTAGGGCACGCCTGCTGCCTTGAGCATCTTCGCGCTGACTTCGCCGGTGAACGCGCCTTTCTCCGCCCAGTGGCAGTTCTCTGCGCCTATCTGTATGTTGCTGCCCTTTGCAGCCTCAAGAGCCGCATAGAGGTCGATATAGGGGACACAGCAGACGACCTCGCAGTCGGCGTCCTTGACGAGGGGCTTGAGAGCCTCGATGAGAGCGGTAGCCTCTGCGGGAGTGTTGTTCATTTTCCAGTTGCCCGCGATAACGGGTTTTCTGAGCTGCTTATTCATTTTGAAGCTTCCTTCCTGAAAAATCCCGCGGGATTGCCGCCCGCGGGCTTAATTTTTGCGGATAATTATTTGTCGTTGAGCGCGGCGATACCGGGCAGCTCCTTGCCCTCGAGGAACTCGAGAGATGCGCCGCCGCCGGTGGAGATGTGGCTCATCTTGTCGGCGAAGCCGAGCTTCTGAACGGCAGCTGCGGAGTCGCCGCCGCCGATGATGGAGATAGCGCCGCTGTCAGCAACGGCGGTTGCAACGGCAATGGTGCCGCCCGCGAAGTGATCCCACTCCGCAACGCCCATCGGTCCGTTCCAGATAACGGTTCCGCTGCCCTTTATGGCTTCTGCGAACAGCTCGCGGGTCTTGGAACCGATGTCCATGCCCATCCAGCCGTCCGGGAACTCGTCGGAGTTGATGGTCTTGTACTCAGCGTTCTCGGCAAACTCGTTGCTGATAACGTTGTCGATGGGGAGAAGGAACTTGACGCCCTTGTCAACAGCCTTCTGCATCATTTCCTTTGCAAGCTCAACCTTGTCAGCCTCGAACAGTGAGGTGCCGACATGGTAGCCCTTGGCGACAAAGAAAGTATAAGCCATGCCGCCGCCGACGATAAGGGTATCGACCTTATCGAGAAGGTTGTTGATGACGCCGATCTTATCGGAGACCTTTGCGCCGCCGAGGATAGCGACGAGGGGTCTCTTCGGCTGCTCGAGTGCGCCGCCCATGAACTCAATTTCCTTCTGAATGAGGAAGCCGCAGACTGCCGGCAGATAGTCGGCAACGCCGGTCGTGGAGGAGTGAGCTCTGTGAGCCGAACCGAAAGCGTCGTTTACATAGATGTCCGCAAGGGAGGCGAGAGCCTTCGAGAATGCGGGATCGTTCTTAGTCTCTTCCGCGTGAAAACGCACGTTCTCAAGGAGCATGACTTCGCCGTCCTTGAGGTCAGCGGCGAGCTCCTTTGCGCTGTCGCCGATAACGTCCTTAGCCATCTTGACATCCTGACCGAGAAGCTCGGAGAGTCTTGCGGCTACGGGAGCAAGGGAGAACTCGGGCTTGAACTCGCCCTTGGGTCTGCCCAGATGGGAGCAAAGAATAACCTTTGCGTGATGATCGATAAGATATTTGATAGTGGGGAGGGAGGCGACAATTCTCTTGTCCGAGGTGATTTTGCCGTCCTGGAGCGGGACATTGAAATCGCAGCGTACCAGCACTTTCTTGCCGGAAACGTCGATATCCTTAACTGACTTTTTGTTAAGTGCGCTCATTTTGATCGTCCTTTCAAAAGTTGAATTTGCCAGCTTTTTACGCTTGCACCACTGATTATTTTATAACATAAATGTAAATATTTCAAGTGTATTTGTATGTATGATACCATGCAAAACGGACAATTATCCCAAAAGTTGCAATATTGTTTTGCCCGAGACGATTCTTCTTGACTTTGAAGAGCTTATCTGATAAAATATTGAGCGTCAAAAAGCATATATGCCTCCTTAGTTAAATGGATATAACAGCCCCCTCCTAAGGGGCAGTTGAGGGTTCGATTCCCCCAGGGGGTGCCATGAAAAAAGCAGCCGTCAGGCTGCTTTTTTCATGTTTTTTATATTTGAAATTTGTTTAATTATATTTATCTTACAGGCTATAATACTGATAATACAGTGTTTAATCATCATTGCAGGGACAATCATACCTGGAACTGCAATTAGGCTCACCATGCCAAGGACACAGAGTGTATCCACAGTTCTTTTCGTTTCGTTCACGCGCTCTGCAAGAACGACACCAAGACTGCGGAGTTGTACCGCCAAATCTGTATCCAAATTCTGCTTCAATCTCGCTTCGTCCCCACACTGTTTTTCCACAGTTAGGACATTCAGCCCATTCATCGTGTGGCATATTCAATCCTCCTTATCTTGGTAACTTAGTCGTTAATTAGACCAACAATCCAATTTACCCAACCTTTAATTGTTGAAGAGCGCCGCTCGTATGTGCTATCGCTGTTGACATTATATAAACTTGCCCTTCTCATAATCTGTACAATATCATTTCTTTGCGGCATAACCCCGGTTTCGAAATAAGATTTAAGAGTGTCAGCAAAAGCACTATGCGATAGAACAGTACCGCAGAACGCTAATTGTCGCTGCTTATATCCCATTTTCAAAATTATGCGCCCCTTATCGGTAAGGCGGTACAGCGGTCCGCCGTTTTTCTGTTCCTTTTTGATAAGCCCTAAATAGCGGGCGGCATCTGTATAGTAGTTTGTTTGGCGAGCATCGAAAGCGTACCGCTCCGTTACATCGTTTCTGCTTAAATCTTGATCGTTAAGCAATTCGCAAATATTAATAACCCGTTCAAAAGAATCAGCTTGGGGAAACGGAATCTGCGGCTCGTTTTCGCATACCGTATTGTGCAGTACCTGTTGGATGTCATCTGCTGTTATTGCGGTGTCTTCCACTGAATAATTCTTTTGCTTTACAAGAGATATAGAACTGTAATTATCGGGGTCAGTGAACGCATACTCATAAATTCGATAAATGCCGTTGGAATACACTAAAAACAACGGTCTTACCGGTTTTGTCATACGGTTTTTCCATACCCGATAGGGATAGTATAACTGTCTAACCAAGAAGTCCTCAGACAAATCCCGCTTAGCCTCAAACAAAGCTAAACTGCGGATGCCTTCATATGCCGCATCTATTTCTATTTGTGAATTGTTGACTGTGACTTTGGATAAAGTTTTGCTTTTAAGATTTCCAATATTAAAGTCAAAAACGCCTGACCCCATTCTGCCGGAAACCGTTGATACAATTTCTTCATCACCTAAAAAATCAGCAATAATACCGGCAGCAACGGCACAGTTCAAGGCAATCGCTTCGCTCGGAATATTACTGCTGTCTAAGCTCTGTATATATGTCGGCAGCGAAACTCTTGTTATCGGAGAATTGTCAGGTTCAAACTTGTGATATGCATCAAAATGTGAAATAACATAATCTCCACGAGTAACGGGAAGGATGCAAAGGTTATTATCTGCGAAAATCTTTGGTAGATTGATTGTGTGGTCGAACTTTGCCATTAAACGGGGCTCTCGAACTTCCTTGATCTGCTTTGCAGAAATTTGAAATCGCCCTGTTTTTTCAATATGTTCCAGTATATCGTGCTTCTTAAATAACTCTTCCCACGCTGTGTCATTTAGGCTTTTTTGACGCTCACTCATAATTCCGTACCACCACCTCATCAACATCTCCGCGTTTTGATGCGACTGAATTGAGAGCGCGCTTTGCTTGAACAACGGTTATGTTGTATGCTTCATATTCTTTCATTATAAATTTTGTTGCGGAATTCGAAAGCATGAACTTTACACCACGGGAGGTTAAATCATCACAACACTTTCGAAGCCTGATTTGATCGTCGCGAGAAAAACCGCCTCTTGAATATCCTGTGAAATTTGCCGTTTCGGAAACGGGATCATACGGTGGGTCAAGGTATACAAAAGCACCCTTTGGAACATTTTTTAAAACTTCTGCATAATCCATTGTAGTCATATGAATATTTGCGGCATTAAGATATGCACTAACTGCACGCAGCACTGGCGCATTAACGATGTTTGGGTTGCGATAATTTCCAAACGGGGAGTTGAATTCACCGGCATTATTTACACGGTATAAGCCATTAAAGCAGGTCTTATTTAGATACAACACACGAGCAGCTTTTTTAACATCAGAGAGTGTTGCATAGTAATCTCTATCACGATCCCAATCCCTGACTGCATAAAACTGCTCCGCCGTATTTTCAAATTTTTCTAATTCACTGATCAGACCATCAACATTTTCTTTAATTACTGTGTAAACGCGAATTAACTCAGGATTTATATCGTTGATATGGGCGTCTTTTGGTTGTAGGTGAAAAAGCAAAGCACCTCCACCAACAAACGGTTCATAATATGTTGTAAACTTTTTAGGTAAAAGTGGAGAGAAAGTTTCTAATAGCTGTCTTTTCCCGCCTACCCATTTTAAAACAGGGGCTACTAATTTATTCTTTTTCATTTCGATTACATCCCCTGTTTTTACTAATATTAAATATATATTAATTATACCATTTCGATCATGAAAATCAATCATTTAATAAAATTTTATATTTGCGCTATTTGCATGTTGACAAAGAATTTTCGTTTTCTTAATAGTATTTGCGGAAATGCACCACAATCCGCAAAATCCCCCGCACGGCAGAGCTCCGTGCGGGGGACATTTTTTATTTTCCGCTCTCGCCGTAGTTTGAGAGCACGCGGGCGGACGGGTCGTTGACATCGCAGCCCTCCCATGACTTGTTGGGCATCCAAAAATCGACTATCATCTCGGACTGGCCGGGATAGTACTTTTCAAATATCTCGCGGTAGAGCAGGGATTCTTTCGTGAACGGCTTTGCGTGGGTGTATTTTTCGCACTTCTCTTTGAACTCCTCTTCGGTGTAGAGCCCCTCGGCGTATTCCTTGAGGTAGTCCACCATCGAGTGACCGACTGCGTCGGAGAACGCCGCCTTTTCGCGGAAGAGTATATCGTGGGGCAGATAGTCGCCCTCGAAAGCGTGACGGAGCAGATATTTGCCCTTGCCGTAGGTGTTCATTTTTTTAGCGGGATCGACTGACATGACATATTTCACAAAGTCGAGATCGCCGAACGGCACGCGCGCTTCAAGCGAGTTTACCGAGATGCAGCGGTCGGCGCGCAGAACGTCGTACATGTGCAGCTCTCTTATTCTCTTCTGCGACTCCCGCTGGAACTCCTCCGCGCTCGGCGCAAAGTCGGTGTATTTGTAGCCGAACAGCTCGTCGGAGATTTCGCCCGTCAGAAGAACTCTGATATCCGTGTTCTCGTGAATCCATTTGCACAGCAGGTACATACCCATGCTCGCACGGATAGTTGTGATATCGAAGGTGCCGAGCATACGGATGACGCCCTCGAGCGAGTCTATGACCTGCTCCTTTGTCATGATGACCTCGGTGTGGTCGCTGCCGATGTAGTCGGCGACCTCCTTTGCATATTTGAGGTCGATAGCGTCCTCGCTCATGCCTATTGCAAAGGTGCGTATCGGCTTTTTGCTCTGTCTCGCCGCTATGGCGCAGACGAGGGACGAGTCGAGTCCGCCGGAGAGCAGGAAGCCGACCTTTGCGTCCGCAACGAGTCTCTTGTCAACGCCGGCGATGAGCTTTTCGCGGATGTTTTTGCAAACTGTCTCAAGGTCGTCGCGGCAGATTTCGTCAACCGCCGCTATGTCGCAGTACTGAACAAACTCGCCGTCTTTGTAGTAGTGTCCGGGCGGGAAGGGCATAACATGCCCGCACATTCCGACGAGGTTCTTCGCCTCGCTCGCGAACATGATAACGCCCTTTTTATCGTAGCCGTAGTAGAGCGGGCGGATGCCTATCGGGTCTCTTGCGGCGATATATTTTTTCTCTTCGCCGTCGTAGATAATCAGCGCAAACTCGGCGTCGAGCATCCTGAACATATCCACGCCGTATTCGCGGTAGAGCGGGAGAAGTATCTCGCAGTCGGAGCCGCTTTTAAATGTGTATTTCTTCGCAAGCTCCTCTTTTATCTTCTCGTAGCCGTAAATCTCGCCGTTGCAGACGACATAGCTGCCGTCTAATTCAAACGGCTGCATTCCGTCGGGGGTCAGCCCCATTATCGCAAGGCGGTGGAAGCCGAGCAGACCTTTGCCGGTGTCTATTATCCGGCTGTCGTCCGGTCCTCTCGAAACGGTCTTTTTGAATCCTTCCTCAAAATCGGAAAAAGCGGCACAGCAGTCGCAGTAACCCATTATCGAACACATAGCAATCTTTCCTTTCGGTTAGTTTCAGCATTCGATAGGGCAAGTGCCAACTCGCTGTGCCACCTATCTTTGTTCTCTTTTTGGCTTCAAAGAAAGCCTCGCCGCTGTAACGGTCGGCGTGTCCGGCGCACCTACTCGGTAGTCCTTTCGGCTTGCAGCTCGTCGGGTGTTATTCGTGCGGCTCCTGTGCTGCATGGCTCTCACCGTCCCATGCTCGCTTTGAGCGGTATTCCGCGTTACTTCTCCCGACTCGGGCGCTTTTGATATTGCAAATTTATTTTACGCTGAAGAGCAGGTCGCTGTAGGTCGGGAACGGCCAGAACTCCTTGGCGGTTATCGTCTCAGCCTCGTCGCAGACGGCGCGCAGGGCGTCCATCTTGCCGAGGATAACGTCTCTGATATCATCTGCCGCTTCGGTGACATCCTCGATAGCCTGGAACTTCTCTATCTCGCTGTCAAGGTCTGCGGTCGCGTCGGCGATTTCATCGGACAGCTCGGAGAGCTTCGTGATGGTCGCGGTCTCGTATTTGCACGGGAGCTCGGCGACTGCAGCTTTCTTCGCCGCAAGGGTCTCCGCAAGCGACTTTGTGTAGCTCTCAACTGCGGGAAGAATCTCTCTTTTTGCCATATCGACCATGGTCAGAGCCTCAATATTGACGGCTTTTGAGTAGTTCTCAAGAAGTATCTCATAGCGGCTGTGAAGCTCGACGGAGGAGAATATCTTGTGGGCGGTGAGCATCTTCACATTCTTTTCGGCGATCATCGCGGGCATGGCATCCGGAGTGGTGCGGAGATTTAAAAGTCCGCGCTCCTCGGTAGCTTCCTTTATCCACGCGTCGTCGTAGCCGTTGCCGTTGAAGATGATTCTCTTGTGGTCTTTTATGGTTTTCTTTATCATGTCGTGCAGAGCGGTCTCGAAGTCATCGACATTTTCGAGGCGATCCGCATATATCTTGAGCGACTCCGCAACGGCGGCGTTGAGCATGATGTTCGCGCAGGCGATGCTGTTCGACGAGCCGAGCATACGGAACTCAAATTTGTTGCCGGTGAACGCAAAGGGAGAGGTGCGGTTGCGGTCGGTGGTGTCGCGGGTGAACTTCGGCAGAACATGAACGCCGAGCTTCATCGTTGTCTTTTCGCTGCCGCTGTAGGGTGCGTCGTTCTCTATTGCGTCGAGAACTGCGGTCAGCTCGTCGCCGAGGAACATCGAAACAACTGCGGGCGGAGCTTCGTTCGCGCCGAGTCTGTGGTCATTGCCTGCGGTCGCGACTGAGACGCGGAGCAGATCCTGATAGTCGTCAACGGCCTTGATGACCGCGCAGAGGAACAGCAGGAACTGTGCGTTCTCATAGGGGGTCTCGCCGGGGGTGAGGAGGTTGACTCCCGTATCCGTAGCCATGGACCAGTTGTTGTGCTTGCCCGAGCCGTTGACTCCGGCGAACGGCTTCTCGTGGAGCAGGCAGACAAGTCCGTGCTTCGCGGCAACTTTCTGCATGATCTCCATGGTCAGCTGGTTGTGGTCGGTGGCGATGTTCGTTGTGGTGTATATGGGCGCGAGCTCATGCTGAGAGGGTGCGACTTCGTTGTGCTCGGTCTTTGCAAGAACGCCGAGCTTCCAAAGCTCTTCGTTGAGGTCTGCCATATAAGCGGCGACTCTCGGCTTGATAACTCCGAAATAGTGGTCGTCCATCTCCTGACCCTTGGGCGCCTTTGCGCCGAAAAGAGTGCGTCCGCAGAAGACGAGGTCTTTGCGCTGCTCATAGAGAGCCTTGTCAACAAGGAAATATTCCTGCTCGGGACCTACGGAGGTTCGCACGCACTTTACATCGGTGTTGCCGAAGAGTCTGAGAATACGGAGTGCCTGCTTATTGAGAGCCTGCATGGAACGGAGCAGAGGCGTTTTCTTGTCGAGCGCCTCGCCGCCGTAAGAGCAGAACGCCGTGGGAATGCAGAGCGTTTTATCTTTAATGAAAGCGTAGGAGGTGGGGTCCCACGCGGTATAGCCGCGGGCTTCAAATGTTGCTCTGAGTCCGCCCGACGGGAAGGACGATGCGTCCGGCTCGCCCTTTATCAGTTCCTTGCCCGAGAACTCCATGATAACGCGTCCGTCGGAGGCGGGGGTTATGAAGCTGTCGTGCTTCTCGGCGGTGATGCCGGTAAGGGGCTGGAACCAGTGGGTGAAATGGGTCGCGCCATGCTCAACGGCCCAGTCCTTCATAGCGGCGGCAACTGCGTTGGCGACGTCATTATTCAGGCTTGCTCCTTCGTCAATGGTCTTCTTGAGAGACTGGTAAACATCGGCGGAAAGCATCGCTTTCATCACTCTGTCGTCAAAAACGAGACTTCCGAAATAGTCGGATACTGTGCTCATAAGTTAGCGCTCCTTTTTTCATAATTTTTAAGGCAAAAGCAAAAATGGCGTCAATGAACCCGAAAGCTCAAAGACGCCATTGCCTTTATGCGCTGAATTATACGCGCAGCAAAATCGTTTGTCAAGGTGTTTTCGGACAATTCTTTATTTTTGTGCAAATAGCCGCAATCGGTGCTTTTTGAAAAGCAAATTTATGAGCAAGATGTACCCACATTTGTGAGAAAATGCGGCGGCATCGGTTTCGTGCCGAAAATTTTTTCGGCGGCGTTCTTTTCTCTCAGCCGTTTCGAGACGATAAAGTGCGATACATATATAATATACAATTGACACGGGTCTTTTATTATGATAAAATACGCTTCAAATGAGCAAAGGCGTTCATTCCCTTGGGGCAGTGCCCCGTGGGAGAACGCCTTTGCTTTTGTTTTTAAAAAAAAACCGACAGCTCCGTCTCTTATCGGTTTTTGCGGGCAGTTGACCGCATTGTCATATTTTTCGGCTTCAAAGCACCCGCTTTTAGTACAGAATACTGTAGAAGTCGGCAGGGAAGGTGTGCTATAATATGTAATAATGAAAAGTGTGCGGACAGTAGAATATCAGCAGACGAAAGAAAAATACGGAGGGATATTAATGACAAAGTACATCTTTGTGACCGGAGGAGTCGTCTCCGGCCTCGGAAAGGGAATAACTGCGGCGTCGCTCGGACGCATCCTCAAGGCGCGCGGGCTCAAGGTAGCGGCGCAGAAGCTCGATCCCTACATAAATGTTGACCCCGGCACCATGAGCCCCTATCAGCACGGCGAGGTTTATGTCACGGAGGACGGAGCGGAGACCGACCTCGACCTCGGTCACTATGAGCGCTTCATCGACGAGGATCTCAACAAATACTCGAATCTCACCACCGGCAAAGTATACTGGAACGTGCTCAACAAGGAGCGCCGCGGCGAGTATCTCGGCTCGACCGTTCAGGTCATACCCCATATAACAAATGAAATAAAGGATTTCGTATACCGTGTCGGCAAGAAAACCGATGCCGATGTGGTTATCACTGAGATCGGCGGCACTATAGGTGACATTGAATCCCAGCCTTTCCTCGAAGCCGTAAGGCAGATATCTCTTGAGGTAGGGCGTGAGAACAGCCTCTTTATCCATGTCACTCTGGTGCCGTTTTTGCGTGGATCGGACGAGCACAAGTCCAAGCCCACCCAGCACTCCGTCAAGGAGCTTCAGGGTATGGGCATCAACCCGAATATAATCGTTCTGCGCTGCGACGAGCCGCTTGAGGAGTCGATATTCAAGAAAATATCGCTCTTCTGCAACGTCAAGCCCGACTGCGTTATCGAGAACATCACCCTGCCTTATCTCTACGAGGCTCCGCTGATGCTCGAGAAGTCCAATTTCTCGACCGTCGTCTGCCGCGAGCTGAATATAGACGCTCCCGAGCCGGATCTCGACGAGTGGACGGAGCTTGTCTACCGCATCAAGAACCGTGAAAGGGAAGTCAAGATAGGCCTTGTCGGCAAATATGTCCAGCTCCACGACGCGTATCTGTCCGTTGCCGAGGCGCTTCGCCACGCGGGCTACACTCTAAACACCCATATCCGCATCGACTGGATAGATTCCGAGAACCTGACCGAGGCGAACTACGAGCAGGAGCTCTCGCACCTTGACGGAATCATCGTTCCCGGCGGCTTCGGCGGCAGAGGAATTGAGGGTATGATTCTCGCGGCGAGATACGCCAGAGAGAACCGCGTGCCTTATTTCGGAATCTGCCTCGGAATGCAGATAGCAGTTATTGAATATGCACGAGATGTCGCGGGCATAAAGGACGCTCACTCCGGCGAGTTCGATGAGCTGTGTAAGAACAAGGTCATCGACTTCATGCCCGGTCAGAGCGACAATATCGACAAGGGCGGCACGCTGCGTCTGGGCGCATATCCCTGCGTCATCAAGTCCGGCACGACTATGGAGCACTGCTACGGGAAGTCCGAAATTTCCGAGCGTCACCGCCACCGCTACGAGTTCAACAACGATTACCGCGATATACTTACTCAGAACGGACTCACTCTCTCGGGTCTTTCGCCCGACGGCAGACTCGTTGAAACGGTCGAGCTTTCCGACCGCCCGTTCTATGTCGGAGTGCAGTACCACCCCGAATTCAAATCCCGTCCCAACAAGGCTCACCCGCTGTTTAAGGGCTTTATAGCCGCAGCGCTTGAAAAATCTGAGATCGGAGAATAAATGTCTATGGCAAACTTGCATGAGGAGTGCGGCGTTTTCGGAGTCTATTCACCCAAGTCCGGTTCAGTGGCGGAGCTCGCCTATTACGGACTCTACGCCCTGCAGCACAGGGGGCAGGAGAGCTGCGGCATAGTCGTCAACGACGACGGAGTTTTTGCTTCGCGCAAGGATATAGGACTCGTCAACGAGGTCTTTTCCCGCGACGACCTGATGAAGCTCCCGCAGGGCAGAATGGCTGTCGCCCACGCACGCTACGGCACGACCGGCGGCAACAGCAGAGCAAACTGCCAGCCCATCGAGGTCAATCACCAGAAGGGCAAGATGGCGCTTGCCCACAACGGAAACCTAAGCAACGCCTATGAATTGCGCAGCGAGCTTGAGCTTGGCGGCGCAATCTTCCACACGACGAGCGACACCGAGATAATCGCCTATATCGTCACGCAGGCGCGCCTCAACAGTCCTTCGATAGAAAATGCGCTGAGCAGTGCGATGAACAGGCTTGAGGGAGCGTATTCCCTCGTGCTCATGTCCGCCGCAAAGCTGCTCGCGGCACGCGACCCCTACGGCTTCCGTCCGCTGTGCTACGGCAAAACGCCCGACGGCACATATGTCGTCGCATCCGAGAGCTGTGCGCTCTCCGCTGTCGGCGCAAAATTCGAGCGCGATGTTCTCCCCGGAGAGATACTTGTCTTTGACGAAACCGGCGTGCGCTCGAACAGGGATCACTGCGGCAAAAAGCCGAAGCGTTCATGCATTTTTGAATATATCTATTTTGCAAGACCCGATTCCGTCATTGACGGCGTGTCGGTTCACGCGGCGCGCAGAAACGCGGGCGCGATACTTTCGAGGATCCATCCCGTTGAGGCGGATGTTGTCATGGGCGTTCCGGATTCGGGAATAGACGCCGCATTGGGCTACGCCGAGGCGTCGGGGATACCTTACGGAATCGGCTTCATTAAGAACAAATACATCGGCAGAACCTTCATCTCGCCCGGTCAGGACAAGAGGATAGATCAGGTGAGAATAAAGCTCAGCGCGGTAAGCGAATCCGTGAAGGACAAGAGAATAGTGCTCATAGACGACTCGATAGTGCGCGGCACGACAAGCCGTCAGATAGTCAACCTCCTGCGCGAGGCGGGGGCAAAAGAGGTGCATATGCGCATCTCCTCGCCGCCGTTCATGCATCCCTGCTACTACGGCACGGATATCGATTCGCGTGAGAATCTTATCGCATGTCATTATTCCGTGGAGAAAATAGCGGATATAATCGGCGCGGATTCTCTCGGATATCTGCCGGAGTCGGAGCTTGAAAATCTGATAGGCAGCAAGGACTTTTGCAGTGCCTGCTTCAACGGAGTTTATCCGACGCCCGTTCCGGAAAACATCACCAAGGACCGCTTTGAGGGGAAGCTCTCCGAGCGGAGCAAATAAATAAAAATACGAAAAGCGAAAGGAAACTGCGGTATGGAAAAGTTGTATGAAGGCAAGAGCAAGGTCGTTTACAGTTCGGAGGAGCCCGGTACCTGCATCATCAAGTACAAGGACACCGCCACCGCCGGCAACGGTGTCAAGAAGGAGGATCTGCCCGGAAAAGGAAAGCTCAACGCGGCGATCTCCAATATCATCTTTGATTACCTTATGAAAAACGGAGTCAAGACCCATCTTCTCAAGGTCATCGACGAAACCACGGTTCTCGCGAAGAAGGCTGAGATCGTCATGGTCGAGGTCATAGTCAGAAATATCGCAGCAGGAAGCTTTTCAAAGAAATACGGCGTGCCTGAGGGCTCGCCGCTGAAGAACACGGTCGTTGAGTTCAGCTACAAGAGCGACGAGCTCGGCGATCCGATGATAAATGACAGCCAGATAACCGCCATCGGTCTTGCAACGCAGGAGGAGCTTGACGAGCTCAGAGCTATGGCAAAGCGCATAAACGAGCTGATGACCGGGCTGTTTGCAAGGGGCGGCGTGCGCCTTGTCGATTTCAAGCTCGAGTTCGGGCGCACCGACGACGGACTTGTCCTGTGCGATGAGATATCCCCCGATTCCTGCCGCCTGTGGGATATGGATACGGATAAAAAGCTCGATAAGGACAGATTTCGCCGCGATCTCGGCGACGTTCTCGGCGGCTACAGAGATGTTCTGGCGAGACTTCAGAGCTCGATCTGATAAATTCAAGGAGTGTATTTTTAAATGAGACTCACAGACCGCAAGATCGTCCTTGAGGACGGCAGCGAGTACTACGGATACGGCTTCGGCAGCTATGCCGACAGGGTGTGCGAGATAGTTTTCAACACCTCGATGGTCGGCTATCAGGAGATAGTCTCCGACCCGTCGTATACCGATCAGATGGTCGTTATGACATATCCGCTCATAGGAAACTACGGCATAACCGACGACGATTTCGAGTGCAAAAACCCGAGCATCGGCGGTCTTATCGTATATGACTACAACGATATGCCCTCGAACTTCAGATACACAAAGACGCTCTCGGAGCTGCTCGAAGAGAACGGCATTCCCGGCATCTCCGGCGTTGACACGAGAAAGCTCACCCGCAGCATACGCGATTTGGGCTCGCGCCGCGTGCTCATAACCTCGCCCGATATCCCGGCTGAGGTCGCGGTGGAGATAATCAAAAACACCCCCGTCGCCCACGATGCGGTCAGCCGCGTCAGCTGCAAAAAGCGCTGGTATTCGCGTACGTCGAACCCGCAGTTCAACGTCGTCGCGATAGACTGCGGCATGAAGCTCAATATCGTGCGCAGCCTCAACAAGTTCGGCTGCAACGTCGTTGTCGTGCCCTATGACACGCCGGCTCGGGAGATAGAGTTCATGAAGCCCGACGGTGTGTTCCTCTCGAACGGCCCCGGCGACCCCGAGGATGTGACCCCTGTCATAAACACGGTCAGGGCGCTTCGCGGCAAATATCCTATTTTCGGAATCTGCCTCGGACATCAGATGATATCCCTCGCCTACGGCGCAAAGACATATAAGCTCAAATTCGGTCATCGCGGCGGAAACCACCCGGTCATGAACCTCGATACCGATAAGATAGAGATAACCTCGCAGAACCATAGCTACGCAGTTGACCCGAAAACGGTCGAGGGGACGGAGCTTGAGGTCACGCACATAAATCTTCTCGACAACACCGTCGAGGGAGTCAGATGCAAAAAGGATCTCGTTTTCAGTGTGCAGTATCACCCGGAGAGCGCACCCGGTCCGCAGGACAGCAGCTATCTGTTCGGTCAGTTTATCGACTATATGAAGGAGGCGAAGGAGCGTGCCTAAGAGAACTGATATAAAAAAGGTGCTCGTTATCGGCTCGGGTCCCATAGTCATCGGTCAGGCTGCCGAGTTCGACTATGCGGGAACTCAGGCGTGCCTCGCGTTGCGTGAGGAGGGCTACGAGGTCGTCCTCGCAAACTCGAACCCCGCGACGATAATGACCGACACCACCATAGCCGATAAGGTCTATATGGAGCCGCTGACGCTCGAATATCTTGCGCGTATCTGCCGCTATGAGCGACCGGACGCGATAGTCCCCGGCATCGGCGGTCAGACAGGACTCAACCTCGCCATGCAGCTTGCAAAGAAGGGTGTTCTCAGGGAGTGCGAGATAGAGCTGCTCGGCACCGATGCGGACAGCATCGAGCGCGCCGAGGACAGAGAGCTCTTCAAGGAGCTCTGCGAGAGCATCGGCGAGCCGATAGTCCCCTCGCAGATAACCTACAGCATCGAAGAGGGTCTTGAGGCGGCGGAGAAGATAGGCTATCCCGTTATCCTGCGCCCCGCGTTCACGCTCGGCGGAACGGGCGGCGGCTTCGCCTATGACCCCGACGAGATGCGCGACATGATGAAGAACGCGCTTGCGCTCTCACCTGTGCACCAGGTGCTCGTTGAAAAGAGCATAAAGGGCTACAAGGAGATAGAATACGAGGTGATACGCGACGCCAACGACACCGCAATCACCGTTTGTAATATGGAAAACCTCGACCCCGTCGGTATTCATACCGGCGACTCGATAGTCGTCGCGCCCAGCCAGACGCTCACGAACAAGGAATATCATATGCTCAGGGATTCCGCGCTCAGGATAATCCGCGCCCTCGGCGTAAAGGGCGGCTGCAACGTTCAGTTCGCGCTCGACCCCCATTCGTTCCGCTACTATGTCATCGAGGTCAACCCCAGAGTTTCGCGCTCGTCCGCCCTCGCTTCAAAGGCGAGCGGATATCCGATAGCGCGAGTCTCGGCGAAGATAGCGGTCGGCATGGATCTGCATGAGATTCAGCTTGCAAACACCCCCGCCTGCTTCGAGCCGTCGCTCGACTATGTCGTGACCAAGATGCCGCGCTTCCCGTTCGACAAGTTCCCCGCCGCGCACAACACGCTTTCGACCCAGATGAAGGCGACCGGCGAGGTCATGAGCGTCGGGCGCACGTTTGAGGAGAGCCTGCTCAAGGCGATACGCTCGCTCGAGGAGAGCAAGAACCACCTGCATATGGAGAAGTTCGACTCGGCGCACATGAGCGTTGACGAGCTGCTCGAATATATCAAGGAGGGCACGGACGACCGTCTCTATGCAATATCCCAGCTGATGTGGATGGGCGTTGACCCGTCGCTTATCTGCGACATCACGCATATAGATATGTTCTTCCTCGATAAAATAAAGAAGATAGTCGATTTCGAGAAGGAGATGGAGGCGAACCCCGGCTCCGACATTCTTCTGCGCGAGGCAAAGCGTCTCGGCTTCTCCGATTCGTATATCGCCGAGCTCTGGAAAGAGAGCGAGGACAGCGTATATGAGCGCAGATGCAAAGAGGATATCTTCCCGACATACAAGATGATAGACACCTGCGCGAGCGAGTTTGACAGCTATGTGCCCTATTTCTACTCGACCTACGCGAGCGAGAACGAGTCCGTCGTGTCGGATAAAAAGAAGATAATCGTTTTGGGTTCGGGTCCCATCCGCATAGGACAGGGCGTTGAGTTCGACTATTCTACCGTCCACGCCGTCCACGCCATCCAGCAGCTCGGCTATGAGGCGATAGTTATAAACAACAACCCCGAGACCGTTTCAACCGACTACACCACTGCCGACAAGCTCTATTTCGAGCCGCTGACGACAGAGGATGTCATGAATATAGTCCATCTCGAAAAGCCGGAGGGCGTTATAGTCACCCTCGGCGGTCAGACTGCCGTCAACCTCGCCGCCCCGCTTGCAAGGCGCGGAGTGAAGATAATCGGCACGGACTGCGACGCTATCGAACGCGCCGAGAACAGAGACGCTTTTGACGCCGTTATAAAATCCCTCGGCATCCCGAACCCGAAGGGCGAGGCTGTCACGGATATCGAGACCGGCGCGGCGGTTGCCGCACGCATAGGCTATCCCGTGCTTGTGCGCCCGAGCTTCGTGCTCGGCGGCAGGGCGATGGAGATAGTCGCAAACGAGACGATGCTCAGGAAGTACCTCAAGAGTGCCGTTGAGGTCGATGAGGATAAGCCCGTGCTTATTGACAAATATCTCATGGGCAAGGAGGTTGAGGTCGATGCCATCTGCGACGGCAGAGAGGTGTTCATCCCCGGCATAATGGAGCTCGTCGAGCGCACCGGCGTCCACTCGGGCGACAGCACGAGCGTCTATCCGCCGTTCTCCATCTCGCAGAAGGTCAGAGACACGATAGCCGAATACACCGCAAAGCTCGGACTCGGCATAGGCATAGTCGGTCTGTTCAATATTCAGTTTATTGTTGACAGCGACGATAGCGTCTATGTTATCGAGGTCAATCCCCGCGCCTCACGAAGCGTGCCGTTCCTCTCAAAGTCCACCGACTGCAACCTTGTCCGCATCGCGACAAAGGTCATGCTCGGCCAGAGCCTGCACGACCAGGGCATAACCGATATGCGCCTGCCCGACGGCAAGCGCTGGTATGTCAAAGCCCCGGCGTTCTCGTTTGAGAAGCTGACCGGCATGGACGCGTATCTCTCGCCCGAGATGAAATCGACCGGCGAAGCGATAGGCTACGACAAGCGCCTGAACCGTGCGCTCTACAAGGCTCTCCAGGCGTCCGGAGTCAGGATGAAGGAGTACGGCACCGTAATAGTCACCCTTGCCGATGAGGATAAAGAAGAGGCTCTGCCGCTCGTCAAGCGCTTCTATCATCTCGGCTTCAATATCGAGGCGACCGCCGGAACTGCGGCGTTCCTCAAGAAGCACGGCATACGCACCCGCGTGCGCGGCAAGCTCAGCGAGGGCAGCACCGAGATTCTCGACTCCATACGGGCGGGGTATGTCAGCTATGTTATAAATACCCGCGCTATTCTCTCCGGCGTCCACTTTGAGGACGGCGTTGAGATACGCCGCTGTGCCGTCCAGAACGGCGTGACGATATTCACCTCCCTCGACACCGTGAAGATAGTTCTCGATGTTCTTGAGGAGATAACTCCCGAGATATCGACCATAAACGGAGACGGCGACGACTGATTATATATTACGGAGCTTTGCTCTTGGGGGCTGAGGCTGAACGCCTCGGCCCTTTCGTGATTTAATACGAATGTTACAAAATCAGAAGGCTGTTGAAATAAGCCGTAGGGTGTAATATAATAGAATAAGCATATGATGTCGTGATTTTGCGCTTCGGCGGGAAAACGGAGGTGAGGCAGATGCACAAGGGCAGGATGACAGCCGCTGTGCTCTTGCTTTTTGCCGCCGTTTTTTGCTTTTGCTCATGCAGTGCCGAGCAGGGGGGAAGGGTCGTTTTTTCCCGCAGCGTGAACCCGATATATACGCAGCTGCTTCGGAATATCGCGCAGGATTGCACTTTTGAAGACGGCAGCAGTCTCGATTCGCAGCTCTCCTTTGACGGAGACGGGAAGAAGGCGTTTGCCGCGTTCGATGTTCAGGCTCGCGCCGCCGTCGATGCGGGGCTTGCCGAAAACTGGTATGAGCATTTTGCCGTCGCCGCAGTCATTGCCGTTGACCGCTCTCGGTTTGACGGCGAAATAACCGGCTGGCGCGACCTTGAAAATATATCCTGCCCGGTGGGCTTTTCGCCCGAAAATGAGAGGATGCTTTTTGCCGCCGTATCCTATGGACTCGAAAAATCCTATATGTCAAAGACGGCGGTCGATTTACTGGCTTCCCTTGAAAGGGGCGGGAGGCTTGCCCGTGGGACGGATTCTCCCGTCAATATCTGCTGGGATTATCAGGCCGTCCGTATGAAGAACGAGGGAAAAAATATCGAAATCATCGTCCCTGTCGATGGAACGCTGCTATACGGAGTCGGCGTCGTGTCCGAAAGCGAGATGACTTTTTCGCCCGACACGGCGGAACTCGTCGCCGCAGCGGGTCTGCGTGCGGACAGAACCGAAGCGGAGGGATATCCGGCCTTGTCCGACTATGCTCGCGCCGAAAGGGTCGGGGACGCCGAACAGTTTGCAAGGCAGACAAGGAATTTTATCAGTATTTTTAAACGCTGGGTTTTCAGAACGCGCCTCTATTCCGCCACGGATTCGTTTGAACACAAGATTATGGCGGCTGCGGTCATAATGGGCGCGGTCATATGGACGGGCTGTGCCCTTCGCCGCGTTCGCCGCAGCGATATCAGGGCGATGGTTCGTGCGTTCAGCGGCATGGTGATAGCGTGGATGCTCGTTTGCGTGCTGAAGTATCAGACGGAGAGCAACCCTGTTTTGGGGCGGTACCTGTGGTATGCCTACTATATCTTTATGATGGGTCTGCCGCTTCTGATGCTGCCGCTGTCAATGCTTATCGACTTTCCGGAGCGCACGAAGCACCGCGAATATTTAGTATGCGGCTGCGTTGCCGTATATGTCGCGCTGCTGCTTATGGTGTTTACAAACGACCTTCACGGCATGGTGTTCAGGCTCGGAGACTTGAACAACTGGGACGGAAGCTACAGCTACAACATCGGCTATTATTTGATTTTTGCTTTTGCGGCGTCGCAGGTGCTCATGTCTACCGCCATACTTATCAGAAAAGCCATGCGCGGCTTCAACCGCTCAAGGCTTATCCTACCGATACTCAGCGAGCTGCTGCTCCTCGCCTATTGCGTGGCATATGCCGCAGAGGTGCCCGTTGCGCGGGACAGCGACATAACGACAGCCTCCTGCGTTTTCGTGCTGCTGTTTGCGGAGCTTGCGATGAGGACGGGACTTGTTCCGGTCAACAAGAAGTACGATATGATTTTCTCAAATTCGCCGCTCGGAATGCAGATAATCGACTCATACGGTGAGGTCAGGCTTAGCTCTGCCGGCGCGGTTCCGATACCGCGTGACGACTGGGAGAAGCTCAGAGACGATATCGACCATCCTCTGCTCCAGCACACGGACACTCTGCTTTATGCCGACGGTATACCGGGGGGCATGGTCGTGTGGCAGGAGGACATCTCCGAAATTCTCAGAATGCAGGAGGAGATACGGGAGAATGTCGTCAGGCTGACATCGGCAAACAAGCTCCTTGTCGCGGAGCGCGAGAGCAGGTACAGGCTCGCCGCAGCCGAGGAAAATGTCCGTCTTATGGGGCTGCTCAATGCGGAAATGGAGCGGCACCTTGACCGCATGAACGATATGATAGACGGGCTTGAACGCTCGAAAAACAAGCAGAGGGACATCGCGCTGATAACTCTGCTGATGTGCTATATCAAACGCAGGTGCAGCCTGTTCTTCAAGGAACAGGAGGGCGGCGGTATGCCGATAGAGGAGCTTGCCGTGTATATAGACGAGCTGTCCGAATTTGCGGCCTATGCCGATATCAGAGTGAGCACGGTGTGCACCGCAAAGGGCGAGGTGTCTCCCCGATGCGGCAGCGTTATGTACGACTTTTTCTATTTTGTGATAGATGCGTGCGCAGGGGAGAACGGCACCGTTCTCGAACAGCTTGTCGAAGCCGACGGGGCGATAGAGATGCGGCTGCTCCCGTCCTCCTTTGACGGCAGGAGCGTGAGCGACGAGCTCAGCGAAGCGATAAAGGGTATCGGCGGATCGGTATCCGTCAAGGACCTTGATGAAACTGCGGGACTGAGCCTGCGCGTGACGGGAGGGGATAAGCTATGATATCTTTCTATTTTCTTCCCGAAAAAGTCAGGGTGCTTGTCTGTATGCTGTCGATAGCCTGTGTCGGCGTTCAGACCGGTGCGCTCGTCTATATGGTCATCCGCAGCACGAAAAAAGATAAGCGGCACACCGTGGCATATATTTCTCAGTTTGCCGTTACCGCTCAGAGCATAGTTATGCTCATGCTTATTTCGCGTGTTCAGCTCAATGCCGCCGAGTTTTTGCCCGCCGGCAGCGAGTATGTTGTTTTAAGATGCATTGTTTTTGCGGCAGTTGCGGCATCGTGCGCCGCCGTTATAATATTTTGCCGCGTGTTCGACCCTTTGCTGTGCGCGGCGGCTTCGGCGGTGACTCTGCCGTTTGTCGAGCTTTTGCCGTATGCGGCGGTCGCGGTGCTTTTTGCCGCTGCGGAGGTGCTGCTTATCGTCCGCGCCGTGCATCTCATGGCGGTTTGCCGAAGAGATATCAGAAACGAGCTCTCCCGCGATTCGGTGAAGCTTGCGGTCGATGAGCTTCATTCGGGCATTCTTTTCTGCGAACGGGACGGCAATATCCTGCTCGTCAACAACAGAATGCAGCGGCTTATGAAGGCACTTTGCGGCGAGGTCTGCCGCGACGGTAAGGAGTTTTACGAGCGTCTCGTGCGGGGCGATGTCCTCAACGAAAGCGCGGAGGCGTATATCGGCGAAAAACCGGTCTTTGTTCTTCCGGACGGCAGGGTGTGGCTTTTTGCCAAGTGCGGAATTGATGTGGACTCAAAGCACTTTACTCAGGTCTCTGCCGCGGATATTACGGCGCAGTGGAGGCTGACGAACGAGCTCAACGAACAGCGCAGGATGCTGCAGAGCAGGGGAATTGAGCTCCAGAGGATGATATCGGATATCCGCTATCTCTGCCGCGAGGAGGAGATGCTGAAAATACGCAGCCGCTTCCACGATGTGCTGGGTCAGCGACTCGCGCTGCTTTTCCGCAGTCTGCGCGAGGGTGAGGAGCCTGACGAGGAGCTTATACGCAAATTCGCCTCCGACTTACCCAACGAGCTAAGCGAACGCGAACCCGTAGTCACGGCGGAGGACAGGCTGGATACTCTGCGCGCACTGATGAAGGAGATAGGCGTGAGGCTCTGCGTTGAGGGCAGACTGCCGTCAAACGAAAACCATGCGTGGCTCGGCATGGATATAATAACCGAGGCTGTGACCAATTCCGTGCGACACGGGCTTGCGTCGGAAATATACATATGTCTTGAAAGGCGCGGCGGAGATTTTTCAATGCGGATAACCGACAACGGTATTCCGCCGAAACCCGATTTCACCGAGGGCGGCGGACTCGGAACGATACGCAAAAAGGTCGGTTTTTTTGACGGCCGGGTGACTGTCGAAGCAAAGCCGCGTTTTATACTTTCGGTTTATATTCCAGGAGGTGAAGCTCTGTGACCAGAGTGCTGGTTGTTGACGATCACGAATCAATGCGCGAATCCCTTGAGCGTCTGTTTGACACGAGCGGGGACTTCTGCGTTGTCGGCGGAATTTCGAGCGCGGACCACGCGGTCAAAATGTGCGGCGAGCTTGAGCCGGACATAGTTTTTATGGATGTGTGCACCGAGGGCGGCGCGTCTGGACTGCGGGCGACAAAGGAGGTGCGCGATACCTTCCCCGACATAAAGGTCATAGTTATGACCGCCTTCGACGAGATATCCTATGCCCCGCGGGCAAGGGAGGCGGGAGCACATGCGTTCATATATAAAAGCCGCAGTCTCTCGGAATTTGAACAGACCGCACGTGAGGTCATGGCGGGCGGCGGATGCTTTCCGGAGCCAAAGACCATCCCTATGCCCCGCGGCGAGGCTCCGCTGACCGAGCGCGAGATGGAGATATTGCGCCTGATGTGCAAGCACATGACAAATAAGGAGATAGCGGGCGAGCTGTATATCAGCGAGGACACGGTGAAATATCATAAGAAGAATATGCTCGCAAAAACCGGCTTTGCAAAGTCGGTTGACCTCGCCTTTTATATGATATCCAACGGATGGATAAATCCTCTCTACTGACAATACTACCCGTTCGGGGTAGGGCACATACTCGGGGATATTGCTATAATTAAAGTGGTATCCGACACAGACGAGCCGAACTTGCATTGCATTCGGCAGCCTCAAAACAGGCTTGTCTCCACAGGGCAAAAGGGCGGGACTCGGCTCTGTCTGCAAGCCGGGTTGTCCGGTCGGAAGAGACACGGAGTATGAAATTTCCTTTTTGCGAGTGTGTCAAAATGAAACATCTGAAAAAACTTACTCTTCTTCATTCAAACGATATGCACGGCGATTTTATGGCCAAGGAAGCCGACGACAGGCTGATAGGCGGAGTCTCCATGCTCTCGGGCTATGTGAACAAGGTTCGCCGCGAGGAGAAAAATGTCATATATTCGATTTCGGGCGATATGTTTCGCGGCTCGCTTATCGACAGCGAATATAAGGGTCTGTCCACTATCGAGATTATGAACATTCTTGCGCCCGATGTTGTCACCCTCGGCAATCACGAGATAGACTACGGCATAGCTCACCTGCTTTTTATCGAGCGGTGCGCCAAATTTCCCATAATCAACGCCAACATATATCTGACCAATAACGGCTCGCGTCTTTTCAAGTCCCATGAAATATTGGAGGTGGACGGCATGAAGGTGCTGTTCATCGGGCTGATAACGGAGCAGGTACTCTCTCAGACGAGACAGGACAAGCTCATCGGCTCTTTTCTCGATGTCCATGAGGCGGCAAACGAGGTCGGCAAGATATGCAACAGCTATCAGTCGGTGGACATTGATTTCACCGTCCTGCTGACTCATATCGGCTTTGACGCGGACAAGGAGCTGGCACTGGCACTCGACCCGCGATGGGGAGTCGATATTATAATAGGCGGACACAGCCATACCCTGCTCAGCGAGCCGGCAGTGGTCGAGGGCATACCCATAGTTCAGGCGGCCAACGGCACGGCGCAGATAGGCAGATTCGACATTGTTGTCGATACCGACAACAACTGTATCGACAGCTACACCTGGCAGCTCGTTCCGATAGACGGGGAGAATTGCGAGCGGGATCTTCAGCTTGAGAGCGTCATCGAGAAATATAAGAACCAGACGGATATGAAATACAGCCGCGTTGTCACGCGGTTTCGCGAGGAATATTTTCATCCCGAGCGCAATCGTGAGACGCAGCTCGGCCGCATATTCAGCGATGTGTTCAAAGACGCGCTCGGGCTTGATATTATGCTCCTCGGCTCCGGCAGCATAAGGAACGAGCAGCTCGGTCCCATCGTCACGCTCCAGGACCTCATTGAGATGTTCCCGTATAAAAACGAGATAGAGCGCATATATGTGACGGGGGCGCAGCTCAGGACGATGCTCATGCGAATCCTGCGCGACGAGGCGCTCAACGGAAAAACGGAGTTTTATCAGCTTTCACACGGCTTCAGAGTCGTCTATTCCCGCTCGCGGCATGAGCTGATATCGGTTGAGCTCAACGGCAGAGAGGTAGAGCGGGAGCAGGTCATAACGGTCGGACTTCAGGAATATGATGTGATGAATATGAAGGATTTCTTCGGCGTTGACAGGGCGGAGATAGAGCTTAACGGAAAAATAAAAACCGTGGCTACCTCCTGTTTTGATGTGTTGGAGGAAAATTTGGGAGATATCGAGCTTGTTACCGTTCCCTCGGATCGCAGGCTTATTATAGTTGAATAAACTTCGGCGGCTTTCGATTTTTTTCGTCAGCCGCCGTTATGCTTTATCCCATCAGGCGCAACACATGTCTTTAAAAAAACTACTCACGGCGGGTAGTGCTTTTCCTTTAATTTTTTGATACCATATAATCAGACGGATATCGTAAAAGGGGGGAGCGCGATGAGAAGGCGCGACCGCAGGGGCTTTTTGCTCTGCTTTCTGATGAATCTGGCACTGGACATCGGCTGGTCGATTCCGGCATGGGCGGCGCTCGCGGCTCACTTCGTTTTGAAAATATCCGTCCAGTGGTTCGTGCTGCTGCTGTCGGTATGGTTGGCTGCCGTTTTGCTCAGAACGGTTATTATCAGCTGGGTGAGCCGCTGTTCGGGTACATCGGATAGCCCGAAAAAGAATGTTAATCCTTATTCCGCGTCAACATCGGATTTTATAAATAAAGTCAACGGTGAGAGGGAGGATGATTTTTGCCGTGAGGAGAGTGACGAGAAGGGCTGCGGCGGTGCTGCTTGCCGTGCTACTGCCGACTCTGCTGCTGTGCGGCTGCGTGAAGGACGGAGAGACTCGGGTTTCTTCGACGCAGGAACACCCCGGGACGACCGGGCGGGAGACGCAGAGGGAGACGGAGAGGGCGGCTGAGACATTTTCGGCGGGCGGCGAGGCTTCGTCAAATCAGAGGATAGACATACCCATAGAAATGGTTGAGCAGGTGCTGCGCGAGTGCAGCGCTGGAGCGGGCAGATATCTTGACATGGGCATGTCGGTCATGGACACGGGCGAGACGACACTTCAGGATGGGGTGTACTGCAATGTTTATGCCCTGGGTACGAGCCGTGACGGTCAGTTTGTCAGGGAGATATATCTGTGCTTTGACTATCTTGACAGGGTCGTCTATGAGTACGATGCAATTTCCGACACATGGACGCAGCTGCCATAATTACGGGGGGTAGATGAAATGAAGAAAACAGCTTTCGTGGGAGCGGTTATCGCAGTTCTTGCCGCGCTTATTGTTTTCTCCGGCTGCGGGCGAACCTTCGACCCGAAAACGCAGAGCGGGCAGACGACAGAGGAGCAGGTGACGGAGCGCAACGGCGCGGGAGATGCGTTTGAGCTTTCACTGTATACCGACCCGAAATCGGACTCGTTTATGTCGCTTTCGGAGCCCGTGGGGGTGTTCAAAACGGGTATAGGCACACGCTCTGACGACCGCATACGCTTTGTATCGAATACGGACGGCGTAACCGTTTCGCTCGTTAAGCTCAGATATGACGAGCAGAGCGGGGAGCTTGTGACGGACGGAGTGATCTTCACGGTGAAGGTCAAAAAGGGCGAGGTATATGAGTTTGACGGCTATCTCGCCGAGACTGTTCCGCCCGCCGTGATAGAGGCGCAAAAGGGCGATATGAAGGCAAGCCGGACGCTCACCTATGACGGACGGGACGGAAAGACCGATTTCGTTCTTGCGGGTCAGACGGCTGAGACGGAGCAGATGAAAGGTTAATTTGTCGAAAAAAGGGCGCGACCCTTGTAATTTTATAAAATATTATTTGCAAAGGAGTTTTTATCTATGGGACTTATTAAAGCCGGTATCGGTGCGGTCGGCGGCGTTCTTGCCGATCAGTGGAAAGAGTTTTTCTATTGTGAGGCAATGCCGAAGGAGCTGCTCGTTACAAAGGGGCAAAAGCGTGTCGGCGACAGATCGTCAAACACGAAAGGCAGTGACAATATCATCTCAAACGGCTCGGGAATAGCCGTTGCGGACGGTCAGTGCATGATGATAGTCGAGCAGGGCAAGGTCGTTGAGTTCTGTGCGGAGCCCGGAGAGTTTACATACGACGCTTCCACCGAGCCCTCGATTTTCTCAGGATCTCTCGGCGACAGCATAAAGCAAACCTTCAAGACCATCGGCAAGCGTTTCGCTTACGGCGGAGATACGGGAAAGGATCAGCGCGTCTATTATTTCAACACCAAGGAGATAATGGATAACAAATTCGGCACTCCGAATCCCATCCCATTCCGCGTTGTCGATTCAAAGATAGGGCTTGATATCGATGTCGCGGTTCGCTGCTCCGGCGTCTATTCTTACAAGATAGACGACCCCATGCTCTTCTACACCAATGTCTGCGGAAATGTCGAGCAGGATTATACCCGTGAAGAAATAGACAACCAGCTCAAGACGGAGTTCGTCAGTGCGCTCCAGCCCGCATTTGCCCAGCTCTCGGATCTCGAGCTTCGCCCCAATCAGATAGTGGCTCACAACACCGAGCTTGAAGCGGCGATGAATACCGCCCTCTCCGCAAAGTGGGGCGAGCTGCGCGGACTCAAGGTCATCACCATAGCTCTCGGCTCCGTCACGCTTCCCGATGAGGATGCGGAGCTCATCAAGCAGGCGCAGCGTTCCGCTATCATGCGCGATCCCACCATGGCGGCGGCGACCCTCGTCGGTGCTCAGGCGGACGCGATGAAGACTGCGGCAGGCAATCAGGCGGGCGCGATGACAGGCTTTTTGGGCATGGGCATGGCGATGAATGCCGGCGGCGGAATGAACGCGCAGAACCTCTTTGCCATGGGCCAGCAGCAACAGCAGGCTCAGGCTCAGCAGAACGCACCTGCGGCACCCGCGGCGGACGGCTGGAAATGCTCGTGCGGCGCGACGGTGAACGGAAAATTCTGCCCGAACTGCGGCGCAAAGAAGCCGGAGCCCCAGCCGGCGGACGGCTGGAAATGCTCCTGCGGCGCGACTGCGTCCGGCAAGTTCTGCCCCGAGTGCGGCGCACCCAAGCCCGCTGACGCGGAGGGCTGGAGATGCTCGTGCGGCACGGTGAACAAGGGCAAGTTCTGCCAGAACTGCGGCGCTCAAAAGCCTGCGGGCGCACCGCTCTATCGCTGCGACAAGTGCGGCTGGGAGCCTGCCGATCCGGCGAATCCTCCGAAATTCTGCCCCGAATGCGGCGACCTGTTTGACGAGAACGACAAGCAGTGATCTCGCGAAAAACATAAAAACAGTTTTCGGTACAGGCGCATTTGTTTTGGCGCAATACCGACACAGCTTTTAAATGCAGCCGTATACGACAGAGAGTGCATCTTCATCCCCGAGCCTTATCGAAGGAGCCGCTATGAGCAAGGATACGAGTAAGATAAAGAATAAATTATATTCCGTTGCGGCACTGCTTTTTGCCGTCGCCGTGCTTGCGGCGGGTATCTGCGGCGTTGTTTTCAGCAGAGTCGCAAGCAGGGAGTACAAGAACTCCGAGGATATCCGTCAGGTCACGGCGGTCGTCACGGATTATAAGGATATCGGCGACGATGAGGATTACGGCGATTACAAGTACAGGGCAAAGCTCACCTTTGACATTGACGGGAAGACCTACAAGGGGACCGAGACCTATTACCGAAAAATAAGCAAGGGAGATAAGGTAACGGTCGAGGTTTATCGGACATCGAAGGGCACATATAAGCTCAGCCCGGATAGAAATCCTGTCGTTTTCCTCGTTTACTGCATAGCGATTCCCGTCGGCGGATTTCTTACCGTGGCAATGGCGTACTCCATCTTTACCGATGATTCGGATAAAACGGCGGCGAATGGCAAAAAAGCCAAGGCGAAAGAATAAAGGGGTATTCCGATGAGCTTAACGGATGCGTTGCTTATAGCGGCGGCGGTCACTGTGCTCTGCGCATATTTTGTCGGCGAGAAGATTATCGATATCGATATTTCCGGTCTCCTGCCGCAGAATATGAAAAAAGCGAAAATGAAAAGACTGCTTGCCGAGCGCGAGACACCGCTGCAGGGAATGGGTCTTCACGGCGATGTCAGAGAAGCCCTTGAGAAAGCTCTCTATCCGCTGAGCAAGGCGGATAAGGAGCTGCTCCCCGCGAGAATGGATATGGTGTTTCGCAAAAATATCGAGCGGCAGCTTGACCTGCTTGCGCAAAGAGGACTTTTCCGCGATATCCGACTGACGGATGTCGTTCCGTTGCCGAAGAACGACTTCAAAAGGTGGAACGACGACGGTCGGGAATGGCGCGAGGCTGTTTTGGGGTGCAGTGTACTGGAGCGCCTCGTGTCCAAGCGGGACGGCAAGCCCGTATACGAGCTGTACCGCAAAAACGCCTATGTCAGGCTCCTTGAGTCAAGGCATATCCGCACCTCCGACAGGACGGAGAAAAAGAAAAGCTACTATGCCGACCGGTCGGAGATAAGCTGCCCATCCTGCGGCGCGCAGATCGGGCTTGACAGTCAGCAGACGGTCTGCCCGTACTGTGGCGGAACGATTCACAGCGATTTTTACGACTGGCAGACCGAAGTTTTCGAGATATACGAGAAGCTCGGGACGAGTCAGCGAAGAGTCTTGCAGCTGCTTGCGTCGTCGCTTGTCCTTTTTGTCTGCGTGTTCCTGTGTCTCTGGCTCATCAAGGATACGGAGGTGTCTCTGGCGGCAGGAGTCGGTGCGGCGGCTCTCGTTTTGGCGGCTACCGTTGCGCTTTTGATTCACAGAAAAACAAAACGGAAAAAGCTGGAGGGTGAAATAGTCAGGTATTCCGAGAACTACCTGCGCTCATGCATCGACGAGGCACTGTACAAGGAAATAAAAAATGCCGATCTGATGGATCACAGCATCGGCACAGTCATTTTGAAAGAGGTCGTCAACACGGAGAAAACGACCGAGATAACCGCTCAAATCTACGGACGCGAGATTTATCTTCCGAAAAACAAAAAACCGTACACGGAAAAATTCACAAAGACGCTTGTTTTGCAAAGGGCGAGATATCCCCAAAGAAGAAAGGGCAAGGGCGAGCTCTTTAAGGAAAGAGACTGCCCGTCCTGCGGCGCGAATTTTATTCCGGACGAACACGGCTGCTGTTCGTTCTGCGGCTACGGTTTACAGACTGACAATGCAAAATGGGTCGTAAAAGCGACCGAAAAATAAAAGGAGGGTCTTTAATGGGACTTTTTGACAAAAAATACTGTGATGTTTGCGGCGAGAAGATAGGCCTTCTCGGAAACCGCAAGCTGGAGGACGGAAATCTCTGCAAGGAGTGCGCCTCGAAGCTTTCGCCGTTCTTCAGCGACCGCCGCCGCTCGACCGTGGAGGAGATAAAGCAGCAGCTTGCCTACCGTGAGGAGAACGAGAAAAAGCTCTCGTCCTTCAACCCCTCGCTTATTTACGGCGACCGCACTAAAATTTACATCGACATGAACGCGGGCAAGTTTATCGTCACCCGCGCCTCGGATTGGCGCAGAGCCAACCCGGATCTCATCGACCTCTCGCAGGTAACCTCGTGCAGAGCCGATATAGAGGAGCATAAGGACGAGATATTCCTCGAAACTCAGGACGGAAAACGCGAGAGCTATTCGCCCCCTCGCTATGAGTGCGAATATGAGTTCAAGATCGAGATACAGGTCAACTCTCCGTGGTTCTCCGAAATAGAGTTCGAGCTCAGCGAGAACAACAGACCGGAGAGCCAGTTCACCGATCTTTACAGAGAGTATGAGCGTCAGGCGAACGAGATAACGAATGCGCTTCTGCGCCGCGGCGCGTCAATGGGCGGCTTCGGTCAGCCCATGCAGGGCGGTTATGCTCAGCAGCCCATGCAGGGCGGTTATGCCCAGCAGCCCATGCAGGGCGGTTACGCTCAGCAGCCCATGCAGGGCGGTTATGCTCAGCAGCCCATGCAGGGCGGTTACGCTCAGCAGCCCATGCAAGGCGGTTATGCTCAGCAGCCCATGCAGGGCGGCTATGCCCAGCAGCCTGCGCAGGGCGGCTATGCCCAGCAGCCGGTTCAGCAGGCAGCTGCCGCGTCGTGGACCTGCCCGAATTGCGGAACCGTTAACAACGGCAAATTCTGCGAGGGATGCGGAACGCCGAAGGCATAGACCGACCTTAAGGTACGGTTCGATTGACGGAGGACAGAGCTTATGAAAAAAGCATCCCAGGCAAAAAAAGGCGAAACATTAACATTTTCCATCGTATTCGCGGCGGTTTGTATAATCCTTGGACTCTACGGGCTTTTCACGACCCTGTCGGGCGGACGGGCATACAGAAAGTCCTCCGACGTGCGCGTCGTCGATGCCGTGGTTACGCGTGTGGAGCACAGCTACAGGAAGGACGATGACGGGGATATAACGGACGAAAAATGGAAGGCAACGCTGAGCTTCACCGTTGACGGCAAGACATACACCGGCAAGACAACCTTCGGAACCGAAACATATCGCGGCGAGACCGTTTCGGTCGAGGTGTACAAAACCGCAAAGGGTGACTATAAGCTGTCGAGCACGAACACTTTCGGCTTTATCCTTTCCGTTGCGTCCCTCATTTTTGGAGGCGTAGCCGTGGCGGATATTTCAAAGACGCTGCCCGGCAGACGCAAGACCGCCGAAAAGCAGACGACAAAAGCAAATAAAAAGGAGCAGGGTAAGCAGTAGCGGGCTTCTGCTGCGGCTGCGCCGTGGAGAATCAGGTGAATCCGCCGAGGCTGTGCCGGTCGTGCGGAAAACCGATTTAATAAGAAAATGAAAAATAAATTTGTGCGTAAGGCGGTGGCTGTTATGTCGCTTCTGTCCCTGATTTCCGGTCTGTTCGGCTGCGGCGGGAACAAAAAATGCTCTGCCGAGGAAATCGTTTCGCTGAGTACCTCATATTACGGCATGGAGAGAGACCCCGTATATTCCTTCGCTCTGCTGAAGGGGGACAACGGCTGGTTCTTTTCCGCAAGCTGCTGCGTGGGAGAGCAAAAGGAGCATTACACCTCGTTCAGCTGTTTTCCGATATCGACTGATGAGGCTGAGAAGCTCATTTCTCTTGTCAGCGAGGAGAGGGAAATAACGCGTCTTCGCCGGCACCTTGACATGGCACGGCTCTTTCATATCCCCGATGCGCCGACGCGCATCACCGCAGTGACCTTCTCCGACGGTAACAGGATAGAAAAGAACACGGCACTCGGCGAAAAGACGATGGATTTTCTCTATTCTCTTGCCGACACTCACTATGAGGCGGCGGAGACAAGGACGCTCACGGAAGTGTTTGCCGTGCGCAGCTGCATGGACTTTTCAAGCTCCCATATCTTCACTCTCAGAAGGGAAGAAAACGCATGGCTATTTTCGTGTGATGCCGTAGTCGGCGACAGGGCATACCGGACGGAAGTGGAAGACAGGCGTGTCGAAGAGGATGCGGTGAAGGAGATACTTGATATCGTAGAAAGACAGCAGCTTATCGGTCAGGCCGTGCAGTATGTGGAGCCGGAGGACGACGGTCTGTTCATTCTTGACGAAACCACATATAAGATCTCGTTTGACTTTTCCGACGGCAGCCGGATATATGCACCCATTGATCCCGGCGAAGAGCTGACGGAAGCCTTTTACCGTCTTGCGGAAAAGTACGAATAAGAAAATACGAAAAGCGTGCAAAGCTATTGACCAAAAGTAAGATGAATCTGCAGCCGGCAGGTGCGTACTCTGCGGCGCCCGACGGGAGAGATTCTTTAAGAGAGGAGCTTTTTATGCAAACCTTGCAGGAATACAAGTGCCCTGCCTGCGGCGGCGCACTTGAATTCAACAGTGATATCCAAAAAATGAAGTGTCCGTTCTGCGACTCCGAATATGCGATGGAGGAGCTTGCAAGTCTCGACGCGGGGCTTGACGGCGGCGCGGGCGCGGACGATATGCAGTGGCAGACTGCCGCGGGCGGAGAATGGACGGAGGACGAAAAAGGCGGACTGCGCTCCTATGTCTGCAAGTCCTGCGGAGGCGAGATAGTCGGCGACGATACGACCGCCGCGACCTCTTGCCCGTTCTGCGGAAATCCGGTCGTTATGATGGAGCAGTTTTCGGGAATGCTCAAGCCGGATATCGTTATTCCGTTCAAGCTCAATAAAAAGGACGCAAAGGAAGCGTTCAAAAAGCATATTTCGGGGAAACGGCTGCTGCCGAAAACCTTCAAGGACGAGAACCATATTGACGAGATAAAGGGGATATATGTTCCGTTCTGGCTGTTTGACGCTCATGCCGACGCTTCGGTCGTTTATGATGCGAAGAAGATAAGAAAATGGAGCGACAGCGACTATAACTATACGGAGACGAGCCTCTACAGAGTGTATCGGGACGGCTGCACCGATTTTGCGGCGATACCGGTGGACGGCTCCGAGAAGATGGCGGACGACCTGATGGAGTCGATAGAGCCTTTCGATCTCGCCGCAGCGGTGAATTTCCAGACGGCTTATCTTGCCGGATATCTTGCGGATAAGTATGATGTGACTGCCGAGCAGAGCGTTGACAGAGCCAACAGCCGCGTCAAGAGCAGCGTCGAAGAGCTCTTCAGGGACACTGTTAAGGGCTACGATTCCGTGACGCCCGACAGCAGCTTTATAAGGCTGCAAAACGGCGTTGCGAAGTATGCGCTTTATCCGGTGTGGCTGCTCAACACAACATATCAGGGCAAGCAGTATACCTTTGCCATGAACGGACAGACGGGCAAGCTTGTCGGAGACCTGCCGGTGGATAAGTCTGCGGCGATGCGCTGGAGACTGGGACTGGCGGCGGCACTGAGCGCCGCAACCTACGGTCTTGCGTGGCTCGTCCACATTCTGCTGTATATGTAAGGAGGGAAGCGGCTGATGAAAAAGAAAATTTGTGCAATGCTTTTTGCTCTTGTGATTTGCCTTGTGACGGTCGTTCCGTCCTTTGCCGTGCCCGCGCCCCCTTATTCCGGCACCGTTCCGCAGGAGAGAATGTATCCGCTGCTCGTAGATGATGCCGATATCCTCACTGATACCGAGGAGCAGCAGCTTCTCGCGAAGCTTGAAGAGGCGAGTGCGAAGCAGAATATGGATATCGCGGTGGTCACGATAGAAGCTCTCGACGACAGAGACATAGAGGATTATGCGGATGATTTCTGCGACTATTACGGCTACGGTCAGGGCGAGAATCGCAACTGCGTTTTGCTCCTTATCAGCATGGGCGAGCGCAAGTGGCATATAACTACAACAGGGAGCGCCGTAAAGATATTTACCGATGCCGGCATCGAGTATATCGGCGAGAAAATGGTTTCCGACATGTCGGCGGGGAATTACGCCGCTGCATTCACGACATATGTCGAGACCTGCGACGCCTTTGCCGTTCAGGCGGAAAACGGTGAACCGTACGATGTTGACAATATGCCGGAGGAACCTGTCACAAAAGAGCCGCTTTCGCTGATATGGATACCTATTTCGATTATTGTGGGTGTTCTGATTTCGCTTATCGTTGTCGGAAGAATGAAGGCGAAGCTCAAGACGGTGCGGTTCCAGGCGGCGGCAAACAGCTATGTCGTGCCCGGAAGCATGGCTGTCACCGGCAGCAGAGACGAGTTTATTACAACAAATGTTGTGCGCACCGAAAAGCCGAAGTCGTCAAGCAGCGGCTCAGGCGGTTCGAGCACTCACACATCATCCTCGGGAACATCACACGGCGGAGGCGGCGGCAGCTTTTGACGCGTCGCTCAGAAATGAGGTAACTATGAGACGAATACTTGCAGCTTTACTGTTCGCACTCATCCTTACGGTTTCGGCACCTGCGCAGGTGCTCGCGGCGGGAAAAATAGAGATCACCCTCCAGCCGCAGAATATGGTATTTCCGGAAAATTCCTCAGCATATTGGACCGTGGAGGCGACCGGAGACGACCTCGTATATGATTGGTTCATCGTGTATAAAGGCGTTGCCTACAACACGACAAGATCCTTCGTCGAAAACCATCCGTGGCAGGAGGGCGTTGTCGGCGACGGATACGGCAGAAACGATGCCGGGAACGGGTTCTTTATCAACGGAATCGGAAGCGCCCTTGACGGCGCGGAGATATACTGCGTTGTTTCAAACAAGACCGGCAGCGTGACCTCGCGGAGCGCGTACATCTCGGTGGGCGGCACAAAATCTCCGCCGCAGCTGACGGTGCCTGCGTCGGTTACGGTGGAAAAGGATAAGGTTCTCAAGCTCCACTGCTCCGCCGAGGCTTCCGACGGGGACAAGATAAAGGCCTACACATGGTACGAGACCGCAAGCGGCGAGCTGAAGGACATCGTTGCCGTTGGAGCGAAGGAGGGCTACACGGAGGACGCCCCGATCCTCGTCTGTGACACGACAAAGACCGGAACACGGTACTATGTCTGCTATGTGGAGACGAGCCTCGGCGGCAGAGCCTATTCCAGTGTGATCCCCGTCACCGTGGTTGGGAAAGCAGCTCCTGCGGCGACCTCCCCGACGAAAGCCGTCGCGGAGCAGAAAGCCTCCTCCGCGACGCCCGCTTCGACAGGCGGAAGTGCGGAGACGACCGAAGCGGGCACCGTCGAGTCGGCAGCCGACAGTCAGGTCAATACTTCGGAGATGCTCGTCGAAACGACGGAGAAAAACACCGATAAGACCGGCTCGTCAACGAAAAAGATTGCTCTCATAGCAGTCCCTGGGGCGGCAGTCCTCGGCGGCGGAACAGCCGCAGCAGTGATTTTGAGCAGAAAAAAGAAGAAATAAAAATATTTCATAAAGAGGAGAGATTGTCAATGAGTATCTTCGACAAACTGAAAAGCACGGCACAGCAGGCGGTAACGACCGCCGCGCAGTCCATCGGCAATAAGCGCGAGACCTTTACTTTCACCTCGCTGCCGGAGAGCCTCGCCGAGATGCAGGCACTGCCGGAGGCGAGCCTTGACACACCGTTTCAGACGGCGGCTCTCACGGTTCTCGCCCTGTGCGCCTATGCCGCAGACAGAAACATCGGCACCGAGATGCTGAACTGGCTTCGCGGTCCGCGCCCGCTCAACGGTCAGGAGATATCCTTCTTAAACGACCGCTTCCGCGACGGCAAGACCTATCTTCCCTTCACCTATTTTGTCGGCGCTACGCCGGACAACAACTATACTCCGTCCGAGCCGTATACGGTGGTTGTCACGAGCAACCATGTCTCCGGCGAGGAGCAGGGCTATATGAAGCTGTTTATCCCCTGCGGCGGAGCTGACTCTCCGCGCCCGATAAAGCTTCGTCAGCGCGGCAGCGACGGCAAGTGGTTCTTATGGGAGCAGTATCTGCTCACGGGCGTCAGAACCCCCAAGGAAGCAGATCCCTGGGCATAAAAATGACTGATTTGCGCCGGAAGCTCATTTTCACAAGAGCTCGGAGCCGTCACCGTGACCGCTTTCGTGCGGACAATTACGGGAGGGAGCGCGTGGTTTATTCCTTTGACGATTTTTAAATAATCAAGGAAACAAAGCTCGGCTTCTGCTGCGGCGCGGGCGTGTTCGGCAGCGATATATACGGAGTGCGTGTATATTGCGAGGGTGGCAGCGGCTCCGGCTTCTGGCGGAATATTTATCAAATCTCAAAGGAGGAGTTTGACGCCTATCCGAATAATGCGTGGACTCTCGGCGGACGGTTCAGATATGATGACGGTCGGCTGCTGTGCTCGAATTACAACGGAAAAGGCAGGACTGCCTACAGCTTTGAGGTCACAGACGGGAAAATACACGTGCTGTGACAGGTTTTCGCAGAAATTACGGCGTGCGCACCGAAAAATTGCGGTTCGCGGGCAAAAGGAGGAAATGCAATGGATGTCAGAGGACTTTGGAAGGTCAAGGAAATACACACCTTTACGCCTGACGGTGAGCTGGTCATTACGGCGGACGCCTTGTCGACCGACGGGAGCTTTGATGATTATGAAAAGCTGCTGCAGAGCCTTACCGAGTTTGCCGAGGACGGAGTTATGAACACGCTCATGCCCGTCCCCGAGGAGATAAGAGAAGCGGCGGAGGCGGAGGGTATCGTTGTCCGTGAGGACGGTTACGGCGTTGTCGAGAGTACTGTTTGGAAGGAAGAAAACGGCAAGCTTTACTACGACACGAAGACCGAGGGCGAGGCTCTCGGAGAAGAGGTCGATCCGTTCGAGGAAATTTTCGTCACCGAAGACGGCTGCCTGCGGTACAGGCTCGGCATGTTTGTGCTCGAGAGGGTTTAGCTTTTCGGAAAAATGAACGAGAACGATCCTTATAACCTGAATTTTGAGTCAACAAAGGCTCAGCAAATGAGCCGGGACAGGGCGTCAAAAGGGACATTAAAGGAGACTTTTGAGGAATATTTCGGAGGGCTAAATTACTTTTTCGCCACCGAACAGGCCAACCTTACCTATGAGGAGGTTGTCGCGCATATCGGCGTCGATCCCTCGGAATACCGTTACGACGCCGCACGGCAAGCGCAGCTCTATTCATGGTATGCCGCCGAAAGCGACGCCTGCGTGCTGCATGTCTGGTTTAAGGACGGCAGGCTCTATGCCTGCGGCGCATACAACCTCGGATTTCCGAAAATGTTTTAGCAAATGCGAAAGGGCTTGCTGCGTCAAGCCTCTTTCGGAAAGGCATCGACTCATATTCGATGTTTTTTCGAAGGATATTCGCATATATTTTGGGCGTTGCGAAATAAGAAAAACAAAAGAGAGGTGCTTTCGGCAATGGGTGAAGTCAGATCGCCACTGCGTATCACATGCCGCAACTGCGGTCACCCCGTGACCTTCGATATTGAGCGTCAGACATACCGCTGCCCAATGTGCGGGGAAACATCGGGGATTGAACAGGCGCGGCAGGATTCGGTAAGACAGCACGAGCTGCACAAGGAGAACTTGCGTGCTCAGACCGTACTGGCACAGATAAATGCCTGCTCGGGCTGCGGTGCAAAAGTGTTTTTTTCGCAGGGAGAAGCACTCAGTAA
>CAVFAN010000008.1:0-107502 GCA_963620555.1 bacterium
CATTATACCAAAAGGGATGAGGGGTTCTCAACTTTCATTTAAGTTTACAATGTGATAAAACACACGAGGAGAGAAACGATGAAAACGACAAAAAGAACCCTGAGCTTTATTCTGGCTCTCGTGCTGCTCGCTGGTGCGCTCTGCGTCCCCGCAAATGCCGCGTCCAAGGCGGTCACGCCGCTCGGCAAGGCATATGAAAATCTCATGGAAAACGGCTATCCCACCATGTCAACCGAGGATTTCTTCAAGTATGTCAACGCCATTGACAACGCGGTCTATCTCTTTACCGGCGTTCATTTTGTCGCGCAGGACAAATTCAATGTCGTGCTCGACGATAAGCTTGACGCACTGTGCGCGGGAGTGGCTCAGGCGTCGGGTCTTGACGCGGCACTGATAATGCAGAGCATTCCGGAGTTCAACGGTCTTGCCGTCAAGGTCAGCGAAAAATACGACATCGATGTACCTCAGCTGCAAAAGACGCTCAACGAGCTGTCTGAAAAATATGCCCAAGAGGGGAATGACGCCCTCTCGCTTATCTTCAGAGCGGCGGCGGTCTATTTCGGCATTATCGACGAGGCTTATCTCTACTGCGTCCCCGTTGAGGGCTTGGACGACACATACGAGATATATTGCCGCGTGACCTATCGCGACGGAAGAACCGAGGAGCTGCCGTCCGGCACATATTACAACATAAAAACTCAGATGCTCTACGGCAAGGACGACAACGGAATGGTCGGCATCGGTTATGATTTCGATGTCGGCAAGGCGATGGTCATAACCCCCGTCCATGTCTGGATGCGCAACTTCGGCTTCACCGTTGCCTACGACATCTTCTGCTACGCCACGCCGATATTCAATTATCAGACCGCACGCATTAAATTTGACTATGACGGAAGCGAGTGGATGATACAGCTCTGGAAGGGCAGATATGTCATAACGAACGGCGCGGAGATAGGCATTTACAAGCGCGAACCCGGCTCGAAGGGAACGTTTTACAACTGCGTCGGCGATGAGGATATGCTGCTCATGTCCCTCGACCTCTTCCACGGGGACGACCTGCTCGTCCACAGAGATCCGATGTATCACTGGTGGCTGACGGGCTTCGCCGTGAGCAAAACGGTTTATTTGCCTTGGAGCATGACGCTCAGCGGCAGCATAACCTTTAAGGACAGAGAAATGGTGAACGCCTTCTGCCTCGGCATCGAGAACAGAAACTTCCACGACATCGAATACAGCGTAAACGGCTTGACCGTGACCTTTAAGTGGTAAAAAGCAATAAAAGTAATAAGAAACGACCGTCCGGCTGCAATGCAGTCGAACGGCCGTTTCCGTTTTATCAATCGTTCTCGTCGAAGTGGTCAAAATTATCTTCGCTGTCAAGCTCCCCGGCATCCGGGTCGAAGATGCTCAACTCCCTTTCAAGCCTCTCGCGGAACTCGACGAAAACCTCGTCGTATTCCGGCTCGTCGCCTGTCACATAGGTGTATTCGTCGGCGTCCTCATCGTATTCGATCTTCATCACGGCAAACTGCATGTCTCCCGATTCGAGGTTCTCAACGGGCAGGAGAATGACATAATTTTCGCCCTTGTGCTCAACTATGTCAACTACCGACATCTCAACCTCGTTGCCCTCGTCATCAACGAGAGTGACGTAGCTGTCCTCTGCGCAGGAATCTTCTTCGTTCTCGGGGTAAAAATCAAGAATGTTGTTGTCCTCAGCCATGGCTAACTCCTTTCACACATTGAATCTGAACAGGACGACATCGCCGTCGTTCATGACATATTCCTTTCCCTCGCTGCGGACAAGACCCTTTTCCTTTGCGGCGGTCAGCGATCCGCAGGCGATGAGATCGTCAAAGCTTATGACCTCGGCGCGTATGAATCCGCGCTCAAAGTCGGAGTGTATCTTTCCCGCCGCCTGGGGAGCCTTCGTGCCGCGGGTTATAGTCCACGCCCTGACCTCGGGCTTGCCGGCGGTCAGATACGAGATAAGACCGAGCAGGTGATAGCTGCGCTGAACGAGCAGGTCAAGTCCGCCCTTCTCAACTCCGAGATCGGTCAGGAACATCTCGCGCTCCTCTTTCTCGAGCGAGGCTATCTCCGCCTCAAGCTGTGCGCATATGGGCAGAACCTCCGCGCCCTCTGCGGCGGCAATCTCTTTGACCGCGAGATAGTGGCGGTTTGTATCAATATTGTTCGCAAAATCGTTTTCACTCATGTTGCAGGCATATATGACGGGCTTCGCCGTGAGCAGGGCAATCTGAGCTAAAAATTCGCGCTCGTTTTCGTCGCACCCGACATTCCTTGCGGGCACTTCGCTCTCAAGCTCTGCTTTGAGCCTCTTGAGAAATTCCAGCTCTGCGGCGGCTGCTTTGTCGTTTCTCGCCTGCTTTGCGACCCTGTCTATTCTGCGCTCGACCATCTCAAGGTCGGAGAGAATAAGCTCAAGGTTTATCGTCTCGATATCTCTCTTTGGGTCGATGGTCGCATCGACATGGACAATGTCGTCGTCCTCGAAGCAGCGGACGACATGGACTATCGCGTCAACCTCTCTTATGTGCGAGAGAAACTTGTTGCCGAGCCCCTCGCCCCTTGACGCGCCGCGCACAAGACCCGCTATGTCAACAAATTCAATCGTCGCGGGGGTTATCTTGTCCGGATGATACATCTCAGCGAGCTTGTCCAGCCGCTCGTCCGGCACCGCGACCACGCCGACATTCGGCTCGATGGTGCAGAACGCATAATTCGCGGACTGCGCACCCGCGTTTGTTATGGCGTTGAAAAGCGTGCTCTTGCCGACATTCGGCAGACCTACTATTCCTAATTTCATTTCAAATGACATCCTTTGTTTTGAATGGTAATCTATATTGATTTAATTATAACCTCTGTCGGACGAAAAAACAACCGCAACCGCGCTTTTATCAATAAAAAATTGCAAAATCCCCGCCCATGGTGTACAATAATCCCATAAGAAGCTATCGGAGGAGTATATTTTGGATCTTTCGCGCTTTTCAAGAAGTGAAATGCTTATAGGCGGGGAGGCGGTCGAAAGGCTGAGCCGCTGCCATGTTGCGGTGTTCGGGCTCGGCGGCGTCGGCTCTTATACTGCGGAGGCACTCGCCCGTGCGGGAGTCGGCGAGCTGACCGTTATCGACAACGACGAGGTGGCTCTCACCAACATCAACCGCCAGCTATACGCGCTCTCTTCAACGGTCGGCATGAAAAAAACTCAGGTCGCGGCGGCGAGAATAAAGGATATCAACCCCGACTGCAAGGTGAATATTATCAACGGCTTCTATCTCGAAGAAAATTCCGCGGATTTCTTTGAGAGCCGCTATGACTATATGGCCGATGCGGTCGATACCGTTCAGGCGAAGCTGTCGTTAGCCGCCGAATCGCAGAGGAGGGGGATACCGCTGATATCGTGCATGGGCACGGGCAACAAGCTCGACCCGACGCTTTTTCGCGTCTCCGATATCACCAAAACCTCGGTCTGCCCGCTGTGCCGCGTGATGCGCCGCGAGCTGAAGGTCAGGGGCATAAACCACCTGAAGGTGGTCTGGTCGCCCGAGCAGCCGCTAAAGCCGAACGGGACCGCCGAAGTGACCTCGCGCAGGGCACTGCCGGGGAGCGTTTCGTTCGTTCCGCCCGTTGCAGGCATGATAATGGCGGGCGAGATAGTCAAAGATTTGATAAAATAATGTAAAGCTATATGACTTTACATTTCCCCGAGAGGAGACAGATATGAAGAAAAAAATTATCCGCGCTGCGGCGGCAATGCTTGTGCTGACAGTTGCGCTTTCCCTTGTATTCAGCGGCTGTTCAGGCAAAACAGACGGCGAGGACGGGACAACGGAAATGCCGTCCGAGGCGGTTGAGGCGGTGCAGACTCTCAAGCTGCCGTATTCAAAGGGCGACAAGCTAAATCCCTTTACAGCAACGAGTATGCTTAATCAGCAGCTGATGTCGCTTATCTATGACGGTTTGTTCGCTCTCGACAAAAATTACAATCCCCAGCCGCTTCTCGCGTCGAATTACAGCCAAAGCGGAAAGACGCTTACCGTCTCTCTTGCCTCGGCAAAATTCTCCGATGGCTCGAGCGTCTCGGCTTCCGATGTTGTCGCCTCCTTCGAGAACGCGAGGAAATCACCCGCATATAAGGCTCAGCTTGCGAATTTCAGCAGCGCGAAGGTCAGCGGGAAGAGCATTGTGTTCTCTCTCACCGATGACGACCCGTATGCGGTCAACTGCCTGACCTTTGCCGTCACAAAGGGCGGCTCGACCGAGGACGGCGCGGCGGGCAGAGGCAGATACACATATTCTTCGGAAAACGGCGTGGGCTATCTCAAGGCGAGCAGCGCACGCGGGGACTTTTCGCCGAAGAAAACGAGCATCACGCTCTATGATGTCAAGGATCTGAGTATGCTCAAATATACCCTCGCCATAGGCAATATCAGCTTCGCTTTTGACGATTTGCGCGACGGCTCATACACCCGCTATTCCGCATCGGTCGCGGATATCCTGATGAATAACCTTGTCTATCTCGCCTTCAACAAGAGCAGCTCCGCGCTCTCATCCGAGAAGGTGCGTCAGGCGGTGGCTCTTGCAATTGACAGGGCGAAGCTTGCCGACGAGTCCTTCCAGGGTCACGCGACTGCGGCATATACCCCCTTCAACCCCGACTGGAATGTTATCTCCGGCAAGGATTACACCGTTAAAACCGACCTCGAAGCGGCGGGAAAGCTGCTCGATGAGGCGGGATATACCTCGAAAAATGATGCCGTGCGCACGGACGCGAGCAAAAAACAGCTCTCCCTGAAAATAGTCGTTAACAAGGATAACGGCTTCAAATCGGCGGCGGCGCAGAGCATAAAGGAGATGCTCGAAAAGCTCAAAATCTCAGTCACCGTCAGCGAGCTGAGCGAAAAGGATTACCTCTCGGCAGTCTCGTCCGGCAAATACGATATGTATATAGGCGAGGTCAAGCTCACCGGGAATATGAGCCTTTCCCCGCTGCTCAAGAGCGGCGGCGGCGTGACCTACGGGATCAACACCTCGGGCGCCGCGAGCACGGCATATTCGGCGTTCCTATCCGGCTCGTCCGATGTGAACACCTTTATAGACGCGTTCAATGCGGATATGCCGTTTGTCCCGCTCTGTTACCGTTCGGGGCTTGCGATATACACGCGCACATTAAAATACGGCGGCGCGAATCATGCTAACGATGTCTATGCCGATATCGATTTGTGGGATTTCCATTGACGGCATAAAATCAAACAGGGCTTTCCGGATTTAACGGAAGCCCTGTGTTTTTTATATTATTGCGTCCTCCGGGTCGGGAGTGCTGCCCGTGAGTATCGCGTCGGCACACTCGTTGAGCTTTCTGAACAGCGAGTTCTTTTTCATTATCCGCGAGGGGATTGATATCGTACCGGTGACGAGGCGGTAGTATGCGCTGTCTCTGTCAACCCGATTCAGACCGCCGTCAAGGAACGAGAACAGGACATTGTGCACAATGTCGATAACTTTTATGTCCGCGAGCTCCTCCGCATCCTCTTTGCGGAGAACTTTGCCGAAGGTCAGGCGGTTCACTTTTTTGTAGAAGCTCATCACATCTGATTCGAGCAGCAGCTTTGCCACAGGTTTTGCTATCGGTCGCAGCGCCGATAATTTCCTGCCGTTCACGCCGAGCGCGTCGAGCCTTTTGCAAAATTCCTCGCGGCTCTTGAGAATACCCTTGAGCGGCAGGTCTATCATCTGCGCCGCGTGGTTTTTCAAAAATTCCTGCGCGTCGTCCGCGCCCCCGCAGCTCTCGAGGTGATCCGTGACTATGTGCAGGCGGTTGCCGTCCGTCACCGTGACATTGACTATCGGCGCGGGATATCCGCACAGCGAGCCGACATTGACCTCGGTTATCGGATTCCCGGCGGGGGAGACGAAGGTGTCTATCCGCTGAATGTGCGAGTGACCGACGAACATATAGCGTAGCCCCGCGTCCGCCAGTTTCGAGGCAACCTCTTCGCGGTCGCCGACGCAGTGACCGCTTGTGATGAACGGGTGGATGTGCGCGATGAGCAGGTGATGCTCCATGCCGATCATCAGCTGCCCGTCCTCTTTCGCTCTGCGTATCTGTTCCTCGACCCACGCCATGTGGTCGGGAGTGTAGCCGGCGCGCCCCTTGCCGTTCTGGTCGTCGTTGAGCGCGAGCAGGCGCACTCCGTCGGCAATCTGCGCGACATATGAATATATGCCCAGATGTGTCTTATATGAGCTTATAGCGCGGTCAAGCCCGAATTCGCGGTAGAATTCGCTCAGCTCCCCGTGCGGAACAGTCTCAATGTCGTGCGTGACCGTGCCGCCCGTGAAGCGGCGCGGATTTTCGTCGCAGCACCAGTCGTGCGTCGCGGTTATGACATATACGGGCACGCGCTTTTGAATTTCGCGCAGCTTTTCGCGAAGCTCCTCATGACATATGCGCTCGCCGTCGTTCGAGAGGTCGCCCGCTATCATCACTGCGGCGGGCGGGTCTTCAAGTATCTTCTCAAAAGCCGCGTCGATTATCTCGCCAGTCTCCTCCAGGCACTTCTGATCCGAGCCGCTGCGGTAGGAATATGCCTCCCCGCCGTCGGAAAGGGTGCGCGAGAAGTGGTGAGTGTCTGCTATGAAAACGAAGCGTGGGTTCATTTCGTCTCTCCTGCGCTCTGCATCTCGGCGGCGGTCTCAGCTGCTATCGATGCGCGGCGTTCGGCGATGTCGGCCATCATCTTTCTGTGTCCCTCGCCGGTGATGTTATAGAAGTGGATCGGGATGAGCATGAGCAGATAGCCTATGGCGGGGACTATTGTCGTCATGGCGAACAGCGCGAGATTGGTGCTTTGGTTCTGAACGAGCGAGCCCTCGGTGTGGTTGACATAGCCCACAATGCCGAGGATGGCGATGCCGATGGACGAGGCGAAGGTGTTCTCTATTTTTCCCGTGAAGCTCATTATCGAGAGCATGATGCCCTCGACGCGGCGACCCGTTTTCCATTCGATATAATCGACCGTCTCGGCCTCCATCTCTTTCTGCATAAGGTTTTTGAACTCCAGCGGGATGGTGGTAAGACCTGTGAAGAGTATGACGAGAATAGCCGTGAATATCGAGGCGGACTCACCTGCGGGCTTGTTGATAAGACCGCCGTATGTGGTCAGGGCGAAGAGCAGGTGGAGCACTATTGCGGAAACGCAGCAGAGCTGGAAGAATCTGCGCGAGTCCGCACGCTTGCCAAGCTTCTCGACTATCTTGGGCACAAGGATACCCGCGAGCAGGAAGCCCGGAAATTTGATAACGTCGATAAAGACATTGTATTTTCTGTTGAAAAGAAGGTCCGCAACGAAGTAGAACGAGATCTGCTCGGGTATCTTGCAGATAAGAAAAAAGATATTTGCAAAGAAGAGCATGAGCAGGGGACGGTTCTTGAACAGGAGCGAGAAACATTCCTTGACGCTCGGCGTGTCGGACTGGTGCTGAGCGCGTTCGCGTGTGTTGTGATAGGTAAGGCGGGTGAGCAGGACTATGAACACTGCGGAGATTATCGCAGAGGTCAGATATGCCTGCGGGGTGTGATCCTTAAAATAGGGAAGCAGGGCGGCGGCGGCGACAAATACCTGCGGCAGAGCACCGACCACCGAGCGGGTTATGGAGCTGACTCCGAAGAGCTTCGTTCGCTCGATTCCGCTCGGAGTTATCGAAAAGGCAAGAGCGCCCATCGGGATATCAAACGCCGTGTAGGTGACGTCGAGCATGACGAAAAGGAAGGTCGTGTAAATAATATTGAATACGGGGCTTGCGTTTGCGCTGCCGACGAAGAACAGCACCATGACGAGCGAGACGAACAGCGGCGCCCACTTGATATAAGGGCGCATCTGACCGTCCTTCGTCCTCGTTTTGTCAACGATGACGCCCATTATCGGGTCGTTTATCGCGTCGAAGATGCCGCAGAAAAATCTTATCTTTGACGCAACGCCCATGGGATCCGAAAGCTTTTTGAAAAGAACGTCGGTCAGGAAGAAGTTTATGTACTTCGAGCTTGTCATGCTCGTGTTCATGCCCTGCGCGCCTCTGCCGAGGGCATAAGAGAGCGTTTCTTTCCAGGTCAGTACGGTTTCTTCTCCGACATCGCTCTTGACGATTTTGGAATTGAGAAAATCGGATACTTTGCTCACTTCATCATCTCCAGATAAAAATTGAAACAGCTAATTGTATTATATAGCCTGTGTCGAAGAAAGGCAAGAAACAAATGCACAAAAAATGTCTGATTTGACTGAAAAAATGACGGATACTTGATTTTTTATGTAGGGCATGAACACCGGCTCGGAAAGTAATTTTATAATACGGAAAATAGCAAGATGAGATCGCTTGAAAATATGCGGGACTTGTGCTATACTCGCGTTGAAGAGGTGATTTGGTTGAAGATATCAACAAAGGGACGTTACGCCTTGCGTCTGCTTATCGACCTGTGTGAAAATCAGGGCGACGGCTTCGTTGCCCTCAAGGATATTGCCGCAAGGCAGGATATATCGAAAAAATATCTTGAACAGATAGTGCCCGCCCTCACCGGCGACGGGATGCTTAAAACCTCGCGCGGGTTTCAGGGAGGCTACCGCCTTGCACGCGAGCCGGAGGATATCTCGGTCGGCGAGATACTGCGCCTCACCGAGGGCAGCCTTGCACCCGTGGCGTGCCTTGACGGAGGACCCAACGAGTGTCCGCGCTGCGCGGATTGTCTGACTCTTCCGGTTTGGCAGGGACTTGAGCGCGTTATCAATGATTATCTCAACGGCGTGAGCCTGCGCGATGTCATTGACGGGAATGTAAAATAAGATGTGTTTTTTCGGAAGCCGCTGCAAACCGCAACGGCTTCCGACTTTTTTATGCGGGACACGCATAGACATATAGCAGACAAAAACGAAGGAGAGATGAAAAAATGAAACGCCTTTCGACTTGCCTTGCGCTGCTATGTCTGCTCTGCTCGTGCACCCGGACTCCCGCAAAAGCTCCGGAACTGACGGGCTGGAACACGACGGAGACCGCCGCCGCTTACACTCCGAAGCCGGATGAAATTCGCGCCGTGTGGGTAAGCTGCTACGAGCTGCCGGATGCGACGCAGGGCGAAGAAAAATTCCGTGAGAAGGCGGAGGAGATGTTTTGCAATGTTGCCGATATGAAATTCAATACGGTCCTTGTCCATGTCCGCGCCTTCGCGGACGCAGTCTATCCGTCGGAGCTTTTCCCGTGGTCAAAATATTCCTGCAAGGGGAGCGACCCCGGCTTCGATCCGCTGGAGGTGATGGTCGAGTGCGCCCATCGGGCAGGACTTAAATTCCACGCATGGATAAACCCGTTTCGCGTCAGCTCGTCCGATGATATTGACTCTCTGCCGCAGGGGAGTCCCGCGAAAAAGCTTATAGGCACCAACGCCGTTATCCAGCTCGAAAACGGAATATATTTTGACCCCGCGTCAACCGATGTCCACGCGCTGATATATGACGGCGTGCGCGAAATATTGAACGGCTACAGGGTTGACGGCATACATATCGACGACTATTTCTATCCCACGCGGGACGAGAGCATTGACCGTGCGGAATATGAAGCTTATGCAGCGGGCGGCGGGGATAAGGGACTCAACGAGTGGCGGCGCGACAGCGTAAGCGCGTTTGCGGCGGGTCTTTATTCGCTCGTCAAAAGCTACGGCAGCGATATGATATTTTCTATAAGCCCCGCAGGCAATATCGACGGCAACGAAAACGCCCTGTTCGCGGATGTCGAGCTGTGGCTTTCAACCCCCGGCTATGCCGATTATATAATACCGCAGGTCTATTTCGGCTTTGAAAATCAGACTTTGCCGTTTGAGAAAACCGCAAGACGCTGGGCTTCTGTCTCCGACGGGCGCGTCGGGATAATCTGGGGGCTTGCCGCCTATAAGTGCGGAACGCAGGATAAAAATGCCCGAACGGGAAGCTCCGAGTGGGCGGAAAACACGGATATTCTTGCCCGTCAGCTCTCGTTTGTCCGTCCGCTCAATGCATATTGCGGGTTCGCACTTTTTTCATATTCATATATTTTCGGGAAAATCAACGAAAACGCAAAAAAAGAAATGCAAAATCTCGAAAATATGTTATAATATACACTGTCTTGTTATAAATTAGGGATATTATATCCTTTTTGGCGCAAACTTTTTTGGCGGAGGGCTGACTAAATGACGAAGGGAAAGAGAAATGCCGTAATAATAATGTCCGTTGCCGTCCTGCTGCTTGTCAGCATGGCGGTGGGAGCGGGCATAGTCGGAACGGATAAAATTTTGTCGCTTTTCGGCGGCAGGGAATCGGATACCGCAGAGGTCACCGACAGCGACAGCAGCAATATACAGTTCGTCACTTCGCGCCCCGCAAGGCTGTCTGCGGTCTTTGTCGAAACGGACGGACTCGGTCTTTCGTCCTCGTCGGATAAAAAAACAAACTCCGACGCAATAGCAAAGGCGGCGGAGAATATAAAGAGCAAGGGCTTTGACTCGGTATTCATTTCGGTTCCCGACGAGCGCGGCTTTACCTGCTCGGATGGGAATATAGATGTGCTCTCCGTGCTTTCGGAAAAGGCGAAGGAGCAGGAGCTCTATGTCTGCCTTGTTTTCGGCGGCACCGAGCTTGGAAAAGACGAGCTGTCTTCGTTCGGAAGCAGCTTCGACTGCGTGGCATTCTCCGGCGATATGACTGCCGAGCAGAGAAAAGCCGCCGTCGGCACTCTTCATGCGGCGAACAAAAAAGTCAGCGCGGCGCTCTTTGCCGACGCTTCAAACGCGGCGGACTGTGCGGCCGTGCTCGATTCAAGGTTTGCAGATTTTCTTATAAGCTTCCCGTCGGACAAGTCCTCGGCGGGAGAAGCATATGTCTCCTCGCTCGAGCAGGTGAACGACTCCGCACGCGGGAGCGGACTGAGCTTTACGGCGGCGGTTCGTGCAGATCTCTTTGCGTCTGACGGAACGGACGAGGCGATGATGATAACCGAGCAGCTCGACGCCTGCGATGCGCTCGACTCCTGCATGGGAACGGTCATGTATGACTACGCATTCTTTTCGTCGGACAATTCTCTCGCGTCGGCTATTCTTAAATACATTTCGGAGCGCAGCCGTGCGGAGCTCGAAAAGGACTTCGAGCTCAGAAACTTTGAGGGCAGCGCCAAAACCACGAACGAATCGAAAATAACCTTCACCGGTTCGAGCAGCCCGCTGAGCCCGCTGAAGCTCAACGGAAACGATGTAAAACGCGAAGCAAACGGAGACTTTTCCTTCGAGACGGAGCTCAAAGTCGGAAAGAATGAATTCAGCTTTGAGCATAAGGGCGAGACGCATAAATATACGGTCACATATGAAATAAAGATACTTGAGTCGATAAGCCCGACGCAATCCATGGAGGTGCCGGGCGGCAGCAGCATCACCGTCACCGCGATCGCACTCAAGGGAGCCGATGTCACGGCGAGCCTCGGCAGCACAAAGGTGAAGCTTCAGCAGCAGTCTAATTTCGTTCAGGACGAGAACGGCACAAAGCTTGACGAAAATTCCGATTTTGCCGTTTTCAGCGGCAAGCTTTCCATCCCCGAGAGCACCTCCAAGGTGCAGTCGCTCGGAAGAATAAAGGTATATGCGAGCTTTAACGGACTCTCCGCCACGATGAGCGGCGCGAGCGTCAGCGTCAGCGCGGTCATTCCGACCCCCGAGCCGACCTCGACCCAGCCCGAAACGACCGAGCATCCGTCAACAGACGAGACCTCCGAAACCGATACCACAACCGGCGGCACCACGGGCGGCAATGTCGATTTCGACCCGTCGAAGATGCTCACGCCCTATGCCTATGCGGGCGTTGCGGGCAGATCGAAGATGTGCGAGATAACCGCGCTCTGCGAGACTATGCCTGCCAATGTCGTTGACGACTGCGTACCTTACAGCTCTCCGCTTCCGGCGGGAACGTTCGATTATATTTCGAGCGAATATACTTACGGCGGAAGCAAATATTATCGCCTTGCCAGCGGCAGAAACGTGCTCGCGAGCAAGACAAAGCTCATAGCTCAGGGCTATAATCTTCCGCAGAACAAAGTAACGGTCGTCTCAAGCTCATCAAACTCAGACGCAACGACTGTCAAATTCGGCTTCACATGGAAGGTTCCGTTCAATGTCGCGGTCAAGAACCAGTCGTATCTCCCGTCGTCCCAGGCTTCTGGCGGCTCGCTCTATGCCGTGACTGCGTTCAACGGAAAATATGTTGATATCACATTCAGCCACTCCGGCAATGTTGCAGGCAAGGTCAATGTCTCCGGCAGCAAGATAGTCTCCGCCGCCGAGTGGATAACGGACAGCAGTGCGAAAACGCTGACGCTGCGCCTGACCCTCAAGACCGCCGGCAGATTCTACGGCTATTCAGTCGGCTATACCTCAGACGGCTGCCTCACCCTCAAGATCAAGGCGAAGCCCTCGTCGTCGCTCAGCGGCAGCGTCATTATGATAGACGCGGGTCACGGCGGCAACGATTCCGGCGCAATATGCGCATATAACCCCAGCAGCTCCAAAAAATATGAGAAGCAGATAAACCTGCTCCTCGCTCAGAAGATAAAAGCGAAGCTCGAAGCCCGCGGCGCAACGGTCATTATGACGCGCTCGGACGACACATATGTCTCTCTCGATGCCCGCGCAAATATGGGCAGGACGAAGAACGCCGATATGTTTATTGCCGTCCACTGCGACTCAAGCGAGAGCGCAAGCCCGCTGGGAACCTCCGCATATTATTATCAGGCTTATTCGTTCCCTTTGGCGTCGGCGATTCACAAGCGGTTGGTCTCGACCTACAAGAGCAGCATATATTCGGGAGCCGGAACGGCGACTCTGAATAAGATAGACCGCGGCACGAATATGTATCCGTTCCGCGTGACGAGAATTGAGGAGTGCCCATCCGTGCTCATTGAATACGGCTTTGTCAGCAACATCAGCGAGTGCAAGCTGCTTTGGTCGGATTCCGTTCAGGAGAAGCTCGCCCAGGCGACGGTAGACGGCATCGCCGATTACATCGCCTCGAACTAAGAATGTTCTTTCGGCTCGAATTTCCTCTTGAGTGCCAGGCACAGGCATTCCGCCGGAAAATAGAGAACGAACCATACCGCCGAAAACGGCAGGCAGATCTGCCCCAGAAAATTCAGCGGCATATTCGAATAATCCCAAACCTCCTGCTCCAACAGAATGTTGAATATCACTCCGACGATAAGCTCGACACAGGTTATCACGAGCGCACCCGCTATGCCGCCCGTCACGGGGTGGAGCGCGGCGAGCCAGTCGCTCAGGAAATAGAAAATCAGCAGCACCGAGCCGCCGGCTACGGACATCGACCAATGCGTGTAGCCGCGAAAGATAACCTCGACGAGGTTGTATATTACCGCGCCGAGGAGAAAGACAAAGACATAGCGAAAACAGTTTTTCAATATCATCACCGAGTTTATTTTTGACCGCGGACGCCTCGATATTCCGCGTTTGCGGCGGTGGAAAACCTTTTCAAAAAAGGAGAATATCCGTGTTCAGAAATATGTCTATCAGAAACAAACTTGTCGTGTCGAATATGCTCATGGTTATTATTCCTGTGGCGATTATAACCGCAGTTATTCTGCTGACAACATTGTCCATAACATATTTTTCAACCTCAAAGCTGTCCTTCGACCCGTCCTTCGGCTCTTTCCTGCTTTATAAGACACAGTTCAACGTCTCGTCACTTGAGGAGAAGATAAAGACTCCGAAAAAAAGCGACGATGCCAGGCTCGGCACTATGGACAAGAAGCGTATCGCGCCGCTCAGAGCGGGAATAACCAAGTCCGACAGCGGCATGGAGGACAGAATAAGCGACGCGGTTCTCGGTGCCTGCGCGAATATTCAGAAGGACGGCTCGGATATTATGATTCTCGCGAACGACGAGATAATATACAAGACCGTCGAAGCCGATGTCTACGATATGGTCGGCGCGGTCATCGATATCTGCGGCAAGAGCCTGAGCGACATAAACAGCCCGTTTGTCACCTCTGATGACAGCGGAACGGTCGTCACCGACGTCTTTTCAGTCGAGGGCGAGGGCATAGTCAAGATAATCGTTGTCAACAAAAATCTGAGCGCGATAGTGAGCTCCGGAATTTACAGCAGCAGCTCGGGTATACCGATAAAGGGCAACAATGTCATCTCCTTCGCGGCGGTCGTGGCGGCAGTTGCGATAATCATAACGAACGGTCTGCTCGTTATACTCATGCTCAAGAGCATAACCGAGCCGATGACCATACTCCAGACCGCGACCCACGAGCTGCGCGACGGCAATCTTGACTACAAAGTGCCTTACCGCTCCAAAAATGAGATAGGTCAGGTCTGCGCGGATTTCGAAGAGATGCGCCAGCGGCTCAAGGAGTCGGTCGAGCAGCAGCAGAAGTATGAGGAGAACCGAATGCAGCTGATTGCCGGAATATCGCACGATCTCGGCACTCCGCTGACTACAATAAAAGGCTACGCCTCCGGCATACTCGACGGTATCGCCGACACGGAGGAGAAAAAGATGCGCTATGTCGGGGTCATTTATGACACTGCGCAGGGCATGGACACTCTCGTTTCCGAGCTATCAATGCTCTCGAAGCTCAGCCTTGACAAGGTGCCGTTTTATTTTGAAAAGATAAAGGCAAAGGATTTTTTTGAGGAATATGTCGCTCATGCCGCCGACACCCTCGGCGAAGCGGGTATAGAGTTCATATATAATTTTGAGTGCGATGAGGACAGGGAGATAAACATCGACCCCGCCCAGTTCAGGCGCGTGCTCAACAATCTTATCGACAACAGCCGCAAATACGGCGCGGAGGACGGAAGAGCCAAGATAATGCTGTCCGTCAGAAGCGGCGAAAAAGGGCGCACCGAAATATCTGTCGAAGATAACGGTCAGGGCGTTCCGGCGGACGAGCGCGACAAGATATTCGAGACTTTCTACAGAGGCGACAAGGCACGGACCGGCTCCAAAAAGGGAAGCGGACTCGGCCTCGCGATAACAAAGCAGATAACCGACCGCCACGGCGCGTCCATCCGTGCGGATGAGAGCAAGCTCGGCGGGCTCAAGGTGACAATAGATATGCCGCAAGCGAAATAAAAGGAGAAAGAAAAATGAGCAAAAAGATTCTTGTTGTTGAGGACGAAAAAAATATAGCCGAGCTCGAGCGCGATTATCTCGAGGCGAACGGCTATACGGTTGAGATGGAGCTCGACGGAAAAGGCGGACTTGACAAAGCACTCGGCTCGGACTACGACCTTGTGATTCTCGATGTCATGCTCCCCGGGATCGACGGCTTCGAGGTCTGCCGCCAGATACGCAAGCACAAGGAGTGCCCCGTGCTCATGGTCTCGGCAAAGAAGGACGAGATAGACAAGATAAGAGGGCTCGGTCTCGGTGCGGACGACTATATAACCAAGCCGTTCAGCCCCTCGGAGCTTGTCGCCCGCGTCACGGCGCACATTGCCCGCTACGAGCGCCTGACCTCAAAGGGCGAAGCTCCGGTCAACTATATCATCAATGTCGGCAAGCTCTCGATAGACACCCACGCCCGCCGCGTATTTGTCAACGAGAAGGAGGCCACGCTCACAAACAAGGAGTTTGACCTGCTCGCATTCCTCGCGTCGAATCCGAATGTGGTCTACAGCAAGGACGCTATTTTTGATAAGATATGGGGACTTGACGCGATAGGCGAGACCTCGACCGTCACCGTCCATATCAACAGAATCCGCGACAAAATCGAGGCGGACAGCTCCAACCCGCAGTATATCGAAACCGTCTGGGGAGCGGGCTACCGCTTCAAGGCGTAAAAAAAGACTGCCGCGAAAACGGCAGTCAGATATAATTTTTTCAGCCCTCGAGCTCGGCTGTCCAGTCGAACGAAAAAGTCTCGCCCTTTTCGAGCTTTTCGATGCCGTGCTTTTTAGCTATAGAATCCTTTTTGTCGTAGCTGTCGTTGACTCCGTACCACGGCTCAAGGCAGACATAGGGCGCGGCGGGCTTTGCCCATATGCCGAGATAGGGTGCTTTGCCGAAGGTAAATTTCACCGTCCTGTCGCCGCTTATAAGGCGCAGGCTATCCGAATTAAGTCCCTCAAGAATGAGCGCGTCCTTGTCGAAAATGTGCTCGGTGAGCCTCAGTGTGCGCCCGTTTTCGAGCTCGACAGGGAAAGCTTCGTCCAAGAGAATGGAGCTTGAGTCTATTCTCATCGTGCGAAGCTTTTCACTTTTCTCAAACTCTATCGCGTCGCCTATGCGGCAGTTGAAGCCGGGGTGCGCACCGATCGAAAAATACATCTCGCCGTCGGTCTTGTTTATGACGGTGCTCGTGCAGCGGAGCGTGTGCCCGCTGACTGAATATTTTATCAGCAGCTCGAACTCAAACGGATAGCACCTTCTCGTCTCATCGCTCGACGCGAGGGAGAAGGTCATTGAATCGCCGTTTAGCTCCTTGAGTGCAAACACCGAGTGACGCGCAAAGCCGTGCTTCGGCATCTCGTATTCGCGCCCGTTATAGCGGTATTTCCCGCCTAAGAGCTGACCGATTATCGGGAATAGCACAGGTGCTCTGCCGTACCAGACGGACGGGTCGCCCTGCCAGAGGAACTCTTTTCCGTTTTTCTTGAGCTCTACCGAGCTCAGCTGCGCTCCGTCGTCCTCCGCGCTGACGCGCAAGAATTCGTTTTCAATCGTGTATATCATACTCTCACTCCTGCTGTGACCTGCGTCACGGTTTTTATCTTTACGAAGTAATTTTATCACCGAACAGGCAATAAATCAATTCAATTCTGAAAGGAAGAGGTTATAAATGAAGGTTTATGTTATTCACGGACCCAATATGAATATGCTCGGCATAAGGGAGCCGGATATCTACGGCAGGCAGACCTATGACGATCTTGTTGAATATATCCGCGCGCGCTGCGAAGAGAACGGCATGGAGCCCGAGTTTTTCCAGTCGAACCACGAGGGCACGCTCGTTGACATAATCCAGCAGGCATATTATGAAAAGGTCGATGCGATAATAATCAACCCCGCAGCTTATACGCATACGAGCATCGCGATACATGACGCACTCAAGGCGGTCGGTCTGCCGGCGGTCGAAGTGCATCTGTCAAATATTTCCGCACGAGAGGATTTCCGTGAAAATTCATATATAACCCCCGCCTGCGTAAAAACATATATCGGCTTTGGATTTGAGGGCTATGAAAAGGCGGTAAAACATCTGAAAAAGCACTATAGCAAGGTCTGAAGCAAAAAGTTTACAAAGCGTTAACCGATTTTGAGGTTCTTTGATATAAAATAAGCTAAAGAGACAAAGAAAACTTTTTGGGGGAAAAGATGACAGGCTATATCAAAGCTTTCAAGCCGGAGCTCAAAATCAAGGATTATGAGCTCTACAGGGGCATATATTGCTCCGAGTGCAGAGTGCTCGGCAGACTCTATACCCCGATAGCGAGAATGCTTTTAAGCTACGATTTCACCTTTCTCTCGATAGTCCGCCTGGCGCTCCAGGAGCAGTGCGGAAAATTTGAAAAGGGACGCTGCTGTGTGAATCCCGCGAAGAAGTGCCTGAAATGCACCGAGAGCGCGGAGCTTGAGCGCAGTGCCGATGTCGTCATAATCGTCTCCTATTATAAGCTGCTCGACGATATCGCGGACGGCGGGTTCTTCAAAAGCCTTGCGTGCAGACTCATTAAGCCCGCACTTTCGCTCATGCACAAAAAAGCCGCGAGAAGGCAGGAGATGCTCGACCGCGCCGTCGCCGCCGCAATGGACGAACAGCAAAAAATCGAAAAGTCCGGCACGGTTTCACTTGACGAGGCGGCGGATCCGTCCGGCAAGATGCTTGCCGCGATATTCTCTCAGGGCTATTACGGCGAGGATAAGATGCAACTGTGGCGTTTCGGCTATCTTTTGGGCAGATGGATATATCTGCTCGATGCCGTTGACGATATCGAAAAGGATATAAAAAGCGGTTCGTATAATCCGCTCAAGGCGAGATTTCCCGACGCAAAGAGCCTTTCGGGCGATGAGTTTAGAATTTTTGCCGAGGAGCGCCTTGACCTCACGGCGGGCGAGACGGCGAACGCACTGGGTGAGCTGAAGCTCAACCGCTTCGGGGATATAATAGAAAATGTGGTCCGCGACGGAATGCTCGCATCGCAGACCGAAGTGCTCAGAAAGAAAGAGGGTGTGAAGAATGAAAAAGAATCCGTTCTCGGTTCTCGGAGTGCCGGACACGGCGAGTGACGAGCAGATAAGAAATGCTTATCGCGAGCTTGCCCGCAAATACGGCGACCTGTCGGACGACGGCAAGATGCAGGAGCTCAACGACGCATATGACCAGATAGTCATGCTCCGGGGCGGACTCGGCGGCTCTTCGTCATCATCGTCTTCGCGCTCTTCGTCATATGCCAACAATATGTCCGAGCTGTCGGATATACGCGAAAAAATACGAAGCGGCAGGATAGAGGACGCATTGGTTCTGCTCGACGGGATTCCCGAGCAGTGCCGCACTGCGGAGTGGTATTACCTCAAGGGCGCGGCGCAGCAGAGGCGCGGCTGGCTCGACTATGCCTCGGAGAATTTTGACCGCGCATGCAGAATGGATCCCAACAACCGCGAATATGCGGCGGCGAAGGAAAATCTCGATTCGTCGAAAAACGGCGGCTTCCGCAGTACACGAAAATCGTCAAACGGCTGCAGCACCTGCGACATCTGCTCCGGATTGCTCTGCGCCGACTGCTGCTGCGAGTGTATGGGCGGCGACCTTATCCCGTGCTGCTGAGGCTGATATATGAAACGCGAAATGAAAAAAACATCAAAAATAGCTCTCAGTGCCGTCTTCGCGGCACTGTCCGTCGCTCTTATGGCGCTTATCTCGCTCATACCGAATCTCGAGCTCGCGCTCCCCGCGATATCGAGCTTGTTTGTCGCGGTAATTGTCATTGAGATTGATAAAAAATGGGCACTTGGCGTGTGGGCGGCGGTGTCCGCGCTGTCGCTGATAGTCGTCCCGAACAAGGAGGCGGCGATAATCTACGCGGTCTTTTTCGGCTATTATCCCGTGCTCAAATCCGTATTGGAGAGCAAAACGCCGAGAGCGGTCGAGTATATTATAAAAGTGCTGACCTTTGCGGGCGTTATGGTTCTTTCATATTTTTTGATGATAAAATTTATGGGCATCGACCCCGACCTGCCGGATTTTCTCGGCAAGTGGGCGATACCCGCGATAGCACTGCTCGGCATAATCGCATTTTTGCTCTACGATTACGCCCTGTCAAAGCTTATCACCTTCTACTGCCTGCGCCTGAGCGGAAAGCTGAGAAAGATACTAAAATAAACATATCCGCACTTCTTTCGCAGATGTTCAAAAAAGTTAAACCGACCTGTGGCTCATAGGTCGGTTTTTTGTTATTATATCAGCTCGCCCTCGCACCAGTCATCGCCGCAGGCGGTGATTTTTACTTTGTGCAGACCGTGTGTGCAGCCGCTCTTTATCCTGACCGGCGTGTAGTTCGCCGTGTAGCCCTGAACACTGCCGTCGCGCAGCTTCTCTTCAAACAGCACTTCGACCGTCCTGCCTGTCTGTCTCTCCAGAAATTCGTGCCGAAGCTCGCCCGCCGCCGCAATCATTTCGCGACTTCTGCGCTCTTTCTCGGTGTTTTCAACCACATCCGGAAACTCCGCCGCCCGCGTGCCCGCCCTGCGTGAATAGGGGAACACATGAACCTTTTCAAAGCCTATCTTCCTGACGAAATCTCGCGAAATCTCAAAATCTTCTCTCGTCTCGCCCGAGAAGCCAACCATGACATCGGTCGTCAGCGTCGCGTCCTCAAACTCGCTTCTGAGCCTTGTGCAGAGTTCTTCGTATTCGGCGGCGGTGTAGTGGCGGTTCATGCGCTTGAGCGTCTTGTCGCATCCGCTCTGGAGCGATATGTGAAACTGCGGGCAGAGCTTTTTACATTCCGACAGCCTTTTTGTGACTTCGGGGGTCATATGGTCGGGCTCAAGAGAGCCGAGGCGCACGCGCTTTATCCCCTCAAACGAGGCGGCAAGCTCGACCGCGTCGCAGATACTCGCCCCGCAGTCCGTGCCGTATGCCGAAAGGTTTATGCCGACGAGAACAATCTCCGAAAAGCCTTTCTTTTCGAGCGAGGAAATTTCTTCTCTTATGTCTTCAAGCGGCTTTGAGCGCACACGCCCGCGAGCATAGGGAATGACGCAGTAGGAGCAGAAGCGGTTGCAGCCGTCCTCTATTTTGACCGTCGCCCTCGTGCGCTCGCGAAAATCGCTTATCAGCTCGCCGGAGAATTTTTCACCGTTTTCGTGCTGAGCTATGCGCACTATCCTCTCGCGTGTGCGGAAAAATTCGTCAATCATGTCGGGCAGCTGCTTGTTTGAACGGTTGCCGGTGACAATATCCGCCTGGGTGAGCAGTCGTGCGTCCTCGGGAAACGCCTGCGGCATACAGCCCGTGAGCACTATAACGGCGTCCGGATGCAGCTTTCGCAGGCGGCGCACATTCTGTCTCGTCTTGCGGTCGCTCTCGGCGGTCACGGTGCAGGAGTTGACTATGTAGACATCCGCCTCCTCGCTTGCCCCGACGCATTCAAAGCCGCGTTTTATCAGCGCCTGCTCCATCGACTGCGATTCATATTGATTGACCTTGCACCCGAGGGTGCAGAACGCGACCTTCATATCATCACCGCGGCAAAAGCCGCCCTTCCTTTGATTTTTGCAGTGAAATTATACAGCATTTCGCCCTCTTGTGCAAGTCCGCGGGGCTAAGATACACACAAACGGCATATATCTTTAACACGATATATCTGCTTTTGATTTTCGGGAGATGATATGATGAACCGTAAGCTGAAAACGGTGCTCTGCGCCGCCATTGTCCTTCTGCTGACGATCTCTTGCTGCTGCGTGAGCTTCGCCGACGAGCCTATGCCCGTCACCGTCAAGGCGAAAGCGGCGGTGCTCATGGATGCGGATTCCGGCAAGGTGCTCATGAGCATGAACGCCGACGAAAAGCTCTATCCCGCTTCTGTTACGAAAATAATGACTCTTCTGCTCGTTACCGAAGCACTCGACAGCGGTAAGATATCGCTCAACGATACCGTCACCGCCTCCGCCTCCGCCGCGTCAAAGGGCGGCTCACAGATATGGCTCAAGGAGGGCGAGCAGATGACTGTTGACGATCTGCTCAAGGCTACCGCCGTTTACAGCGCGAACGATGCCTGCACGGCTCTGGGCGAGCTGCTCGCGGGCAGCGACGAGGCGTTCACCGCGATGATAAACGAGCGTGCCCGACAGCTCGGTATGAAAAACACCCATTTCGATAACTGTACGGGTCTTGACGACACCACGACGACCCATTTGACCACCGCGGCGGACGTCGCAATAATGTCGCGGGAGCTGTTGAAGCACGAGCGCATAATGAACTACACGACTATCTGGATGGACTCCCTGCGCGGCGGCGCAACGGAGCTTGTCAACACGAATAAATTAGTCAGGTTCTATAAAGGCACGACCGGACTCAAAACCGGCACGACGGCGAAAGCCGGCTGCTGCATCTCGGCGAGTGCGAAGCGCGGCGACACGCACCTGATAGCCGTCGTCATGGGCAGTCAGACGAGCGACGACCGCTTCAACGGCGCAAAGGCTATGCTCAACTGGGGCTTTGCGAACTATTCGACCGTCACGCCCGAGATAGATCCGTCTCTGATAACCGATGTCGCTGTAATAGGCGGCGTTGTGGATTCGGTTCATCCGGCTCTTCCGAAGGCCGCAAGCGTGCTAGTCAAAAAAGGCGAGGAGAGCAGGATAAAGACCGATGTCGAGCTGTGCGTCGATGTTCAGGCACCGGTCGAAAAGGGTCAGGTGCTCGGCAGGGTGGTGCTGAGCCTCGGGGACGAGAAAATAGGGGAGTATAATATCGTCTCACCCGATGCCGTTCGTGCGCTGACCTTCAAAGATATTTTTCTCCGCCTGCTCAAATCACTCGCCTGAAAATTGTATGAATATACAAATTAAGCACCTGCTTTTTGTCGGATAATACAAAAAAAGCTGAATTTCTGTTTTCAAAATAAAGCGTCGGATACAGATGTTATAATTAGTCCGTGCGTTTGGTGCTGCGCCCATCGGGTACGGCACCAAGTACCCTGTAACATCTAAAACTTTACAAGCCTTGTTTCGTCTGATTGCGTTTAACTGCGTTTTCAAACTTGTTCAACACAATCATACTTGCAACCGAATGTAAACCTTTAGATGTTACAGGGTACGAGGGAAAAACAAAGAAAAGAGGAAAATTTTGTGAAAAACTATTTCAGCCGGCTTATGTCGAGCGCGAAGAAGTGGGAGTTCATCGTCTGGTGGATTTTCCGCCTTATCATGATCGGCGCGTTGGTGAGCCTGATATTCACCGACCCGCCTTCGGATCTTGCGAAGCCGCAGATGGCGCTTCAGCTGCTCGCAAATCTTGTCGGCATGTTCGCTTGGGAGATAATCCAGGCTCTGCCCGAGAAAAACTGCCTGCGCCAGCTCCCGTCCTATTGTCAGACCGTCGCATCCGTCGGACTGCTGCTCGCGTCCTTCGGCGGCGCGTTCCTGAACTTCTACTATTCCGTCTTTATGTGGGATAAGATACTCCACCTGCTCGGCGGAGCTGAGGCAGTCTTTATGGGTTATGAGCTTGCTACCGCCATGCAGAAGCGCGACAGAAAGCAGTGCAGCCTTCCGGTAGTTCTGCTCTGCGCACTCGGCTTCTCGTTTTTCATCTCCACCTGCTGGGAGCTGTTCGAGTTCAGCTTCGATCAGATAGCGGGCGGCGATTCTCAGCACTGGTCGTATGAGCTTGCAGAGGCCGCGAACAATACGAGAACATTTTTTAACCCCGGAGATCCCGCACGTTTCGCTCTTATAGACACCATGACCGATATCGTTTTCAACACTCTCGGCGCAGTGCCGTTTTATATCATACTTAAAATAGTGCCTTATCATCATAAGGGCAAGAACGATGTCAATGAGATGTTCGCCCCCAAAGGCGCGGAAAAGGAACTTGCACAGGCAAAATGAGCTTTCGTTGTCCCGTATGCTCGCAGGAGCTGAAAAAAGAAGAAAAGATATGGGTGTGTCCGCAAGGGCACACCTTTGATATCGCCGCAAAGGGCTATGTGAATCTGCTGATGAGCAACTCGTCGGGCGCAAAGCGTCACGGCGACGACCGCCTGATGATAAATGCGCGGCGCGATTTCCTTTCAAAGGGCTTCTATGAGCCTCTGCGCGAGGCTGTTTATGCGGCTCTTTCGGCGGATTTTCCGTGCGGCGGAACTCTGCTCGACGCGGGCTGCGGCGAGTGCTGGTACACTTCGTATTTTAAAAGCAGGCTCGGCGAATCGGGACTTGAGCCGCAAGTGCTCGGAGTGGATATCTCGAAATATGCGCTCGAAAAAGCACCGAAAAGCTGCGGAGTCGAACGCGCCGTGGCGAGCATATACAAGCTGCCCGTGGACGGCGGCGAATGCGACGCGATAGTAAATATTTTCGCGCCCGCCTGCCCGCAGGAGTTTTCGCGTGTGCTCAAAAAAGACGGCGTATTCGTTAAAGCGATACCGCTCGAAAGGCACCTGTGGGAGCTTAAGAGTGCCGTGTATGACGCGCCGTATGAGAACGAAGTTCCGCCGCATGATATCGAGGGCTTCCGTCTCGTCGGCGAAAAGAAGATATGCTATCCTTTCGCGCTCGAAAGCGGGAAGGATATAACCGACCTTTTCAATATGACTCCCTATTGCTACAAAACCTCGCAGCAGGACAGGGAGAAGCTCGAAAAACTGAGCGCACTCACCGTCAGCGCACAGTTCAGCGTGCTCACTTATAAAAAGATATAACACTGCGCGGCATATGATTTCAAATCCCCCGGCTTAATTCTTTGAAACCGGGGGATTTTTCTGCTCTTTTTGGCGTTTGTTATTGTAAAAATTGCGTTTTCGTCGTATACTAACTATGTATGAAAGCCACGCGGAAATACTGCGGCGGTATATCCGGCAGGAAAGGAAGTATAATTTATGCAGCTTGAACTCAAAAGACCCGAGGATTGCATGTTTGATGAGATATCCCTCGGCGAGATAATGCTCCGCCTCGACCCGGGAGAAGGCAGAATAAAAAATTCGCGCTCATTCACCGCTTGGGAGGGCGGCGGAGAATATAACGTCGCACGCGGACTGCGCCGCTGCTTCGGACTTCGCACCGCAGTCATAACCGCTCTCGCTGATAACGAGGTCGGCAGGCTCATAGAGGACTTCATTCTTCAGGGCGGAGTCGATACCTCGTTTATAAAGTGGATGAGCTATGACGGCATCGGCAGAAATGTCCGAAACGGACTCAACTTCACCGAGCGCGGCTATGGAATCCGCGGAGCCGTCGGTGTGTCCGACAGAGGCAATACTGCGGCATCTCAGCTCAGAGCAGAGGATATCGATTGGGACTATATCTTCGGCAAGCTCGGCGTCCGCTGGCTGCACACGGGCGGAATTTTTGCCGCCCTGTCCGGGACGAGCGCACAGACCGTTATCGCCGCAGTCAAAAAGGCGAAGGAATACGGCACCGTCGTCTCCTATGACCTCAACTACCGTCCGTCGCTCTGGAAGGGCATCGGCGGAAAGGAGAAGGCACAGCAGGTCAACCGCGAAATAGCCAAATATATCGATGTCATGATAGGCAACGAGGAGGATTTCACCGCCTGCCTCGGTCTTGAGGTCGAGGGCAACGACGCGGGGCTCAAGAAGCTAAATGTTGACGGCTACTGCAAGATGATTGAAAACGCCGTTAAGGTATATCCGAATTTCAAGGTCGTTGCAACAACGCTCAGAACCGTCAAGACCGCAACGGTCAACGACTGGAGCGCGATATGCTGGGCGGACGGCAAGCTCTATGAGGGCATGAAGCTCGACTCGCTCGAGATATTCGACCGTGTCGGCGGCGGCGATTCGTTCGCTTCGGGGCTTATCTACGGTCTGATGACCGAGGGAGATCCTCAATATGCGGTCAACTGCGGCATAGCGCACGGTGCGCTGGCGATGACCACTCCGGGCGACACTTCAATGGCAAGCAAGCGCGAGGTTGAAGCCGTTATGAGCGGCGCGGGCGCAAGAGTTCAGAGATAAGAGAGGGAGATAAAAATGGACAAAGAACAAATACTGACTAAAATACAGGACTGCGGCATCGTCGCGGTCGTAAGAGCGGAGAGCGCAGATCAGGCGAGCAGAATCGCCGACGCGTGCATCGAGGGCGGCGTCGCGGCTATAGAGCTGACTTTCACCGTTCCCCATGCCGATAAGGTTATAGAGGAGCTTGCAAAGCGTTACACTCCCGAGCAGATGATTCTCGGCGCGGGCACGGTCATGGACGCGCCGACCGCGAGAATAGCCATGCTCTCCGGCGCAAACTTCGTTGTCAGCCCCTATTTTGACCCCGAGACCGTTAAAATGTGCAACCGATACAGAGTTGCCGTCATGCCCGGCATAATGACTGTCAAAGAGGCTGTCGCAGCCATGGAGGCGGGCGCGGATATACTCAAGGTATTCCCCGGCGATGTTTACGGTCCGAAGATAATCAAAGCTATAAGAGGACCTATTCCCTATGCGAAGATGATGCCGACAGGCGGAGTCGATGTCGATAACGCCGCCGAGTGGATCAAGGCGGGCGCGGTCGCAGTCGGCGCGGGCAGCTCGCTGACCGCAGGCGCAAAGACCGGCGACTATCAGCGCATCACCGACACCGCACGCAGGTTTGTTGAAAACATAAAGGCGGCGCGTGAGGGCAGATAACCCCGAAAAGAACACAAAAGTAAAGGAACGTCTATGTTTGTAGATATTGCAAAAATCAAAATTAAAGCCGGAAACGGCGGCGACGGTGCGGTGACTTTCCACCGCGAGAAATATGTCGCGTCCGGCGGTCCCGACGGCGGCGACGGCGGCAAGGGCGGAGATATCATATTCGAGGTTGACGATAACCTCGCGACCCTTGCGGATTTCCGCTACAAAAGAAAATACACCGCCCCCGACGGAAAACGCGGCGACGGCGGACGCAGGCGCGGCAAAAACGGCGAGAATCTTGTTATCAAGATTCCGCGCGGAACGATAATCCGAGAGGCTGAGTCGAACGCAGTTATGGCGGATATGTCAGAAAAGACCTCGTTCGTTGCCGCAAAAGGCGGTCGCGGCGGCTGGGGCAACACCCATTTCAAGACCCCGACCCGCCAGACCCCGCGCTTTGCCAAGAGCGGCACTCCCGGTGAGGAGTGGGAGGTCGTTCTCGAGCTGAAGCTTCTCGCCGATGTCGGTCTGCTCGGCTTCCCGAATGTCGGCAAGTCAACATTTATCTCGGTCGTCAGCGAAGCAAAGCCCATAATCGCGGACTATCATTTCACTACTATAACGCCCGTCCTCGGCGTTGTCACCATGGGCGAGGGCGAGTCGTTTGTCGTCGCGGATATCCCCGGGCTTATAGAGGGCGCGAGCGACGGCGTCGGTCTCGGTCACGAATTCCTGCGCCATGTCGAGCGCTGCCGTATGCTCCTGCACATAATCGACGCGGCGGGCAGCGAGGGCAGAGACTCGATAGAGGATTTTGAGAAGATAAACGCAGAGCTGGAAAAGTTCGACCCCGAGCTTTCAAAGCTTCCGCAGATAGTTGCGGCGAATAAAATAGACATGGCGGACGACGCTCAGATTGAACGCCTGCGCGAGTATTTCACCTCCGGCGGCTATGAGTTTTATACCATGTGCGCGCCGATTCAGGAGGGCACTGCCGAAGTCATAAACGCAGTCGCCAAACGGCTCAAAACTTTGCCGCCGATAAAACGCTACGAGGCGCAGGAGATACCCGTCGAAATGTTCGAGCGGCAGAAGGACACGGGCTTTACCGTGCGCGAGGAGGACGGCGTGTTTATCGTCGAGGCTCCGTGGCTGCTCAAAATACTTCAGCGCACCGATATTGACGACTATGAGTCGCTCCAGTATTTTCAGCGCGTGCTGCATTCGAGCGGGATACTTGACAAGCTCGAAAGCATGGGAATACAGCAGGGCGACACCGTTGAAATTTACGATTTCGAGTTCGACTATATGCCGTAACGGAGGCTTCTCATTTGATAGGAATAAGCGAAGAACTGAAAAATACCGATCCAGATTTGCTCAGTCCGCTGACCCTCGCATTCATAGGCGACACCGTGTTTGACCTGCTCGTCAGGGGCAATCTCGTCATGCAGGCGAACCGCCCCGTCGGCAAGCTGCATCCGCTCGCGGCGAGGAGCGTCTGCGCCGCCGCTCAGGCGAAGGACGCACGGCTGATAGCCGATGTGCTGACAGAGCACGAGGCCGATATCTATCGGCGCGGCAGGAACGCACATACCGGCAGAGTCCCAAAGAGCGCAAGCTCCGCCGAATATCACAGCGCAACCGGTCTTGAAGCGCTGTTCGGCTGGCTCTATCTCAGCGGACAGGACAAGAGGATAGAAGAACTGTTTGAACATATTGCCAATGCAGAAAAAGCTGATGAGGTGAAGTGATGAACAGGAAGGGCAGAAATAAGGAGACTGTTTCCCCGTATGAGCGGCGCAGAAGGCGTCTTGAAAAAAGATTTTCCGCAGAGCCGAAAACAACGGGGCAGAAGATAGCCGGAGCTATGATAGACAACATCTGTTGGATAGTCGGCTGCTCCCTCTATTCGATAGGAGTCGTGGCGTTTGCTCTGCCCAACAGTATCGCGCAGAGCGGAACTACAGGTCTTGCGATAATAGTCAATCATCTTTTTGAATTTATTCCGCTCGGCACGGCGAACTTTCTGCTCAATGTTCCGCTGATAATTCTGGCATTTATTTTCATCGGCTGGCGGTTCGTTGCAAAGACGATGTGGGTGACGGTGATTCTCTCCGCCCTGCTCGACCTTTTCAGCAGATATTTGCCAATCTATGAGGGCGACAAGATATTGGCGGCGATATTCTGCGGTCTGTGCTCGGGCGCGGGGCTTGCGATAGTCTTTATGCGCGGCGCGACTACGGGCGGTACCGATATCGTCGGGCGGCTCGTCCACAAGGCGTTTCCGCATATCCAGATAGGCAAGGTTATTATGGCTGCCGATGCGATAATAGTCATCCTCGGAGCTATGGTTTTCCGCTCCGTCGAGTCCGCGATGTATGCGGTTATAGTCATTTTCGTCAACTCCCGTCTGCTCGATTATATTCTCTACGGCACCGGCAGCGGCAAGCTGCTGCTCGCCGTGACGGAGCGTGCGCAGGAGATATCCGACGCGATAACTTCAAAGATGGGCAGGGGAGTCAGTATACTGCCGGTCAAGGGCGGATATACGGGCGAGGAAAAGAATATGGTCGTGTGCGCCGTGAAGAAAAACGAGGTGCCCCAGCTGACGAAAATAATCAGGCAGATAGACACCGATACGTTTATAATCATCACCGAGGCGGGCGAAATTCTCGGCGAGGGTTTCATTGCGCCCGGAGTCAACTGAATAACAGAGCGCGGAGGCTTTTTCCTGAACCTCCGCGCTTTTAAAAAATTTTTTTAAAAACGGGTGAGAAAATACGATGCCTTTAGCGACAATATAAGTGAAAGGCGGGACGCCGCCCTGAAAGGATTGATCCGATGGACAACGGTGAGAGTAGCTACCGCCGTTTTATCGAAGGCGATCAGAGTGCGTTTGATGAGCTCATGGACGCCTATCGAGACAGACTGATATTTTTCATCAAAGGTTATGTCTGCTCCGCCGAAGAGGCGCAGGACATAGCTATGGATACCTTTGTCGAAATTCTCGTACACCCGGGGCGTTTTCGCTTCAAAAGCTCGTTCAAAACCTACATATACTCCGTTGCGCGGCACAAGGCAATAGATTTTCTTCGCAAAAAGCGCACCGTGTCTGACGGCGGAGAAGAGATTTGGGACGAGAGCGCGATAGACTCCTTTTACAGGGGCGAGGACGCGAAGACCGTGCGCGAGTGTATGGACAGGCTCAACAACGATTACAGAACCGTGCTGTATCTTGTCTATTTTGAGGAAGTGGACGGCGACGGTGCGGCCAAGATTATGGGCAAAAGCAAAAAACAGCTTGCAAATCTCCTCTACAGGGCGAAGCAGGCGCTCAAAACCGAGCTTGAAAAGGAGGGCTTTTGCTATGAAGACCGATAATGAGTTCAAAAATGAAGTTTATGCGCGCGCCTCAAGGGAACGCGCAAGAATAAAAAAACGCAACCGCGTGATAATGACCGCCGTGCCGTGCTTTGTTATTGCACTGACCGCCGCCACCGCAGCAGTTTATCATTCAACATCGTTCTCTATGAAGGATGCCATGCCTGCGGAACAGCCGATAAATGCCGAGAATTATATTCAGACCGAGGGCATCCCCGAGGGATATAAGTCCGCGCCGCTGACGAGCGAGGAACAGGAATATTTCCAGCAGCCCGATATCGCGACCGATATTACAAAAGGCTCTGTAAAATCCGGCTCAAGCGTTATGCCGACCGAAAATCACGGAACAGCCGTTACGACGGTTGACGGCGACAAAAAAGGCGACTTCGACCGCCTTCGCTGTGATCTCAAGGCTTTTCCCGACAAGAAGGGAGAAAAACGCAACGGCACGCCCGATGCGATTGTGATAGAAAGCCGGGAAAAGCTCGCGGAATATCTCGTGGCGCAGGAGAAATACGGAACGCTGAGCGAGGAGCTGAAATCTGAGCTTTCGGGCAAGGACGATGAATATTTTAAAAATAACACCGTTGTGATAATAACCGCGGACTGCGAATATGATTTGGCGGACTGCGCTGCAAGTTCAGACGGTACGCTTACCGTCTCGCTCAAAAGGTCGGAGAGCACACAGAATACCGGCTGCAATATGATTTTGACCGTATATAACAAGCATTTTACAAATGTCGTCCTTAGGGATGCCTGAACGGAAAAGGAGGAAAGAAATGAAGCTGAAAAGGCTGGCGGCTCTTCTGTTCTGCGCCGCCGTCATGCTGCCGTTCGCGGCGTGCGCAAAGAAGCCCGGCGGCTCGCAGACCGACACATCGCAGACATCAAAGAACACCGCCGTGACATCGGAAGAAAACGGCGATACATCAATAACCGCGACGGACAAGGCGAACAAAAACTCTGCCGTTCAGGATCTTATGAAGGGCATGACCAAGGGCAAGGCGGCGTCCAAAACGCCCGACAGCCGTTTTGAAAAGGCAGCCGCTTCGTTTGCGCTCAGCCTTTTTAAGGATGAATACAAGTCGGGCAAAAACACACTCGTTTCGCCCCTCTCCGTGCTCACCGCCCTCGCCATGACGCAAAACGGAGCCGAGGGCAAGACCCTCTCCGAGATGCAGGAGGTTCTCGGCGGACTCGACCGCGATACCCTAAACGCCTATATGACCGCCTATCTCGCTCTGCTCACGGGAGAGGACAGCGCAGTAAAATGCGCAAACTCGATATGGGTGAGCAATAACTTCAATGTCAAAAAAGCATTTCTTCAAAAGAATGCGGATTTCTATTCCGCTCAGGCGTATAAAGCGGACTTTACGAGCACGAGAACCGTAAACGAGATAAATTCGTGGGTGAACAAAAACACGAACGGCATGATAAAGAAGCTGGTCGACGAGTTCGATCCACTCACGGTCATGGTGCTCATGAACGCGCTCTGCCTCGAGGCGGAGTGGAGCGATCCGTATACAGACAACTGCGTGAGCGAGGGCACGTTCACAAACGCCAAGGGCAACCTTGTCAAGGCGAATTATATGTATTCTCAGGAGCTCGAATATATCGAGACCGCGAATGCGACGGGCTTTGTCAAGTATTATAAGGGCGGCAAGTTTGCCTTTGTCGCGCTTTTGCCGAACGAGGGCACGAGCATCGACAGCTATATCGCTTCGCTTACCGGCGAGGGCTTTCTCAGCGCACTGAGTTCGAGAAAGAATGCCAAAGTCAATACACAGATGCCGAAGTTCAAGTGCGAATACAGCAACTCGCTCGTCGACACTCTCAAGAAAATGGGCATGAGCACGGCGTTTGACGGGAACAGCGCAGACTTCTCTTCTATGGCTAATGGCGGAAATGTATATATCAGCGATGTTATTCACAAGACCTTTATCGAGGTTGCCGAAAAGGGCACACGCGCCGGAGCGGCGACTGCCGTTATCGTAGCAGAGAAGAGCGCGGCAATGCCTGTCGAACAGCCGAAGGAAGTAAGGCTCACAAGACCGTTCGTGTATGCGATAATCGACACCGAAACCAATCTGCCGCTGTTCATCGGCGCGCAGACAGATATATAACGGAGGAGCGTCATGAGCTTTAAAAAGATGCTGGCTCTTTTGATGAGCGTTATGTCTATAGCCGCCTGCGCCCTGCCGTTTTCCGGCTGCGGGAAGACAATCAAGAGAGCAACCGACAGGGGCGTTAAGAGCGGAGCCGTCCTCAATCTGACGGAGGGCATTTCAAAAAAAGAATCCGGCTCGCAAGCTCCGGACGATGAGTTTAAAGCCGCCGCCGCGTCGTTTGCGGCAGAGCTGTTCAAAAATAACTACTCAAACGGAAAGACAACGCTCGTCTCGCCGCTGTCCGTGCTGACTGCGCTCGCACTCGTGCAAAACGGCGCGGAGGGTGAGACTCTCGCTCAGCTCGAGCGGGTGCTCGGCGGGCTTGACCGCGACACGCTCAACGCCTATATGCGCTCTTACTGTGACTTTTTGACCGACAGCGACGAGCTGAAGATTGCAAACTCGGTCTGGACGGACAGCAGCGTCGAGGCAAAGCAGGCTTTCCTGCAAAAAGCGGTGGACAGCTACTCCGCGCAGCTCTTCTCCGCGCCGCTTTCGAGCACAAAGACCGTAAACAGCATAAACGCTTGGGTCAAGAAGAACACCGACGGCATGATCCCGAAGATAATCGAAAAGGCCGACCGAAGCACTGTCATGATGTTGATAAACGCCGTTGCGTTTGACGCAAAGTGGGAGAGCCCGTATACAAGCGACGATATCGAAAAGCTCGAGTTCACAGCATATTCGGGCAAGACAAAGAAGACCGATTTCATGTGCTCCACCGAGGGCATATATCTTTCGGACAGCGATGCGACGGGCTTTATGAAGCCGTATAAGAACGGTCGATTCGCCTTTGCGGCGCTGCTGCCGAATGAAAATGTGAATATCGATGACTATGTGGCTTCCCTCAGCGGCGAAAAGCTGATGAAAATATTTTCTTCGGCACAGAAGAACGGCTCGGTCGATGCCAAAATGCCGAAATTCAGCTCGGAGTACAGCACACAGCTTATCGATACGCTCAAAAAGATGGGCGTAAAAGATGCCTTTGATTCTTCGTGCGCGGATTTCTCCTCGCTTATAGAGAAGAGCAACGGAGCTTGCATCGGAACGGTAATACACAAGACCTTCATCGAGGTAGACCGGGAGGGCACACGCGCCGGAGCGGCAACCATTGTCGGCGTTGTCGAAATGAGTCTGATGTCAACGAATCCGGTTTATCTCACCCGTCCGTTTGTCTATATGATAGTGGACACCGAAACGAATCTGCCGCTGTTTATCGGCGTGCAGACCGAAATCTGACACCCCCACCTATGTTCCCCAAATAGATGACCCCGCCGGTTTCCTGTCCGGCGGGGTCGCCCCTTTTCTCCGCAGCTTTAAGCGGAGGTCTGTCCTTATTCCTCAATAGCTGCCTTTGCGCTGTTTATCTTACGGAATACAGCCATATCGAACTTCGGCTCGCGGGCGTAGGTGTAAAGTCCGTTCTGCTCCTGCTCGATATCGTAGAGCTGGGTGTAGCAGAAGCCGAACATGAGCTCGTTGCCGAGCAGAGCTTCGGTGAGACCCTTGTATCTCTCGATGAACTCCTCCTCGGTCTTGGGTGCGTTGCCGTAGCCCCAGGCTTTTTCGTCCTGCTTGCCCACGACCCACTTTATTCCGCCGTATTCGCTAATAAAGGTGGGCTCTCCCGAATATTTCTGGCGGCGCTCGTGGTTGTCGAAGAGCGTGCCGTCCGAAACGAGCTTGTCGTAGTGCTCTTTGAATATCTTCGGATTCTGCTCGTAGTCGTGGATGTCGAAAATATCGGTCGCGACATGGAAGTTTCCGCTCGTGTCGATGCAGGGACGGGTGCCGTCGAGCTGCTTTGTGACATTGTAGACCGTCTCAAGCAGCTCGTCTCTCTGCTCGCGGCCTGCGTAGTCCCAAGTCTCGTTGAACGGGCACCAGCCGATTATCGACGGGTGATTGAAGTCGCGCCTGACCTCCTCACACCACTCGGGCAGAATGCCGTAAATCGCGTCGGGCGCAGAGTAGTCAAGCCCCCAGTTCGGGTATTCGCCCCAGACGATATAGCCCAGGCGGTCGCAGTGATAGAGGAATCTCTGCTCGAAAACCTTCTGATGCAGTCTCGCTCCGTTGAAGCCGGCGGCGAGTGATATCTCGATATCCTTTATCATATCGCTGTCGTCGGGAGCGGTGTATATCCCGTCGCGGTAGAAGCCCTGGTCGAGCACAAGACGTTGGAAAACGGACTTGCCGTTGATAAGACATTTGAACCCGTCGAGGCGCACATCGCGCAGACCGAAATAGCTCTTGACGGTGTCGCCGCCGAAGGTTATGACGAGATCGTAGAGTCTGCCGCAGCCGACCTCCCACAGGTGCTTTTCAATGAGCTTCATGTCGCCGGAGACGCAGCCCGCCGCGTTTTTGCAGTCGTATCTGCCGACCAGCTTGCCCTCATAGAGAACGTCTATTCCGAGCTCGCCGCTGCCGCAGAGCTCGCAGGAGAAGCTGACTGAGGAGCTTTCGGGATTCGGGAAGAGTCTGATGCTCTTTACATAGCTCTTCGGCACGAACTCGACCCAGACGGTCTGCCAGATTCCCGTCGTGCGGGTGTAGTCGCAGTCGTGCGAATAAAATCGCTCACTCTGCTTGCCGCGAGGGATGAGCGGGCTTCTTACATCGTCGCGGGCTTCGACAGTTATGGAGTTTTTGCCTGCTTTCAGGAATTTTGTGATGTCACCGGCAAACGAGACATAGCCGCCCTTGTGGTGCATGACCTTCTCGCCGTTTATGTAGACCGTTGCGTCGTAATCGACCGCGCCGAAGTGCAGTATGACTCTGCCCTCAAGGTCGTTTTCGCTGATTTCAAGGTCGCGCCTGTACCACACGCAGTTCATAAAATCGGTGTTTTCAACGCCGGAAAGACGGCTCTCGGGGCAGAACGGAACTGTTATCTTCGAGCTCAAATGCTCTGCGCTTTGCAGTCCGCGCTCTCTGCCGCTGACGCTGTTGTCAATTTCGAATTCCCATTCTCCGTTGAGGTTGAGCCAGCTTTCTCTTTCAAACTGCGGATTCGGATGCTCCGCTCTCGGAATAGAATTTGCCATTTATTTATATCCTTTCAAAATAAATTATTTGTTGAAATATGTCGCCTCGACCATCGCGCACAGGGCGTGATATACGGGGAGAGTCAGCTCCTGAACCTTGAATGTCTCCGTCTCCGGCAGGCGCAGACAGACCGCGCACAGCTCGCTCATGAGGCTCGTTTTCTCGCCGGTTATGCCTATGCTTTCTATCCCCATGGCGTTGGCGACCTTCACTGCGTTGACTACATTCGCGGAGTTGCCGGAGGTGCTCAGCGCCATAAGCGCGTCGGGGCTCGACGATGCGTATGCCCAGACCTGCTGAGCGAATATCATATCTGCGGCGATGTCGTTTGCAAATGCCGTGTTCAGCCCCTCATGGGCACTCAGCGCGACTGCGGGCAGCGCACCCTGAAGACGGTTTGCGAGATATTCTCCGTCCCTTACTTGAGCAAAGGACTGTTTCTGCCCGTCGGTCAGCTCTCTCTTGAGCAGAAAGCCCTTCATCAGCTCGCCGACTATGTGCTGCGCGTCCGCCGCGCTTCCGCCGTTGCCGCAGATGAGCAGCTTGCCGCCTCGGTCAAAGCAGGCGCAGATAACATCGTAGGCACGCTTGATGTCCGCCCTTATTCCCTCAAGGACGGGATAGCGGACAAAGAGCTCTTCAAAAATTTCCTTTTCCCTGTTCATGCTTTTCCTCCGTTTGCGCGGCATCGAGCGCGATTCCGAGCGACGCGAGGTCGCCTATCCTCTCGCCGAGTCCTGCGGGGATTATCCTGCACTGTGCCGTCCGGCTCAGTGCCTCACGGCTCAGTGCCATTTCCATGCTGTCCTTCAGAAGATGCCCGGAGCGGGCGAATACGCTTCCTATTATTACAGCCTGCGGGTCGAGTATATCGACGAGTATCGCGAGCCCCTCGCCGAGCTTTTCTCCGCATATTCTGTAAACTTCTTTCGCCGTTTCATCGCCGTTCTCTGCGGCTTGAGCGGCTGATTTTGCCGTTATATTTTCAATATCATCTGCGGTTTTGCACATCAGTGTGCTCCCGCCGCTTTCGAGCGTTTTTCTCACCGCCTCCTGCGCGAGACGGCTTATTCCGCCGCCGCTGCAAAAGCCCTCGAACGAGCCTCGCTTGCCGTAGCCTATGGGACCGTCCGCCGCTATTCTCATGTGCCCGACCTCGCCCGCCATATCATTTGAGCCGCAGTAGAGCCTGCCGTCGAGAATAAGCCCCGCGCCCATGCCCGTGCCGAAGGTCAGGAATATCATATTGCGCAGCCCCTTGCCCGCGCCGAACTTCCATTCGGCGAGTGCGCAGGCATTGGCGTCATTTTGCAGATATGCGTCGAACCCGAACCGCTCTTCAACCATATCGACTATCGGCACACTCTCCCAGTCCGGAAGATTCGGCGGCGCAAGAATAACTCCGCGCCTGCTGTCGAGCGGACCGCCGCAGCTTATTCCCGCGCAGAGAATATCTTCGGGGGAGAGGGCATTCTTTTTTATTATTTCTTCAACATTTTCGAGCAGCTCCGCCGTCACGGCGCGCCAGCCGCGCCCGACCCGCGTCTCAAAGCGGAGCTTGTCTATAATAATATCGTCGGCGTCCCCCTGCGCTCTGCCGAGCAGAACGGCGCACTTCGTTCCGCCGATGTCTATGCCCACTATATATTTCTTCATATTATATCAAATCACTTCCGCTTTTATTGCACACATATTATACACATAAATCTTTTTTCGGTCAATCGGATAAAGATACAAATATAAGAAAAACTATTTTATATAGCAATTACGGAGGTAGAAAAATGGTTCTGACGATACTGAGGATTCTTATACTGTATGTTCTTGCGACTGCGGCGGTCAGAATAATGGGCAAAAGGCAAATAGGCGAGCTTCAGCCGTCTGAGCTTGTCATAACTATTCTGCTCTCCGAAATCGCGGCTATACCCATGCAGGATACCGATATACCCCTGCTCAATTCCGTTGTCGCGGTGCTGCTGCTCGTGGCGTTTGAGATAATCGGCTCGGTCATATCCATGAAGAGCCGCGGCGCACGCAGACTGCTTGAGGGCAACGCTGTGACCGTCATACGCGACGGCAGGATAGATCAAAAGGAGATAAAACGCCTGCGCTATACCGTTGACGATCTTCTGACGGCTCTGCGGCAAAAGGATGTTTTTGATATTTCCTCTGTCGGCTATGCCGTGCTCGAGACGAACGGCAAGCTCTCGGTTATGTTAAAGCCCGACGAAAATGCGCTGACCGCCAAGACTCTCCGACTCTCTCTGCCCGACCCCGGTATGCCGTGCCTCGTCGTCAGCGACGGCAGGGTCATACGCGAGCACTATGACGACTGCGATATGAACGACAGAGAATTAAAACGGCTGCTCAGGGCGAAGGGACTGACGGTCGAGGATGTGCTGATAATGACCGTTGACCGCGACAAAAACGCTGTTATAGTCGAAAAGGAGAAAAAAGCATGAAACGCTTTGCAACGGCACTTGTTCTGCTCGCCCTGACGCTGACTCTCAGCATCGGAGCGCAGCTCATATTTTCAAAGAAAACGGACGAGCTCATAACGGATCTTAATTTTCTGCTCACCGCCGTTGATGCCGGAGAGGGCGAGGAGCGGGCACTCGAAAAGGCGGAGGACGCGTGGCGCGGCTCGAAAAAGATACTGCATATTCTGCTCGTCCACCGCTCAATGGATGAGATCGAGATAAACATAAACAGCCTCAGGGAATATCTCGACTCGGGCGATGACGAGGCTCTGCGCCAGGCGTGCACCGAAGCGTTAAGGCAGCTTGAGAATCTGCGTGACGCAGGGAAAATAACGATAGAAAATGTGCTGAGGATTGAGTAAAACGGTGTTGACAAAACGCTCCCGATATTGTAAAGTTATTTTGTAAATATCGGTAAAAAAGGAGCGTCACCATGAAGAAAAAGGTCGATTTTAAAAGCGTGATACTGACGATAATTCTCATAATAACCTATGCGCTCTGTGTCGTGTTCAATTTTTCGCATATGATGGACGGCAAGGGAAGCAGAAAGCCCGGCTTTGCAACGGCGGGTCTGTTCCTGCTCGCGGCGTTTGTCTATATTCTTTTTGAGCGCATGAACAAGCGTCCTCTTGTCGTCGGAACGGTGTTTTGGTCGATTTCGCTCGTGTGCTCCGCATATGCGCTGATGATGTGCTTCTTCTATAACGACCTTATGAGCCTGTTTTATCCGCTTATGATGGCTTTTCTCCCGCCGAGCTTCGGTATTGCAGCGCCGTTCAAAACGAGCAATACGCTCTATTTTATTATTCTTTTTGCGATTCCCGCGGCTGAGCTTATATTCCATATTATCCTGCTCGCCGTGCGCTCGAAAGGAGCCGAAAAATAAACAGAATATAACATCGAAATTTCAGGCTGTTCCGCATGGAGCAGCCTTTTTTGCTGCCCGAAAGCCTTGATATCCAAGCACTTTCGGGCTTTTGATTTTTTCGCATTTATCTAAGCTTTATAAACGCAATATAAATTTAACCTTCTTTAACCAAACTTAACCCCGTCTGATATTGACACAAAATAAGCGATGCTATAAATTAGATTCGTTAAGTAAAAATATCGGTTTTGGCTCTTTTGTGCAGCGGGGACGATTTCACTTCTTGCGACGGCTCCGCACGGAACCATACCGAAAACACGAAATGTCACGGAGGGAAAAATGAAAAATAAGAGTGAAATACCGAGCGTAAGGCAGCTTCTCTGCGCCTCGGCGGAGAAGTACGGAGAAGAGATCTTCATAAAATTCATGCGAAACGGCGAGGTTGCGCAACGCAGCTATGTCCGCGTTAAAACGGACAGCGAAGCGGTCTGCCGCTGGATAAGGAGCATATCGGAGGAGGATATGCATGTCGCCGTCGTCGGAAAGACGAACTACGAGTATATAACCTGCATCACCGGAATACTTATGAGCGGCAGCGTCGTCGTGCCGTTCGCGCCGGATATATCCGCGAAAGAGGCGTCGGAGCTTTTTGACCGTGCGGATATCGATATGGTGCTCTATGACGGCACATTTGCGGAGAATGTCGGCGAGGTCATGGCAAACTGTCCGAGGATAAAGCACGCTGTCGATCTGTCGGACGAAAACTTCTTTTCCGATATCTATGAAAAATATTCGGCTCAGAGCGAATATGCGTCCCTCTCCGATTATGAGACCGATCCCGACAAGTGCGCCGTTATAATATTTACCTCCGGCACGACGGGAGTCAAGAAGGGCGTTATGCTCTCGACTGCCGCCCTTGTCGGAAATATCATGTATAAGGAATATATCAACATCTTCAGCGAGAGAACATCGACTCTCTCGGTGCTTCCGATGCACCATATCTATTGCTTCTCGGGCGATTATCTTAAAAACCTGTGTGACGGTGTTCAGGTCTGCCTCAACGGCAACCTCAGCGATATAGTCACAAATCTTCAGCGCTTCGAGCCCAACGCCATGCGTGTTGTCCCAATGATAGCTCAGCATCTGCTCCAGCGCATAAAGATAACGGCGTCAAAGAACCCGGATATCACTCCCGCCGAGGCGGCAAAAATCGTGCTCGGCAAGAACCTCAACTGGATAGTTTCGGGCGGTGCGTATCTCGATCCGCTGCTCGTCGAGGAATATGACAAGCTCGGCATAATGCTCCGCCAGGGCTACGGCATGACGGAGGTCGGCTGCCGCATTTCTGTGCCGGACAGAGGCGTTTCAACCGAGTCCGTCGGCAGAGTCATAAATATATGCGATGTCCGCATTGAAAACGGCGAGATCCAGATAAAGACCCCGACCGTTATGCTCGGCTATTACAAAATGCCCGAGGAAACGGCGCAGATGTTCACCGAGGACGGCTGGTTCAGGACGGGCGACATCGGCTATGTCACCGAGGACAGGCAGCTGTTCATAACCGGCAGAGTCAAGAACCTGATAATCCTCTCGAGCGGCGAAAATGTCTCCCCCGAGGCGATAGAGAAAAAATTCAAAAAGCTGAATATAGTTGACGAGGTCGTGGTTTACGGCGAAAACGACCGCATCGTCGCCGAGATATATCCCGATTTCGAGCACGCGAAGCAGGAGGGGATAGAGGATATCCCCGCCGAGATAGAGAAGCGAATGGACGAAATAAATGCCGGCTCAAAAACTTCGCATTTTGTCTCGGAGCTGAGATTCCGCAGCGAGCCTTTTGAAAAGACTTCAAGCGGCAAAATAAAAAGAAAAGAAACCGTTGTGGGCTGAGGAGGAGAAAAAATGAAACCGAAGGCAGGAACAGAGGTATTTGAGCTAATTCCGTCGCAGAAGATGATAAACTTCATGCTCAAATACAGCTTCTTTCACAAGCAGGTCATTCAGATACCCATGTCGATAGTCACGCACACGCCGATAGACTTCGATGTGCTCAAAAAGGCACTGAATATAGAGATAGAGCGCAACGACTGCATGAGACTGCGCTTTTATAAAGAACACGGGGAATTCTATCAATATTTCCTCGACGAATATGTCGTTGACGATGTGCCCGTTATGACATTTTCGACCGAGGAGGAGCAGCGGGAATATCTCACCGCCGACGCACGCAAGCCCATACACCACTTGAAGGGCGAGAACTTCCGCATCATATTTTTCCACTCGTTTGACGGCGGCTACGGAATATATATCAACATAACTCATCTGTGCATGGATGCCGCAGCGGTCTTTGTGTTCTTCTCCGACCTGCTCGCAATCTATGACCACTTGAAAAACGGCAAGCCCATGCCGCGTCCGCTCGGCGAATATAAAAAGACGATAAAAAAAGAGCTCGCCATTGTCGCGGACAAAAAGAAGATGAAAGAGGAAGAGGAGTTCTATACCGAATTTTTCCTCAAGGACGGCGATCCGCTCTATGCCGGAGTCCACGGACCCGAGCTGCTTGAGAAGGAGCGCAAAAGAAAGCACGACCCGTCCCTCAGAGCTCCGTCCTGCTTTGACCCGATACACGACAAGGCGGAGCTTACAAGATGCGATGTCTCGAAGGAGGACAGCGACAAGATACTCGCGTTCATCCGTTCGAGCGGAGTCAGTCCCGAATGTCTCATTCAGCTCGCCATGCGCCTGCACATCTCGAAAATAAATTACAGAACGGACGACTCGTATTTCGTCGTCCTCTGCACCCGTCGTAGGACTCTGAGCGAAAAGCGCTCGGGCGGTACGCTCGCCGAGCCGCTCCCGTGGAGAATAGTCTTGCCCGAGAGCCTGACCTTCAGGGAGGCTCTCGACAGAATGGCGGAGCTTCAGATGACGCTGTTCAAGCATATGGATTATCCTTATCTTGAGTGCCGCGAGCTGGTGCGCAGGCTGTTTAATTACAGCCCGATAGCCGCCTCGTCCTCGATGATGTTCTCGTGGTTCCCCATAGGCGAGGATACGATGAACGGCTGGGATTATGAATTTACGGGCTACAGTCTCGGCAGATACATTATGCCGCTCTACACCTTCGCCATGTACGACGCACACAGCGGATGCTTTAAATTTTCGTCTATGCACCGCACCAATATGATAACCGTGGAGCACATAAAGGCACTGCACAAGCAGACTGTCCGCGCTCTGCTTCTCGGAGCGGAAAACCCCGACAGGACGCTCGGCGAGATACTCGATATACTTTAAGAAGGAGAGACAGTTATGCTTGAAAAGATTGCCGGAATAATCTGTGAATATGTCTATATTGACCCTGCCGAAATTACCGAACAGGCGAACCTCAGAACCGAAATAGGTCTAAGCTCGCTCGACCTTATGAGCGTTGCATCGGATATGGAGAGCACCTTCGGAGTGAAAATACCGGAGAGGGCGATACTCACCGCCAAGACCGTCGGAGATCTTATCGCCTGCGTGGGCTGATAAACACAGCGCGAATATTAAAGCCAAAACAAAAAGCTGCAATTCATGGATAAAACCGTGAATCGCAGCTTTGCTTTTTTATTTGATTTGCGCCGTTCTCAGATCTTCATCGCAACATCATATGCGCGCCACACGACGGAGCGGAGATTGCCTATTGCAAGGCAGTCGCCGACGAGGTGGACGTTGCCGGACTTCTCGGCAAGCGGAGCGGGGATATAGCCCGCGCAGCTGATGACGGAGTCGCAGTCGATGCTGATGTCCTTGCCGTCCTTGCCGGTGCAGACTATAGAGCCGTCCTTGACTTCCTTGAGGGTCGTCTCAAGATAGACGGGGGTCTTGTGCAGGGCGAACCACTCTCTGAGATAAGAGGAGTTTGCAAGGCAGACTCCGGTCTGGCTGATAAGGTCGTCCTTCATCTCGACGATTATAGGATTCTTGCCCTGGAGAGCGAGCTCATAGGCTATTTCGCATCCGGTCAGTCCGCCGCCGATGACGGCAACGGTGTTGCCGACTTCTGCGCCGTTGAGATAGTCGCAGCCCTCGATCATCTTCTCATAGCCGGGGACTCTTCTGAGGAGTCTCGGAGTCGAGCCGGTCGCGATGATAACGGGATTGCTGCCGAATGCCGCGATGTCCTTTATCTCGTCGTTGAGTCTGACTTCGATGCCGAGCTTTGTCATCTGGCGTCTGTACCAGTCAAGCAGGTCGCGAAGCTTGCCTTTGTAGGACTCCGCGCTCGCTGGGATGAAGGTTCCGCCGAGCACGCCGCTCTTCTCGTGGATTATCGGCTTGTGTCCGCGGAGCTTGAGCACGCGGGCAGCCTCCATGCCGCCGATACCGCCGCCGACGATGTGAACGGTCTTGGGCGAGTTTGTTTTCTTTATGTAGTGCTTGTTCCACTGCATCGTCTCGGCGTTGATAGCGCAGCGGGAAAGATGCAGACTGTCGGAGAGCTCCTGATCGTTGGGCACGCCCTTGTAGTGGCACATATTGAAGCAGCCGTTGTGGCAGAGAATGCAGGGGCGGATGTCCTCCTCCTCGTCATTCATCATCTTCGTGACCCACTCCTGGTCGGCGAGGAACTGACGCGCAAAGCCCGCACCGTCAAGCTTGCCCTCCTTTATCGCGTCTGCGGCAACCCTCGGATCAAGGCGGCCGGCGCAGATAACGGGGATGTCGCAGAACTGCTTGATATATTCAACATCCTCGAGGTTGCAGTTCTCGGGCATGTAGATGGGCGGGTGAGCCCAGTACCATGCGTCGTATGTGCCGTTGTCGCAGTTGAGGCAGTCGTAGCCGGCGTCCTGAAGATATTTGACGGCTCTCTCCGACTCCGCCATATCGCGTCCGACCTCGGTATAAGCCTCGCCCGGGAGAGCGCCCTGGCGGAAGCCCTTGGTCTTGGAAATTATGCTGTAGCGCAGGGAGACAGGGAAGTCGTCGCCGCAGGCCTTTTTGATAGCCTGAACTACCTCGACCGCGAAGCGGTAGCGATTCTCGAACGAGCCGCCGTATTCGTCGGTGCGCTTGTTGACATATTTAAGTGTGAACTGGTCAAGAAGGTAGCCCTCATGGACTGCGTGAACCTCAACGCCGTCAACGCCCGCATCCTTGAGCATTTTTGCGCTCTGTGCGAATGCATTGACGAACTCCTTTATTTCAGCCTTGGTCATCTCTCTCGAGGGTATCTTATCCGACCAGCGGTTGGGCGAGGGGCTCGCGGAGGCCGTTATCTTGTCGAGATCCATGAACGGCTTGCTGAGAACTCTCAGCGCGGGATTGGTGTAGAGCCTTTCCATCATCTCGCTGACGGTGAAGGAGCGACCGAAGCCTGCGGTCAGCTGAACGAAGAGCTTTGCGCCGGTTTTGTGAAGCTCGGGAGTCCACTTCTTGAGGTCTGCGTACATCTTCTTGTTCTTGTGGAGCCACTGACCGAACATGGGGTTGTAGACCGGCTGACATCCGGGGAGAACAAGACCCGCGTTGTTCTTCGCGACCTCCATGATAAAGCGTGCGCCGTCTTTATCGAAGTGGTTCTTCTCCATCCATCCGAAGAGATCGGTGCCGCCCATGCTCGTGAGCACGATGCGGTTCTTGATTTCGCAGTTGCCGATTTTCCACGGAGTGAACAGGGGCTGTAATCTTTGATCCATATGATTGCCTCCAACAAAAAATTGAATATTTCATCGACAATATATTATCACATTCAGCCCCGTTGCGCAACAAAAAAACACATTTTATCAATACTTTTTTATCAATAATGCCGTGCGCTTGTTATTTTTGCACGACCCGAACCGCATCGCTCGGGCGCAACACCGTACCGAAAGCGAAACGCAGAGAGCCGTTTTACCGACTCCCTGCGCTATGTTTTTATTCTGTTATTTCTGCTCTGCGTCTGCGGAGAAAATCTCCTTTGCGCTCGCCGCGAGTCCTGCGAGGGACTGAAGCTCGCTCGGAATGATGAGCTTCGTCGCCTTGCCGTCTGCGACCTTTGCGAAGGCTTCAAGGCTCTTAATCGTCAGATAACCGTCCTTCGGGGAAGCTTCGTTTATCAGGGCGATAGCTTTTGCCTGAGCCTCCTGAACGGCGACGATAGCCTGCGCCTCACCCTCAGCCTCGCGGATTTTCGCCTCCCTGACGGCCTCTGCGTGGAGGATGGCTGCCTGCTTGTCGCCCTCTGCGGCGAGGATCTGGCTCTCTTTCTGACCCTCCGCAACGAGTATCTTACTTGCCTTTTCGCCCTCTGCGCGCAGGATTGCCTCACGGCGCTGGCGTTCTGCCTTCATCTGCTTCTCCATCGCGTCCTGAATTTCGGGCGGAGGAAGAATGTTCTTGAGCTCGACGCGGTTTACTTTGATGCCCCATGCATCGGTTGCCTCGTCGAGGATAACTCTTATCTTCGCGTTGATGACGTCACGCGAGGTCAGCGTGTGGTCAAGCTCCATCTCGCCTATAATATTTCTCAGCGTTGTCGCCGAGAGATTTTCTATAGCCGACAGCGGACGCTCGACACCGTAAGCATAGAGCTTCGGGTCGGTTATCTGGAAGAAAACGACCGTGTCTATCTGCATAGTGACATTATCCTTTGTGATAACGGGCTGGGGCGGGAAATCCACGACCTGCTCCTTGAGGGAGACGATCTTTGACACCTTCTCAACGAAGGGAATCTTGAAGTGGATGCCGGTCTGCCATGTGGTCGAGTATGCTCCGAGGCGTTCGATGACATAGGCCTTGGACTGCGGTACTATCTTGATGTTGAGCACGACAATAATGAGCACGAGCACGACAATGCCGATGATTACTCCGATTGCTACAGGTCCCATAATAGTCCTCCTTTAATGTTTTGAAACCATAAGTTTAACGCCGTCAATTCTGTCAACGGTGACATTTGAACCTTTTTCAATGCGGCTGCCGTCGGACGATCTCGCCGTCCAGGTCGAGCCCTCGACCTTCACTATACCTGTGCCGTCGGTATTGTCAACAGTCTCCTCGACTATTCCCTCGAGTCCTATATATCTGTCGGCGTTGGTCGGATGAACGCGCTTTTTTGAAAATTTCCTGACGAGCGGACGGGTCACTGCAAGCGCGGCGAGCGACACCCCCGCGAAAATCACCCACTGGAGCCAAACGGGCGCCGAGCAAAGCTCCGATATCAGAGCCGCCGCCGCACCCGCGGCAAACCAAATGGTGACGAGTTGAACAGTCGCGGCTTCAACAACGATGAACGCTATGAGCAGCGCTATCCACAATATGAGCATGGTGTATTCCGTCAAAACAGGCTCCTCCTTTGACTCTGATATATTGACCGAAGTGAAAACACCCCTATCCAATATAATTATATCAAAAGAGCGAGCCTGTTGCAACATCGCCGAAGGTTTTTGTCAGTTTTTGCTTTTTGTTATAGGCTTTCGCAGCAGCAGAGAGGACAGTGCCCTGCCGTTGAAGGGAATGAGGGGATAGAGATAACACCGCCCGCTGACCGTCTTGTTGAAAGATATTAACAGGGCGGTTATCACAAGCCCCGCAATGAAGCCCCAAAGGTTGAATATAGCTGTCAGTATCAGAATCATCATGCGGCATAATTTGAACGCATATCCGAGCTCGTAGCTCGGCTGGGCGAAGTTTGTTATCGCAACGAACGCCATATAGAGAACGACCTCAGCCGTGAACCATTTTGCGGCGATGGCAAATTCTCCGAGCACCAATGCCCCGATGACGCTGAACGAATTGCTCAGCGCGTTCGGAGTGTTGAGAGACGCCAGCTTGAGCGCGTCTATGACCGTCTCTATCAGCAGAAGCTGCATTATGACCGGCACGCTCGTCGGATTTTCTATCTTTATGAAATCGAGCCACGGCGGGATATATTCGGGGTTTTGTATCAGCAGGAACCACACAGGAGTCAGCAGAAGAGTCAGCAGGAAAACCAACATTCTGACTATCCTGAGATAACTGCCGATAAGGCTCGGAAAATAGAAATCGTTCGTGTCCTGCAAAAAGTCGAATACGCCCGTCGGGATTATCATAACCGACGGCGAGGTGTCCGTGATTATCAGCAGGCTTCCCTCATATATGCTCGCCGCCGCGCTGTCGGGTCGCTCGGTGTAGCGCACCTTCGGAAAAGGGTTGAATCTCTGCTTCGGAACAAGGCACTCGGCGAGGCTCTCGTGCCCCATTGTCAGCGCGTTTATGTCTATTGAATTCAGCTTTTTCTTTATCTTTTCGACCTCCTTCGGGTCTGCCGTGCCGTCGAGATAGCAGAGCACGACGTCTGTCTTTGATCGCTTGCCGATCTGCGTCAAATACATTGTCAGCTTCGTGTCCCTTATCCTGCGGCGAATGAGTGCGGTGTTGAATATCAGTGTCTCGACAAAGCCGTCGTGCGAGCCTCGAAGCACCTTGTCGTTTTCCGGCTCGTCCACGCTTCGCGCGGGATAGGTTCGCACGTCTATAATTATAGCTTCTTTGAACCCGTCAACTATCATGCCCAACGCGCCCGAGAAGAGAAAAGTCTCGAATCTGTCGAAGTCGTTTACGACCTCGGTCTCGACATAGGGCACGAACGCATCGGCAAATTCGCGCGTTGTGCCGACATTTTTGAGCTTCTTCTCGTCTGCGTTCATCATGAAGCTCATGATTTTTTCCATCAGTCCGTCTTTTATAAACCCGTCGATGAACCACAGCATGGCGCGGCGGTCGCCTATCATTATCTGACGGCTCACGAGGTCGAAGCTTTCGCTCACGCGAAGCCGCAGGTTGAGCGATGCAACGTCGGCTTCGTAGTTCCCCGAAAAGATTTGCTTTTCCATATGAATATCCCGCCCCTGACAAAAAAGATGATATACGGCAATTGCTGCACACCGTATATCATCTCCGTTTTCGGACTGACTATGCGTTGTAATAATAGTATTCCGCGATATAATACCAGAGCAGGGGACCGACGACTCCGTTCTGAGTCAGCCCGAAATAGCCCTGCGCGGCTTTGACCGCCGTCTCGGTCTGTGCGCCGAAAATGCCGTCCGCCGCGACATAGGGAACTCCCTCAACTCCGCGTGCGAGAACCTGAAGATATTCCTGCAAATTCTTCACCGCGCTGCCGGTGCTGCCGCGAAGCAGGTTGTAGCCGGGATATGCAAAACGCGCATAGCTGTCGTATATTGAAAATTCGCCGGGGAAGGTCTTTAAAATATCGTTGTATACATTTTGCAGCTTGTTCCAGGTGTCGCGCCCGACAATGCCGTCAGTCGAAAGCCCGTATTGCTGTTGGAACTGAACAACGCTGTTGTATGTCCCCTGACCGAATATGCCGTCAATCGACGGAGGCTGGATGTTGCTCGTAAAGCTTCCGATAAAGTTCAGAAAATACTGTATCGTGCTCACATCCTGCCCTCTGTCGCCGCGCCGGACGAGGCTCTTGTACTGCCTTTCGACATCGGTCAGCTTCAGCCCCTCGCTGTAGAGCTCGCCGAGTCCCAGAATCCCCGCATAGAGCTGCTTTATCTTGTACCATGTCGCCTTGCCGACGATGCCGTCAACGGTGAGATTGAATATGCTCTGAAATTTTTTGACCGACTCGCGTGTCGCCGTGTCGAATATGCCGTTGGGGGAGGGTATCTTCGGAATGGCGGGATAGTTTTGTGCGATGCGGTTGAGCTGCCGCTGCACTATCCTCACATCCTCCGATATATCGCCGAGGCGCAGAGCCCTGCCGGGATAGGATTCGCGGATATTCTTCACGGGTGCTGTCTTTATATTGATATCGCTTCCGTAGTAATATTGAAGAATGCGGTAGGGGGTGTAGCCCTGATTTGCGAGCGTGACGGTACCCCACTGTGAAAGCCCGTCGCAGGTTACCTCGCGCCCGGAGCAGTACTGCGTGAAATAGGGCTGAACCTGGTCGCCCTTCGTGACATAGTTGTTGAAAAGCTCATCCACAAGCTTTGCAACATTCTCAAAAACGCTCCGACCGTCAACATATGCCTGGTCGAAGGCGGTCGAACTCGTGATGTCAAAGTCGTAGCCTCGGCTGCGGTAGTGCTCGGTGTATACGCGGTTGAGGGCAAAAGACGCCTGCGCATATATGTTTGCGCGTATCGCATTGTTCGGCCATGTCGGATATATTTCGCTCGATGCGACATTTTTGAGATAGTCCGTAAAAGGCACGGTGACATTCTTCGCCGATGCCGTCGGTCTGCCGAGGTGGACGGTTATTGTCCGGGGTATAACGGGAGTGTCTGCTGCCATGATATCACTCCTCAGACGGATTCGTTTATCACGTTCGGGTTCTGCTCGCCGCTGACCGTCGGCAGCATTTCGACCGACTGTATTGAAACGGTGGAGTCGAAGATCGGAACGTTTTCAAGATGCGTACTTATAAAGCCCGGGTGGCTGACAAATATATTGTATGTCGCATACGGCGAAAGCCCGCCCGAGCCCTGTTCAGTCTCGGAGAGAGCCTTATCCGGAGCGGGCAGACGGAGATTGTCGAGTATTCCGCTCGAATCGGTGTGTGAATCGTATATATAATATTTTTCGCCGCCGATTTCTTTATATACGATTACACGACTGTTGCCGACGGGATAGAGCCCGTTTGAGCCGTAGGTTTCAACACGCAAAATACCGTATCTGTTGCACTCGCCCCTGAATTCATCGAACATCTGCATCGCAGAGCGGCTGTTTGACGAGGCGAGATTTTTGTTTTTGAGTGTCTGCGGTTCAGCGAACACCGTGCGCGGCTGAGGGATGCCTTCGCGCCCTGCCGCCTGCGTGCGTTCGGGCGTAAATTGGGATTTGTCCGTGTCCGCTGTGCTGTCAAACTGCATCTGACTCTCCCTCTGAGCGTCGGTCTGCGGCTGAGCCGCTGCCGCCGCAGCGTGCACCGCTTCGCTTTTCTCTGTCTCTGCCGAAGCCGTCGCGGCGGGCTTAGCCGTCTGCGCCGATGCCTGTTCGGGCTTTTCCTCTTTCTGCGCGGATACGGGCTTTGATTCCGCCTTTTCCTGCGCGGTTACCGATGCCGTGTTGCGCTTTTCAAATTCGAGCAGCTCTCTTTTATATCGCTCCATGAGCGAGACTATATCTTCGTTGTTCATAAAAGGCCTCCGTTGGGTAAAATTTGCAGGGCGTCCGTCCTGCGGACGCGCAAAGACATCCCATATTTAATATATTGTCTATTCGCCTTTTTGGTCACACAGGCACTTTTCGCGGCATATTATTTAGCAAGCGGGCGGCGGATTTTGTGAATTTTGTCGGATTCCGTGCCTATAAACTTGAAGAAATTTGGTTTTTGAAACAAAAGTGAGAAAATGTGTTGACAACGAAAACACAGAGTGCTACAATTCAGTAAACCGATGAAGAAGAGTAAGTAAGATTTCTCCCTCATCTCAAAGAGAGCCGCAGGCGGTGGGATTGCGGCAGAATGAAAGAAATCCGAATGGACTTCCAAGGGCAATCGGAACAAAGGTTATCCTTTAAGTATGTGCGCCGGAGCAGGACTCTCCGTGAAGAAAAGTCAGCGTATGTCAGTACGCGCTAAGCGGACGCAAAAGCGTCAAGCCGGGTGGCACCGCAGGATGATAATATCTCCTGTCCCAGCATTGCTGCAGGGACGGGAGTTTTTTTATTTCGGAGGAGATTGTTATGTTTTTACTCAGTAAGCTTTGGCGCAGACCGCGCCTGTGATCTTTTGCTTCTCACCTCAGATAAAAAATATTATTACCGAAAGGACGAAATACAATGAAAAAGATAATCGCACTTGTACTCGCACTTATGCTCACAGTTACCTGCTTTGCCGCCTGCGGCAAAACGGACTCGGACACGAAGAAAAAATATACCGTCGGCATCTGCAACTATGTCGATGACGCCTCGCTCAATCAGATAGTCGATAACATCAAAAATCAGCTCGCCTCCGTCGCCGCCGAAAAGGGCATCGAGATAGAAGTGAAATACGACAACTGCAACGCCGACTCCGTTGTTATGAATCAGATAATCTCGAACTTCATCGTCGATAAGGTCGATATTATGGTCGGCGTCGCGACACCGGTCGCAATCGCCATGCAGGCGGCAGTCGAGACCGAGAACAGCGATATTCCGGTCGTGTTCTCCGCAGTCAGCGATCCTGTCGGCGCAAAGCTTGTTGATTCCCTTGATGCACCCGGCAGTCAGATAACCGGAACCTCCGACTATCTCAACACCAATGCTATAATGGATCTTATTTTCCTCAAGGACCCCGACATAAAGAAGGTCGGTCTGCTCTACGATGTCGGTCAGGATTCCTCGACCCAGGCTATAAAGGATGCAAAGACTTATCTTCAGTCCAAGGGCGTTGAAGTTATCGAGCGCACCGGCACCACCGTTGACGAAGTTACCCTCGCGGCAAAGGCACTCGTTTCCGACGGCGTTCAGGCAGTGTTCACTCCCACCGACAACACCGTAATGAAGTCCGAGCTCTCCATATATGAGATTTTTGCGGACGCAAAGATTCCGCACTACACAGGCGCTGATTCCTTCGCCCTCAACGGAGCTTTCCTCGGCTACGGCGTTGACTACGCAAAGCTCGGCGTTGAGACCGCGAATATGATAATCGATATTCTGATAAACGGCAAAGACCCCGCAACCACCCCCGTGCTCATGTTCGATAACGGCACAGCTACGATAAATACCGAGATATGCGCAAAGCTCGGCTATAACTTCGACGAAGTCTCGAAGCTCTTCGCTCCCAAGTGCACCGAAGTCAAGAGCATCACCACCGCCGAGAGCTTCGACGATGTAAAATAAGATTTAACAAGTCCCCGGGGAGCACTGCTTCCCGGGCGGCTCGACAATGCAAGAAAGATAAGAAAGAGGAAACACAATGTCTTTGGATTCGATATTTTCACTCGGTCAGTCGGCGCTCGAGCTGGGTCTCATAACCTCGCTCACCGTGCTCGCATTGTTCCTGAGCTATTCTATGCTCAATGTCTGCGATCTTTCGACCGACGGCTGCTTTACGCTCGGCGCAACGGTCGGCGCGGTGGTCGCAATAGCGGGTCATCCGTATCTGTCGATAGTCGCGGCGATGGCGGCGGGAATAGCCTCGGGTTTCATAACGGCGATACTCCAGACGAAAATGGGCATCAACAGCCTGCTCGCCGGAATAATCGTAAATACGGGGCTTTATTCAATAAATATCGCGGTCATGAGCGGCTCATCGATACTCAATATGAATAAAACGGACACTGTGTTCACTAAAATGGCGGCGCTTCTCAAGGGCACTCCCGTGGCGAGACAGTCAAAGCTCTTCGTGGCGATAATCGCCGTCGCGGCGGTCGCCGTTATCCTCGGACTTTTCCTGAAAACGCGGCTCGGACTTGCAATAAGAGCGACGGGCGACAACCCCGATATGGTTCGCTCCTCGTCCGTCAATCCGGCGTTTACTACAATAATCGGACTCTGCGTCGCAAACTCGTTTACCGCGCTGTCGGGCTGCCTGCTCGCCCAGTCGCAGAGATCGGTCAACATCGATATCGGAACCGGAATGGTGACCATTGCCCTCGCGTCCCTGCTTATCGGCGGCGTGTTCCTCGGCAGAAAGAAGATGCCGCTGAGGATATTCGGCATGGTGCTCGGCGCGTTCATATTCAGACTCATTTATACAATCGCCCTGCGCTTCGATATGCCGGCGTTCATGCTCAAGTTCGTTTCGTCCGTTATAGTTGTCGCGGCGATAGCAACACCCTATTTCAAAAAGCAGCTCCCGCTTTTAAAGCGCAGAATGCAGACCCGTTCGGGGAGGAGGAAAGCAGATGCTTGAAATATCACACATCTCGAAAACCTTCAATCCCGGCACGGTGAACGCCAAAAAGGCGATAGACGATCTTTCCCTGAGCGTCGCCGAGGGCGATTTCATAACGGTCATCGGCGCAAACGGCGCAGGCAAGTCAACACTTTTCAATGCCGTCGCCGGCAGCTTTATAACTGATTCCGGCAGCATCTCGCTCGACGGAAAAGATATAACTCTCATGCCGGAGCACAAGCGCGCCAAGAGCATCGGCAGACTTTTTCAGGATCCGATGCTCGGCACCGCACCCGGCATGACGATAGAAGAAAATTTAGCTCTCGCTGCAGGTCACGGCGGTTGGCTGAGCCGCGTCTCTAAGAGCGACAAGAAGCTTTTCAGAGATAAGCTCGCCCTGCTTGAGATGGGGCTTGAGGACAGAATGAGCCAGCCGGTCGGTCTGCTCTCCGGCGGTCAGAGACAGGCTCTGACTCTCATGATGGCTACCTTCAATCCGCCGAAGCTTCTGCTTCTCGATGAGCACACAGCGGCACTCGACCCCGCAACGGCGGAAAAAGTTCTCACGCTCACGAAGAGCATCGTCAGCGAGAATAATCTCACCTGCCTTATGATAACGCACAATATGCAGTCGGCTCTCGAACTCGGAAACCGCACGATAATGATGCACGGCGGAAATATAATTTTCGACGCCGAAGGGGCGGAACGCTCGAAGCTCACCGTTCAGGATCTGCTCGACAAGTTCAAAGAGAACGCGGGCAAAGAGCTCGACAACGACCGTATGCTTCTCGTGTAATAAAACAAAATTGACCCGTCCGGTTATCCGAGCGGGTCTTTTATCGGCATAATAAAACTCCCGAACGCAGTGTCCGGGAGTGTGGAGCAGGTGAGGGGAATCGAACCCCCGTGTTCAGCTTGGGAAGCTGACATTCTGCCATTGAACTACACCTGCATTGCTTTGATATAATAACACAGTGCGCTCAAAAAATCAATATCTGCATAAAATAAATTCCGCTGTATCGCCGCCGTTTCATTCGCTCGGACATCTCGGATAAAAAACCGTCATTCGGGCAAAAAATTTAAAAAAAAGGTTGACAGAGGGACTGAGAGTGTGTATAATGTTAACTCGCAGGTGAGAAAAAACCTGTTCAGAGTTTGATACTGGGGAATTGTGTAACGGTAGCACGACAGACTCTGACTCTGTTTGTTGGGGTTCGAATCCCTATTCCCCAGCCAAAAAGAAGCACTTGCTTTTGCAGGTGCTTTTTTTCATGAGACGGGCTTATGCCGTGAAGCACGGCGAGTGCTTGATAGTCTGAGCCTGAATTAAATTTTTCGGAGGTGTCCCCGTGAAAGCTGTTGTTTTCGATATGGACGGACTGATGTTTGATACCGAACGCCTTGCGATGGCGGCGTGGGACTATGCGGGCGAAAAGATGGGACTTGGCAAGGCGGGTTATATGGTCATGAAGACCCTCGGTGTGACTGCCGAGCGTGCGGATGAGATATGGCGCGAGGAGTTCGGGAGCGATGTCGATACCGAAGCCATGCGCCGCTACGGCAGGGAATTTACCGATAATTTTTATGCACACAACAAAGTTCCTGTGAAACACGGACTCTATGAACTGCTCGACCTGCTTAAATCTGCGCGGATAAAGACCGCAGTCGCTTCGTCCTCGACCCGCAGAGCCGTTCTGCGCAACCTCGAAAGCGCAGGTATAACGGATAAGTTTGATATAATAGTCAGCGGCGAAACGGCGGCGCAGTCAAAGCCCGCACCCGACATCTATCTCAAAGCGTGTGAGCTGCTCGGCGAAAGCCCGAAAGATTGCATAGCCCTTGAAGATTCACGCAACGGTCTGTGGGCTGCACATAACGCCGGATGCCGCGTGATAATGGTGCCCGACCTCTGGCAGGCGGATGAGGAAACCGAAAAGATGCTCTGGAAAAAATTCGCCAGCCTGCTCGAAGTCAGAGACTTTCTGCGCGGGGACGAATAGCAAAAGCGCGATTCTTTAATTTGATAATATACCGAATCCTACCCGCAGTTTTTGGCGGGTAGGATTTTTGCATAGGTGCAGCACCGATGGCAGACGGCAGACAAGCGCGAAATATTGCAAACCGTCACAATTTTGATATGCGTATTCCGTTTTTTGCCGTGTGCTTTTGCGGGCGCATAACGGCTGTGAGCCTATCCTGCGTAGAAGAAATCGTCTATCATCTCCTCCACATGGACGGGAGAGACCTCGTTTCTCTCAAGCATGGCGACAAAGTCACCGAGCTTTTTCCTGCTGAAGGATATGTCGGGAAAACTTACTGTCTCACTGCGCCCGTTTTCTGTTACGGTCATCACTATGCCGTAGGAGATACGATCGCCCGAGGCGGTTGAGGCTTTTGTTGTTTTGCAAGCGCACGCCGCATAGGAATTTGCTGTATGTCCGATGTCATCTGCTTCGCATTCCGCCGGACGACCGCCGCCGTCGGTGATTTTAAAGCTTACTTGCCGCATTTGTTCACCCCTCAGTTACAATGCTGAACGGCAATAATTATATGTGATATCAATTCACTTTGCAATAGCTTTTGTAAAGAAATTTGATTTTTTGTGATTTTTTTATTGACTGCGTGTAATTTTCTGCGGCGTTCGACAAGAAGAAACAGGGAAGTGCGGCATTTGTCGGCTTCCCTGTCGGTTTTTCTGATTTCAGATGTCGAAAATGTTCAGTCCCGTCTGCTCGCTTATGCGCCTGCCCATGTCGATGTCAAAAACTCTGATGAACATTTCGCAGGTCGCGCTTATCACCGCCTCGTTGAGATGACCGCCGATGACGGCGCCTTTTTCGTCCGCGAACGCGGCGTGGAGGTGGAGATAGGGTTTGCCGTCCCTGCGGCTGAGATTGCCGTTTAATGAAACAAGCTCAAGCGGCTGAACAAATGTCAGACTGTGATATTTCTGTTCATCGAGGTCGTAAAGCCCGAACGCCGCACGCCCGACCGCGCCGATGGCGGATATCTCGGCAAAACGGATATCTTCGTCCTTTGCTATTTTCAGCACCGAAGCGATTATCTCCTCGCCGGGGTCGAGCCTTACCGCGAGGACATCGCCTGTTTTCACATATTTCATGACATCCCTCCGTCAAATTTTATTCCCGCCGATTCGCGTATGCGCTGCATCGTGCGGCTCACAGAGAGTGCCGTTTCGCGCAGCTCTCTGTATTTTTCTGCGTTGTTTTCGCGGTCTGCTATCAGCTCATAAAACGCACGTGCCTCGTTGCCCATGAGCTCATCCTTCGGCGTGTCGCCGCATATAATGCGGCTTGTCCCGTCGTTCATCACAATTTCAATATCCGCAAGCTTTGAAATTGAGCCTATTTTTATGCTCCCGCGCTCGCCGATTATCTGTGAGCCCGCGTGATCCTGACCCGTTTTACAGCTCGTCATTGTTATCGCAGTGCCTTTGCAGAGCATCGAAGCTGCGGTTGCCGCGTCCGCGCCGCTTTCGAGAAACGACGATACCGCCGAGACGGCTTCGGGCTCGCCGAACAGATCGATTGCAGGATAGACGCAGTATATACCGAGATCCATGAGGCTGCCCGTCGCCATTGCGGGGTTGAAGATATTCGGCAGCTCGCCGCGAAGATAAGCGGGATATTTTGACGAATACTGCGAAAAATCGAAATGCGCCGCACGGACTTTGCCGATATCGACGAGAGCTTCTCTGAGTGCCGCCCGCACGGGCGAGTGCATATACATTATAGCTTCGATATATATGAGCTTATTCCCGTCTGCAAGTTCGCAAAGCTCCGAAAATTCGTCGGGCGTCACGGTTATCGGCTTTTCGCATATGACATGTTTCCCGCTTTCGAGCATCTTTTTGCTCTGTCGATAGTGCAGGGCGTTGGGGCTTGCGATATAGACGCACTCGGCGGGGGAGGCGGCAAGCTCGTCGAGCGAGGTGTAGACCGCGCTTATCCCGTTTTCCTTTGCGAATTTTTCGCCGCGCTCGCGAGATCGAGAATATACGGCGAAGAGCTCAAAATCGGGCGCGAACTTCAGCCCGTCGATAAAGCTTTTGACTATCCAGCCCGTGCCGATGACGGCTAATTTCATATTTTTTCCTGCTTTCTCAGATTTTACGCGCCATGACCGAGCAGACGCGCAGAGGGAATATGATATCAAACTTGTTCTTCTTATAGAAATTTATGGCGTTGGTGTTGTATGCGTCAACGACCAGCATAATGCCCTTGCAGCCGAGCTCTCTGAGATGCTCTGTCAGAGCCGCGAACAGGCGTGTGCCTATGCCGCAGTGCTGATAGCCGGGCTTTATGTTGATGTGCATATGCGCGGGATAGCTTCTCGCGAATACTGCGGGACCGTTTACCGACGCCCACGATTCGAGCACATCTCCCTTTTTGCAGCCCTTGACGCGGGGGAGATATTCAGCCTTGAATATCCGCTTGTATTTTTTGTAGTCCGGCGCGCAGAAGATGTAGCCGACCGCGCTGTCCGCGTCCTCGTCAACGGCGATAAAGCAGTGCTCCGCCTCGTTATCTATATAGTAGTCGCAGAAGGTCGCGAGCAAAAAGCGCATTGATTTCTCTTCGCGTGCGTTGTTGCCCGCCGTGTCAAGGCAGATGTTGCGCACATCGTCCCGATATTTTTCGCTGTACTTTGTGATGATTATAGCCATATTTTACTCCTCAAAATCAATGTGAATATGGTTGCCTTCGCCTTTCCATAGCTCGAACTCGCAGTCGCTGCCGTAGGTGAACCATGCGTTTTGCGGAACTGTTACATAAAAGTCCATCTCGCGCTCCGTTCTGACAAACGAGACGGCTATTTCGCCGCGCACCGTGGTTATGTGACCGCTCGCTCGGTTGAGCCCGTCGGGAATCTGCGGAGCGATGACGATTTTTTCATAGCCCGCCGAATCCTTCTCCTGCGTGATGCCGAGAATGAACGAGAACAGGTATCGCGTCACCGCGCCGAACATCGGGTGGCTGTGCGAACGCTCGCCGTCCCAGTTCTCCCAAATGGTCGTCGCGCCCTGCTTTTTCATGTTATAAAACGAGCCCTTGCCCGTTGAAGTCAGCAGATGAAAAGCTGTGTCTGCGCAGCCGTGCTCAAACAGCACGCGGGTGAGAATATCCGTGCCGAAAATGCCGGTGTCAAAGGCGTCAGCAGCGTCGTATTTTTTCTTCATATTGTTGAAAGCCCGTTCGCCGCCGAGACCGATGTCAACGGCAAAGCTGTTCGCGCCCTGCGCGTCGCCGATAAACGAGCCTGTCTGCGGGCTGTAATATGCGTTGAGAATAGCCTGCTTCTTTTCCTCTATGCGCTTTTCGAGCATGGCGGCAGTCTCGCTTTCGCCGATAGCCTGAGCGGCCTCTCTTGTCATCATCATCTGCTTGACATAGAGCGCGGTGTTGACAAACGGCTCGCATATTGTCATCTCTTCGGGCGGACACCAGTCGCCGAGACACCAGCCGCCCTCCTCCTCGCGGCAGACAAGACCGCCGGAGCTGCGCGAGTCGAGATAATCAAAATATCGAAGAATCTTCGGCAGATAACGGCTAAAGGTCTCCTTGTCGCCGTAGATTTTGTACATCTCATACGGCACAACGGCTATCGCGCCGCCCCAGCCTGCGGGACCGCCGCCGCCGCCCATGAAGGGCGCGGTGTGCTGAACATGACCGTTGTCAATGCTCTGGCAGTCGGAGATATCTTCGAGCCACTTTTCGTAGAATTTCCGCGAATCCAAAAGCATCATCGCCGCCTCGCAGCAGAGCTGACCGTCGCCGGTGTAGCCGAGGCGCTCTATATGCGGACAGTCGGACGGTACGCCCGAGTGCATATTGCTCAGCTGCGTCCTGATATACGCGTCGTAGAGCCAGTTTAACATCTCGCTGTCCGAATCGAACGATGAGGTCACGGCGCAGTTTGAGTGAACTGCTTCACAGCGCACCGGCTCGGCGTTGTTCGTCAGCTCGAAATACCGAAAGCCGTGCCAGGTAAACCAAGGCATACATTCCTCGCCCTTTTTGGCGTTGCGGTATTCGTCTTTCTGAATCTGCCCGGGGTCGCAGGAATCGAAATTCAGCGTGCCGTTCGGGTTTATTTCCTCGCTGCATCTGACGGTTATATTCGCGCCGTCAGCCGCAGCCGCGACAACGGGGTAGCCCGAAATATTTTCGCCCATGTCGTATATCGAAACTTCGCCGAGGTCAAAGAGCTTCGCGGGCGTTATCACGCGTTCAACCCTGTCCGCAGGGCAGTCCTGAACGAAGAATTGAGTCTCGTGAGCGGGGGCTTTGATAACATTTTGAAAGCCGCTGTTTGCCGTCAGCTCGTCTGCAAGGCTCATGTCGTGAGTTTCGCCGAAATATATATTATTTTCTATTATGCGGCTCTGCTTCCACTCAAGGCTTTCATCGGAAACAAAAGTATATTTCTTTCCGTTTATGTCCTCGGCGTCAATTTTATAGCAGAGCTTTATGTCGCCGTATTTTGCGAACCCCTCGGCGCTGCGCTTCTGCTGGGCGAACCAGCCGCAGCCGAGAATGACGCGGATGTCATTTTTTCCGCCGATAACAAAATCCGATATGTCATATCTCACGGCGTATGTTCGATATGACAGCTCGTCTGAAATAGGATATTCAAAAGCTGTCAGGTCACGCTTGCAGTATTGGCTGTTGACGGGGACGAATTTGTCCTCTGACACCTCGCGCCCGTTTATCCACAGGCGGAAGAAACCGAGCCCGCAGATAATTATCTGCGCTTTCTTCGGTGCTTCGATGAAGAAGCAGCCTTTTATTACGGGCGACGTGCAGCCGCTCTCGCAGGTCACCCATTGAGCGTTTCCGAAAAGTTCGCCGAAGTTCATTATTATCCCTCTCTCTCAAGTTGAGCTCTTCTGTTTTCGAGTTCTTCCCATTGCGTCATAAGCTCGGTCTGTTCGCCGTTGAGCCTGTCGAGCGTTTCCGTCAGCTCCATAATGCGAGCGTAGTCCGCCGCCGCTTCGGGCGTTGATATCTCTTCGTTCGTTTCGGCGATAAGTCCGTCAAGCTCATTTATCCGCGCTTCGCACTTCTTTATCGCGGTTATCGTGCGGCGCAGCTCGCTCTCGCGCTCCTTGCGGCGCTTGTAGTCCTCGCCGCCCTTGCCCACGGTCTTTGTATTTTTCGGCTTCTCCGCACTCTGTTCGGCGATTTTCGCCGCGTAGTCGTCGTATCCGCCCTCGAAGCTCTCTGCGCCGTTCATGCCTATCGACAGCACGCGGGTAGACAGCTTGTTAATAAAATATCTGTCGTGGGACACGACGAGCATCGTGCCGCCGAAATCAAGCAGAGCCGCCTCAAGTGCTTCACGCGAGGGAATATCAAGATGATTCGTCGGCTCGTCAAGCAGCAGGACATTCGCGCCCGAGAGCATGAGTTTTAGGAGCGAAAGCCGCGCTTTTTCGCCGCCGCTCAGTGTCTCAATCCTCTTGAAAACATCGTCCGCGCAGAACAGAAACTGCCCGAGCAGGGTGCGAACCCGCGCCTCGGTGAAATCGCGGTGCAGATTCCAAATTTCGTCAAGTACTGTGTTATTGCCGTTGAGCGAGGAGAGCGTCTGGTCGAAATAGCCGACCCGAACGCCTGCGCCGAAGAGATATGAGCCGCAGTCGGCTTTCTCCCTGCCGATAAGTATTTTTAAAAGAGTCGTCTTTCCGCATCCGTTCGGACCGAGCAAAAACGCGCGGTCGGATCGGCGTATCTGAAACTCAACGCCGCTGAAAAGATTTTTGCTGCCGAATGATTTTGAAAGCCCCCTGACATTCAGAACTTCGTTACCTGTCGGCTCGACCTCGCCGAACGAAAAGCCGAGAGTCCTCGCCGAGCGGTCGGGCGCGTCGATTTCCGCAAGCTTTTTGTCGAGCATCTTCTGCTTGCTGTCCGCGGTTATGAAATGCCGCCAGCGGCGCTGCTGTTCGATTATGCCCTCAAGGCGGTGAACCTCGTCCATCTGCCGCTCATAGTGGCGGCGTTCGATTTCGTCACGCTCTGTCTTCTGCTCAAGAAAGCGTGAGTAGCCGCCGTTGAACATCTCGATTCTGCCGTTTTCGAGCAGCATCGTTTTTGCCGTCACCTTGTCGAGAAAATAACGGTCGTGGCTTATTATGACCGCGCTGCCGCGGTAGTCGTTGATGAAGCTTTCGAGCCATTCGAGGCTTGTCAGGTCTATGTGGTTCGTCGGCTCGTCGAGCAGGAGCAAATCCGGCGCGCTCAAAAGCAGCTTGCCCAGCGCGAGCTTTGACCGCTGACCGCCAGAGAGCAGGGAGCAGGGGAGCGAAAAGTCGCTCTCAGAGAATCCGAGACCTGTGAGTGCCGAGCGCGTGCGGCTTTTGTAGGTCAGCCCGCCCCCGCCCTCAAACTCGGTGTGCAGTCTGTTTTGCTCGGCGATGAGCGCGTCAATGTCGCCGTGTCCCGCTTCAATCAGGTCGGCAAGCTCCTCGAGCCGCTTCTCTTTTTCCATAAGAGGCTCAAACACGCTCTCCATCTCGTCGTAGACCGTCTTTTGACTCCCCGCGCAGGCGTGCTGCTCGAGATAGCCTATCTTTATATTCTTGCCGGGATATACCCCGCCCGAGGTCGGCTCAAGCTCGCCGGTGATGAGCTTGAAAAGAGTCGTTTTGCCCGTTGCGTTCGAGCCGATGAAGCCTATTTTATCGCGCTCGCCGACCTCAAAGCTCACGCCCGAAAACAGCGTGCGCTCGCCGAACTCCATATCAAGATTCTGTACGCTTAAAACTGCCATTGTAATATCAGACCCTTGTTTCGAGGATCTTTGCTTCTCCGTTTATTTTGTAGTCCCCGCAGCCTGCGGGAATGAAAATGCTGCCGCCCTTTGAAAATTCAAGAGTCTCGCCCGCGCATTCGAGCGAGCCAGAGCCATCGAGAATAAGAAGTGACACAAAGGATTTTTCGTCCGCAGTGCCGTCAAAAGAGCCGTCAACATCGAGAACACGCTCGGTAAAGAACGGGCAAGAAACAAGACTTGTGACATTGCCGTCTTTTTTCGGTGTGCAGGGATTTTTGTATATTCCCGTGTGCGTGACATTCACCGCGTCCTCAACATGGAGCTCGCGCGGCTTGCCGTCGAAGCCCAGGCGGCCGTAGTCATATATTCTGTAGGTCGTGTCCGAATTCTGCTGAACCTCGGCGAGCAGGATGCCCTTGCATATCGCGTGGAGCGTGCCGGATTCTATAAAAAAGAAATCTCCCTTTTTGACAGGGACTTTTTTGACATAGTCGGTCAGCGTGCCGTCTGTTATCGACTGCCTGAACTGCTCGCGGGTTATGTCCCTTTCAAAGCCGAGCAGAAGATAGGCACCCGGCTCGCAGTCGAGGATATACCACGACTCGCTCTTTCCCGCGCCGCTGCCTTTTTTCAGGCAATAGGCGTCGTCGGGATGAACCTGAACGGAGAGATCCGCCGCAGCGTCGATAAATTTTATCAGCACAGGAAAATCCGAAAAGTCCGCGCAGTTCTTGCCGCCGAGCTCGGGGTGCCCGAGATAGACCTCGCGAAGAGTCCTACCCGCAAATTCGCCGTTTGCGACTGTTGAGCTGCCGTTTTTGTGCGCGGACATGACCCACGCCTCGGCGGCGTTTCTCTTGTCTGTGACAACGGAATATTCTTCAATGAGCCTGCGCCCGCCCCAGACCGTTTCCGAGACAAAGGGCGTCAATATCATGGGGTAAAGCTTCAAAACACATTCTCCTTTATATAAACATCCTATATATTTTTTGCATTCGGGCGAAAAATACCGTCCGACTGAATTATTTTATCATATTTGTCCCATAATTGCTATACAAATAGTAGCGGGAGGACGAAAAAATGGTTACTGCTTTCAAATATCTGCTCGGAGGAAAGCTCAAAAAGACGGACGAAGCTCCGACAAGGGAGGAGCAGCTGCTTGTGGACATAAGAGCACTCAAAAGGGAGATGGACGCGGCGTATCTGCGGTTTGAATACGGCGAGGACGACGACTCTGTGGAGGCGGCGATATATGAGCTTGAATCGCTCAAGCACCGCTATCACAGACTTTTGAAGCTCGCAAAGCAGGAGGGACTTGCAAGCAGCGACATAGCCGTCTGCTACAAACCGGAATGAGGGGATAGTCTTGTCAACGGGAATGAAAACGGTTCTTATAATATTTCTCGCTGCGGCGGCGCTTGCGGTAGCGGCGTTCGCCGTGACGAACAGGCGCGGCTTTTCTGCGCTGATACTCAACGCGATAGGCGGCATTTCTGCGCTGTTCGCCGTCAATATTGCGGGGCTTGCGACGGGGATACAGCTCTCCGTCAACCGCTGGTCGCTCGGCGCGGGAGCACTGCTTGGCGTGCCCGGAGTGATATCGATGCTGGTACTCGATATGGTTTTTAAATAAATTTTAAATAAAGCGTCCGCAGGGTGAACGAAGAGCGATTCTGCGGACTGCAAAAAAGTCAATTTTTTTAAATTTATGCTTGACATTCGCACAGCGTTCATATATAATAGGCACTGCTGAACGGGAAAGACCGAAAAATTCAGCTCAAATGGACGCTTAGCTCAGCTGGTAGAGCATTCGCTTGACGTGCGAAGGGTCAGCGGTTCGAGTCCGTTAGCGTCCACCAGAAAACGCCTTGATGAAATATCATCGAGGTGTTTTTTATTTGCTTTGAAAACGCCGCCTGCGGAGAAACAGGCGGCGTTTGATGATTTATGCAGTTTTATTTTTATTTCTCTTGCTTGCTTTTATGCGCGCGGCGGCATAGGAGATGTACGGCACGGCGGCGTAAGCTATTATTATAGTAATGGAGGGCTCATATAGGCTCTGAAACCTTATGTCATGGATATCTATCACTCCGATTGACGACAGGGTATAGAAAAAGCCGAATCCCGCACCGAGTAAAAAGACGACGGAGGCGATGAGCCCTATGAGATATCCGTTCGATCTTTTCCTGCCGAATACTATTCCGAACGCTATTCCGCCGACAAGAACGGCGGAGCTTGCGATGCTTCCGATGATGAATACGGCGTGGCTCGCCGCGAGGCTATCCAGTCCGGCTTCGGGGAGCGAGGTAAGAAGGTAAGCCGCAAAGCCCAGAATGCCGTAAACAAGAAATGTAATTACACCGGTCAGAACTTCTCTTTTGGTGGTTGATTTCATCTTTGTCACCTTTCTTGGTTAAATCAAGTTTGAATCTTTCGCAAATTTGTAGGTAAGAGCAGCACTGTAATAGTATGTATTAGTAAGCTGTTCTGTTGCAACTCTGAACCAGTTTGAACTGTCGTTACCATCGTTTATTAATGATGCTTTGCTTTTTGATATGTGCGCACATTTAATTAAAATTTCTTCTACACTCTTGGACATGCACCATGAATAATACATTGTTGTACAGTTATTATCCGTTATTGGAGTAACGATTGAGTCAAGGTTGTTATCAACATAAGTTTCGAATTTCCCATGGACATCGTTGTACTCTTTAGCAACAATATTTGCTGCATGGTGTGGCTGATTGATATCTTGAAGGAAGTGTAATGCATATCCGAAGTATTTTAATCCCTTATCGCGGTCACCGGACTTTATTGCCTTGACAGCTTTATCATAATATTTTTTGATGTTGGTTTTTGCTGTGACGGTACTTCCTAACGCATAATTTTTTCCTGTATCAGGATCGTAAAAATGCCCGACAAATGCGGGAATATTTGCCTCATTCTTCCAGTCGTCAGGCTCGGCGGAATAAGCTGCAATCATTCCTGCATCGCCTATAGCATACAAAACATCTGTACCCCATGACTGCTTTTCTGAAAACATAAGGCAGACAGAAACAAATGCCATCATTTCGTGTGTTTTTATTACATCCTCCTCTTTTCGCCAGTTAGAACCCCAAAGAGGCTCAGCATCTCCACTGTAATTTACAACTTCATTTCCAGTAGATGGTATAGGTATATTATTTGCTGCTCTACATGCATCTATGTATGAACAAATATCATCTACGGAGCACTTCAAAACAGCTTCAAAGGATATCTCATCTAAATCAAGATATTCTGTTGGATCTACAAAAACTATTGAAGAGGAAGCGTTTTCTGCGTATGATACAGGACATATTCCCATGAATATACTGAGGGATAATATAACTGACAATAATAAACATGTTATTTTCTTCATTTTTTCTGCTCCTTTATAGTAATGTTTTTTAAATGGTAGAAAAGGCGCACAAGCCGGCTGCGATGCCGACCTATGCGCCTTATTAAACTGCCCGAATGCGCACCCGCCTCAGACTTGATAAGAATCTATAATTTTTTGAACCGAACAGCATCATAGCATTTCTCCGAATTTATATGATATTCTGCCGCAGAAAACCCATCTGCAATTACAAAGTAGCATATTTATATATCGGAGTCAATACTTTTTGACATATTTTTTGAATATTCACAAAAAGTTAATTTTTGAAAGCGAAAAACAGCACAGCCCAATAAATCGGACTGCGCTGTTTTTTACTTTGCTCTGTAGAAATAAAGCTTCGCGACTCTTTTTTTCGTTATCTCGACCGGGAAGCCGCGGCTCTGAAGCTCTGCGCCGGAAAACTCGGCTTCTTCTCCGCCGTCCGCGTCGGTGAAAGTATATATCTTTTTATTTTCAAGCCCGCGGAGCACAAAGCTCGCGTTTATATATGGCGAGTCGGCGCGCTTGAAAATCTGAACTATGCCGTCGGCGCGTTCGGGTCTGTTGTACTGCGCCGCGCACCACGCGTCATTGCCGCTGACGGAAGATGTGAGGGGATAGAGATCGCACGAGAAGAACGGACGCGCTCTTAGATACTCCTCGCCGTATTTTTTTATCCACGCGAGCTGCTCGGGGTCGCCGAAGCTGTCGCGCTGGGAGTAGGCGTAGTTGGTCGTCATCGAGCAGGCGTAGGCACTTCTGAACCTGTATAAATCGCCCCATTCACGCCCGGAACCCGAGCCGGAATACGGCATCCATGCGCCGAAGTTTATGTTGTGCGCCTGCGACGCTTCAACCGTGAAGTTTGCGGGGCACTGATAGTCGCTGCGCCACAGCGGAACGGAGCGTTTGAGCGTCTCGATGTCTATTCTCCTGCCGCCGCTCGCGCAGTTGTCGATAATGAGCGACGGGAACTTCTGAAGCAGTGCGTCCCAGAGGCGGTACATTCCGTTTATGTGCTTGATTTCCGTTATTGAGCGCCTGTCTTCCGTGTCATTTTTGCGCCAGAAGCCGAGCGGACTGAAATTGAAATCCTGCCTGTAGCAGTCAATATTTAGCTTTTCGATTATTGAAGATATCGTCTCAAAGCAGTATTGCCACGCCTGCTCGTTGCCGAGGTTCAGCAGCATATTTCGGTCGTTCGGGTCGGGGGATTCGATAAAATATTCGGGGTGCTCTTTTGTTATCGGAGTGCCCCTGATGACTCTCTCCGGCTCGAACCAGAGCAGAAATTTCATCCCTGCCGATTTTATCGTGCGGCTGACCTGCAAAAGCCCGTCCGGGTGACGCTTTTTGTTTATCCGCCAGTCGCCCGTGTGCTCGAACCAGTCGCCCTCGAACTCGTCCGGCGAGTCCTTTTCGGAGTCGCCGTACCAGCCCGCATCCATCCAGATATATTCAAACGGGAGCTTGTTTTTCTTTATTATATCTATCCTTTCGAGCACGGCATCGGTCGTCATGCCGCCCCATATGCTCGCGCACAGCGGCGCATGGTCGGCGCGTTTTCCCTCGCCGATTATCGAGAATTTGTCTTTTATGAACCTGCGCCATTTGTTCTGCGCCTCAATTTCATCGCACGAATAGCGCATCATGACGAATGACGATGTGCGTATACTTTCGCCGCGCATGAGTCTGAATTTTGTGCCTTCAATCCCGGTTTTTATATTCACGCTGTCCGTGCCGCGTGAGATTATGCAGTTCCACTGACCCGTCCAGCCGACGGCAAAAATAACGCCGTTGTTTTGACGGAAAATATTAAAAAACGGTGCTCTGCTCTCCGACGAGCGACCGCCGGAGTTGCAGTATCTTTTCTCTCGTCCGGGGTATATGTGATTTAAAAAGCTGTTGTCCTCGCAGTCGTCGATATTGCAATAGAATTCGTCCGCACGCCATGTCGAGCCGGTCGGCGCATATATTTTCATATCTTTTTCGGGGTCGGGTAGATATGCCGTGTATCTCAGCGGGTCGTCGTGGGTAAATGGAATATCCGCGTCGCAGTCGAAAAGCTCGGATATTATCCCCGTAGGCGCGTCCGATGTGTTTTCAAAGCAATTTACCCACTCGCACGCGTCGAAGTCGGGATAGTCAATTCTTGTGTTTGTCACTTTCAGTCCGCCGTCAAATATATATTCTGTGACGGCCTTGTTTCCGTCGCATTTATTTATTATAACGGGGGAGCACTCCATGCACGGTCTGCCGTCATAGAGAAAAGATAAGAGCGTTTGATTTTTAAGAATATCCATTGTCGCACGACCTTCTTATAAGAATAGGCAGGTTCCCGCAAGGCACATAATTATGCCTGCGACGAGCCTCCGTGATGTGTTTTCTTTGAAAAATATCCGACCAGCTATTGCTGAAAATACTATGCTCCCGCCCGTCACTATCGGATACATGACTGTTGCGGGGAGATTTTTTGCGCTGATAAGCTGGAGCAGAAACGACGAGCCGCTTATCACCGCCGAAGCAAGGATGAGAACGGGTGCGAGATATGACCGCGAGCACTTTTCTTTCGGGGCGGATTTATCCTTGAAAAACGGCAGAACCGCCGCGCATATTATCGCTTTTGCAAGTCCCGTCAGGACAACGAAGCTTGCCGACGAAACCGACTGCGGGCTTATCTGGTGTTCTTTTGAGAGAACGCTGACGAAGCCGTTTAAAAAGAATACGCAGACACACATGATTATCTGCTTTGCGTCCGCTTTTGAGCGATCGGCATTTATTATAACGACTGCCGCGGCAATAACAACAAGTCCTGCGGTTCTCAGCCACGAAAACGGTTCGCCGAGAAAAACAAGTCCCCAGATATACGGCACCGTCATTCCGCCGGTCATGAGAAAAACCGTGTACATCGCCATCTTTTCGCCGGACATGATGCGGAATCCGATTATCGTATATGCGGCGGCGAGAATCGCGGTTCCTGCCGCCATGAGCGCAGAAAACGCAGAAAATTCGAGCTTGAATCCGCTGAATGCGAAGAATACCGCCGCCGAAAAAAGACCGAGCAGGGCGTTGAACTTCAGCCCCTGCGCGGGAGTTGCACCGAACTTTTGCTGATAGAATTTTGCAACGGCGAAGTCGAGCGCGAGCAGGACTACCGACGCCGTGAGCAGAGCATAATCTTTCAATTTCCATCTCTCCGATTTGATATGCCGATATCATAACATTTTGCGTCTCAATATTCAACCGAAAAAACTATTCACTGAAAACAAAAATTATGATATAATCAGCTCGATTGAATCGCCCGAAAGGAGAACTATTTTAATAAATACGAGTATGTTATGAACGGCTATAAGTTCGAGACTTCGGACGGGATCTGCAAGCAGAGCGAAGCGGTGTTCGATTCGATAGAACTCGGAATGAGCTACGACGAAGCAAAGCTAAAGCTCCGCGTTCAGGGCTATATGCCGTTTGACGAATACTGCGAAACGCAGAGCAGGGGAATGAGCAAACGCCTTAAATATTCGCTTGGCGAGCTCAAGCTTACCGTCACCGACGAGGGCTACACGGTGTTTGTCAATCCGAATGAGTTCTATGACTACAGCGGAATCGACGGAAGAAATTACAGCAACGGTTTTGTCTGTGTCAGAGCCGATTCCGACGGATGCGTCGAATCAAAGGGTGTCGGAAGCGGAACGAAGCCGGGCGACGGGAGCTATAGCGCAACATTCTCGAGCGACGATAATTCGGACGACATGACGGAGAGCATAGTGGAAAACTGCTCCGTGTCTTCAAAATTCTTCACGCTCAAGGGCGGGGTGACGACAAGAAAATATGTCGTTACTCCCGGCAGAACATAACGGACAGAAAGTATGCCGTAACAACAGAGCACGCAGTGCCGACAGAGTGATATAATCAAAAACCTGCCTGAGTTTTACGCTGGGCAGGTTTTTCGGTGAGAATATCGCATTTTTAGTCTTTGTCCCTCAGCCACTCCAGAGCATCCTCGAGAGGGGAGTCGGTGGCGACATCCGGCTCAATGGGCGTCTCTTCGAATATTTCGCCGGTGCGCGCCCTGTCGAACGCGGCGGTCAGATACATCTGTGCGCCGTCATACATATTGTAGAGCATATTTACGCTCGTGTATCCCGCAGTCGGTGCGCCGAAGGTGCGTGCGCTTTCAAGCCCTCTGAAGCAGAGCGCAAGAGCCTCGCCGGAGCTTGCAGTCATGCTGTCGGTAAGTATCGCGACCGGCACATTCAGCTTTTCGTCGGGATAGAGGCTCTTGCCGCCGGTGCCGGCGTTGCCGAGAACTCCGTTTTTGAGCGTTACCGGAATATCTCGGCTGCGGTAGTGATAATAGATAAGCTCGCCGTCGGGGAGCAGCTGCGAGACGGCGGTTGCCATCGGTCCCATGTCGCCGCCGGTGTTGCCGCGCAGGTCGAGCACAACGCCCTTTATTTTATCGCGGTTTTCGTGGATGAATTCCTCCGCGACCCTTGCGTATCTCTGACCCGCTTCGGCTGTGCCGAGAAAATCGGGGAGCTTTATTATGGCGATATCGCCGTCGAGCGAAACGGTGGGCAGAACCTCGTCATAGCTCTCCGCCGTGTCCCGCGATTCCTCTTTCGTCATGAGCATCGAGTGCTTGCCGCCGCCGACCGAAAGTGCCTTCCTGATGGCGTCGTAGGTGTCCTCGTAGTTTTTTGCGTTTTCTATCATTTTCAGGCACTCGTCATAAGTGCTCCTCCACTCGTCGCTTCCGGCGAAGATACCGTTTTTGTCTATGGCGGAGAGGGCGTTCTTGCCGTAAGTTTCTGCCGACGGCGGGACAGGATAAAATCCGAAGGCGGGTCCGTATTTCATAACGACTGCCAACGCCGCAGCGACAATTGTCAGCGGGATGCATATTCCGAGCGCGATACGCAGCCTCTTATTTTTATTTTTGCTTCTCATCAAAACGCCTCCTGTCGCTATGATTATATCAAAAGCGCGGGCGGTTCTCAACAACAAAGCCCTATAAAGCAATATCATTATATAAGCCACGTGTGAGATTAGGCGGCGAAAAAAGTTGAAAAAACCGTAATTTTGGTCTTTACAACCGATGAACAGTATGATATAGTATTCACAGCAAAAAAATCTTTAAGAGCGGTACAGAGATGCCGACAAGATGGTCATATTCAGTGCGGATAGGGTATATCTGCGTGTTTTAGTGCGATTTTGTCGGTGCGGCAGGATCGTATTTTTTTATGCTTCGGGGTGAGTAAGTGGAGTTCAAGGCCTATATCATGGACAGCGCGGCGGTCAACCGTGCCCTCGCGAGGATATCGCACGAGATAATCGAGCGAAACGGCGATGCCGATGAGATATGCCTTGTCGGCATAATGAGAAGAGGTGCGCCGCTTGCGGACATCCTCGCGTCAAAGATCGAGAGCCTCGGCGTGAAAACGCAGAGGGGATATCTCGACATCACGCTCTACAGAGATGACTTGAGCGAGAGCACAAGTCAGCCGACGGTGAACTCCGGCAAGCTCGATTTCTCCGTTGAGGGCAAGACGGTCGTCATGGTCGATGATGTGCTCTATACCGGCAGAACGGCGCGTGCCGCTATGGACGCGATAATCGCCCTCGGCCGACCTGCGAAGATACAGTTTGCAACGCTTGTTGACAGGGGACACAGGGAGCTTCCGATAGTCGCCGACTATGTCGGAAAGAATGTTCCGACCTCGCGCAGCGAGGTTGTCGTTGTGAAGATTCCGCCGTTCGACGATGAGACAAGCGTCTCGATATACAGCAGATAAGACTTTGGCGCGGGAGCGGCTCGCCGTGACCGTGTTGAGTATAGACAGGCAAAATTTGAGGAGGTCAACAGTATGAAATTGATTTACGACATCAAAGACAAGCCGAAGTTCGGCAAGCTTATTGTCTTTGCATTCCAGCAGCTGCTCGCAATTATGGCGGCGACCATCGCGGTTCCCATGATAACCTCGGGAATGTATCCCAGTTGCGGCGAAGTGCAGATGAGCACTGTCGCGGCGCTCTTCGGAGCCGGCGCGGGCACACTTGTTTATGTTCTTTTCACCAAGGCAAAGAGTCCCGTTTTCCTCGGTTCTTCCTTTGCTTTCCTCGGCTCAATGGCAGCCGCCTTTGCCGGAGCGACAACCGTTGCTCTCGGTTATCTCGGTCTTATCATCGGAGCTGTATTTGCGGGTCTCGTCTATGTCGTCATAGCGATAGCCGTCAAGATTTCGGGTGTCGGCTGGATAGATAAGCTTATGCCCGCGGCGGTTATAGGACCCACCGTCGCCATCATCGGACTTTCACTTGCGGGCAACGCTGTCAGCGACCTCCAGAAGGGCTCCTATGCGGTCAACGGCGAGCCGACCGCAAGCGTGTATCTGGCTATTTTCTGCGGTCTTGTAACTCTTTTTGTGACAATGATCTGCTCCGTCTTCGGCAAGAAGATGGTCAAGCTTATCCCGTTCATCATCGGTATTCTCTCCGGCTACGCCGTTGCGGCTGTATTCACCGCCATCGGCATCAAGACCGGAAACGACGCTCTCAGAGTTATTGACTTCAGCGGCTTCTCCGCACTCGTTGCGGGCGGCGTGGGAGTCAAGACCTTCTTCTCCGTGCCTGACTTTACTTTCTTTGAAGCTTTCGGAGCCTTCGGCGAGCTCAGCGGTTCTTATGTTGCGGCGGTCGCCGTGGCATATGTCCCTGTTGCCTTCGTTGTCTTTGCGGAGCACATTGCCGACCACAAGAACATCTCATCCATTGTCGAGAAGGATCTTCTTGTTGACCCCGGTCTCCACAGAACCCTGCTCGGAGACGGTATCGGCTCCATGGTCGGCGCTTTCTTCGGCGGCGCACCGAACACGACATACGGCGAGTCGATAGCCTGCGTGGCTATATCCGGCAACGCCTCCGTCGCAACCATTACCTGCACCGCGGTGCTTGCGATAGTCATCGCCTTCCTCGCACCCTTTGCGACCTTCCTCGCATCCATTCCCTCGTGCGTTATGGGCGGCGTGTGCATTTCGCTCTACGGCTTCATCGCGGTCAGCGGTCTTAAGATGATCCAGAAGGTTGACCTTGAGGACAACAGAAATCTCTTCGTTGTCTCCGTTATCCTCATCGCCGGTATCGGCGGTCTGACCGTCTCCTTCGGCAATGTCACGATAACCTCCATAGCCTGTGCGCTTATTCTCGGTATCCTGACGAATATTGTACTGAGTATGGGCAAGAAAAAATCCGCATAACATCGGGACTGTCACATTCGGCGCAGAACGCGTTTTTTTACCCGCTCGCAGTACCTTGTACAGCTTCGGGGTAAAGAAAACACCTTCTGCATCCGAATGAGACAGTCCCGTTTCTTTTTCGGTATGCCTTCTTCGGCGCAGAACACGTTTTTTACCCGCTCGCAGTACCTTGTACAGCTTCGGGGTAAAGAAAACACCTTCTGCATCCGAATGAGACAGTCCCGTTTCTTTTTCGGTATGCCTTCTTCGGCGCAGAACGCGTTTTTTACCCGCTCGCCGTACCTTGCCTATTCGGCGCAGACCGAAAAGCAAAATAAAAAACAGCAGAAAGCCGCAAGTCACGGTTCAGTCCGCAGCTTGCGGCTTTTTTGTTTGCCTGCGCCCGCCGACAATAACGCGGAATCCGCAACATATCATTCGTCAAATTGTACAGCTTTTGAGGTCAATTTTTGTGACACCGGACAGTGACTGTTATGGTATAATTATGTAATCAAAAAGGGACCCGATGTTTTTTGCGGAGGAATATATGCTTTATAAAAAGAATTATCTCAGTGCTCTGTCCGATGAACTGTTCCGTTCGCCGACGAGCGAATACCGTGCCGCGCCGTTTTGGGCTTGGAACTGCAAGCTCGAAGAGGAGGAGCTTCTGCGGCAGATAGAAATTTTTCACGAGATGGGCTTCGGCGGCTTCCATATGCATGTCAGAACCGGCATGGATACGGAATATCTGAGCGACGAGTTCATGCACCTCATCCGCTCCTGCACCGACAAGGCGAAGAGCGAAAAAATGCTCGCATGGCTCTACGATGAGGACAGATGGCCCTCAGGTGCTGCCGGCGGCATAGTAACAAAAGACAAGTGCTTTCGCGCACGCCACCTGCTCTTTACCGTCAGACCTTATGACGGTACTGCGGGCTTTACGGACGACTCCACCTCGCGCGGCGTGCGCTCCGAGGACGGCAAGCTGCTCGCCTGCTATGATATAGTTCTCGATTCCGACGGATATTTGAAGAGCTATGAGCGCATCGGCGAGAACGACTCTGCCGAGGGCACGAAGTGGTACGCCTATCTCGAAATAAGCGGCGCGAACCCGTGGTATAACGGTCAGGCTTATCTCAACACGCTCGATAAAAAAGCGGTCGAACGCTTCGTTGAGGTCACTCACGAGCGGTATAAAGAGGTCGTCGGCGACGAGTTCGGCAAGACTGTCCCCGCGATTTTCACTGACGAGCCGCAGTTCACGCGCAAGACGCTCATGGACAACTCGACCGACACGGACGATCTCATTATGCCGTGGACGGACGATTTTGCAAAGACTTATTTTGACACATATTCTCAAGATATAATGGAGTTCCTGCCGGAGATATTCTGGGATCTGCCGGACGGAAAGGTTTCCGCCGCCCGTTATCGCTATCACGATCATATTGCCGAGCGGTTTTCCTCGGCATTCGCCGACACGGTAGGCGGCTGGTGCCGCGAAAACGGCATCGCGCTGACGGGTCACATGATGGACGAGCCGACGCTCGAAAGCCAGACGGGTGCGCTCGGCGAAGCGATGCGCTCATACCGCTCGTTCGGGTTGCCCGGCATTGATATGCTCTGCGCGTGGAAGGAATACACGACCGCGAAGCAGGCTCAGTCCGCCGCGCACCAGTTCGGCTGTGAGGGCGTGCTCTCCGAGCTTTACGGCGTCACCGACTGGGACTTCGATTTCAGAGGACATAAATTGAACGGCGACTGGCAGGCGGCTCTCGGCGTCACCGTGCGCGTGCCGCATCTGTCGTGGGTCTCCATGGCGGGCGAGGCGAAGAGGGATTATCCCGCCTCGATAAGCTATCAGTCCCCGTGGTACAAAAAATATTCCTGCGTCGAGGATCACTTTGCGAGAGTCGGCACGGCGATGACCCGCGGCACACCCGTTGTAAAGGTCGGCGTTGTTCATCCGGTCGAGAGCTTCTGGCTCCACTGGGGACCCAACGACAAATCGGGACTTGTCCGCGAGGAGCTTGACAAAAATTTCCAAGACTTGACAAAATGGCTGCTGTTCGGCAGCATAGATTTCGATTTCATCAGCGAGTCGCTGCTGCCCGATCTCTGCCCTCATGCGGACGCGCCGCTGAGAGTCGGCGAGATGAAGTACGATGTGATAGTCGTACCCGGGTGCGAGACGCTCCGCTCGTCAACGCTCGACAGGCTCGAAAAATTCCGTGAGGACGGCGGCAGGGTGATATTCCTCGGCGAAGCTCCGACCCTTGAGGACGCGCAGCCGTCCGACAGGGGAGAGAGGCTCTTTGAAGAGAGCGAACACATACCATATCAGCGTGCGTCGCTCCTGACTGCGCTCGAGTGGTCGCGAACCGTCTGTATCCGCGATGAAAACGGCTATCTTTCGGACGGGCTGATATATCAGCTGCGCGAGGATACCGACAGCCTGTGGCTGTTTATTGCCCACGCCGTGGAGCCGTATGACTGCAATATAACCAAGCGTGACGACATAAAGATAACCGTAAAGGGCGAATATTCACCCGTAATATATGATACGCTGAGCGGCGAGATAAAGCCTGCGGAGTTTGATTATCTCAACGGCAACACCGTGATAAGCGCACGGCTCTATGAATATGACAGTCTGCTGCTCAGGCTTTATGACGGTCGCTCCGAGGATCGGTACGGTGAGCCGAAGGAGCGCGAGGACAGGAGGCTTGCCGTTCCCTGTGAGACGGAATATGAGCTCGACGAGCCGAATGTCATGCTGCTCGATATGGCGCGTTTCGCGCTTGACGGCGACGAATTGAGCCGCGAAGAGGAGGAGCTTCTCAGAGCCGACAATATCTGCCGCGAAAAGCTCGGCTTTCCGCTTCGAAGCGGCGCGGTGATGCAGCCGTGGGTCATTCACGAGCCCGTGCCAGAGCATAAAATCAGGCTCAGCTTCACCGTAGACAGCGCGCTCGCGCTCGACGGCGTGTCACTCGCGCTTGAGGACGCTGAGAAAGCACAGATAATGCTCAACGGTCAGGCGGTCGATAACACCGTGACCGGCTGGTATGTTGACAAAGCAATAAAGACCGTTAACCTGCCGAGAATAGAGCAGGGGGAGAATATCCTCGATATCGTCCTCCCGTTCGGCAAGCGCACGAATGTCGAATGGTGCTATCTGCTCGGCGACTTCGGAGTCGAGGTTCGCGGCAGGCTCAAAAAGCTCATCAAACGCCCCGAAAAGCTCGCGTTCGGCAGTATAACGAATCAGGGTCTGCCGTTCTATGGCGGCTGTGTGACCTATCGCTTCGGCGTTGACTGCCCGGGCGATGATATAAAAATTACCGTTCCGCACTATGACGGTGCGCTGACCGATATATTTGTTGACGGCGTTCACGCGGGGGAAATAATCTTCCCGCCGTATGAGCTGGCGCTCAAAAATATCGGCGCAGGCAGGCACGAGATAGCGGTGAAGCTCTATACGAATCGCAGAAATGCGTTCGGCACGGTGCATCTATATGAGCGCAAGTGTCATTGGATAGGTCCGGATGCGTGGCGCACACGGGGCAGCAAGTGGAGCTATGAATATGTTCTTCGTGATATAGGCGTGGAGTCCGCGCCTGTAATATACAGCTTGAAAAAATAAACATAAAGGAGCAACAAACGATGAAAAAAGCACTCAAATCGGCTCTTGCGGTCGTTCTGGCGCTGACGATGATAATGTCGTGCTCTTTCGCCGCCACTGCAAGCGCAGCGGGAGCGAACGCGGCGACAACAAGTGTCTCCGTCTCGGATATTCCGCAGATTATTGCCGGCGTTGTGAAGGTCGGCATTGAAGCAGCCAAGAAGGCGTACGAGTACTACGACAAGTATGTTCCGGATTCGATGAAGGATATCAACTCGACCGTTGTCGAGGATACCGTCGGCGCGGTCAAGAATCTTGTCAAGGTTGAACCGCTCAAGGTCACTGTCGGCGGCAAGGAGTATGATATCAGCACCCCGTGGGGGCTTATCAAGGCTCTTGCAAAGATGGAGACGGATCAGGAGAAGACCTGCATCCTCATGACCTATCTCGACTGTATCTTCACAAAGATAATCAGCTTCATTGCAGATATGGTTCCGCTGCCGAGCGGGCTGACAAAGCTCGAGGATTACAAGCCCGAAACGGAGAATTTCTACAAGGGCAGCGCTGAATTTGTCAGTGAGGCTTCCGAAAACGCAAAGTGGCAGCTCGGCTACAGCCAGGCGAGCCTTGTTCCCGATGATGTTCTCAACGGACATTATTATCTTGCGGGCTACCTGCTTCAGAACTTCCCGTCGAACACCGTTGAGACCGTGCTCGACGATATGAAGGTTCGCACCGTTGTTGTTGACGACGGACGCGGCAAGGTCGTTTTCTCGACTATCGAGTGCATCGGCATTGCGAGCGAGGACATCAAGCAGATCCGCGACCGCGTTGCAAAAGAGCTCAAGGATGAAAACATAATCTCCGTCAATGTCTTTGCGACACATTGCCACAGCTGCATCGACACGCAGGGACTTTGGAATCCCTTCTTCGCGAAGCTTGCGAAGAACATCGGCGTCACCCTCACCGGCAAGGGTGAATATTCCTCAGGCACAGACCCGGAGTATATGGAGTTCCTCTTCGACAAGACCACCGACACTATCGTTGAGGCGTGCAGGAATATGAAGTCCGGCGAGATGTATGAGGCAACTCTCGACCACCTCGGCGAGGACTACATCAACGACAAGCGCGGCGTGTTCGACGCTGTTGATAACCTCACAAGGCTCCGCTTCGTCCCCGATGACGGCAGCACCGAGACTTATATAGTCAATATGTCCGCCCATCCCTATATCACCGGTCTCAAGACCGACAAGAGCAGCGGCAAGGAGCTCTCCGCCGATTATACCTATTATATGGAGCAGATAATCAGCAGCGCGGAGAACAACAACACGAACTTCATGTTTATCAACGGTGCTCTGTGCGGCATCTATTCCGCACGCGGAGTCACCAACGACGGTGTTGACACCGTCCGCAGAAGCGAAGAGGCTACCCGCTACGGCAACGAGCTTGGCAGGATGGTAGTTGCCCTGACCATGACCAAGGACGAGATAAAGCGAGCGGGCGACTGGCTCTCGAACGACAAGTTCTATGCGGACGCTGCCGGGGCGATAAAGAACAACACCGAGCTTACCGACGAAGAGAAGCAGAGGAAGCTCGACGAGATAACCGTCTGGTATGAGAACTGGGAGCCCGTCGAGGAGACGAGAGTCGAGCCCATACTCAACATCAGACACAAGGAGGTTATGGTCGAGATAACCAACCCCGTCATCGAGGCGGTCGGCAAGGCGAGACTCGTCGGCAACAAGATTTATTACGATGAGAATGAGACCCTCTATACGACGACCGAAGTCGGCTATCTTGAGATAGGCAAGAACATAAAGATAGCTCTCCTGCCCGGCGAAGTGTCACCCGAGCTTATCGACGGAAAAGGTGCCTGCCTTGCCGAGAACGCTTACAGTGGCAAGGACTTCGGCTATCCGTCGCTCAACAGCATCGTCAGCGACTATGCGGGCAAGGATGTTGAGCTCTATGTGTTCGGTGAAGCCAACGATGCATGCGGATATGTCGTGCCCGACAATGACTACTGCATGATCTTCTTCGACGGCTCCGACCTGCTCGGCGACCATTATCAGGAGACAATCTCCTTCGGCAGAACTGTTGCTTCGACCCTCGTCAAGGCTTATGCCGAGATGATGGCGGAGCTCAAGACCGGAAAATAACATCCGCCGATTCGGCACAGACAAAATAGAAAACGAGCCGCAATTGACGGTCAATCCGTGAGTTGCGGCTCTTGCTTTAATTCGATTTTTGAAGGGTGACAGCCCTTTCGGCTGACCGCCGGCAGAGTAAATATTTCCCGTATAAATATAAAATGACCGCCTGAGCTTCAGACGGTCATTTGCGATTTTTATTTTACTTCCTCTGCGGTGCGGAAGCCCTTCTTGACAAGGAGAGTGTTTATCCTGTCCTTCGGGTCGAGAAGCTTGCTGACCGAGGTGTCGTGGTTCAAAGTATCGATAACATAGGAGATGTACTTTGAAAGATCGACCTCAACATACCACTCGCGCTTTTTGAGCTCGGGAGCTCTGTATATGAGGTTGGTGGTGAACACCTTGTTGATAAGACCGTTTTCATATGCCTTGTCGAAAGCCTCAAGTCCGTTGCAGAACAGACCGAAGCAGGTGCAGACGAAAATTCTTCTCGCCTTTAGCTCCTTGAGCTTTGTTGCGACCTCGATCATCGACTCGCCGGAGGATATCATGTCGTCAACAATAACAACGTCCTTGCCCTCAACATTGTCGCCGAGGAACTCATGGGCGATTATCGGGTTTCTGCCGTCAACAACTATTGAGTAGTCGCGCCTCTTATAGAACATGCCGAGGTCAACGCCGAGGACGGTCGAATAGTAGATGCAGCGGCTCATGCCGCCCTCATCGGGGGAAATTATCATCAAATGGTCATTGTCAATCTTGAGATCGGGAACATTCTTGACGAGTGCCTTTATCATCTGATAAGCGGGCTGAATATTTTCAAAGCCGTGGTTCGGGATAGCGTTCTGAACTCGTGCGTCGTGTGCGTCAAAGGTGATGAGGTTGTCCACTCCGAGAGCACTCAGCTCCTGAAGAGCCATGGCGCAGTCGAGGGATTCTCTGCTCGAACGCTTGTGCTGCCTTCCTTCGTAGAGCATGGGCATGATAACGGTGATGCGCCTCGCCTTGCCGCCGATTGCGCTGATGGCGCGCTTAAGATTCGCATAGTGGTCGTCGGGGCTCATCATATTGTCCCTGCCGTACATCTTATAGGTCAGACCGTAGTTGAACATATCGCAGACGATGAAGATATCGTAGCCGCGAACGGACTGTTGAATGTGGCATTTCGACTCGCCCGAGCCGAAACGCGGGAATACCGCCTTGATGAGGTAGGAGTCGCGCTGATAGCCCGAAAACGCAATGGTTGTTTTGTGCTCGCTCTCACGGATTTCACGCCATGTTTTGAGATAGGCGTCGATCTTTGCGGCAAGCTCCTCGCAGCCGGGCAGTGCGATAAGCGCAAGCGGTCCTACCGGAATAGTTGAAAAATCCGGTGCAGTTAATGCTTCTGACATAATAATTCCCTCCGCAGATTAAACTTTCTTTTTTACCTTCGTCTAACATTATATAATAAAAAGCGTCCGATTGATAGTCAAAAAGAACTTTTTCGAAAAAAATCTACCGCAGATAACAGGGTGTTTTTTGTGTATTATGACAATTGAAGCTATGCCAACGGTTTTGAAGCGAGCACTCCTTATTCCCGTAGTCAAACGCCTTATGGGTGCTGAGCGGAAGCTCTTATAGGTTTGAAACATGGACGTCGAGCTGATTGAAGGGAATATTTATTCCGTTTTCGTCAAATGCTATTTTGACATCCTCTTGCAGCTTGTAGTATGCGGTCAGATAGTCCGAGGACGAGCACCACGCCATAAGCAGAAGGTCGATACTGCTCGCCGACTGCTGCTTGACGACCACATCTGGCTCGGGATTTTTGTATATAAGCGCGTTTTTGAGCGCCTGTGCGCGGAGCACCTGCTTTGCGAGGGCTATGTCGTCGGAGTAAGATACGGAGAAGGTCAGGTCGAGTCTCCTGTTGTTCTCGGCATTATAGTTGATTATGTTATTGCTCGTGATGTGCGAGTTGGGGACGATAACGCGCTTGTTGTCAATGGTCGTAAATACTGTGTACATCAGCTTTATTTCGTGGACGACTCCGCTTATGTTCTCAAGCTCAACAAAATCTCCGCTTTTGAATGGCTTATTGACGAGTATCTGCAGTCCGCTGGCGATTTGGGCGATACTGTTTTGCAGACCTATGCCCGCAGTCAGCCCAGCCGCGCCGAGGGCGGCAATGAACGAGTTAAGGTTGACGCCGAGGGTCGAGAAAGCCGAGAGTATGACCGCAAGCCTCAGCAGCCAGACCACGATGCTGCGCAGAAAAGAGTGAACAGACACGTCAACACCCTTTTTGGTCAGCCATTTTATGAGCAGTTTTCCTATCAGCGAGCTTATCCAGAAGCCGAGCGCAAGCATCAGCGCAACTCCGACGAGCTTGGGCAGCGCATCGACGAGCTTTGTGATAAAGGCCTCAAAGTCAAATGCGGAAAGTTTTTCGGTCATATCTTTTTCCTCCGTTTCAAGTGTTGCAGCGCGATGCCTTATTATACCAAATGCGCCGCGGGTTTACAACCTTTTGGACAATTGCGCCGGAGTGTGCAACTTTGAGACACCCGGTGAAGGTTGGGTATTTAATCACGCTTTGCAGTGTGATAAACTGACTGATAAGTAGAACCCTGTAACACCTAAAACTTTACAAGCATTGCGTCGTCTGATTTCGTTTAACTGCGTCTTCAAACTTGACAGGCGGTAGCCTGCCTGCGTTTTCATCCTTGTTCACCACAATCATACTTGCAACCGGATGTAAACTTTTAGGTGTTACAGGGTAGTAGGAACATATAGATATATATATTATAGATAAAAGTTTATTTATTTGTGCTTTTTGTTCATTTTTCCGTCGTATTTTTGTGGTATAATAACAAAAATGCGAGAGAAAAATTATGTTTATCTAAGAGAGGAGCGTGTTTCTATGGCGTCGGAGATGCTTTCAAGGGTGCTTGATGCCGAAAATTCGGACAGGGAGGCGCAGAGAGCGGCGCACGAACAGGCGCAGAAAACCGTCGATGCGGCGGTTGAAGCGGGTGAGGGCGCAGTTGCGAGAAGGAAGGCTGAAGCCGCCGAGAAGGCGGAGGAAATTCTTGCGAGAGCACGCGAACAGGCGCGTGCAAACGAGGAAAAAGCCGAAAAAGCGGCGGAAGAACGCAGGCGCGAAGTGCTTGCGGCTGCCGAAGCGCACAGAGCCGAGGCAATCAGAGCGGTCATGGAGACGGTGTTCTGATGAAAAAGCTCGAAAATTACGGAAAAATCAGGAGGTATCAGGTTGGCAAAGCTTAAAATGAAGTGCATCGAGCTGCTCGCTCCGCTTGAGCAGAGCAAGGAGATAATCGACTGCCTTCAGCGCATGGGAACTGTCGAGCTGACCGACTGCGAAGAGAGCGAGTCGCTCTGCAAGCTGTCTACGGGCGTCACCGTTTCGACCTTTGAGCGGTATATTGCGGCTCAGGAGAGCGCGCAGAAAACGCTCGAAAAATACGCTCCGCAGAAAAAGAGTCTGATACACAGCCTCCTGTCGTCCTTCGGCGGCAGAAAGGAGCTTGAAGTCTCGGAATATCTGAAAAAGGCAGATGAGGCGGACGAAATACTCCGCAAGTGTTACAAAATAAATTCGCTCGAAGCTGATATCCGCGAATATGCGGCGGATAATGTCCGATGCCGCACTGCGATGGACGCGCTCGAGCCGTGGCTGAGCCTCGATATCCCGATGAAATGCAAGGGCACAGATTCGACCGCAGTGTTTATCGGCTCGTTTCCGGCGCAGTATGACGCGCAGTCGCTGATCGAAGCGATAGCGGAGGCAGAGCCGGAGATAAACGAGGTTGACGCGCAGATAATCTCGGCGAGCAGCGAGCGCACATGCGCCGTTGTGATGTGCCACAGGGAATGCGAAAAAGAGATTTTCGAGGCGCTGAGAATGCTCAATTTCGCTTATCCGTCCGACCCGACGAAGCATCCGCCGCGCATAAGATACGAGCGGCTCCAAAAGCAGATCGAGCAGAACGACAAGGATTCCGAAACGGCGCGAGCCGAAATAGTGAAGCTTGCGGGCTGCTATGATGATATCAGCTTCGTCATTGATTATTTTGCGATAAAGAAAGAAAAATACGCGGCTCTTGAGCGCATAGCCATGACGAACCGTATTTTTGTCCTTACGGGATATATTCCCGAGAAGCGGGTTTCCAAGGTTATTGACGCACTCGAAAAGAAATATACCGTCGCTGTCGAAGTGACCGACCCGGACGCCGACGCCGATGTGCCGGTGCTGCTTGAAAACAACGCCTTTGTTTCGCCAGTCGAGCCGATAACCGAAATGTATTCCATGCCCAACCGTGACGATGTTGACCCGAACCCCGTTATGGCGTTCTTCTACTATGTGTTCTTCGGCATCATGCTCTCGGACGCGGGCTACGGAGTTGTAATGGTCATCGCCATGCTCATAGCCAAGGCGAAGCTCAAGCTCGAGCCGAAGATGAAAAAGACAGTCGATATGTTCCTCTATTGCGGAATTTCGACCGTCTTCTGGGGCACGATGTTTGGCAGCTGGTTCGGCGACGCACCGCAGGTCATAGCACGCGAGTTCTTCGGCAGGGAGATAGCTTCGACTGCGGTTTGGTTCGAGCCGGTCAACGACCCGATGAAGCTGCTGCTCTATTCGTTCCTGTTCGGCATAATCCATCTGTTTGCAGGTCTTGCGGTCAGGTTCTGTATGCTCTGGAAAGACGGCAAGAAGCTCGATGCATTCTGCGATGTCGTTCCCGTCTATCTGCTCGTTGCGGGTATCGCACCGCTGGGTGCAGGAATCATAATCGACGTGCCGCAGACGCTGACGGCAACAGGCAAATATGTCGCCCTTGCCGGCGCGGTGCTGACCGTTCTGACGAGCGGACGGAGCGCCAAGAACATTATCGGCAAGCTCGGCGGCGGGCTCTACGGGCTGTATAACACGGCGTCCGGATATCTCGGAGATATCCTCTCCTATTCGCGCCTACTTGCGCTCGGACTTTCGACCGGCGTTATAGCGACGGTTATTAACCTGCTCGGCACGATGCCCGGCAACAAAGTCGCAAAGCTGATATTGTTTATTATAGTATTCCTGCTCGGACATACGGCGAACATCGCGATAAACCTTATCGGCACATATGTTCACACGAACAGGCTTCAATATGTTGAATTTTTCTCAAAATTTTATGAGGGCGGAGGACGCTCCTTCACCCCCTTAAAAGCAGATACAAAACACTTCAGATTCAAGGAGGAAATACAGTAATGTCTATTTTTTCAAGTCTCGGAACATCGATAGCCGTCCTCGGCGCCGCTCTTGCGGCTATTCTCTCCGGCATGGGCTCTGCAAAGGGAGTCGGTCTTGTCGGTCAGGCGGGAGCGGGCGTTATTACGGAAGATCCCTCGAAGTTCGGCAAGGTGCTTATCCTTCAGATTCTCCCCGGCACTCAGGGGCTCTACGGCTTTTTGACCGCGTTCCTTGCGCTCAACAGAATGGGCGTTATCGGCAGCGGCTTCGAGCCTCTCTCAATAGAAAAAGGTCTTATGATGTTTGCAGCGTGTATGCCCATAGCGATAGTCGGTTATTTCTCCGCAATCGCTCAGGGCAAGACTGCGGCGGCAGGCGTCAGCATAATAGCCAAGAAGCCCGACCAGAACGGTAAAGCCATAACCATGGCGGCTATGGTCGAGACATACGCCGTTATCGCCCTGCTCGTTTCCATCCTTTCGATATTCAGCGTCAGCGGACTCAATATCTGATTGCCTAAAAAAACGGCGCATATGCACCGACGAAAGGGATGAAATGATGAGCGGACTTGACAGAATAATTGAAAAGATAAATGCCGATTCGTTAGCGAGCTGCCGCGAGATAGCGGATCAGGCGCAGAAAAGGGCGCAGGATATCGCAGAAGATATGAACGGACGCGCCGAAAGAGCTTCCTCGGATATCATAGCGGATGCCGAGAAAAAGGCGCAGTCTATACTGAATATGTCTGAAGCGAATATAGGCGGCATTGCCCGCAGAGCGGAGCTCGCGGCGAAGGTCGAGGCAGTCGATGCGGCGATAGAAGCGGCATACGACTCGATGTGCAATATGAGCGCGGACGATTATTTCGCTGCGCTCGAAAAGCTCGCCGTCAGAAATGCCTGCAAGGGCGAAGGGGAGCTGAGACTCTCGAAAGCCGACCTTGACCGCGTGCCGTCGGGCTTTGTTGAAGAAATAAACGCCGAATTAAAAGACGGCTCGGTGAAGCTCGCGGCGCAGGGCGCGGATATCGAAAACGGATTTATCCTCGTCTACGGCGATATCGAGATAAACTGCACCTTCAGAGCACTCATAAACGAACAGAAGGACACCCTCCGCGAAAAAGTCTGCGGCGTGATATTTTAAACGGCGGTGAGAAATATGCATGAAAATGAATATGCCTACGCCGTAGCGCGAATCAGAGCGAACGAAGTGAACCTGCTCACCCCCGCCGAGACGGAACAGCTGATATCGGCTGAGAGCTATGAGACGGCGCTGAGACTGCTCGGCGACAAGGGTTGGCAGATTGACGGCGTCGGTCACGACTATGCGCCGATGCTCGAAGAGCATGTGAACGCCGCGTGGAAGCTGCTCAAAGAGAGTGCGCCGGACGCGTCACTTCTTGATGCGCTCGTGATAAACAACGATTTCTTCAATCTCAAAGCGGCGCTAAAGGCGAAGTTCTCCGACCTCGACCCGTCCGACTATGTTGTAAGACCGAGCGTGTGGGATCCGGCGGAGATAATCGGGTGCGTCGAGCGAAACGAGCTTGACTCTTTGCCCGAGTGTATGCGTGACTGTGCGCAGGAGGCTTATGACGCGATAGTCAGGCTCGAGAGCGGCAGACTTGCGGACACCGCGATAGACACGGCGGCTCTGAAAACGAGAAAGCAGTTCGCCGAAAAGAGCGGGAGCGCTCTTTTGGTGAAAGAGGTCGAGCTCTCGTGCGCTGCCGCAGATATAAAAACGGCACTGCGCTGCGCTTCGGCAGGCAGAACGGATCAATATATCAAAAACGCGCTGTGCCCGTGCGAAAGCCTCGATTCAGACGAGCTGATCCACGCGGCGTTCGAGGGCGTTGACGCAGTCGCGGATATGCTTGCGAACACTAAACTCAGCTCCCTTGCGGACAGTCTTAAAGAGGGACTCACGGCTTTTGAAAAGAAGTGCGACGAGCTCTCGACGCAGCAGATGACCGAAGCCAAATATACGGCGTTCGGTCCCGACCCGCTCGCGGCTTATTATAACGCCATCGAGACGGAGACGAAAAATGTAAGAGTTATACTCTCGGCGAAGCTCAACGGCTTTTCCGCAGAGACAATAAGAGCGAGAGTGAGGGAGGTCTATGCATAAGATAGCCGTTATGGGCGACAGAGACAGCATCTTCGGCTTCGCGTCCCTCGGAATGCACATCTTCCCCATTGACGACCCCGCCGAGGCGTCGCCGATGCTCCACAGAATGGCGGAGAGCGGGTATGCGGTGATATTTATAACCGAGGCTCTTGCCTCCGGGCTCGAAAGCGAGCTTGAACGCTACCGCACAAGACCTCTGCCCGCAATAGTGCCAATTCCCGGAGTCAGAGGGAACACGGGCATGGGTATGAAGAATGTCAGCAGATCCGTCCAAAAGGCGGTCGGCTCGGACATCCTGGACAAATAATGACGCTCAACCGAAAGGCGTGATAACAGATATGACTACAGGAAAGATTTCAAAGATAGCCGGTCCGCTCGTTGTCGCAACGGGTATGCGCGAGGCGAACATGTTCGACGTCGTGCGTGTCAGCGACAGCAAGCTTATCGGCGAGATAATAGAAATGCACGGCGACAGAGCCTCCATTCAGGTCTATGAGGAGACCTCTGGACTCGGCACGGGCGAGCCCGTCGAGTCAACGGGCGAGCCGCTGAGCGTCGAGCTCGGTCCCGGACTTATCGAGGGTATTTTCGACGGCATCCAGCGCCCTCTTGAAAAGATACGCGAGCTCGTCGGCAACAGTCTCGTCAGAGGCGTGGAGGTGCCCGCTCTCGACAGGGAGAAGAAGTGGCATTTCGTACCGAAGGTGAAGTCGGGCGATAAGGTCGTCGGCGGCGATATCCTCGGCACGGTGCAGGAAACCGAGATAGTCGAACACAGAATAATGGTGAAGCCCGGCGTTGTCGGCACTGTCAAATCTATAGCTGAGGGCGATTACACCGTAACCGAGCAGATAGGCTCAATAGAGACTGCAAACGGCGAGGAGCTGCCCGTGACGCTCATGCAGAAGTGGCCCGTGCGCCGCGGCAGACCGTTTGAAAAGAAGCTCGCGCCCAATGTCCCGCTCGTCACCGGTCAGCGCGTCGTCGATACGCTGTTCCCGATAGCCAAGGGCGGCGTCGCGGCGATACCCGGTCCGTTCGGAAGCGGCAAGACCGTCACCCAGCATCAGCTTGCAAAGTGGGCTGAGGCGGATATAGTCGTCTACATCGGCTGCGGCGAGCGCGGCAACGAGATGACCGATGTCTTGAACGAGTTCCCCGAGCTTATCGACCCGCACACGGGAAAGTCGCTCATGGAGCGCACCGTGCTTATAGCAAACACCTCCGATATGCCTGTTGCAGCGCGTGAAGCATCGATATACACGGGTATTACGATAGCGGAATATTTCAGAGACATGGGTTATTCGGTCGCCCTCATGGCGGACTCGACCTCCCGCTGGGCCGAGGCTCTGCGCGAGATGTCCGGCAGACTTGAAGAGATGCCCGGCGAAGAGGGTTATCCCGCTTACCTCGGCAGCAGACTTGCCCAGTTCTATGAGCGTGCGGGACGCGTTGTTTCCCTCGGTTCGGACGGACGCGAGGGCGCGCTCTCGGTTATAGGCGCTGTTTCGCCTCCCGGCGGCGATATCTCGGAGCCCGTCTCCCAGGCGACACTCAGAATAGTAAAAGTCTTCTGGGGACTCGACTCTGCACTCGCATATAAGCGCCACTTCCCGGCGATAAACTGGCTGACGAGCTATTCCCTCTATGCCGACTCGCTCGGAAGCTGGTTCAATGAGAATGTTTCGGATGAGTGGACTACGCTTCGCGCAAGGCTCATGGCTCTGCTTTCAGACGAGGCTTCGCTCGATGAGATAGTCAAGCTCGTCGGTATGGACGCCCTCTCGCCGACCGACAGGCTCAAGATGGAGACCGCCCGCTCGATACGCGAGGACTTCCTGCATCAGCTCGCTTTCCACGAGGTGGACACATATTCGTCCCTGCGCAAGCAGTATCTGATGATGAAGCTCGTCCTGCGCTTCTATGACGGCTCACTCAACGCGCTCAAAAAGGGCGCGGATATTGAAAAGCTCGTCTCGATACCCTCGAGAGAGAGCATCGGACGCTTCAAATATGTTCCCGAAAAGGACATTGAGGACACATATCAAACAGTCTGCGCGGCGATAGATTCAGAGATAAAAGCCGTTGTTGACGCAAGGGAGGAATACTGATGCCTAAGGAATACAGAACTATTCAGGAGGTTTCGGGACCTCTTATGCTCGTGCGCGAGGTCGAGGGAGTCAAGTATAATGAACTCGGCGAGATAGAGCTGGCAAACGGCGAGACCCGCCGCTGCCGCGTGCTCGAAATCGACGGCACGAACGCGCTCGTTCAGCTGTTTGAAAACTCCGCCGGAATCAACCTCGCCAACAGCAAGGTGCGTTTCTCCGGCAGGCAGATGGAATTGGGCGTTTCGCCCGATATGCTCGGCCGCGTCTTTGACGGACTCGGCAGACCTATTGACGGCGGTCCCGAGATAATCCCCGAGAAGAGGATGGATGTCAACGGCCTGCCGATGAATCCCGCCGCCCGAAGCTATCCCCAGGAATTTATCCAGACCGGTATCTCCGCCATTGACGGACTCAATACTCTCGTCAGAGGTCAGAAGCTGCCGATATTCTCTGCGTCCGGTCTGCCCCACGCAAGCCTCGCGGCGCAGATAGCGCGGCAGGCGAAGGTGCTCGGCGACAACGAGCAGTTTGCCGTTGTTTTTGCGGCAATGGGCATCACCTTCGAGGAGTCGAACTACTTCGTCGAGAGCTTCAGAAGCACCGGCGCGCTCGACAGAACAGTAATGTTCTCGAACCTCGCAAACGACCCCGCCATCGAGCGTATCGCAACGCCGAAGATGGCTCTGACCGCCGCGGAATATCTCGCATTCGACCGCGGGATGCACGTCCTTGTTATCCTGACCGATATCACGAACTACGCCGATGCGCTGCGTGAAGTTTCGGCGGCGCGTAAGGAGGTTCCCGGTCGCCGCGGATATCCCGGATATATGTACACCGACCTCGCTTCGATATATGAACGCGCAGGCAGACAGAAGGGCAAGCCCGGCAGCATAACGATGATACCTATACTCACCATGCCCGAGGACGATAAGACCCACCCCATTCCCGACCTCACGGGCTATATCACCGAGGGTCAGATAATCCTCAGCCGCGAGCTTTACAGAAAGAGCATCAACCCGCCTATCGACGTTCTGCCGTCCCTGTCCCGACTCAAGGATAAGGGTATCGGCGAGGGCAAGACGAGAGCCGACCACTCGAACACGATGAACCAGCTGTTCTCCGCATATGCACGCGGTAAGGACGCAAAGGAGCTGATGGTCGTCCTCGGTGAGGACGCGCTGACGGACATGGATAAGCTCTATGCAAAGTTTGCGGACGAATTCGAGAAAGAGTATGTTTCGCAGGGCTTCGACACCGACAGGAGCATCGAGGAGACGCTCAACATCGGTTGGAGGCTGCTCTCGATTCTGCCGCGCAGCGAGCTAAAGCGCGTCAGCGACGAGTTCCTCGACAAATATTACGGCAAGTTCTGAATCCATATGGGAAGAAGTGATAGACAATGGCGGTAATGAATGTGAATCCCACGCGCATGGAGCTGACAAACCTCAAGCGCAAGCTTTTGACTGCACGCAGGGGACACAAGCTGCTCAAGGACAAGCGCGATGAGCTTATGCGCCGCTTTCTCGATCTCGTCAAAGAGAATAAGGTTCTTCGCATCCGTGTGGAGGAGGGGATAAAGCGGGCGAATGTCAACATGGAAATTGCGAGAAGTGCCATGGACGACAAGAGCCTGAGCGTTGCGATGATGCTCCCCACGCAGGAGATGAGCCTCGAAAGCTCGGAGAAAAATGTGATGAGCGTTATGATCCCGGTTTTCGATGTTCGGTATAAAACTGCCGACAAGAACGATATTTATTCATACGGAACGGCGTTCACCTCGGCAGAGCTTGACAATGCGGTCTGTGCGCTGTCGGAGATAATGCCGGATATGCTCAGGCTCGCAGAGGTCGAGAAATCGTGCCAGTTGCTTGCGGGCGAGATAGAAAAAACGCGCCGCAGGGTAAACGCCCTTGAGCATGTTATGATTCCTCAGTATGAGGAGACGATAAAGTATATCTCGATGAAGCTCGACGAAAACGAGCGCAGCACAACAACGCGCCTGATGAAGGTCAAGGACATGATGCTCGAACAGGCGCACCACTACGACGAAGCGCTCGGAATGGAGGCGTGAAGAGCACAAATTTGTTGACAAACATCGGATAATACAATATAATAATACCGCCGGAAAGGTCTCCGGCGGTTATTTATGTGCGGGCGTGGCGAAATCGGCAGACGCAAGGGACTTAAAATCCCTCGGTGGTGACACCGTACCGGTTCAAGTCCGGTCGCCCGCACCATTAAAATATCGGGAGTGCCCATAACAAAGCTTGCAGAGGGGCATGCTTTAGTGCTGGGATACATACTCTTTGATTTGAGCGTAGAATTCATCTTTTGGCTGTTTGTTGACAGTAATGTTTGAACCGGAATTATTTTTCGCGACTTGCTCATTGGAAATATTCAAAGAATAGACCATGTTGTCGATTATCTCAAACCTTCCCTGCGATCCGCTTAAAATGGTGTAAGTTCCATCTTCATTGACTTTTGCAAACACGAAAAATTTATCGCCGAGTTTCATCAAAGGATCGTCAACGATTTCATAAATTTTCTTTTCTTTCTCGTCTACCGTTCCGGTCATAACAATACGAATGGTTCCATCTTTTTTACCAAACAAAGACTCTGTAATTTCTGCCGTATAGATTGTCAAAGCAACTCCGTAAGACTTGTGCCTGTCGTCAGTCTCCAGCCCTGTAATCGTCACATAGGCTGCCAGATCGCAATTATCTGCGAGTTCACAAACATTTTCGTAATTGTACGCCCAACTTGCAGTAAGGGGCACTTTTTTATATTGTCTGTAATCGATTGCGCTTTGTTTGGAACAAGCGGCTAAAGCAAGCATAACCACAACTAAGCAGAACCATGCGATTGCCTTTAACGTTCTGTTCATTTAACTCACCCCACTATATTCGATTGCATTTTAGTATTTTGCATTGACACCATTTACATCATCAGTTTGTGGAACAGTTAATCCATATCCGCCATAGCGACTGTTTGCCCCGAATGTATAACCGTTCATAATCGTTCTGGTTTTTTCGTTATCTTTTAGTCCAAAAATATGTCCCATTTCGTGAACCACAACCGACTTCAGTGCCCCATCGCTGTTCCATGTAGTAGTTTTTGCCTTATTAAGGGTAAGGGTTTGCGATACCACATAGTGTGGAGAGGCAGAAGAATACCTTGTTTGAGTGAGTCCGTCCCAATCAACTCCGGTAATGCTTCCCGCGCACATATATACATTGTATCCTGTTCCCGGATTATTGGAGTAATGCAATATTTGAGCCTCAGTAGTCCTTGCTTTCCAAGCATTGGCTCCGGTAGAAAAAAACGAAATTGCTCAACGAAATTGCTCTTAGATCAACCCAGTTGTCGTAATAGTAATATATCCTTGTGTTCTGATGCCTGTAAGGAGCAAGACGGTATGCAAAGGCTGATACGGAAAAGGTCATAAGAAGAGTAACAACTAAAACGATAGCAAATACCGCTTTGACGGCTGTTCTTTTCATCATTGATTTCTCCCTTCAAGGAGCATTGTATAACTGATGTAACATGTAAAAGCGCATAAACCAACAATTGAATCCGTTGACTTATGCGCTCAATGTATAGAGGATTAGATACCCGCGGGGTCTGGATTTATTCTTGTCTGCTTTTATGAGAGCTAAGCCAAAAAGATTCAAAAGATAGATAAGTTCCATGCCACTTAACCTCCTTAAAACAAAATGCACAACTTACTCCTCACAGAATAACTTGTGCATTCAACTTTCTCATTTCCACTTGTCGAACAAAATGGTTTGTGGATAGAACGTGCAAGCCATCTGTCACTCCCATGTATATGTTACCATGCCGGCAGGCATTTTGTCAATTAGGCTCGGAGGCTGTGTGCGTGTGGAGTTGCCGGCGTTGACGGCAGTCGCTATTACCGGGGGCAATCGGGGGCTTAGCTGACATAGAAAAGCTTGCAATTGCCGAGGAGCGGCAACCGGCAGGCATAGTCCTGAATTTGTAAGGGACTCCCCAGTGTACCTCTGATGAAACCGCCTATATTTCATTCGCTGTTTGATGAAAGCTATATGTGACAAAAGCACACCTCGGGACGGTGTGCTTTTTCAGTGAAATTCGTTCCTTTGAAACGAGTGAGATTTCTTCAATGTGAACTCTCTGCGGCGGGCAGGGAGTTTTTTTACATGTCGGACTTATTTTTTATACTTCGCCAGCAGACCTTCGAGGTTCTTGTGGAGTATCTTCTCCCTGTCCTCGTCGCTCAGCGGCAGGGACATAAATGTTTCAAGCTCTTTTTTGACGTTCCACATCGGGTAGTCCGATCCGAAGAAAATTTTGTCCGTGCCGAAGATGTGAATCATCTCCATTATCCTCTCCGGACTCATCGCGTAGAAGCTGCTCGATGAATCGACATATACTCCCGCGTCGGAGAGCTCCTTTGAGCCGTAGCCCCATTCCGACCATGCGCCGAAATGAGCCGCGATTATGTCGAGCTTCGGGAATTTTTCGAGAACTTTTATTATCTTCGTAGGCTTTGAATATTGCGTGCGGTAGTCGCCGGTGTGAAAGAGGATCGGCAGCCTGCCCTCGAGCACCTCGTACATGCGCATCGCCTCGGGCGCGTCGATGTCAAATTTCTGAAAATCGGGGTGCAGCTTTATTCCCGAAAGACCGAGCTCTATCGCCTCGTCAACAATTTCGGGTATCTCGTCCCTGCATCCGGGGTGGAGCGTGGCAAAGCCGATGAAGCGGTCTGGGTGCTCCGATACGCTCTTTGCGATAAATGAGTTTATCGAGCGCACCTGATGCGGAGTCGTTGCGACCGAGTGAACGAGAAATTTGTCAACCCCCGCCTCGTCGCCGACTTTGAGAAGCATATCGACCGTGCCGTCGAGGTTCATGTCTATGTCGTAGAAGTCGCCGATGCTCCGCGCCGCCTTTACGGCGAGCTTGTCCGGATATATGTGTGCATGGCTGTCTATTATCATTTTTTTTACATCTCCAGTGTGTTGAAGCTTATTTTATGCGCGTCAGCTTGCCCCTCACCGCGTGATAGTTTATCTCTCCGAGCGCGAATATAGGCGCGTCGCTTTTAAGAGAATCCGAAAAAACCTTTTCAAATTCGGCGTCGGGCAGGGCGGCTTTTATCCTTGAGACCTTTTCGAGGTTCTTGCAGTTGAGCCCGTCTATTTTGCCCGTGTGCGGGTCAAGGCGCGTGGCGATGAGCGTATGCACCTTGTATTTTTCGCATATCGGGCGCAGCAGAAATTCGGGTGACGCCGAGCAGACGACTGCGGGGAGATCGCGGTTCTCCGGACGGAAGAACGGATACATTCTTTTTTCGTTCTTCTCCCAGAATTTTCTGACCATCTTTTCCGTGTTGACAAAGTGCAGGAAACAGAAAAATCTGCCCTTCATCCTGTCGCGGTCGATTTTCAGAAAGAAGCAGGCAAGGCAGAAAAGCTGATAGGGAAGAATGACTATCAGCCACGGGTGCCTGACAAGGCAGAAGAGATAAAACACGCTCTCCGAATCAACGGGAAAAACGGTTTCGTCAAAGTCATAGAGGTCGAATTTCATTTTGATAACTCCTTAAAGCGTGACTGTGAGCGTGTTTCCGTCAAGCTCGTGTACGGTCTCTTTGCCGCCGTATATTATATTCGCCTTGCCCTTGCCGGTGAGGGAATATGAGGTCAGCCTGCCGCCGCTCCAGGTCATATCGACCTTTATGTTGCCCTTTGCGAGCAGACCGCGGACGCTGCCATCGCCCCATTTGTCGGGGAGAGCGGGCAGGAGGTATATCTTTCCGTCGAAGCAGTCGAGCAGCATCTCGCAAACTCCGCTGACCGCGCCGAAGTTGCCGTCTATCTGGAAGGGCGGATGCGCGTCAAAGAGATTTTCGTATGTGCCGCCGCCGTGGGAGTAAGCCGCTGCGCAGGAGGATTTGAATCTCAGCTGCTGATCAAAGAGCTTCAAGGCGTGGTTGCCGTCGCGCAGACGCGCCCAGAAGTTTATCTTCCATCCGAGGCTCCAGCCCGTGCCGTCGTCGCCCCTTATTTCGAGCGAACGCCTGCAAGCGTCCGCAAGCTCGGGCGTACCGTCGGAGGTTATCAGATGCGCGGGGTGCAGGCCGTAGAGCATGGAGCAGTGGCGGTGGTGTATCTCCGATTCCCTCTCTTCGTTGTACCATTCGAGCAGCTGACCCTTTTTGCCGATTTTAAACGGCAGCATACGGTCGAGCTTATCTTTGAGAGCTTCCGCAAACGCCTTGTCCTCGCCGAGAATATTCGAAGCCTTAATGCAGTTTTCAAACAGCTCGCGGATAATGCTCATCGTCATGGTCGTCGTCTGCGAAACGGCGCAGTCGCTGCCCCTCAGAATAAAGTTGTTTTCGGGCGAGGTCGAGGGCGCGGCGATGAGATAGCCGTCCTTGTCCTCAACGAGATAATCGCAGTAGAATTCCGCGCTCTTTTTCATTATCGGATAGGCTGTTTCACGCAGATATTTTTCGTCCATGGTGTATTCGTAGTGAGCAAAAATATGCTCGCAGAACCAGCCGGGCGACATCGGCCAGAATGCCCATACGGCGTTTCCGTCAACCGGGGTCGTCATTCTCCATATGTCAACATTGTGGTGTGCGACAAAGCCGCGCATACCGTACATCTCTTTTGCCGTGCGCTCGCCCGCGACGGACAGGTCGCGCACCATCTCGATCAGCGGCTCGTTGACCTCCGGCATATCGCAGGGGAGAACTGGCCAGTAGTTCATTTCGGTATTTATGTTCACCGTGTAGTTCGAGTGCCACGGCGGGCAGAGCTTCTCATTCCAGATGCCCTGGAGCGTCGAGGGCTGAGATCCGGGACGCGACGAGACTATCGCGAGATATCGCCCGAAGTTGAACAGCAGGGTGTAGAGCGCGATGTCGTTCTTGTCTTTTTTAAAATTGCGCAGGCGTCTGCCGGTCGGTATGTCGTCCTTACCGTTCGAGCCTATATCAAGCTCGACTCTTGAATAGAGTGCGCGGTAGTCGGCGATGTGTGCCGATTTGACCGCCTCATAGTCAAATTCCTGCGAGAGCCTTTCAATGCAGGGCTCAAGATGCGGCTTGCCGTTCGTAAAGGCGTTGTTCTGCCAGCCGTTGAAGCTCGTCTCGGCGGTGAGATAAAGCGTGGCGACAGTCGCATCGGTTATCTCGATTCCCTTGCCGGTTATATGCTTTTTGCCGTCGGTGTCGGCTTTCACGGCGCAGGTGAAGAGCATACCGCGCTCGCCGTCATTCTTTGAATAGCTCTGCTTGCAGGAGCTTCCGCCCGTATTGTTCTCGCTCGGTGCTTCGCCGCTCATGACGAGCAGACCGCTCTGTGCCCTGACCTTGTGATGAAGCTGACATTTGAGACTCGCCGTGACATTGAATTTACAGTTTTCGCAAACGAGACGGACAGCGATGACCTTCTGCGGATATGACGAGAACAGCTCACGGCGCATGACGCGCTTGCCCTGCCTGTAGCTGACCGAGACTATTGCCGTGTCAAGGTCGAGCGAGCGAATATAGTCTGACTTGCGCTCCGAGCCGTCGAAGGTCAGAACGAGGTCGCCCAGGGGCATGTATGCCTGGCTCGACGTGCTCATAAAGTCGGACTCGATGACATCCTGCGACTCGCGCAGCTTTCCGTCAAGCGCGAGCGCACGAGCCTTCCTGAAAGCCTCGAGTGCGCCGGGACGGACGGTATCCTTCGGGTGTCCCGTCCAAAGCTCGTCGTGGTTCAAAGAGACAGTCTCTTCCTTTACTTTGCCGTATATCATACCGCCGAGCGTACCGTTGCCGATGGGCAGCGCCTGAGTCCAGACCTCAGCGGGCTTGTCGTACCAGAGAAATGATGAATCCTTCATTTTTAAGCTCCTTATTTAAGAAGTAATAGACTAATAGATTATAGAGAAAATCGGGCTTTAAGTCAATGCTTTTAAGAAAATGCAGGAAACCCTGCAATTTTTGCTCTGCCGTCTTGCATTTTTGTGCGCCGGTATGCTAAAATCATATTAGTGTTGTCCATGTCGGACACAGTGCTATACGCAAACGGAATAAGGTGAATATCCAATATGACAAAGCAGCTGCTTTCAAAAATAGAGGGCTGTTACTCTTCCATGTCCAAGGGGCATAGGCGGATAGCCGACTACATAACCGAAAATTACGACAAGGCTGCGTTCATGACTGCGGCAAGGCTCGGCAGCACGGTCGGCGTGAGCGAGTCCACGGTTGTCAGATTTGCGTCGGAGCTTGGCTTTTCGGGCTATCCCCAGCTCCAGAAGACCCTGCAGGAGGTAGTCAAGAGCAGACTGACGAGCGTCCAGCGTATGGAGGCGGCCGGCGGCGAGGATATGCTCGAGCACGCCTTTTCTTCCGATATCGAGACGATAAAGGCGACCCGCGAGAGCATCTCACGCGAGGCGTTCAACGCGAGCGTTGAGGCGATAAACCGTGCGAGGCATATATATGTCCTCGGCGTGCGCAGTGCGGCGTCGCTTGCAAGCTTTGCGGCGTTCTATCTCAATTTTGTCTATGACAGTGTGACCCTTATCGATCCCGCAGGAACGGGCGAGGCGTTCGATCAGGCGTTTCGCATCAACAGGGACGATGTCTGCATCGCAATAAGCTTTCCGAGATATTCGCAGCAGACGATAAATATGCTGCGTTTTATCTCCGACAGGGGAGCGACGATAATCTCCGTCACCGACAGTGAAAATTCGCCCATAGCGCAGTTTGCGACCCATCTTCTTTTGGCGCGCAGCAGCATGGTCTCATTTGTCGATTCCCTCGTTGCTCCGCTGAGCCTTATCAATGCGCTGATAGCGGCGGCGGCGAGCGAAAAGAGCGGTGAGGTCTATAACAATCTCAGCTCGCTCGAAAATATATGGGACGAGTATCAGATATACCAGACCCATGGGGACGAGTAATTTTTTAAAGAGGTAAATTATGCCTGAGGTGCTTGTAATAGGCGGCGGAGCGGCGGGACTTATGGCAGCCGTGACCGCGGCAAAAAACGGCGGCAAAGTCGTTTTGCTCGAACGCAACGAAAAGGTCGGCCGCAAGATAATGATAACGGGAAAGGGCAGATGCAACGTCACGAACGACTGCGCCGATCTCAACGCCCTTATCTCGTCCGTGCCGGTAAACGGCAGGTTCCTGTACAGTGCGTTTTCGCGCTTCATGCCCGCCGATACAATGAAATTTTTTGAATCCCAACGCGTACCGCTCAAGACTGAGCGCGGCAACCGCGTTTTTCCCGAGTCGGACAGAGCGTCCGATATAGTCGATGCGCTCTTCTTCGCGGCGAAGCACGCGGGCGTCGATATAGTGACCGGCAGGGCAAAGGAGCTTATAATCGAGTCGGGCAAGGCTCGCGGCGCGATACTCTGTTCCGGCGAGCGGATATATGCCGACAGGGTCATAGTCGCCACCGGCGGCAGGTCTTATCCTCAGACCGGCTCCACCGGCGACGGATACGAACTCGCAAGGCAGGCGGGGCACACCGTGACCCCGATAAAGCCGTCGCTCGTTCCGCTCGAAGCGCACGAGGGCTTTTGCTCGCGGCTTCAGGGACTGTCGCTGAGAAATGTTTCGATAACTGTTGAGGACACAAAAACGGGCAAGCACATCTATTCGGATTTCGGCGAGATGCTGTTCACCCATTTCGGCGTGTCGGGTCCGATGATACTCTCCGCGAGCTCGCATATGCGGCAGATGGAGCGGGGGAGATATAAAATAGTTATCGACCTCAAGCCCGCGCTTTCGGAGCAGCAGCTCGACGCACGCGTTCTGCGCGACTTCGGCGAGAACAGCAACCGCAACTTTATAAATGCGCTCAACTTCCTGCTGCCCAAAAAGCTCGTGCCCGTCATAGTCTCTCTCTCGGGCATACCCATGGACACGAAGGTCAATTCCGTCACCCGCGAGCAGCGTGCGAAGCTCGTTTATCTGCTCAAGCATTTTACTGTCACAATAACGGACTTTCGCCCTATAGAGGAGGCGGTCGTCACCTCAGGCGGCGTGAAAACCTCGGAGATAGACCCTAAAACGATGCAGTCGAAGCTTATAGAGGGTCTGTATTTTGCGGGCGAGGTCATAGATGTCGATGCCTACACGGGCGGATTCAATTTGCAGATAGCGTTCTCTACAGGACATCTTGCCGGAGAGAGCGCGGCTCAATAAAGAAAGCACGAAGGAGAGGTTTGTATGTCAATAAATGTTGCGATAGACGGCCCTGCGGGAGCGGGCAAGAGCACAATATCACGCAGTGCCGCGCAGGCGCTCGGCTTTATCTATGTCGATACCGGCGCACTTTACCGCACGGTCGGACTCAATGCGCTGCGAAACGGCGTCGATCTTGAAAGCCCCGAGGCGATAGCGGGGAGCGTCAAGGACATATCCGTTGAGCTCAAATACGAAAACGGCGAGCAGGCGGTATTTTTAAACGGAGAGAATGTCTCGGCGTTTATCAGAACCCCCGAAGCGTCGATGGCGGCTTCAAAGGTCTCGGCAGTGCCCGCAGTCCGCGATTTCCTTTTCGGTCTCCAGCAGAATATTGCCGCCGAAAACGACTGCGTTATGGACGGGCGCGATATCGGAACCGTCGTTCTGCCGCATGCGCAGGTCAAGATATTCCTCACCGCCTCCGCCGAGGAGCGTGCGCGCCGCCGCTATAAAGAGCTCGTGGAAAAGGGCGAAAAGGTCGAATATGAAAACGTGCTTGCAGAAATGAAGCAAAGGGATTATAATGATTCCAATCGGGCTGTCGCTCCGCTCAGAGCCGCGCCCGACGCCATAACGGTCGATACGACCGAGCTTTCGCTCGACGAGTCGATAGAGAAAATAAAAAATGTTATTAAGGAGAAGCTTTGATGGAACCGAAGATTAAGGGTAAAGCGTTTGACTACGACAATACCAGAGACAGGAAATTTTACGATGTTTTTGTTTGGATGTTTCATCCGCTCGCAAAGATAATCTTCAAGACGCAGTATATCGGACGCGAAAACGTGCCGAAAACAGGCAGTCTCATAATTGCCTCGAACCATCGCAATTCATACGACCCCGGACTCATCGTTGCGGCAAGAACCCGCAAGATTCACTACATGGCGAAGCTCGAGCTGTTCAATCTCAACAAGCTTGCCTCGTGGATGCTGCGCCATCTCAACGCGTTCCCGATAAGCCGCGGAACGGGCGACCAGCGCTCACTCAACTATGCTATTCGCCTTGTCGAGGAGGGCAAGGTTCTCGGCATATTCCCCGAGGGCACACGATCGAAGGATCCCAACGGCAAGATGCTGCCGCCTAAGGCGGGCATTGCGCTTATAGCCAAAGCCACCCACGCCGATATTCTGCCCGCGTGCATCTATTTCGAGGGCAAGAGCAAGTTCCGCACGAAGATGACCATCCGCTTCGGCGAGGTTATTCCCTATGAGGAGCTCGGACTTTCCGACGAATCAAATATGAGTGAGATAAAGGAAGCCTCCAGGCTCGTCATGGGCAAGATAGGGGAGCTGCTTGAAAAGGGTCATGAAAAGGATTGAGGTTGCAAAGACGGCGGGCTTCTGTTTCGGCGTCAACCGTGCGGTCGAGATGACATATAAGCTCGTCGAGAGCGGGAAAAAAGTCGCCACCTTCGGTCCCCTGATACATAATCCGGTCGTTATCGAGGATCTTGAGAGAAGGGGCGTTCGGGTGATAACCTCGCCCATGGAAGCGTCTGCCGATACCACCGTCGTCATCCGCACTCACGGAGTCGGCGCGAGCGTCTGCCGCAGCCTTGAGGCGACGGGAGCCGACATCTGCGATGCGACCTGTCCGTTCGTCAAAAAAATACACAGGATAGTCGATGAAAATTCATCGCCGGATATCCCCGTACTCATTGCCGGAGACAGCGGTCATCCCGAGGTTATAGGCATTATGGGTCATTGCCGCGGCGAGTGCTTCACCTTCCGCAACGCCGAAGAACTCCGCGAAATTTTTGAAAATCATCCGGAATATTCTGATAAAAAACTAACTATTATCTCCCAGACAACTTTCAGCGTAAAAGAGTGGCAGGAATCCCTAAAAATAGTAAAAATACTATGTACAAATGCAAATGTTTTTGATACAATATGTAATGCCACGCAGGATAGGCAGAAGGAGGCGTCCGAGCTGTCGCAGCGCGTTGATATGATGATTATCATCGGCGGCTCGCAGAGTTCAAACACGGCGAAGCTCAAGGGAGTCTGTGAAAAAAACTGCCCGACTTATCTTGTGGAGCGCGCAGCGGATGTCAAAAATATCGATTTCTCCGCCAGCGATGTTGTCGGCGTTACTGCGGGGGCATCAACCCCTGCGTGCATAATAAAGGAGGTACTTTGTAACATGTCCGAAATTCTTAACGAACAATCCAAAGAGCTTGAGGAAGGCGCAGTCGAGCGTAAGACCGATGTCGCTGAGGCGGCTGCCGGTGAGCTCGAGGAGAGCGCAGCTTCCGCACAGCCGGCGGAGGAGGTGCCTTCCGAAGAAACAGACGAGCAGGACTTCTCCAAGGCTCTTGAGGAGTCTCTGAGCAGCATGAACAACGACCAGAAGGTCACCGGTATCGTCATGGGCTTCTCGCCCACGGAGATTCAGGTTGACATCGGCAGAAAGCATGCCGGCTATGTCCCCATGGACGAGTACAGCGCAGATCCCGATGCCGACCCGAAGCAGGATCTCAAGATAGGCGACGAGATCGGTCTTATCATCATGAAAACCAACGATGCAGAGGGCACCGTTATGCTTTCCAAGCGCCGCTATGACGCTATGCAGGCATGGCGCGATATCGCTGACGCGGCTGAGAGCGACAAGATATTCGAGGGCGTTGTCACCGACATTGTCAAGGGCGGCGTTATCGCCGTTACCGACGGAGTTCGCGTTTTCATCCCCGGCTCTCTTGCAACCGCATCCCGCAGCGAGTCCCTTGACGGTCTTCTGAGAAAGAACGTCAAGTTCCGCATTATCGAGGTCAACAACTATAAGAGAAGAGCCGTCGGCTCCATCCGTGCCGTCCTCAAGGAGGAGAAAAAGGCTGCCGAGGAGGCTTTCTGGGCGCAGGCTGAGGTCGGTCAGAAGTATACCGGCACCGTCAAGTCTCTTACCAACTACGGCGCATTCGTCGATATCGGCGGTGTGGACGGAATGGTTCACATCTCCGAGCTCTCCTGGAAGCGCATCAAGCATCCGTCGGATGTCCTGAAGGTCGGCGACGTCATCGATGTCTACATAAAGGCTCTTGATCCCGAGAAGAAAAAGATTTCTCTGGGCTACAGAAAAGACGAGGACAATCCGTGGGAGATCCTTCGCAAGAACTATCCCGAGGGAACCGTTATCGACGCTGAGATAGTCAGTCTCACCGATTTCGGCGCATTCGCAAGAGTTATCCCCGGCATTGACGGTCTTGTCCACATTTCTCAGATAGCGGATCGCCGCATCGAGAAGCCCTCCGACGTTCTCAAGGTCGGCGACAAGGTTCAGGCGAAGATCATCGGCATCGACTTCGACAAGAAGCGCGTCAGCCTTTCGATCAGAGCTCTGCTCGAGCCCGCCGCAGCGGACGAGGCTGAGCAGCCCGAGTCCGAGCCCGAGACCGAAGAGTCCGAGGAGACAGAGGCTGAGTAATCGGTTCTGATTTCACTATCCGGTTTTTGCCGTTTGGCAGGAGCCGGATATTTTTTTCTCCGCGAGACTGTACTTGCATAAATTTTGCACAAAACGCGCCGCGCCCCGCAATATCTTTTCTATCTCTGCAGGCGGAAAATATGTTGTGCCGTGGGTCAAAGAGTGGTATAATATTTCTTATAATTGAAGGGAGGCGGATCGATGAAACGCATAACGCTCGTCTGCGGTCATTACGGCAGCGGAAAAACTAATTTCGCGCTCAACCTCGCGGTCAATGCGGCAAAGCACGGCGAGAAGATAACGCTCGTCGATCTCGATATAGTCAATCCCTATTTCCGCACTGCGGACTACAAGGACGAGCTTGAGGCGGCGGGAGTCAATGTCATCGCCCAGAATCTTGAGGGCACTACCCTTGACGCACCCGCGCTGACGGCGAGAATGTTCTCGATTTTTGAGGAGAGCATGGGCAGAGTGATAGTCGATGTCGGCGGCGACGATGCGGGTGCTACCGCGCTCGGACGCTTTTCGCGCCAGCTCAACGAGTCGGGCTATGATATGCTCTGCGTCGTCAACAAATTCCGCAAATTTATTTCAAGTCCCGATGAGGCGGTCGAGCTGCTCGGGGAGATAGAGGCGGCGTGCCGTCTGAAAGCGACGGGGATAGTCAACAACTCCCACTTTGGGGCGCAGACGAGTTCGCAGGATATTCTTTCATCCGTCCCTTATGCCGAAAAAACGGCTGAGCTTGCGGGTCTGCCGCTCGTATATACGACCGCGCCGAGGGGCGTTGCGGGCGAGCTTGAGGGGAAGATAGACAATCTCTATCCAGTCGATGTGCTCGTGAAGCTCCCGTGGTGAATTTTTGACCGATACCGCTTCCGAGACGAAGCGGTTGATATATAAGTTCGGTATTCTTGATTAGGAGGAACAGATATGGCAAAAGTCACGATTAACGAAAACACCTGCAAGGGCTGTGAGCTTTGCACGACGGCATGTCCGAAGCATATTATCAGCCTTGCTAAGGATAAGCTGAACCTAAAAGGTTATCATCCGGCGTGTGTCACGGCTCCCGACGAGTGCATCGGGTGTGCGGCGTGCGCTATTATGTGTCCCGATTGTGCAATAACTGTTGAGAGATAAGAAAGAAGAGGTGTTGAAAGTGTCAGAAAGAGTTCTTATGAAAGGAAATGAAGCTCTGGCAGAAGCCGCTATCCGTGCCGGCTGCCGCCACTTCTTCGGTTATCCCATCACCCCGCAGACAGAGCTTGCGGCATATATGTCAAAGGTCATGCCTAAAATAGGCGGGACATATCTTCAGGCGGAGAGCGAAATCGCCGCCGTCAATATGGTTCTCGGCGCGGCATCCGCAGGCGTGCGCGCTATGACCTCCTCGTCCTCGCCCGGAATCAGCCTCAAGACCGAGGGGATATCTTATATGGCAGGGTCGGATCTTCCGGCGGTCATTATCAATGTCCAGCGCGGCGGTCCCGGACTCGGCGGAATCCAGCCCTCTCAGTCGGATTACTGGCAGGCGACAAGAGCGCCCGGTCACGGCGATCTGCATATCCTTGTTTTCGCTCCCAGCTCCGTTCAGGAGATGGTCGACCTCGTCGGCAGAGCTTTTGACAAGGCTGATGAGTACCGTATGCCCGCAATGATCCTTGCCGACGGTATGCTCGGTCAGATGATGGAGCCCGTCGAGATAGGCGAAGGCAGCGGCGGCTCGAATGTCGAGAAGCCTTGGGCGGCATGCGGTCACAACGGCGGACGCAAGCATAATATAGTCAACTCTCTCTATCTTCAGGCGGCAGACCTCGAGCGTCTCGTCAGAGAGAGGTTTGCCAGATATGCGGTTATCGAGGAAAAAGAGCCCATGAGCGAGAGCTACATGGTCGATGACGCCGATTATGTCGTCGTCGCTTACGGCGCATCGGCGCGTGTCGCAAAGGCAGCTGTCCGCGAAGCGAGGGAGCAGGGCATAAAGGCGGGACTTATCCGCCCGATAACCCTCTGGCCGTTCCCGAAGCAGGCTATGCGCGACGCCGCAGAGCACGCAAAGGCTTTCCTCTGCGTCGAGATGAGCATGGGTCAGATGATAGACGATGTCAAGCTCGCTATCGACTGCACAAGACCCGTTGAATTCTTCGGACGCACCGGCGGAATAATCCCGACCCCCGCCGAGGTTCTTGAAAATATCAAAAAACTTGCAGGAGGCGAAAAATAATGGCAATCGTATTCCAAAGACCCAAGGCGCTTCTCGATGTGCCTACCCATTATTGCCCCGGCTGCACTCACGGTATAATCCACCGCCTCGTTGCGGAGTGCATTGACGAGCTCGGTGTAGAGGGCAAGACCGTCGGCATCGCGCCCGTCGGATGCGCCGTTATGGCATATAATTATTTCGGCTGTGATATGATAGAGGCTCCCCACGGACGCGCTCCGGCTGTTGCAACAGGCGTCAAGCGCGCAAAGCCCGAGGATGTCGTTTTCACCTATCAGGGCGACGGCGACCTCGCCGCTATCGGTACTGCCGAGACTGTTCATTCCGCAACACGCGGCGAGAATATAACCGTTATCTTCGTCAACAACGCTATCTACGGCATGACAGGCGGTCAGATGGCTCCCACCTCGCTGCCCGGACAGGTCACTCAGACCACGCCCTACGGCAGAGATATTAAGACTGCTGGCTATCCTGTCAGAGTCTGCGAGATGCTCTCGACCCTCGACGGCACTGCCTATGCGGAGCGCGTTTCGGTCGATTGCGTCAAGAACATAAACAAGGCGAAAAAGGCTATCAAAAAGGCTTTCGAGACTCAGATCGCCGGCAAGGGCTTCTCGATAGTTGAAGTTATCTCGGCTTGCCCCACCAACTGGGGACTCTCGCCCGTCGATGCGCTCGGCTGGCTCAGAGAGAATATGCTTCCTTATTATCCGCTCGGCGTTTATAAGGACAAGACAGCAGAGGAGGAAGCAAAATGAAGGATATGAACGCACTTCTCGCCGGATTCGGCGGTCAGGGTATACTTTTTATGGGCAAGGTCATCGCCTATGCGGGACTCACCGACGGCAAGGAAGTTTCGTGGCTTCCGTCCTACGGTCCCGAGATGAGAGGCGGCACGGCAAACTGCAGCGTCTGCATCTCCTCCGATCCCATCTGCTCGCCCCTCGTTGTCACTCCGAATGTGTTCGTCGCGATGAACGGTCCGTCTTATGACAAGTTTATCGACAGCGTCGTTCCCGGCGGAATAGTTATTCTCGACAGCACGCTCGTTGAGCGCGAGGTCAAGAGAGACGATATCACCGTCTGCCTCGTTCCCGCCACTCAGATGGCGGAGGAGCGCGGGCTCAAGGGTCTTGCAAACATCATTCTTATCGGCAAGCTCATGGAGCAGACCGGCTTCTGCACCCTCGACACCATGTCTAAGGCAATAGCCAAGGTCGTCCCCGCAAGAAAGCAGCACCTCGTTCCCAAGAATGTCGAAGCTATAGAGCTGGGTATGAACTACAAGGGCTGACAAGCAGGGACTGCCGCATTTGGCGCAGACCTGTTTTGTAGTATTTTATAGTATTTTTCAGCGCAAACAAATCGCCGCCCCGCCCGAATTTCTCGGACAAGGCGGCGGATTTATTTATTTCTTTTTACATCAGCGATCTGTAAAGCTCTGCAAGCTCAGCAACGCTTGTGTCACGCGGGTTGCCGGGACGGCAGGCGTCGTCATATGCGGACTGCGCGAGGAACTCGACATCCTCGGGCTTGACTATTTCCTTGAGGTCGGCGGGGATTCCGACATCCTTTGCAAGCTGTCTGACTGCGTCAACAGCCGCCTTGCGGTATTCGTCAACGCTCATGTTCTCCGTGCCCTCAACGCCCATAGCCTTCGCTATGTCGCGGTATTTCTCGCCGGTCGCGGGTGCGTTGTATTCCATGACGGTCGGCAGGATTATGGCATTCGCCACGCCGTGCGGGGTGTCATAGAGTGCGCCGAGCGGGTGAGCCATCGAGTGGACTATGCCAAGGCCGACGTTCGAGAAGCCCATGCCTGCGACATACTGACCCAGAGCCATGCCCTCGCGACCGTCGGGGGTGTTTTCAACCGCGCCGCGAAGCGACTTCGAGATTATCTCGATTGCCTTGAGGTGGAACATATCGCTCATTGCCCATGCGCCCTTGGTGATGTAGCCCTCGATAGCGTGAGTCAGAGCGTCCATGCCTGTCGCGGCGGTCAGCCCCTTGGGCATGGTGGACATCATGTCGGGATCGACAACGGCGACCACGGGAATGTCGTGAACATCGACGCAGACCATCTTGCGGTTCTTTTCGGTGTCGGTGATAACATAGTTTATTGTGACTTCTGCCGCAGTGCCCGCAGTGGTCGGGACGGCGATTATTGGAACGCACTTGTTCTTTGTCGGCGCAACGCCCTCGAGGCTCCTGACATCGGCGAACTCGGGGTTCTCGATGATTATGCCTATTGCCTTCGCGGTGTCCATCGAGGAGCCGCCGCCGATAGCCACTATGCAGTCCGCGCCGCTCGCCTTGAACGCCTCAACGCCGGACTGAACGTTCTGAATGGTCGGGTTGGGCTTGATTTCGCTGAACATCTCGTATGCGATGCCCGCGCCGTCAAGAACATCGGTGACTTTCTTCGACACGCCGAACTTAACAAGGTCGGGGTCGGAGGCGACGAAGGCTTTCTTGAAGCCTCTTGCGGTTATCTCCTCGGCAACCGCCTTGACCGCGCCCGCGCCGTGATATGAAGTTTCATTGAGAACGAATCTGTTGAACATAATTTTACCCTCCCGGATTTTTTTTGATAAAGCCGTATTGATAAAACTTTATCTTTTCTTTTATATTATCACCGATTTTTAAGCTTATTTTAAAGCGAATTTAAATAAATTATGAACACGCCGAACGCTGCGGCGAAGTCCCCGTGTACGGAAATATATACTTAAAAATGTATAAGAGCCGATTTGCCGCCAATAATATTCTTGAAGTCAGAAAAACGAAAGGAGAGCATTAAAATGCAGCTCACACAGAAAGAAAAAGAATTGCTCAAGGATCTCAAGGGACAGGAGAAGCTCTGCGTCGAAAAGTATTCGCAGCATGCAGCGGCGGCAAAGGACGAACAGCTCAGTCGGCTTCTAGACTGTCTCGGCGGCATTGAGCAGAGACATCTCGACATTGTAACAAAAATCGACAGCGGCGAAATTCCTCAGCCTGCGGCGGGGGAGGCAATTCCCGAAAATAATTTCAGTCAGATCTATTCGGTCAGCGAAACCGAGGATAAGAAGAACGACTGCTATATCTGCTCCGACCTGCTCGCCACCGAAAAGCACGCCTCCGCACTCTATGACACCTGCATCTTCGAGTTCAGGAACGAACAGCTCAGAGCGGTTCTCAACTCCATTCAGCGCGAGGAGCAGGAGCACGGCAAGAGGATATATGACTATATGTCCGCAAATAATATGTATTCGTGATGCAAAAAGACCGTCCCTCGGGGCGGTCTTTTGCATAAGCTCTTGACCGGCGGTCGCGATTGTGATATCCTTGCAGTGTGAAAAAATACAATTTTACGGAGTGAAGGAAATGGCAGTCAGCGCAAGCGAAAGCAGAAAAATAATGGAGCGTATCGGATTCCCGCAGGAGGCTGTAGACACTATCGGCGATTGCACCGAAAGAGTGTCTGAAAATGCGGATTTCAACGCCCTTGTCGATGAGTTTATCGCCCGTCCCGAGAGCCTCGACAGCGTACTCGAAAGGCTCAAAGCCCTCAGCGAACAGCTCGGCGAAAATGAATATACAATGAATATGTGCCTGCTCCTCGGCGCGTGCCCCGCACTGCGCGAGCGCTATGCCGAAAAGGGTATCGACGAGGCAATATTCTGGAAGAGCATTGAGGATATGCGTTGGAAGCTCCGCGAGTGCAGGGACTGCGAGGAGGTATGGGGCACCTTCGTCCCGCATTGGTACAGGGGCTTTTTCGAGATGACCCGCTTCGGACTCGGCAGATTCCAGTTTGAAAAGACGGACTTCGATGCCGATTACTATGAGAAATGCGGCAACACCCTCAGGCGCGGCGACACGGTCATAAATTTCCATATCCCCTCGGCGGGACCGCTGACGGACGACAAGAGAATCGATTCTTATAAACAGGCGTATAAGTTCTTCGGCGGCAAGGACGGCGAGCCCATGGCGTTCGTGTGCGGCTCGTGGCTGCTCTATGAGGGACATAGGGAGTTCCTGCCGGAAAACAGCAATATACTCAGATTTATGGACGACTTTGACATAATCAGAAGTGACGAAAGAGAGGAGTTCAACGACGGCTGGCGCGTGTTCGGAAAATACAGCGACGGTTCCGTTGACGACCTGCCCGAGGACACCTCGATAAGGCGCGCCTTCAAGCAGAGACTTCAGCAGGGCAAGCCCACCGGACACGGCTACGGAGTGTTCTTCTTCGACGGCGAAAAGATACTCGGCAAATGACGAAAAATTTAAAAAAAATTATTGACAATCGGCTCGTTTTTTGATATCATAGCTGTTGTCGCACGGGAGTGCGACACTACAACCCTGTTTCACCTAAAACTTTACAAGCCTTGCGTCGTCTGATTGCGTTTAACTGCGTCTTCAAACTTGACAGGCAGTAGCTTGCCTGCGTTTTCATCCTTGTTAAATACAATCATACTTGCAACCGGATGTAAACTTTTAGGTGAGACAGGGTGCTAAGGGCCACTAGCTCAGTTGGTTAGAGCACTCGGCTCATAACCGAATGGTCCGGGGTTCGAGTCCCTGGTGGCCCACCAAGAAGCGCCGATTTTCGGCGCTTCACAAATATAGGGGTATAGCTCAGCTGGTAGAGCAGCGGTCTCCAAAACCGCGTGCCGAGGGTTCAAGTCCTTCTGCCCCTGCCAAGAAAAAAGCACTTGCATTTGCAAGTGCTTTTTTCAACGAAATAAATCCCTTTCGGGATTTGTGAAATGCCCTGCGGGCGTGAAATACGCCTGCGGCGTGTGAAATCGCTGCGGCGGTGAGGGGTTTATTTCATTTCACTTGATGCGAAGCATCAAATTTCACAATTTGCAGAGCAAATTATTTCACCGTGAGCGACAGCGAGCGATTTCACTCTTGTTTAGATTAAGTGTTTTGAACCAGAAGCGCGGAGCGTGCCGGGGCGAACCGCCGTGCCGCCGCCGGTGGCGGAGGAAGGCACGGCGGTGAGGTGAAGAAACAAGGAGCAGTGCGAGTGCTCCATCGTCCTCGGCAGCTCCATAACGCTTTGACCGTTCCGTCCTCAGCTCATACTCCTGTTACAAGCTTTGTTTCAAAGGTGTGGCGCAGACTGTGTAACCCTTTTTTCTTAATCCCAGACTGACTAATAATATTATTTATAAAACTTACGCTTAACTTAAGCGATTTTAAATTAAAAAATAAGAAACTGCACTTTGCTATTTCCTCACGCTGATGAAGAGTGATGAGGCGGTCGAGATGGCGAAAGAAGTCACCGATTTGTACTTGTTCCGCTGTTGTTGGCAC
>CAVFAN010000009.1:0-79512 GCA_963620555.1 bacterium
AAACAGTGGACATAAGAGCACCGAAGAGCACAGTTTTCCGAGCGGAAAGGGGCGGGAAAAGCCATTTTCGGCGGAAAGTGCCATCATAAATGCGTTTGGGACCATCAGGCCGCAGGTTCGAACCCTGTCACTCGGACCATATCGAGTGTTCATAACGGATTTGAGTTATGAGCACTCGATTTTTTGAGTTAAAGAACATCTCACACGACTTTTTCTCACCCAACCCACTTCGCAACCGCATCCGCCGTGAGATTTATCTGCCGGGCGTTGTCTATTGTAGGGGTGCCGTCGCCGTCCTGATTGCCGTAAACGCCGAAATATGCGTGGCATCCGCCGTCGATTATATATTCGGTAAGCTCCGGGAGGTTGCTGCGGTACTGCTCATATTTTTCGCGGTTGAGCACTCCGTCGTTGCTGCCGTAAATCGACAGAGTCTTTATATTTTCGTTTGAGAGGTCGGCGGTCGAATATGCGGCGAGGAGCAGCAGACCTTTGAAATCGCCCGGGTGTTTTTCGAGATACGCCGCCGCCATCGAGCCGCCGAGGGAGTGACCGCCTATGTACCAGTCGGTGATCTCGGGGAACATATCCCGTATGCCGTCTGCGGCGTTGACATCGAATACCGCGAGATTAAACGGCATCCTGACGAGCACGCACAGTATGCCCTTTTGGGCGAGCGACTCCATGAGCGGCAGATATGCAGTGTATTCGACTTTGCCGCCGGGATAGAATATCAGTCCCTTTGTCGCATTTTCGCTTTTGCAGACTATATTGCCGTTGTCGAGTTTGATTGTTTCGGGCAGGGGACTGCCGTCCTGAAGCCCGAATGATTCGCCCGCGGGCGTTATCGCGTGATAGTAGTCGCCGAGATAGACGGCGCACGCGCCGAAAAGCAGCGCAATGACCGCGACTGTCGAAACGATGCAAATTATTATCTTGCGCTTTTTGCTGCCTGTCTTTGCCATGACAATACCTCCGTCGGTTTCTGAGTCGATTATATCACACCGAATCTCCAAAAGCCAAGAGAAAAAATCTGTTGCAGTTTTTCCCGTCCTCGGTTATGATATTAACGTAAAGGAGTGCTGTTATGTTTTCGGAAAAATTTATTTGTGCGGGCTATGATTATACAACCTATACATTCCATGTTCCCGCGCCTTATTTCAGAAAGACTTTTGAGATAGACGGCGAAGTCAAAAAGAGTGTTATTACGCTGACGGGACTCGGATTTTATGAGCTCTATGTCAACGGGCAGAGGCTGACAAAAGGCATTTTAGCCCCATATATCTCGAACCCCGACGATCTTGTCTACTACGATGAATATGATATAACCGAGTGTCTCGTGCAGGGCAAAAATGTTCTCGGTATTATGCTCGGCAACGGAATGCAGAACGCGCCGGGCGGTCAGATTTGGGACTTTGATATCGCTCCGTTCAGGGGCGCGCCGCGCACGGCTTTCTGCGTCTCGACGGAATATATTGACGGTAAGATAAATACTTTCGAGGCTGACGGCTCGGTCAAAACTGCGCCCTCCCCGGTCATTTTCGATGACCTGCGCTGCGGCTGCTACTACGACGCGCGCCTTGAAATTCCCGGCTGGTCAGAGCCGGACTTTGACGACGGCGCGTGGAAAAACGCCCTGCCTGCGGAGACTCCGCGCGGCGAAAAGCGCCTGTGCGAGGCGGAGCCGATAGCGCCCGTGCGTGAGATAAAGCCGGTTCTGATAAGAAAATGCAGGCTCAAGGAATACATAACCCGAGGCGACGTTGTCAAAGAGGCGAAAAAAATCGCGAGCGACGAGCGCGACGGATTTTTATACGATTTCGGCGTGAACTCGGCAGGTACGGTAAAGCTCAGGATAAGCGGCGAGCGCGGGCGGCAAATCGATTTGCAGTTCGGCGAATATTTTGCGCCCGACGGCGAGCCGGACACGAGCAACATCTGCTTCTATCCCGCCGGATATTCCCAGCGCGATGTGTATATACTTAAAGGCGAGGGCGAAGAGACTTTTGAGCCCGTGTTTACCTATCACGGCTTCAGATACTGCGTGGTGCTCGGCATAACCGAGCAGGAGGCGACCGCCGATCTTCTGACATTTGTTGTGCAGAACTCGGCTCTGCGCGAGATCGGCTCGTTCGGCTGCTCCGACGAGATGACGAATAAACTTCAGGCGATGACGAGAAACTCCGACCTCTCGAATTTCTATTATTTCCCGACAGACTGCCCGCACCGCGAGAAAAACGGCTGGACAGGCGACGCCGCTCTCTCCGCCGAAAACATATTGATGAACCTCGATGCCGTCAACAGCTACCGCGAGTGGCTTCGAAATATCCGCGCCGCTCAGCGTGCGGACGGTGCGCTGCCCGGCATAGTGCCGACGGGCGGCTGGGGCTTTGAGTGGGGCAACGGCCCCGCGTGGGACGCTGCGCTGACATATATTCCGTATTTCTGTTATATTTTGCGCGGCGACAGAAAAATAATCGAAGAGAACGCGACGGCGATATTCCGCTACTGCGAGTATATCTCGCGCCGCCGCGACGAGCGCGGGCTTGTAGCGATTGGGCTGGGCGACTGGTGCCCGGTGACGAGGGTCAAATCTCCGCTCGAATTTACGGACAGCGTGACCTGCATGAGTATTCTCAAGAAAGCCGCCTATATTTTCTCGCAGCTCGGACTTTCGCTCGAACGCGAGTTCTGCGAAAAGCTCTGTAATGAGATAAGAGACGCGGCCAGACGGCATCTGATAGACTTCGGCACAATGACTGCGATAGGCTCCTGCCAGACCTCGCAGGCGATGGCGATATATTACGATGTGTTCGCTCCCGGCGAAAAGCCCGAGGCGTTCAAGCGACTTCTTGAGATAATCAAACGGCGCGGCGACCATGTTGACGCGGGCATACTCGGCATGCGCGTGCTGTTCAGGGTACTCTCCGACTTCGGCGAAGCCGACCTTGCTTTTAAAATGATAACCCGCCCGGACTACCCGTCCTACGGCAACTTCGTCGAGCGCGGACTCACGGCTCTGCCCGAGGATTTTTTGCGCGAGGAGGACAGACCCAATTCGCAAAACCACCATATGTTCGGCGACATTTCCGCATGGTTCATTGAATATATCGGCGGCATCCGCGTCAATCCTTTTCTTACCGATCCGTCCGAGGTCGAGATATCGCCCGTATTTATTCAAAATCTTGGCAGCGCAGAGGCTTCGTATGAGACGGTCGGCGGCAAGGTGAGCGTCAAGTGGCGCAGAACGGTCGATGGCATAAGGCTTGATATCTCTGCGGACAGCGGGGTTCACGGCCGCATAAGACTGCCCGACGGCTATGCGTTCGCGGACGAGCGCGGCAGCCTTGAAGAGCTTCACAGCGGGATTTTTGAAATAATCAGAGAGTGAAAACAGGAGGTACAAATGGGAGAGAAGATACTTTTTGTTAATTCCTGCGTGCGCGGGGAGAATGAATCGCGCACTCTTGCGCTCGCCAGAACTGCACTCAGCCGCCTTGACGGCGACATTGAGGAGATACGCCTTGCCGACGCGAATTTGAAGCCGCTCGATGCGGCGGGACTCGCGAAGCGTGCCGAAAGCGCGGAAAAAAACGACTTCTCCGACCCGGTCTATGACTGCGCGAAGCAGTTCGCCGCCTGCGACACCGTCGTTATCGCCGCGCCGTTCTGGGACTACAGCTTCCCGTCGTCTCTGAAAATTTATATCGAAGCCCTGTGCGTCGGCGGGCTGACCTTTCTCTACGGCAGCGACGGCGTTCCGATAAGCTATTGCAGGGCAAAAAGGCTGATATATATAACCACCGCAGGCGGATACATCGGCGATGCGAACTTAGGCTTTGACTATGTAAAGACGGTCACGAAGTCGTTCTTCGGAATTGAAAACTTCAGCTTTTTCAGCGCGGAGGGGCTCGATATCCTCGGCAACGACCCCGCCGCGATATTGCAGGCGGCGCAGGAGAGGATAGAACACGAGCTTTGATATAATTCAAAGTAAGCCCATTGATTTTGAGCAAAAATCAATAAGGAAAATATTTTTTGCGAAGGCTTGATGTTTCCGAAGCGCAATTAAAACTAATTTGTCTTGCAGTAAAATTATTTCAGATATAACCGATAGATCGATATATATTGACAAACGCTCGAAGGGGGATCGCAATGAAGAGGGTAACGGCAGTTTTATTGGTTCTGTTGACGGTGCTCGCGGCTTTTTCCGCCTGCTCCGCAAGCACAGTCCATACGGTGACGTTTGACAGCTCGGGCGGAACGCAGATAAAGACTCAGCATATCCGCGACGGCGAAGCGGCGCAAAAGCCGTGGGCTCCGCACAAGGAGGGCTTCACCTTCATCGAGTGGCAGTATAACGGCGAGGCGTTCGATTTCAGCACCGCGATAACAGGGGACATAACCCTTGTCGCGTCCTACAGCGTGGACGAGGGCACGGACATAGTTCTGCTCGTGCTCTGCTACGGCGACGGCAGGGAGAACGAGATAATCGAGATAAAGCGCGGCGAAGCGGCGTTTGCGCCGCCGACTCCCGAGCGTGAGGGATATAAATTTGAGGGCTGGTTCGACGGCGACACCGAGTTCGATTTTTCAACGCCCATAAACGACGACCTGAACCTCACCGCGAAATGGAAGGCGACGGGAAAAACCGAGAGCGGGACAGAAGCGCAGACCGCAGCGGCGGAGGATCCTGCACAGAAATATTCCCAGACCGCGGCAAAGTATACGGGCAGATGGTATCTCGACGGATACGCGGATATATATGTCGATGTGTCGAACTCTGCGAACGGTATGAACCTGCGCTCGCATAATTTCTCGCTCCCCTCATCTTCGGGCAGCGTTGCGGCATATACGCTCTATCCCTCGAAGTCGCTTTCGTCCTCGGGCGGCAGCTGGGGCAACTCCGTTTCGGCGCCGTTCGACTCATGGGAAAGTGCGCTCAATACAAATAAAATAATCCTCGGCAGCAATTGCTTTTATATCAACAACAAAAAATTCGTGAAAGCTCCCGGCACGAGGGACAGATACACAGGCACCTGCTACAGGGAGGCTCTCGGAGTATGGTATCTGTTCAACAATCCCGATTCCACAATTGAAATATATACCGCGCAGAGGGGCAGCGGCGAGACGGGCGACCGCTTCGGCATAAAGGCTGTTAACTTCGACCTCGTGACGCTGAGCACATATACAAAGTCCTCAACAGGCGGCGGATATGCGGACAGAAAGAGCGACTGGGACAGCTGCGGGATATCCGTCACTAACGGCGTTCTGACGGTAAAGAACAAGAACGGCACAAGGACATTTTACAGCAAGAAAAAATATCAGAGCGTGACCGGCGTAAAGCTGAGCGCGACGGAAGCTAAGCTCAGAGTCGGGCAGACTAAGGTGCTCACCGCAACCGTCAGCCCCGCCGATGCATACGACAAAAGCTATACCTGGTCAAGCGACAACCCGTCGATAGCGGAGGTCTCGGGCGGCATAGTCGCGGCGAAAAAAGAGGGCACGACAAACATCAGAGTCACTACGAAGGACGGCAGCCGCGTGGCAGTCTGCAAGGTGACGGTATATATCGAACATGTTACGGGCGTTACCCTGAGTTCTGCCTCGCTTGACTTGACGGTCGGCGATTCAAAGCAGCTTTGGGCAACCGTCGCTCCGCGCAACGCGGCGAATCAGAAGGTCACATGGTCGAGCAGCAACAGCAATGTGGCATCGGTTTCAAGCTCCGGGCGCGTCACGGCAAAGGCGAAGGGTACAGCCGTGATAACCGTAAAGACCGAGGACGGCAACAAGACCGCTTCATGCACCGTGACCGTCACAAATCCGGCTCTCGCAGCCGTCGCGGCGGCGCAGGTGTCGAACAACGGCACGGCATCGCCGCAGATACACGCCTCTGCGCTCGTCTCCGGCGGAACGGGAAAATATACGACCTATAAAATAAATATATTCTTAAACGGTACACTCGTGGCGGAAAAATCCGAGAAGAATATGACATATAATCCGAAGGAAAGCGGAATGTACACGGTGGAGGTCACCGTCACCGACTCCGACGGGGAAACGGCGAGCGGAAAGATGCTCATCGGAGTGTCCGTGACCGAGCCGACAACGGAAGATCCGGTCACTCTCGAACCCGCACCGAATTAAATATAAAATGCAAATAAAAAAGGCTGTCGCAGATATTGCTTCTGCGGCAGTCTTTTGCCGTTAAAATTGCTGTAATGAGGTGAAATTAAAGACAGACGGCTGTTGCTGCCGCCGGTTTACGCCTGATAAGTCTCCATGAAGCTGTTGACATCGCTCTCACATGAGCGCATGGCGAGTATGGTCTGCTCAAAGAGCTTTTCAAGCTCCCAGCCAAGCCTCTCGGCGCCCGTGCGGATAACCTCACGCGAGCAGCCCGCGGCGAACTTTTTGTCCTTGAACTTCTTCTTGAGGCTCGAAACCTCCATGTCCGTCACGCTCTTTGACGGGCGCATCAGCGCCGCCGACCAGACAAGCCCCGTCAGCTCGTCCGCCGCGAAGAGCACCTTTTCCATCTCGTGGACGGGCTCGACATCAACGCAGATGCCGTAGCCGTGGGAGCAGATTGAATATATCATATCGTCGCCGACTCCGTCCGCCTTGAGCAGCTCGGGAGCTTTCTTGCAGTGCTCCTCCGGATAGAGCTCGAAGTCGATGTCGTGCAGCAGCCCGACTATGCTCCAGTATTCCTCCTCGTCCGCATAGCCAAGCTCCTTCGCATACCAGCGCATAACGCCCTCAACGGTCAGCGCGTGACGGATATGGAACGGATCCTTGTTGTATTTTTTAAGAAGCTCGAACGCCTCGTCCCTTGTAATTTTACTCTCTCTCATTTTTGTCGTCTCCTTGTGATTTGTGTCGAAAAGTAAGCCTCATCTGCCCACCTCCGATTGGCTATTATACCACCGATTCGGTAGGTTTTCAAGCGCTGCCCGTTATTTTATGTCGAGCTTCATAAGAGCACTTTGATTTATCGAAAACAGCAGGTCAACGAGTACGCCCGCGTCAACGCAGTAGTCCGAGCGCATCCATTGGATTATAACGCCCGTGCTGCCGTTGAGGATATAAGAGTAGATATACTGCTCAAGCTCTTTGGGAAGAACCATGTCAAGATTCTCTATAAACTGGATTATTGATTGCTGCATGAATTTCGAGCGGAACGCCGGATCTGCGGAGTCAACGAGCAAGGTGCGAAACGGTTTGTCGTTTTCTTTAATATACATCAAAAAAGAGAGGATATATCTGTGTGCGCCGATGTCGTTTTCCGCGCCTATTTTTTTTAAGTGATCCTGAGTTGCTTCGAGCAGCTCGTTTTCGACCTCTTCGAGCAGCTCCTTCGGCTCAGAGTAGTGCGCGTAAAAAGTCGAGCGGTTGAGGTCTGCTCGCTCACACAGCTCCCTTACGGATATTTTTGTTACCGAGCCTTTTTCGCCCAGAAGATCCATAAGAGCGTTTTTGAGCAATATTTTTGAAAGTCTCGTGCGCTGATTATTTTTTGTGTTCATATTATCCCGTCACTTTCAGATAATTTTGTCGGTTTCATAACAGCTATTAACAAAACTGATGATTGTTAATCCAACACGGTGTAGATATAATAGAAGTGTAATATAAACAGTCCGATCTGTCAAGAGGTCGGAATGCCAAGGAGAGACAAAAATGAAGAACAGACTGCTCGAAAAACGGGCGTTTGATTCGCGCCTGACCTCGCCCGATGTTACGGCGAAGGAGAAGTGGCTGGGCTATCTGCTCGGTCCGTCCGGCGCGCTGCTTTTAAACGCCGTGCTCGCGACCTATCTCAATGTCTATTATACCGATGTTTTAAACCTCACCACCGTGTGGGGCGGAGTGTTCCTCACCGTGTTCCCGATAGTGTCGAAGATAATCGACGCCGTGACGAACATAATTATGGGCTACATCATTGACCGCACGCGCACCAAGCAGGGCAAGGCGCGCCCGTGGCTGCTGCTCTCCGCGCCGCTTGTCGCCGTGACGGGCATATTGCTTTTTGTCATGCCATCAAAAAATCAGACGGTGCAGGCGATATGGGTCATGCTCTCGTATAACCTGTTCTATTCGTTCGCCTATACGATTTATAACATGAGCCACAATCTTATGGTTCCGCTCTCGACGAGAAATACCGAGCAGCGCGGTTCGCTCTCGGTTTTTAATCAGATATCGACAATCATGATGAGCGGCATAATAGTTGCGCTCATCTTCCCCATGCTCATAATGCCGCAGCTCGGCGTTGACAAATCAAAGTGGATAGTCACAATGAGCATTCTCTCGTGCATTGCACTGCCGCTGACGCTCATGGAATATTATTTTACCAAGGAGCGCATTACCCTCGAGGGCGGCGAGCAGGAGGAAAAGAGTGTTGCGATGGCAACTCAGCTCAAGGCAATTTTCAGCGACAAATATATGATAATAATTTTCATATATTTTCTCATCTTCACCGCCGGCTCGACTATCAAAAATATCTCGCTCGTCTATTTCTCGAATTATGTCCTCGGTACATATAACGACGGCAAGACCCAGACCATGCTCTCGGTTATCGGCGGCATCCCGATGGGCATCGGCATTTTCGCCGTCTGGCCGCTCGCGAAAAAATTCGGCAAGCGCAACCTGACGGCAATCGGCTTTATCTTCTATGCGGTCGGCTCGGCTATATGCTGGCTCGCGCCGACGAACATGGTTATAGTGCTTATCGGTCAGTTTGTCAAGAATATCGGCGGTCTGCCGTGCTCCTATGTTTTCATGGCTCTGTTCGCGGATGTGCTCGACCATATAGAGTGGAAAAACGGCTTCAGGTGCGACGGGATAGCGATGTCGATATACAACACAATCGCCGTTGCGAGCGTGGGTCTGTGCACGGGTGTGTTCAATCTCATTCTCTCGAAGTCCGGCTATGCGGCGCCCTACACCGATGCGGCGGGGCAGCTCATCGCCGTGCAGTCGGCGAGCGTCAAGAGCGCAATAACATTTACTTTCGTAGGGCTTGAGACGATAACCGGCATTGTCCTTGCGATACTTCTGCTGTTTTTGAATGTAGAAAAGAACATCGCTAAGGAGCAGGAGGAGATAAGGCAGAGAAACGGAGAGACGGCTGAATAAAATGAAGAAGAAACTTCTGACAATCATTCCGATTGCAGCCGTTGTTATTGCCGCGTGGCTCGCGTTCTGCGGCTATCAGTGGAGCTGGGGCCCGTTTGTGAAGCTCCACGATGTGAAAACCGCCTCGCTCGAGGGCAACGGCGAAAAGTATTCGCTTGATAATACACCAGAAAATGCCGACAGCCCGATAAAAGGCAAGACCGTTATATTCCTCGGCTCTTCCGTGACCTACGGCTCGGCATCCGGCGGGGTTTCGTTCGCCGACTATATCGAAAAACGGGACGGCTGCGAAATGATAAAAAGCGCGGTCTCCGGCACGACCCTCGTTGAATCCGGCATGGATTCATACGTGTCGCGGCTCAAAAAACTCGATACAGAGAAAGCCGATCTTTTAGTCTGCCAGCTCTCGACCAACGACGCGTCGCAGAAGAAAGAGCTCGGAAAAATAATCGAGTCCAAAAATCTCAACGACTTCGACACAAAGACCGTAGCCGGGGCGATAGAATACATAATCTGCTATGCAAAAGAAAAATGGAATTGCCCTGTAATATTTTATACGAGTCCGCGCTACGACAGCGAGCGTTATCAGTCTATGGTCGATATTTTAAAAGCGGCGCAGGAGAAGTGGGACATATCCGTTATCGATATGTGGAACGACGATAATTTGAACGCCGCTTTGAATGCCGATATGAATTTGTATATGGCGGATAAGATACACCCGACAAAGGCGGGGTATCGCGAAATATGGACTCCGTTCATGGAGCAGGAAATCTTTGCAGTTATGAGCGCGAAAGAGGTGAAAGAATGAAAGCCGTAAAGCTTAAAACAGAATATCTCAAAAATCCGCTGGGGATAGACATAAAGAACCCGCGCTTCATGTGGAACTGCGAGGGCGGGAAGGCGCAGAGCGCATATAGAATAATCGCTTCAGACGTACGCGGCAATACTTTGTGGGACAGCGGCAGGGTCGAATCCCCGCAGATGGCGTTTATCCCGTATCCGCTTGACACTCCGTCGCGCCTGAGAGTGAACTGGAAAGTGAAGCTCTGGGACGAAAACGGGCTTGAGGGCGATTGGAGCGAGCCTGCGTTCTTTGAAATCGGGCTCAGAAACGCGTCGGATTGGAGTGCGAAGTGGATAACCGGAAATTACAGCGTCAACAGAAAACAGCGTTATCCGGTTGATTGCTTCAAAAAAGAATTCGAGTGTAAAAAGCCGGTTTTATCGGCTCGGCTCTATATGACCGCCTGCGGACTCTGTTCAGCTGAGATTAACGGCGTTGATTGCTCGATGCCGCTCGCACCCGGGGTCACGGAATACAGAAAGCGCATACAGTATCAGACCTATGATGTGACTTCTCTCCTGTATGAGGGCGGAAATATAATCTGCGCCAAGCTTGCCGACGGCTGGTACAGGGGCAGCGTCGGCGCGTGGGGACTCAAAAATCAGTACGGCACCGAGACAAAGCTGCTCGCTCAGCTCGAGATAAAATATACCGACGGCACGGCGCAGACCGTTGCGTCGGACGGCTCGTGGCTCTGGAGCAGTGACGGCGCGATACGCTTCGCCGACAACAAAGACGGCGAGCGGGTCAACGCCAATATGACAGCGTCATACAGCGGTCACGCGAAAGAGACGAATTGCAAGGTCGTGCCGAGCGCGTCGAACAACTTCCCGATAGCCGAAAAGGAACGCTTCAAGCCTAAAATGTCCGTTACCCCGAGCGGGAAAAAGCTGCTCGACTTCGGGCAGAATATGGCGGGCTATGTCGAATTTGAGATAAACGCCCGCGAGGGGCAGAAAATCACTCTCGAATTCGGCGAGCTTCTGCGCGGCGGCGAGCTGACGCTCGACAATATTCAGTGCAAAAATAAACACAAGACAACGCCTTTGCAAAGAGTCGAGTATATCTGCAAAGAGGGCAAAAATCACTACAAGACGAAGTTTGCTATATTCGGTTTTCAGTACATAAGCGTCGATACGGATATAGATGTCACCCCGGAGAACTTCACCGCCATAGCCGTCTATTCCGATATGGAGGAGACGGGATATTTTAACAGCTCCAACGAACTGCTCAATAAATTCGTCGAGGCTACAAAGTGGTCGGCAAAAGGCAACTCGACCGACCTGCCGACAGACTGCCCGACCCGCGAACGCCACGGCTGGACGGGCGACGCGCAGATATTCTGCAAAACCGCGAGCTATCTTTTTGATTACGCGCCCTTTGCCGAAAAATTCGTGCGCGATATGTGCGACGAACAGCTCGGAAACGGCAATTTCCGCCAGATAGCCCCGCGTGGCGGCGTGGATTTCTATATGACTTTCATGGACGGCTCGCCCGGCTGGTCCGATGCGGGTGTACTGATTCCGTACAGGCTCTATAAGCAGTACGGCGACAGAAAAATTCTTGAGCGTTTCTATCCCAATATGCGTGCCTTTGCCGAATATAAAATAAAGACCCTCGGCAAGTGGTATCCGACCGCTTTGCCGACGGGAGTAGGGCTCAAGAATTTCCGCAACATTTCAAACTACCGCCAGTCCTACGGCGAATGGGCGGAGCCCGCCGATGTCAAGGCGTTTGAAGTGAAAGACTTTATTAATCCGCATCCCGAAGAGACGACGGCTTACATAGTCTATATGCTCGAAGCAATGGCTGATATAGCCCGCGTCCTCGGCAGGGATAATGACCGAAAGCTCTATGAGAAGAACGCCGCAAGGGCGAGAATCGGCTACAGTGCGCTCGTCTCCACGAAAAAATTCTCGCTCGATACCGATCGTCAGGCGAAGCTCGTGCGCCCGCTTTATATCGGTCTGCTCAATGAAGGACAGACGGAATATGCAAAAAAGCGGCTCGTCAAAGCCCTTGATAACTATTCGTGGCGGCTCGGTACGGGCTTCCTTTCTACTCCGCTGATACTGAGCGTTCTGGCGGATATTGATATTGAATATGCCTACCGTCTGCTCGAAAACGAGCAGATGCCCGGATGGCTGTTCATGCCCAAAAACGGCGCGAATACCGTCTGGGAGTCGTGGGAGGGCACAGCGGCGCAGGGCGGCATAGCCTCGCTTAACCACTATTCCAAGGGCGCCGTGTGCGAGTGGCTGTTCGGCACGATGTGCGGAATAAATGTAGCGGGGGAGAACAATTTCAAAATATCCCCGCGCCCCGGCGGACATTTTGAGTTCGCCGAAGCGAGCTATGACAGCGTATACGGGCGCATTTTCGTGCGCTGGGACAAAACGGACGGGGGATACAAATATAAAATATCCGTCCCGTCGAACTGCAAAGCGGATATAATTCTGCCCGACGGAAAAAAGACGACCGTCGGAGCAGGTGAATATGAATTTTAAGGAGGAAAATCTATGAAAAGATCGACAGCCGCCGTCATGGCAGCCTTAATCCTGCTGGTGTCGCTGCTATGCGCCTGCGGGAAGGATGAAACAAAAACAAATACCGACACCACCGGCGAAGCGCAGACGAGTGCGGACGGGCAGATAATTGCGGATACGACCGCACTGTCCGAGGATAGCACCGCGCAGGAGGGTGAGACGGACGCAACTCAGTCAGCCGACCCCACAAAGCCCGCCGAGACAGGCGCACAACAGGTCACTGCCGCACCCTCAAAGAGCGCAAACGATTGGAATAAAGCTGAGATAATCGCCTATTTCAACGCCGGCGCGAACAGGGTCAAGTACAGCGCAAAATCCGTCACCCGCAATTACACCGAGACGAAGAATGACGCCGACAAGACCGAGCTTCCTAAAGCCATAGACGCGGTAGGCAAGAGTGCGATGAAAACTTTTATGAAGCGCGACGATAAAGCACTCGTCATGACGAGCAAAGAGGATATCAAAACTGTGTTCCCCGTCGGCGGCAAGGACTGGGTCAGCAAGCTCACAGTGTCAGATGTCAAGAGTGCAAAGATAGAGGACAAGGGCAGCGAATATCAGATAATCCTGACCTTCGGCACCGAAGTTAACCCATCGGGCGATAAGGGCTATGCCGCGGCGTTCGGTGTGCTGACCGCCGACATGGTGAATTTCGATTATCCCGGACTCTCGCTCAGCGACCAGAGGTTTACTTATTATGACGGCACCATCTCGGCGAGATTCGACAAGTCCACCGGCAACATGGTCTATGCCCACTATGACTATCCCGTTATTATTGAGCTCACGGCGCATCTGCTCGGCTCAAACACAAATGTAAAGGTCGGAATGACGACGATAAACGACTTTACGATAAAATATTAAAATTCACAACCCGAAAAACAAAATGTCCCGCACATTGCTGTACGGGGCATTTTGCGTATATTAAGCGCTTTCTTTATTTAGTCTTGTCTGTCAGTCGAGAGTCTTGACAAGCTCCTTGAGGTAAGCCTTGAAGCTCTCGCCTATTTCGGGATGCTTGAGAGCAACTTCGCAGTTTGCCTTCATGATGCCGAGCTTGTTGCCCATGTCGTAACGGATTCCGTCGAAGTCATAGGCAACGAGGTCGCCTCTTGCGCCGAGCTCGCTCATAACATCGGTCAGATACATCTCCTCGCCGGGCTTTACGTCGTTGAGCCCCTTTTCGAGCATACCGAATACCTCGGGCGGGAGGACGACTCTGCCGAGAATGGCATAGTTTGACATGACCTGCTCGGGGGTGGGCTTCTCGATTATCTTGTGGCAGCTCATTGCGCGTCCCTCAAGAGGGGTGACATCGAGCGAGCAGTACATCGAAATGAGCTCGTCGGGAACCTCCTTGACGCCGACAACGCCCTTGCCGTACTTCTCATATGCTCTGCAAAGCTGAGCGGTCACGGGGTCATCGCTGACTGTCACATCGTCGCCGTAGAGCACTGCGAACGGCTCGTCGCCGACAAAGCTCTTGCCGCAGAGAATGGCGTGACCGAGACCCTTAGTCTCCTTCTGGCGGATGAAATATATATTGGCAAGGTTGGCGACCGCCTTGACCTCTTCGTAGATTTTCTCCTTGTTTTTCTTGCCGGCAAGATTTGCCTCAAGCTCAAAGGAGTGGTCGAAGTGATCCTCGATAACGCCCTTGCCGCGGTTGGTTATGATGAGTATATCCTCGATACCCGCCGCCACAGCTTCTTCAACAAGATACTGGATAGCCGGCTTATCGACGATGTTGAGCATCTCCTTCGGAACTGCCTTGGACGCGGGGAGCACTCTTGTGCCGAGACCTGCCGCAGGAATAATAGCCTTTTTGACTTTCATTTTTGCACCAAACCTTTCATTTATTTTATAAGCATCTCTACTAAATACAACAGTAGGTTGTATACTATAGAATAACCTATATAGCCCGCAAAAGCAAGCAAAATCGATGTTCCGCCCTTTCTCATCGTCGCCGCCTCAAATGCGCGATCGTCGGGGAAAGCCGCACGAAGCTTCTTGACCTTTGCCGTGACGCTGCGCTTATAGAGAGGATTCGCGATAAAGCCGGCGACAACATGCATAATAAGCTGTATGGCGAGCATCGGGATTATCGGTATCATCGCAGACGCCGCGTTTTGGAGAGCCGCCGTTATATCCGCCTGAGACGAGGTGTATATCGCCTCGGAATATGCCTGATATGCTGTCGTGAAAGCATCCACCTTTGAGGTAAACGGCAGAGCCACGGCGAGCATCAGACCCATGAATATGAGCCCCTCGCTCCAGAGCTTGCGGAAGAACATCCAATATGGGCTGAAGAAAAACGCCGCCCAGTTGAAGGTTATTTTCTTTTTGTTTTCCGCCATCGCCTTGAACTTCGGGATATATCTCGCACTTGCCGACTGCACCGTGCAGGCGAGATCCTTGACCTTCGCGCCGTCTATCTCGCTCTCCGGGTCGAGGGTTATGCCGTAGAGGAACGGATTGCCCGCCTCACCGGCGTTGAAGAACGGGTTGAACGGCTGAGCGCCGCCCGCAGTCAGGGGTGCGCCGCAGCTTGTGCAGCTGAGCGAATTCGGGGCGTTCTCCGCGCCGCAAACGGGACAGAACTGCGTACTTTTTTTGTTCTCGGTCTGTTCCTCCGGTCGGGGCTCGGCTCTGTATCCGGCGGCCTCAGGCTGCCAGACATAGCCTTCGGCGTGGCGTGAGGCGTTGACGCACTCGCCCCTCTCGTCCCAGCACGCACGGTGCTGAGGTGTGCCGCAGACCGGACAGACGACAATATCGTCATCGTGATCGAAGTCCCTGCCGCAGGCGGGGCATTTCTGACCGTTGAAATCCATATTTTTTCCTTTCACCTTTCCGATGGATACTGTTCTCCATCTTCCGTTCCGATTATATCACAAACACCAAAGATTATTGTAGACGAAATTGAGATAAATTTCAATTATTATGTGAACAAATAACGATTTTTAGCCGATTTTTTATTTTTATAGCAAAAGCCCTGTGAGACATTACCTGTCGTCCCAGTCCCGCCTCATGTTTTACACACAGACGGGCTTATCCGTATGCAACTGCTTTGTAAAAAAGCTTGTGCCGCCGGCGGCGGCAGCGGTGCGTCGAGTCGCCGCACCCTACCAAGGCTCAAAGAAGCAGCACTCGCGCCGCAGAGCGGCAAAAGCCCCCCCGAGAGGGGCTTTATCTATAATCTGTAATCTATAGTCTGACGTCTCACTTTACATTTCTCCACAGCGTTCTGTCGAGCGAGCGGTACTGCACCGCCTGCGAGATATGGTCGGAGTTCACCGCTTCGCTGCCGTCAAGGTCGGCGACGGTGCGTGCGATGCGTAGGATTTTGTCATATGCTCTCGCGGACAGCTCAAGCTTTTCAAACACTTTTTCGAGCAGGATCATGCCCTCGGGAGTCGGGCGGCAGAATTTTTTCGTCTGCGCCGCGTCCATCTTCGCGTTGCATGAAATGCCGCTGCCCTTGAGACGCTCGGTCTGAATTGCGCGTGCCGCGTTGACCCGCTTTCTGATATCTGCGGAGCACTCCTCCTGCGAAGTGCCGGACAGGCTCGCAAACTCAACGGGCGGCACCTCGATATGAATGTCCAATCTGTCGAGCAGGGGTCCCGAAAGGCGCGAAAGATACCGCTGAACGGACTGCTGGGAGCAGGTACATCTGCGGGTCGGATGACCGTAATATCCGCAGGGGCACGGGTTCATCGCGCAGACTATCATTGCCGAGCACGGATACGACAGCGACGCGGAGACGCGTGAAATGGTTATCTTCGAGTCCTCCATCGGCTGGCGCAAAACTTCCATAGCCTGGCGCGAAAACTCCGGCAGCTCGTCTAAGAAGAGCACGCCGTTGTGCGCCAATGATATCTCACCCGGGCGCGGAATAGTACCGCCGCCGGAAAGTCCTGCGGGCGAAACGGTATGGTGCGGTGAGCGGAACGGTCGCTGAGTCATCAGCGAAACGCCGTCGGGCAATGCGCCCGCGACTGAATAGAGCTTCGTCGTCTCAAGGCTCTCTTCAAAGGTCATATCCGGCAATATTGACGGCAGACGCTTTGCGAGCATACTTTTGCCCGAGCCGGGCGGACCGACCATGATTATATTGTGACCGCCCGCAGCGGCTATCTCAAGCGCACGTTTTACCTCCGCCTGCCCTCTGACATCGCGAAAGTCGGGCGCAAATTCATCCGGCGCGTAGCTGTCCCTGAAATCGTCGAACCTCGCGGGTTCTGTTATCTCTTCGGCGCGCAGGTGCTTTATCAGCTTTTCGACGCTCCTGACGGGAATAACCTCGATACCCTGAACGACCGAGCTTTCGGCAGCGTTCTCCGTCGGGACGAACACGGTTTTTATGCCGCTCTTTGCGGCGGTTATGACCATGGGCAGCGCACCGTCAACGCGGCGGACGAGTCCGTCAAGCGACACCTCGCCGATAAATGCCATGCCGTCGGAGTCAAAGCTTATCTGCCTGCCGGCCTTGAGCAGAGCCATGAGAATGGGCAGATCGTATACCGAGCCCTCCTTGCGTGTGTCTGCGGGCGCTAAATTCACCGTAATGCGGCTGACGGGAAAGGCAAAGCCCGTATTTTTAATCGCCGAGCGAACTCTGTTCTTCGCTTCGCTTATCGCGGCGTCGGGCAGTCCGACTATATCGAATCTCGGCAGACCCTGCGAGAGATCCGCCTCGACCTGAACCATGTAGCTGTCCATGCCGAAAAGTCCCATGCTGTTTATCCGTGCAAACAAATTCATACCCCCATTTGCCAATGAAAAGTCCCCCGAGCTGCCTCGGAGGACTCCCTTCAGTTTTTGTCAGTCTGCCTCGGCAGTGGTCGTGGTCGAAGGATCGGTCCAGTCCATCTCGTACTTGTCGCCGTAGGTGTACTCGAACGAGCAGGGAAGAGTGCCTATTTCGGCAAGGGTGCCCTCGCCGGTTATTGTGGTCGTGATCTTCTCGGTTCTTATGTACTCGACGGAAGCAACGGTGTTATCCTCCGTGTTGATGACGCAGATTATCTTGCACTCGGTGTAGGTCAGGGACTCGATATCGGTGAAGCTGAGATAGCCCTTGAGCTTCTCTCTGAACTCCTTGACAGCTGCCGCCTTATCCTCCTCGGATCCGAGATTGAATGCCTTTTTGACAAGCTCGACATCGGGCTCCTTTATGACGAGGGTCAGCGTGCGCTGGCTGTTGTCGTCGTTCGCCGTTATCTCGGCGGACTCAACATCGGCTGCGGTCAACTGGCTCGACCAGTTTTCACCGGATACGGGGAAAAGGGCGGTCAGATCGTCGCCGTACTTTGTCTCGGCGTTTCTGCTCTTTTCAAAAGCACTCCTTGTGCCGTCGAAGATGTACTTCTTGAGGGTGGGAACGGCCTTTTCAAGCAGGGTATTGCGCTCGCCGTCCTCTGTGCCGCAGATGACGTTGGAGACATTCTCGGTGCTCTGGAACTTCTTGACAGCGGGCTTTTTGACCTTGACGGCGTTTATTACGCTGTTGTAGTAGTTGACCATTGCCTCCTTGCCGACGGGCATCTCGGACATCGCGGTAACGGTAGTCTCCTCAGTGTCGGTGGTGCCGGCGTCGCACGCCGCGAACGAGAAGAGCATTGCTGCTACAAGTACGAGAGCGCATACGGCATAGATCTTTTTCTTCATGAAGGTTTAATCCCCTTTCTTTATTTAGCGGAAGCGCACAAAACCGGATTATGCTGCGCCGCAGTTCCGCTGCTCTTTAGACTGAATTATTATAACATATTAATTTAAATTATTACAGTAAAAATTAGCAGTACCGCCTATTTTTGTCATATTTATTGAAAAACAGGCGGCATATTTGGCTATAATATACAAACAATCAGTTTGAAAGACCCTTTTCATCGAAGAAAAACGCAGTCTCAAGCGCAACGCTGAGGATGGTTTCTATCGTTTTTATGTCGAGATTGTCCGCAGTGTCGAGCCTCGTGTGGTAATATCTCGCCGGAGCGGGATCCATTGCGGCTATCGAAACGGCCTTCATACCGGACTGAGTGACTGCGGCGGCGTCGGTCGCGCCGAAGAAAACGCTTTTGTAGGGCATGTCGAGCCCAGTCTGCTTTGCCGCCTCCTTGACGAGCGCACACGCGCTCCCGTCGTTCCTGACGGTGCCGGTGAGGTCGCGGGAATATATCGCCATGAAGTCGTAATCGCGTATGGTGTCGAGACCGACAAACACGGTTTCAACATCGCCGAGCTCATCCTTGTGCGCCTTACAGAAGGCCTTTGCACCGCGCAGTCCCGCCTCCTCCGAGCCTGTGAGCACGACCCAAACCTCGGTGTTTTCAAAGCGGATGTCGTGCTGCTGCATATATTTGACGACCGCCATTGAAATAAAGCAGCCGGTCAGGTCATCGTTTGCGCCCATGACGGGTCTCTTCTTGTTTTCAAAGAAGAGCGCAACGAAGAGGATCGGTATCCACGCGAGGAAGACGTATCTCAGAATATTGAGCGCACCGCTGTCCGCCATGGAGAAGCCGTGACCTGCGGCGATAGCCCAGATGTTGAGCACGAGCCCGAGCAGGATGCCGACGAAGCTCAGACCGATTATCGGAACGAGCAGCTTCGGTCCGCCGTAATAGGTGAATCTCCATTCGTTGGCGCTGTCCGAATGACCGGAAAAGATTATGCGGCGCTTGACTTCGCCCTTGGGCTTTCTGACGGCAACGACATTGTGCGACGTCTTTTTGGGGAAGAACGGGTCGAGCATCTTTTTGTAGAGCAGGAACTCCGCGATTGCGAATATCAGCGAGAGTGCGCTGAGAATCAGCGATATGACGCTCATGCCGAAGAAGAAAAGGACTATGGCGGCAATCATCATTATGCCGTCCGCCAGTATCCAGCCGAGGAACGCGCCGGGATGCACGTCAAAAGGCTCGATATCCACCTTGTCGCACGCACCGTCGAGCTCGGCAGCCATGAGCTTCTGAGCCGCGTACTCCTGCTCGCTGCCGGCGGGTCTGGGACCGACCTCCTTGCAGATTTTTTTTATTCCGCGAGCTGAGAAATTTGTCATCTCTCTGAGCGCGGACGGATAGTTTTTGACACTGTCCTGAGCTTTCATTATGAAACTCCTTTCGCCTTTTGAATTCCGCCGCAGGTTTGACACGGCAGATTTATTGTGATATATTTGTGTCACAGCCGGAGGACTGTTGAAACCTTGTTGGGAGATATGGAAAATGAAGAAAAATATTCGCTCGATACTTGCGGTCATACTCGCGGTGATACTTGTCGCGCTCGTCGGCACATACGCTATCCTCAAGGTTCGCTCAAAGGGCAGCAAAACACCGACTGAAGCTTCAAGCGAGTCGCAGACCGAAACAACGCAGAGCACTGCGCCGGAAACGACCTCGCAGGAGACGGTGACTGAAACCGAGAAGACGACGGCTCAGCAGACGACCGCAAAAGCCTCTTCAAACGGAACCACGGAATATGCCTACGCATATGCGGGCTTTTCGCCGAAGGTGACGAAGATAGACGAGGACAAGTGGTATCTGACCCTTGTCAACCGAGATTATATTCTGCCCGAAAACTACACTGTCAAAACCGCGCAGACCGTTGTCGATATCTACGGCGGATACAGCTACGGACTGCTCGATTACCGCGTCGCCCCGCACTATATTGAGATGTATAACGCCGCGCTTGAGGACGGGATAAAGCTCTCGCCCCTGTCCGGCTACCGCTCGATAGCGCATCAAAAGAGAAATTTCGAGGCGCGTATCAATCTCTATATGAATCAGGGATACAGCAAAAAGCAGGCGACGATAATGGCGTCGGAGATAATCCTGCCGCCGCAGACGAGCGAGCACAACGCGGGACTGTGTATGGACATTCTCTCGATATATGAGAGCTTCGAGAATACGAAGGAATACAGATGGCTCCAGGAGCACGCCGCGGATTACGGATTCGTGCTCAGATATCCCAAGGACAAGCAGGACATCACGAACATCACCTTTGAGCCGTGGCACTGGCGCTATGTCGGCGTCGAAGCCGCCAAGGAGATGAAGGCGAAGAATCTGTGCCTTGAGGAGTACCTCGGAGTGGCATAAAAATATTATAACGGGCTGCCCGGAGGACACTCCGAGGCGGCTTTCGCTTTGCTCAAGGCGATAGGGGGTAGGCGGTAGGCGATAGAAAAGGACACGCCTTGAACCGCAGCCTGATTCCTAAGTCCTGTCGTAGGGACAGTCCTTGCGGCAGTCCGTTATCGGCGCAGTCGATATAAAATAAAAGCCTCCCACAAATAAAGCCGCATATGCGGCTTGTTTTATTCCTTATGATTCATTCCGCCCTCGACAACATCCTTGCCGGTGAGCACGACCCAAATGGTGCGGAAGAATATTTTTGCGTCGAACAAGAGAGATCTGCGCTCGATATATTCGCGGTCATATTCCGCCTTTTCCTCATCGGAGAGGCAGTCCCTGCCGTTGACCTGCGCCCAACCGGTCAGCCCCGGACGGACGGAATATACTCCGTATTCGCGGCGCAACTCTCGGATATGGCTCTCCTCGGGAATGAGCGGACGCGGACCGATGAAGCTCATGTCGCCCGTGAGAACGTTGAACAGCTGCGGCAGCTCATCGAGGCTCGTCCTGCGCAGGAACTTGCCCGAACGGGTAATAAACTCATCCGACTGCTCGAAATTGGCGGTCGAAATATTCGGAGCACCGTTTTTCATTGTGCGGAATTTTTTTATTTTGAACAGCTTGTCGCCCTTGCCGACCCTGTTCTGCCTGAATACGACAGGCATTCCGTCGTCGCAGATTATTATCAGGCAGATAACAAGCATCAGCGGAGACAGGAGAATAATAGCCAGCAGGCTGAGCAAAACGTCCAGAAAACGCTTCATTAAGCAGAACACGCCTTTCGTTTATTGCAGATACGGCACAGCGTCAACGGCTGCCCCAGAAAATATAATCGCTGATAAGCACCGCACGCACGGGTGCGCCCTCAAGTCCGCCGAGCTTCACAGGTGCTGCAAAGAGATAGTAGCTGCCGGGGACAACCTCACTCAGGTCAAGTCCCTCGAGCACGCAGATTCCCGCTCCCAAAAACGCCTTGTGGGGTGCAGCCTGATCGCCCTTTATGCCTACGGAGAGGGAGTCCGTGCCGATGAGCCTTAGCCCGATGTCGGCAAGCTCATCCGCCGCGCTGCTGTGAAAATACGCCTTGCCGCCGCCCTTTATGAGCAGGCGTTCGCATTTCTGCGGGAATTTTTCGTTGATATCCTCGCCCGTTATCGCGCCCTCGGGCACCTCTATGACCGTGCACGGACCGATAAACGGCTCGAGCGGCACTTCGTCGATGCTCGCGCCGCCGTCGATAAAATGCAGGGGCGCGTCGGCATGGGTGCCGGTGTGTACGCACGAGAAGAGCGTGGACAGGTTGCAGCTTGAATTTTCTCCTATCCGGCTGACAAACTCCGCATGCGGCAGAGGGTCGCCCGGATACACTTCGGTTTTCAGCACATCGCGCGAAATGTCGATAATGTTCATGTCATCAGTCCTGGTTCTTGAGCGACTCCATCTTGAGATAAGCGTTGATGAAGCCGTCTATGTCGCCGTCCATAACGGCGTTGATGTTGCCGTTTTCAAAGCCGGTGCGGTGATCCTTGGCGAGGGTGTAGGGCATAAAGACGTAGGAGCGGATCTGGCTGCCCCAGCCGATCTCCTTTTGATCACCCTTGATATCCTCGATTTTGTCAAGATGCTCGCGCTCTTTTATCTCGAGGAGCTTCGATTTGAGCATCCTCATAGCGACCTCGCGGTTCTGATGCTGGCTGCGCTCGATCTGGCATGAGACGACTATGCCGGTCGGAATGTGCGTTATACGCACGGCGGACGAGGTCTTGTTGACCTTCTGACCGCCCGCGCCGCTTGCACGGTAGGTGTCAACTTTCAGATCGTCGGGATTTATTTCAACTTCGATATTGTCGTCGATTTCGGGCATGACCTCAAGAGAAGCGAAAGATGTGTGTCTGCGTCCGGATGAGTCGAACGGGGAGACGCGGACAAGGCGGTGAACGCCCATCTCGCCCTTGAGATAGCCGTATGCATTCTCACCCTCGACGAGCAGAACTGCGGATTTAAGACCCGCCTCGTCGCCGTCAAGGAAGTCGAGCATGCTGACCTTGAAGTCGTGCTTCTCGCCCCAGTGCTGATACATACGAACGAGCATCTGCGTCCAGTCCTGAGCCTCGGTTCCGCCCGCGCCCGCGTGGAAAGTCAGCAGTGCGTTCTTCGCGTCGTATTCGCCGTTCAGAAGCGTGCTGAGGGTCTGCTTCTCAAGCTCGTCCTCAAATTTTGTAACACCCTCGCGGCACTCGTCGAACATGGAGAGATCCTCCTCCTCGTCGGCGAGTTCTATAAGGGTCATCGTGTCGTCAAAAGCGGTCTCGAGCGAAGTATAAGCCGCGACCTTGTTTTTAAGCTGGCTTATTCTCTGGAGCACCTTCTGCGAATTTTCGATATCGCCCCAGAATTCCTCTGCGGCGGTCTGCTCCTCAAGCCTCGCAATCTCCTCTTTTAACGCGTCAAGACCGAGTGCCTCGCGCAGCTCGGAGAGCTTCTGTTTATTATCGTTGAGCTCAAGTCTCAACTCTTCAAATTGCAGCATACAAAAACCTCGTTATCAAAAAAGTTAATTTTACACACATTACATTATACAAAAAGTAACGCATAAAGTAAAGCAGAATTTGATATGACGCGCAAAATGCCTCCATGCATATTATCTGCAAGCACCCGCTGATAAACGCCTCGGTCGATGTCCTCGCGTTCGGCTCGGTTGTATATGCTCTGCCGCGTTTTCTCACCGCAGTGTTCGGCAGTGTAGAGGGCGCGAACTACGCCGTGAACTTCGCCGACTGGGCGCATTTCGCAAACGGCAATGTCTATCTGCTCATTTTAATATCCACGCTCGCGGTTTCAGTATCATTGCTCGCGGCAGGTATTGCAAAACTGCGCCGCACGCGTTGACACACGGCAGATTATGTAATATAATATACCAAAATCGTATGGATTTTTCCGAACCTGAACGGGTTTATTTTTCGCCATGCACCTTTTCGGTGCGTGGCTTTTTTGATGAAAAGAGGGGTTATTTTGAAAAACGGGAAGCTGAAAATTCCGAGCGAAGTCGTTTATATCCTCGCCGTCGCCCTGCTCTCGCTCGCGGTCGCAATGCTCACGGCGGCGAAATTCGGCGTGTCGATGATAGTCGCGCCGGCGTATCTTTTGAGCCTGAAAGTCGGAATTCTCACATTCGGCCAGGCGGAATATGTCATTCAGGCGGGGCTGTTTATTATCTTCTGCATCGTCATGCGCGGATTCAGGGCGGTGTATCTCTCGTCGTTCGTGACCTGTCTTATCTACGGCGCGGCGCTCGATCTCTGGCGGCGCATCCCGTTCTTTGATCCTACCGTCACCCCGCCCGGGAGCATGTCCATGCCGATAAGAATACTTCTTTTTATCCTCGGCGTGCTGCTGACCTCGTTCTCGGTCGCGATGTTTTACAAAACATATCTTTATCCGCAGGTCTACGACTTCTTCGTCAAGGGTGTCAGCGGAAAGTTCGGCATAAAGCTGTCGCGCTTCAAGACCTGCTTCGATTTATCCTGCCTCGCGGTGGCGGTGATAATGTCGCTCACGTTTTTCAGGCGCTTCGAGGGTATCGGCTGGGGCACGCTCGTTATCGCGCCGATAAACGGCACGATAATCGGCTTTTTCTGCCGCCTGTTTGATAAATATTTCGACTTCCCGCCGCTGTTCAAAAAATTCGCCGCTCATTTTGAGCTCGAAAAAAAGTGATGCAAAAGCTCTCCGCTAAGGGGAGCTTTTCGTATATGTGCAATATTCAGCCTTTGTGGAGTACGGCGGCACGGCTTGCTGCACTATTTTTATCCACCGCGTGTCTGTATCGGCTTCGCCGATATCGGACAGCCGCGAGGGCTGTCCCTGCGCAGTGCGAGCCGCGAGAACTGCGATTCACCGAAAGAACTCTCCGAAAAAGAGTCTTTGTTCACAAAAAGTTTTAAATTTTACCCCTTGACTTAAAGTCAGCTTCAAGGTGTATTATACGATTGAAAAGTGACAAAGGGGGCGTCGGAATGACGATAAAAGAAGTCAGCGAAAAATACGGCGTCTCGTGCGACACCCTGCGCTATTACGAGCGCGCCGGGGCTATTCCTCCGGTCTCGCGCTCCGCGGGCGGGATTCGCCGCTACGATGACGAGGCTATCAGATGGATAGAGCTCGCGGTCTGCCTGCGCGGCGCGGGTATACCGATAGAATCGGTCGCCGAATATGTCCGACTATATAAAATGGGCGACTCGACAAAGCCCGAGCGGCTCGAGCTCCTCCGCAGGCACAGAGCGGAGCTCATCGCGCAGAGAGACAGCATCAACGAGGCGCTCGAACGCCTCGATGCGAAAATAGAACGGTACGAAAAATCCGAATAAACAGAAAGGATGATCGGCATGAAAAAGATAGTTTGCCTGCTTCTGAGCGTGCTGCTCATATTCTCGTTGGCGGCATGCACATCCGGCGGCAATGACACCGAAACAGTCGGCACTGCAAACACAAATTCGACAGAACCCGCGCAGGGCAAGGTGCTCGTCGTCTATTTCTCGGCGACCGGCACTACTAAACGCGTAGCCGAAATGATCGCGAAAGCGACTGACGCGGACATTTTCGAGCTGACCCCGGTAAATCCGTACACATCGGACGATCTCGACTACAACAACCGCGACAGCCGGGTATACCAAGAGCACGATGACCCCGCGAAGCGCGACATCAAGCTCACCGCCGACACGGTTGAAAACTTCGCTCAGTATGATACAATATATATCGGATACCCCATCTGGTGGGGCGAGGCGGCGTGGCCTGTAAATAGCTTTGTCAAGGCGAACGACTTCAGCGGCAAGACGGTTATTCCGTTCTGCACTTCCGCTTCGTCGGGCGTCGGCGACAGCGCAAAGGAGCTCGCGGCGCTCGCCAAGGGCGGCAGCTGGAAGGATGGGTCGCGGTTTTCTGCCTCGACCGACAGCAGCGAAATCATCAAATGGATAGGCGCGGACAACGCGCGATAAAGCAAGGAGGAAATATACAATGAACACATTCCTTGAGGTAAAGAAAAGGTTCGGCCTCGGCTGCATGAGACTGCCCATGGACGGCGAAAAGGTCAACTGCGCCGAGTTCACAAAGATGGTCGATGAGTTCATGGCGCAGGGCTTCAACTATTTCGACACCGCACGCGTCTATCTCGGCGGTCAGAGTGAGACCGCCATTCGCGACTGCGTTGTCAAGCGCTATCCCCGCGAGAGCTTTATCCTGACCGACAAGCTCTCCGGCGCGCTGTTCAACAGCGAGGAGGAAGTCCGTCCGCTGTTCGAGAAGCAGCTTGAGAGCTGCGGAGTCGATTATTTCGACTTCTATCTCATGCACGCGCAGACCAAGACGATATTTGAAAAATACAAGAAGTGCCGCGCCTATGAGCAGGCGTTTGCGCTGAAAAAAGAGGGCAAAATAAAGCATGTCGGAATCTCTTTCCACGACACCGCCGATGTCCTCGACGAGATACTCAACGAATATCCCGATATTGAAGCGGTTCAGATCCAGCTCAACTATATCGACTTCGACGATCCCGCCGTTCAGGCGCGTCTCTGCTACGAAGTTTGCTGCAAGCACAACAAGCCCGTTATAGTCATGGAGCCGGTCAAGGGCGGCAGCCTCGTTAACCTTCCCGAGCGGGGCAAGGCTATCCTCGACGGGCTTCACGGCGGCAGCGCCGCGAGCTACGCCATCCGCTTTGCTGCGGGCTTCGACAATGTGTTTATGGTGCTCTCCGGCATGAGCAATATGGCGCAGATGAATGACAACCTGTCATATATGAGGGACTTCAAGCCCCTCGGCGAGGAGGAGAAGCAGGCGATAGCCGAGGTCTGCGATGTTATCCGCTCGACCCATCTCATTCCCTGCACCGCGTGCCGCTACTGCACGGACGGATGCCCGAAGCACATTCTCATCCCCGACCTGTTCTCGTGCATGAACGCAAAGCAGCTCTACCGCGATTGGAACTCGGATTATTACTACGAAGAGGTCTACACAAAGAACCACGGCAAGGCGTCCGACTGCATCGGATGCGGCAAATGCGAAAAATCATGTCCTCAGCACCTGCCCATCCGCGAGTTGCTCAAGGAAACAGCCAAGACCTTTGAGAGCTGAGAGACGGAATAAATTACCGCTCGGACGGGCGGGGTTATAAAGACAGAACCGACCGCAGCGAAAACCGATGCGGTCGGTTTGATTATGCCGGTAAAAACGGGGCCGCGCTAAATGCGACAGCCCCGAACAGAATATTTGTTAGCCTCTCTCTTTCTCGAAAGAAATGACTTTTCCGCTTTTTGCGTTTATCTTGTACTCATACTCGAATCCGCCGCATTTGAATTCAACATCATAGTGCGCGATGAGCGAGTCGGTGTCAAGCTCGGCTTCAAGCTCCGTGACCTGCGCCTCGGTGAGACCCGCGTGGTCGAGAGCGGCTTTCTTCGCGGCGTCTGCGGAGATATACTTCGATGTGTCGGCGGGCTTTGAATCGTCAAGCTCGCGGTCAAAGTCGATTATTTTGCCGTTTTTCGCATTGACTTCAACCTCGTACTCATAGCCGCCGGAAACGAACTCAATATCGTAGTGTGGGGTGAGGTCGTCGGCGTCAAGCTCCGCTTTCTTGAAAGTTACTTTTGAAGCGTCGAGAGAAGCTCTCTTGAGCGCGGCGGATTTCGCCTCCTCAACGGAAATGAACTTCGAGGTGTCAACTGAGGGCTTCTTATCCTCAGGCTCGCGGTCGAATTCGAGAATTTTCCCGCTCTTTGCGTCTATCTCGAACTCATACTCACAGCCGTCCGAGACGAACTCGATATCGTAGTGAGGGGTGAGATCGTCGGCGTCCAGTTCGGCTTTCTTGAAAGTGACCTTTGAAGCGTCAAGTGAAACTTTCTTGAGGGCTATTGCCTTCGCCTCATCGATGCTGATATAGCCGGAGACGTCAGGCTGGGGCTTTGAGGGCTTAGAGGCGTCGGCGGGCTCGACTTCCTTTTTGAGGATGCTGCCGTCCGCAACCGCTATCTCGTAGTCGTATTCGTTGTTTGCGGCGGTGAACTCGATATCATAGTGGGCGACAAGATCGTCGCTGTCGAGCTTCGCTTCGGTGAACTTCGCGTCGGCTCTTGCAACGCCCGCATCGGCGACTGCAATGTCTATTGCGGCATCGAGGCTTATCTTTACTTCCTGCTGAACCTGTCCGGAGCCGCCCGAACCCGTATCTGGCTTATCCTGCGGCGGCGCGACCGCAGAGAAGATAGCCATAATGACTGACATGAGCGCGACTCCTATGGATTTGAAAATACCTGCAAACATAGTAACCGTCCTTTCTTATCGGGATCGTGTCCCTTAGTACACCTATATGATAACCCGCGAAAATTAAAGAAAGATTAGAGCGCAAAAATTTTTTGGAAAGTTTTTTACTTGTAAAAGCGGTAAGCTGTGGGGCGGTAATTTGGGATTTGTCCATCGCCGCTGCCAAACAATATAAAACAGCAAAACCGATTGCGGCAGAAAAACTGCAGCAACCGGTTCATCTGTTTATGCTATTATACCGCAGTCAAAAGGTCACGGTGAATTCGCTTCCCTCGCCGTAAACGGAGGAGACGGAGACCTTGCCGCCGTGGAGTGCCGCTATCTGCCTGACGAGCGAGAGCCCCAAGCCGAATCCGCTTTCGCGGCTGCGGGATTCGTCTGCGCGGTAGAATCTGTCCCATATCTTCGGCAGATCCGCTTTCTTTATTCCGATTCCGTCATCCTTCACCGAGAGCGTGATGCCGCTGCCTTTTTTGAGCCTGACTTCAATGTGCCCGCCGTCTCTGCCGTATTTGACGGCGTTCGAGAGCAGATTTTCGAGCATCAGCGATATCAGCTGAGCCTGCGCGGGAATCGTAATGCCGCTTTCGATATCCGTAGTGAGCGTGATATTTTTTGCGGGGACAAAATCGGCGCATATTTTTTTGATGAGGCCGCTCAGGTCGGTGTCCTCGAGCTTGTAGCGCTTTTCGCCCCGTTCGGTGCGCGAGAGCGTCAGCAGAGCCGTGACGAGCTTCGTCATCTTGTCTGTCTGCTCGTCTATCGATGAGAGCGCCTCAAGAGTATCCTCTTCACTCGCGCTGTCGGATAGAGCGTATTCGCATTCCGCCTTTATCACGGCGAGCGGCGTGCGCAGCTCATGAGAGGCATCGGAGGTGAATTGCTTTTCGTTTTCAAACGAGGTTTGGAGTCTTGCAAGCATGTCGTTGAAGGTCTTGGCGAGAGTGTATATTTCGTCTGCGCTCTTCTCCATCTCTATGCGCTTCGAGAGGTCGGTTCCGTCGGTTATCTCGTGCGCAGAGCGGCATATATTCTCAACCGGCTTCATCGTTTTGCGAGATATCAAATACGCCCCGACGGCGGCGATGACAATAAACGCCGGCAGAAGGTATATGAAACTCCTGTTTATAGCGTCGAACGCACTCTTTGCGGCGTCGGCGTTGATGAATCCGCGCACCCAAACCGGGGGATAGGTCGAATTGTCGCATATGAACTCGACCTTGAAAACCGTTCTGTCCGTGTTTGCGGGCAGCTCAACGCTCAGCGAGCTGACCTCGTCTCGGGTCAGACCCGCGTGCTCGAGAGCGATATCAATCGCCTTCTCGCTGTTTATCCCGTCCTTGAACTCGGTGATTTTGTAGACCGGGTCGCTGAGTTCGGACATCGCGGTGTCCGCCTCGTATTTGATTATCTTCCCCGAAAAGGCGTCAATTTCATATTCGTATTTGTTGAAATCGAGACGGGTGTCGTAATAATAATATTTGCTCTCATCCGTCTCAAAGGTTCCGACCTCGCCGTTTTTGAGATTCTCGCTGTTTATCAGCGCGGCAGGGGACTCGCCGTCGATATATCTGCCGCTCGAGTCAAAGACATTGCAGTAGACCTCATCGACAAAAAAGGCAAAATCGTTTTCAATTTCGAGGATGCCGTTCTTGTATTCTATCTCGTCAACATTGCGCTCGACCGTGCTTATCAGCTCATTCTGCAGGCGTGAATCGGCAATCTGCGAGCCCGTTATCAGTATTCCGCCGATGCCGAGCGAGCTGACAACGGCGATGAGCAGGGTTATCCACACCGTTATCCGCAGCTTGAACGAAGAGCGATGTGCGGCTCTTGTTTTTTTATTTGATGACATAGCCTGCACCCCTTACGGTGTGAATGAGTTTGATATCCTCGCCCTCGTCGATCTTCTTGCGGAGATATCTGATATATACATCGACAACATTAGTGCCGCCTTCGTAGTCGTAGTTCCAGATGTGATCCTCGATTTTTTCGCGGCTGAGCACAACGCCCTTGTTCATCGCGAGGTAGCACAGCAGCTCGTATTCCTTTGCCGAGAGTGATATCTCCCTGCCTGCGCGCTCAACGCGCCTCGACGCTGTATCAACCGTCAGGTCGCCTACGGAGATTACACCTGTCTTTTCCCCGTATTTTTTTCGCGTCATGACGCGCAGCCTCGCCGAGAGCTCGTCAAATGAAAACGGCTTTATCAGATAGTCGTCAGCGCCGATGTCGAGCCCCGTGACCCTGTCCTCAATGCTGTCGCGTGCTGTCAGAAACAGCACCGGCGTGCCGATGCCATGCGCCCGTATCCTTTTGACAAGCTCGAACCCGTTTATTATCGGCATCGTGACATCGAATATCGCCGCGTCATAGTCGGTCGATGTTATTAAATCATATGCCTCGCCGCCGTCAAAGCAGCCGTCCACGCTGTAACCCGCAGCCTTGAGCTGCTTTGTGATTATCCTGTTGAGACTCTTCTCGTCCTCGGCAAGCAGAATACGCATTTGATCACCCTCCGATATAATTATACGGATTTTATCATAGCGTGTAAAGATTAAACGAAGATTAGAAAATCGGGTGTGGGTATAAAAATAACACGAACACCGCAAAAGCAGTATTCGTGTTATTGGTGGAGACGAAGAGGATCGCTCGGCGCACTGCCGTGCGCCGACACGCACGCGGACTTTCCGACCGTCCACCGGACGCTCGGAATTCTGCTTCGCAGAACCGTCCTGTTCGCTCCTCTTCTAAAAAAATAACACGAACACCGCAAAAGCAGTATTCGTGTTATTGGTGGAGACGAAGAGGATCGCTCGGCGCACTGCCGTGCGCCGACACGCACGCGGACTTTCCGACCGTCCACCGGACGCTCGGAATTCTGCTTCGCAGAACCGTCCTGTTCGCTCCTCTTCTAAAAAAATAACACGAACACCGCAAAAGCAGTATTCGTGTTATTGGTGGAGACGAAGAGGATCGAACTCTCGACCTTACGGATGCGAACCGTACGCTCTCCCAGCTGAGCTACGCCCCCATCGGTTTGCTATGTGATTATAAGATTTTTTTTACGGTTTGTCAAGTGTTCGGAGGCGGTTTGGAAAAAATTTTCTGTAGCTTTACATTTAATCATTGAAAAATGAATGTACAGCTTTTCACGAAGCAAAAAAATCTGTAACTTTATGTAATCGTTTGCAAAATATTAAAATTTGTATTGCACTCTCATTCTGCGCGTGTTACAATATATAATATGTATTATGCAAATACATTATGAGACCAATTAGCGTTGACAATAACTACTACTTTATTATACGAGGAGATAAACACGATGCCTTTTGACAAAAATTTTGCTCCTGCGCTGCGCTTTGCGGTCATGAGCGACATACATATAAAGGATGAGGACTGCATTGAGGAGCGGCGGCTTGCAAAAGCACTGGACAATTTGAAGGATATGTGCTCGTCTGATGAGAGATACGGCGGCTTTGACGCGCTCGTCATTGTCGGCGACTTCGCCACACGCGGGTCTGAAATTCAGATGCGCAAGGTCAAGAAGATTCTCGACGCCGCTCTGCCCGCCGAGGTCAGGCGGATAATGACCATGGCGAGCCACGAATATATGACCGACGGCGAGGAAAACGCCCTGCGCCGCTTTGATGAGATATTCGGCTTGACTCCCGACACCCACGCGGTGATAAACGGCTTTGACTTCATCGCCGTTACGACGACGGGCGGCTGTCATTTTGACGACAAAAAACGCGAGTTCGTCTCGGCAGAGCTTGAAAAAGCGGCTGAGAGAGACGGCAAAAAGCCGATATTCTTTTTCCAACATCCGCATATTACGGACACCGTCTACGGCAGCATCAACTGGGGCGAGGACGAGATAACGGATATTCTCATCAACTATCCGCAGACGGTCGATTTCTCCGGTCACTCCCACGCTCCGATAAACGATCCGCGCTCTGCGCATCAGCGCCACTTCAGCGCGTTCGGCACAGGCACGCTGAGCTACTTCGAACTCGACGAGTTCGACATGACCCACGGAACCATCCCGCCGGAGTCGGAAAAGGCCGCGCAGTTTCTTATAGTTGAGGCGGACGCGCAGGGCAGGGTGAGAGTATACCCCTACGACGTGCTCGGCGGCTGCTTTTTCCCATATACATGGGAGATAGACGAGCCGTGGAACATAGATTCGTTTAAATACACCGATGCGAGATATGTCACGGCGGAGAAGCCGTACTTTGAAAACGCCCGCATTTCGGTCGAAAACATAACCGGCGACGGCTGCGATATAACCTTCACTCAGGCGACCGGAAAAGAACGCCCGGACAGCTATGATATCTACATTTTAGATTCTGACGGGCTGATAAAAAAGCACGTTAATATTACTTCGCGCTACTATCTCTCCGATATGCCCGCGGCTCTTACCGAGCACATAGGCGGACTGAAAGCCGGCACGGAGTATACAATAAAAATAGTTGCAAACAGCTTTTGGCGCACGCGCAGCGATGCACTGACCGCGCAGTTCGCCACGGCTTAAGACATATGGGAGCTGATTAAATGTTTTTTGTTCTGCCGACAGCGGCGATATTCGCCATATATATCCTCGCGGCTATTCTGCCCGCGATATTCCTGCTGCGCTATGTCTATAAGCACGACACGGTCGAAAAAGAACCGCCCGGACTGCTTCTGTCCCTGATACTCATGGGCGTTGTCGCGGCTCTGATGTCCATAGTGCTCGAAATAATCGGCGAGAAGATACTCAACGATCAGATAAGTCAGGACGACAAATATTATAAAATTATTCTCGCGTTCGCAGTCGTTGCGGTCGTCGAGGAGGGAACAAAGTTCCTGCTGATGAAGCTCAAGACATGGAACAACCCGAATTTCAATTACAGCTTTGACGGGATAGTTTACGCCGTCTCCGTCTCGTTGGGCTTTGCCGCGTTTGAAAATATAAAGTATGTCATGAACTTCGGACTGTCCGTGGCGCTCCCGCGTGCGGTGCTTGCCGTCCCCGGGCATATGGGCTTTGCCGTGTTCATGGGTCTTTTTTACGGGCGCGCCAAGCTCTTCTCCGACCTCGGCTGCAAGGGCAAAAAGGCTGTCAACCTCCTTGCGTCCTATCTCTCAGCCGTGTTCCTGCACGGCTTCTATGACTCCTGCGCCATGATAGGCAACACCCTCTCGACCGTGATATTCATCGCGTTCGTGGTGATGATGTATGTTATAGTGATAAGGCTCATAAAGCGCGAATCGCGCAACGACAGAAGAATCTGAAATCGACCGTCAGCCGGCAGCAATCTGCCGGTCGGCGGTTTTTCGATTATAAAAGCCGGAATATTATTTTGTTATTGCTTTTCGGAAAAGACAAATTCGGAGGGCGAGCGGTAGCTTTACGAAAAAATTACGGTTTTATCGAAAATCACCGAAAAATCGAGCCGAAAAGCCCTGAAATCTCAGCCGATTTTGTGAATTTTTCGCCGTATCTCCGTTATGCAATTGACTTTGCGGCATAGAATGTGGTAGAATAAAGCGTAAGAGGACATCCGGTGCAAAGCGCCGGCTCTGAATATTTTTATCTATACTTGAAAAGGAGGAATGAAGGTTGACTGATCAGAAAACAATGGCGTATATTAACCTTTATGCTGTCTTGGGAACTTTGGAGAATCTCTGCGAGATAGTTCCGGAGGCGAGCGCAATGCTCACCAACACCAAACCCATCTCCATCGGCTTTGAAGTGAAGGACGGTCCGAGCGCCACGATAACCTTCAAAAACGGCAGATGCAGGATGGAGCAGGGCGTCAGCAAGTGCGACGTCAAGCTGCCTTTCTCTTCCTGCAAAAAATTCAACGGTCTTATTGACGGAACCGTAACTCCGATCCCCTCAAAGGGCTTTCAGCACATCAAGTTCCTCCTCAAGACTTTTACCCCTCTGACCGACCTGCTCGCAAAATACATGCGCCCCTCGCCCGAGGATCTTGAGGACAGAACCTTCTTCGAGCAGAGCACCACGCTCATGCTCTACACCATTGCCGTCGCTATCTCCCAGATAGCCAACAATGACAAGATAGGTCAGTTCTCGGCGTCCCATATCGTTGACGGCGAAATAGGCTTCGGCATAAAGGACGGTCCCGCTGTCACCATCCGCGCAAAGAACGGTCGCCTCGTCACCATCAAAAAACGCTGCGACAATCCGCGTGCCGAGATGGAGTTCGCTTCGATTGACCTTGCAAGAGACCTCTTCGACGGAAAGATAAACGCCGTTGCCTGCATCGGCATGGGCGCCATCACCATGAAGGGCATGATCTCGATGATTGACAACATGAACAGACTGCTCGACAGAGTTGCTCTGTACTTGGCATAAGGGAGGGGAACTTTAATGAGCTTCAAGATTAACGACTACACAAAGAGCAGAGAGATGTTCGACAGAGCCGAAAAGGTCATTCCTTCCGGCGTTTACGGTCATCTCGGTCCGGCAGAAGGCTGCTTCATCCCCGTCAGCGCGTTCCCGCTCTTCGGCGACAGGGCGCAGGGCTCCTATTTCTGGGATGTGGACGGCAACAAATTCATCGACTATATGTGCGCTTACGGACCCAATGTTCTCGGATACAATGACCCCGATGTTGACGCCGCCGCTCTCGAGCAGGCAAAGAAGTGCAACTGCACAACCTCTCCGTCCTACAAGGCGGTCGAGTTCGCGGAGCTGCTTGTTGACACGGTCAACTGCGCCGACTGGGCTTTCTTCGCAAAGAACGGCAACGATGTCACCACCGCCGCCATCATGACCGCAAGAGCCCACACCCACCGCAAGAAGATAATCTTCATCAACGGCTTCTATCACGGTATTTCGCCCTGGACCCAGAAGGTCGATTATCCCGGCGTTATCGAAGAGGACGTTGCAAACAATATCTACATCGACTGGAACGATATTCCTGCTCTCGAGAGAGTTATTGCCGAGAACGAGGGCGAGATAGCCGCGTTTATCTCGACTCCCTATCTCCACGGCAACTTCTTCGACAACCAGCTTCCCGCAGACGGCTACTGGCAGAAGGTTCGCGAGCTCTGCACAAAGAACGGAATTGTTCTTATCGTCGATGATGTCCGCGCAGGCTTCCGCCTCGACATCGCGGGCAGCGACCACTTCTACGGCTTCGAGGCAGACCTCATCTGCTTCTGCAAGGCTCTCGCAAACGGCTGGAATGTCTCCGCTCTTTGCGGCAAGGAGTTCCTCAAGAGCTCCATCAGCAGCCTGTCCTATACCGGCAGCTACTGGCTCAGTGCCATTCCGTTCGCCGCAGGTATCGCCTGCATCAACAAGATGAAGAAGCTCAACACTCCCGCCATCTTCCGCGAGAAGGGTCTCAAGGTCGGCGAGGGTCTTAAGGCAGCCGCGGCAAACAACGGCTTCCATCTTGTCGTCTCCGGCGAGCCGTCCCTGTTCTATCTGCGCCTTGCTGATGACGATTCCCTCATGCTCCATCAGGAGTGGGTCGCAGAGATGGTCAAGCGCGGCATATTCATCACGAGCCACCACAACCACTTCCTCAACGCGTCGCTTTCCGATGAGGACATTGCTCACACCGTTGAGGTCGCGGAGGATGCGTTCAACACCCTTCGCAAGAACCACCCGGAGCTTGCCTGATAAAATTATGAAAAAAATCCCGTCCTGTATTTACAAGACGGGGTTTTTTATGTTATTATATATACATATAAGATAAAAATAATTTTGCGTGCGCTCGCGACTTTGGACATTTTGCCCTTTTGGGTAATTTTTGCCGTGCACGGGACATATATTTCATCCGGCGGATATTCCCGGACAAAAACGGAAGCTTTGTGATTTGCGGGGGCACCCGTTCATTCACTCAGACGATAAAATGTTTTCTGTAAGGAGGAAATGTAAATGCCATTATCAAAACAGGAATGGTTAGCGCTCGAAAAGAAGGCTCACGAGCTGCGCAGACTTTGCCTCGACACCACTTACTGGGCGGGCAGCGGTCATATCGGCGGCGGAATGAGCGTCATGGATATGCTTACCGTTCTCTATCACAAGTACATGAGACTTGATGTCAAGAACCCCAAGTGGGAGGACAGGGATCGTCTTATCCTCAGCAAGGGTCACGCGGGTATAGCTTACGCGCCCGTGCTCGTCGATTTCGGCTGGAACGATCCCGAGCAGCTCAAGACATTCAACCACACAAATTCAAAGATGGGTATCCATCTCGACTCGAACAAGGTCGTCGGCGTTGATGCCTCCACCGGTTCTCTCGGTCACGGACTTCCGATAGCCGTCGGCACCGCTCTTGCCGCAAGAGTTCTCGGCAAGGATTACAAGACATACTGCATCCTCGGCGACGGCGAGTGCGATGAGGGCTCAAACTGGGAGGCCGCCATGTCCGCCTCCACATTCAAGGTCACCAATATGATCTCCTTCGTCGATCGCAACAAGTGCATGATCGACGGCAGAACCGAGGATGTCATGAAGCTCGAGCCTTTCGCCGACAAGTGGCGTTCCTTCGGCTTCATCGTCAAGGAGGTTGACGGACACAATTTCAAAGAGCTGTGCGATGCTATCGACTTTGCTCTTGAGAACAAGACCGATTCCCCCGTCATGATAGTTGCCGACACGATAAAGGGCGCCGGCATCAACTTCATGGAGGATAACTATCAGTGGCACTACGGCGCTATTGACGAAGAGAAGTATAAGAAAGCTATAGAGAGCCTTGAGGCCTACTATGAGGCACGCAAGGCAAGAGCTGAAAAGGAGGGCGAATAATATGGCAGGCGGAATGACATATACAGCCGTTGAATCAACCGCTCTTTCCACCGCGGAATATTACGGCAAGACCCTTGTTGAGCTCGGCGCAGAGCATCCCGAAGTTGTCGCGCTGACCGCCGACCTCGGCAAATCAACAAAGATCGGTATGTTCGGTGAGGCTTATCCGGACAGATTCTTCAACGTCGGTATCGCAGAGCAGAACATGTTCGGCGTCGCCGCAGGTATGGCGAGAGCGGGACTCGTTCCCTTCCTTTCGACCTTTTCGGTCTTCGCTTCTCTGAGAAGTGCCGACCAGCTCCATACCGACATCTGCTATCAGAATGTCAACGCTAAGGTCATCGCGACCCATTCGGGCACTTCGTTCGGTCAGGCGGGCTCGACCCATCACGCCATCTGCGATCTCGCGGTCACACGCGCCATGCCCAACCTCACTGTTATCTGCCCTGCAGACGGTATGGAGACCGTCAATGCGGTTCGTGCGGCGTATGAGACTCCCGGTCCGTTCTATATCAGAATCAACAGAGGCTTCGACCGCGTCCTCTATAAGGACACCGATTACGGCTTCGAGCTCGGCAAGGCAGTCACTCTTAAAGAGGGTACCGACATCACCGTTATCGCTTGCGGCTCCTGCGCATTCCAGGCTCTCCAGGCGGCTAACTTCCTTGAGAATTCGGACGGTCTTAAAGTCAGAGTTCTCGATATGCATACCATTAAACCCATCGACCGCGAGGCTATCCTCAAGGCCGTTATGGACACCCGCCGCATAATCACCGTTGAGGATCACAATGTTATCGGCGGTCTCGGCAGCGCGGTTGCAGAGGTTGTAGTTGAGTCCGGTAAGGGCTGCGCCTTCAAGCAGCTCGGCATTCAGGATAAGTTTGCCCCCATCGGACTGCATGAGGACATTATGTCCATGCTCGGCATCGACTCCAACGGTATCGTTGACGCTGTCCGTGAGGTCATGGGCAAGGACTTCGAGCTTGATGACGATTGGGACGACGAGGTGTAACAGCTTCGCCCGTATCCCGATAAGGAAAGGAATGATTATATGGCATCAAGAGATGAGATTTTTACCAATAAACTTTTTCTCAACGCTGTCCTTCCGCTCATCAAGGTGATTGCAAGCGATGTTCCCTCGCTTGCAAAGAAGTTTGAGCACGCGCACGGCGTTATGCAGGTCAGTGCTCTCGACCCCGACAGCCCGGACGGCAAGGTGGCTACCCATTTTGTAGTCAACTGCGGCGAGTGGCTCGTTCACAACGACAAGGTGGACACCGCTCCCCACATCGAGCTTGAGTTCAAGAGCATCGAGGCGATGAATGCCTTCTTCAAGGGCAAGATTAATCTCTCGACTCTGCCCAAGATGAAGGGCATTGCGAAGCATCCCGGTCTGTTTGCCTCGTTCATGGCAGTGCTCCTGAAGATGTCCTCACTGCTTACGGCGAAGGGCATTCCGGAGGACGAGGACACCAAGGCTCTGCTCGTCAAGTGCTACTTCTATCTGCTTTCGAGCGGCATCAGCCAGCTCAACAAGCTCGGTCATCCCGAGGTTCACGATTGGGCACTCAAGAGCCCCGACCGTGTCTATGCATGGGCTGTCAATGACCACGATGAGCTTTCGGCTTATCTGCGCATAAAGGCGGGCAAATCGAGAGCCGGCAGAGGAGTCTACAAGAGAGCTATGCCTTTCTTTACCCTCCGCTTCGATTCTCTCGACAGCGCGTTGGGTATACTGCTCGGTCTCGACGATATGCTTGATTCCGCGAAGAAGGGCAAACTTATCATGGAGGGTGCTCCCGAGTTCGGCGGGCAGATCGGCGAGTATATGCTCACCGTCGCCGGATTCATCCAGTAAGAGAAAACATAGTAAACTTCCGCCGTGTCCTCGGATGCGGCGGTTTTTATATGCCGATAACATAATATTTTGCTAAAATATCCCTTTCTCCGTTCGCGGGTGACAAAAACAAAAAACTGTCAGCGATTTAAACGGAAAAAGCTTGCAAATTCGGGGCGCAGGACTTATAATCTAAACATATCTCCCGCATGAATATCCGCCTCGGCGAATCCCCGTTTCGGCGGAGAAAGTGCAGGTAATTTCAAGGAGGAAACTGAATGAAATACGCATTCGTAAACGGCGTTATTCTCGACGGCACTCAGGACATGGAGCCGCAGTCCGGCAAGATAATTCTTGTCGATGGCGAGAAGATAACCGCCATAGTTGACGCGGGCGCGGATATCTCCGGATATGAGAAGATAGACCTCGACGGGAAGTACATAATGCCCGGTCTTATCAATATGCATATCCATCTTCCCTCGAGCGGAAAGCCGAAGAAGAAAGAATCCGACCCGAAGAAGCTTGTCAAAATTATGACGAGCAACAATTTTTTTCGCAAGATAATCAAAATAGTCTGCCGCAGCGCGGCTCAGATGCAGCTCAACAGCGGAGTTACAACCATCAGAACCGTCGGCGGAGTTGAGAATGCCGATTCGAGCATCCGCGATGATATAAACGCAGGAAAGACGGTCGGACCGAGAATACTTGCTGCCAATATGGCTGTCTCCGTCCCGGACGGACACATGGCCGGTTCGCTCGCCTATGTTGCCGAGAGCGCGGAGCAGGCGAGAGCTTTTGTCGCGAAGATAGCCGAGGACAAGCCGGATCTGATAAAGCTCATGATAACCGGCGGCGTGCTTGACGCAAAGGTCAAGGGCGAGCCCGGCGTGCTGAAGATGCCTCCCGAGTATGTCAAGGCGGCGTGTGACGAGGCGCATAAGCGCGGACTTATGGTCGCCGCCCATGTCGAGAGTCCCGAGGGTGTGCGCGTTGCGCTTGAAAACGGCGTTGACACCATCGAGCACGGCGCAAAGGCGGATGACGAGATAATCTCGCTCTTCAAAGAGAAGCATGCGGCACTCATAACGACCCTTTCTCCCGCGCTTCCCTATGCGCTGTTCGACCGCTCCGTCAGCCACGCGACCGAGCTTTCGCAGTTCAACGGCGAGGTCGTCTTTGAGGGCATTATCGACTGCTCCGAGAAGTGCCTTGCAAACGGCATCCCCGTCGGTCTCGGCACCGATACCGGCTGCCCGTTCATCACTCACTACGATATGTGGAGAGAGCTTGTTTATTTCCACAAATATTGCGGTGTGTCAAATAAATTTGCACTCTACACAGCCACGAAGAGAAACGCCGAGATAGCGCATATTGACAATATCACCGGCACCGTTGAGCCTGGCAAGTGCGCAGATCTTATTGTCACCGATGAAAATCCGATCGACGACCTCAAAACTCTTCGCAATGTGAAGATGGTCATGGCGAGGGGACACCTTATCCGCGAGCCCAGGGTCAAGAAATATGAGAACGTTGAGCGCGAGCTCGACAAGTTCCTTTAATATCGTTTTAATGAGGGGATAGATGTAAAATGAGTCCGATAATCGTTTCAACTTTCGGCGCGTTCACCGCGCTGCTGCTGGTTTTCGCTATTTCTGAGATACTGGCAAAGGTGACAAAGGGCTGGGTTCCGTCAGTGCTTGTCATCATGATACTTATGCTCGTCGGCTTTTCGACCGGGATTTTCCCGAAGACCATTATAGACGACGCGGGCGTGTCGGACGCGCTGTTCAAGGTCGCCTGCGGTCTGCTCGTCACCCATCTCGGCACGCTTATAAGCAGAAAAGAGATGGCGGCGCAGTGGAAAACGGTCATAATTTCGCTCATGGGCGTTGCCTCGATAACTATAATCTGCCTGACTCTCGGCACTGCACTCTTCGGCTTCGATAACGCGATTGCCGCGGCTCCTCCGCTCGCGGGCGGCGCGATAGCAACCGCGATGATGTCGAGTGCCGCGACCGAAGCGGGCAAGACCTCCGCCGCCCTTGTCGCGATAGTCTGCCTCTCCCTCCAGGGGCTTGTCGGCTATCCGCTGACCTCGTTCTGCCTGAAGAAGGAGACAAAGAGACTCACAAAGCTCTACAGAAACGGCGAGTTCAAGGCGTCAACCGCCGCCTCCGAGGATAAGAAGGACGAAAAGAAGAGAGCCACAAGCACCACTATTATCCTGCTCAAGCTCGCGCTCATCACTCTCGCGGCTTACTGGATCGACTATGCCACAAAGGGCTATGTCCCGATGTATGTCGTCTGCCTGCTGCTCGGCTTCGCCGCTCACGAGCTCAAGCTCGTTGAGACCGACGCCCTCCATGAGGCGAGCTCCTACGGCTTCGTTATGACCGCGCTGATGATGGGTCTGTTCAAGACTCTCGCAAGCTCCGGCACCGACGGCATCGCGTCCGTCGTCGGCATTTCCGCCGCCCTTGTCGCTCTCGCGGCAGCGGCAATGGCACTCATGGCTCTGCTTGCAAGCAAGATATTCAAGCAGTCGTTCTTCATGTGCTATGCGATAGTCCTCAATGCCTTTTCCGGCTTCCCCATAAATATGCTGATAACCACCGAGGCTATCAACATAAATACCGAGGAGGGCGACGAGAGAGACAACATCACCGCTGAGATTATGCCCAAGATGCTCGTCGGCGGCTTCGTCTGCGTGACGATAGTCTCCGTCCTGCTCGCTGGTATTCTCGTAAGATTCATGTAATTCAATTTATTAAAATGCTCCCCGAACCGAACAGCGCGGGGAGCTGTTTTTACATCTAAAGGTCAGAGAAACAGTAAAAATTTAAAGAATAACGATAAATATTTATTGACAATCTTAAAAAGCCGTGCTACAATAGCCTCGCAAACCAAAGAAAAGAGGTATGTAAAATGACAGATATCAAGAAAATGAAAACGGAAAAAATCGTCCTCAACGGACTCGTTATTGTCGGCATCGTGCTGACCGTGCTCGCGGTTCTCGGCTCTCCGTTTGTTATTGCCGCAGTTATAAAAGCGGGCGCATTGTCGGCTCTGCCGCCCTACACATGGATTCTGACCACCGTGTCCGTCTATGTCTGCGCCGTGCCGTATATGGCGGCGCTTATAGAACTCAAGCTTATCTGCTCGCGGATTTTCACGGACAAGGCGTTTTCGCTCGGCACGGCGAAGAAGTTTCGCAATATCGGCATCTGCGCATTTGCCGAGCTGCTCGTGTTTGTGATAGACCAGGCGGTGCTCTGCTCGATGCTCGGTATGTATGATCTCATGGGGCTTTACTATCTGCCGGTTTTCGTGTTCGTGTTCGTCTGCGTTGTCGCGGGAGTCCTTGCGTTCGCGATGGGCGGCGTGTTCAAGCGTGCGGCGGTCATCAAGGAAGAGAACGATGAGATTTTTTGACGGCGGGGTGACGGTATGATAGTTATAAATCTGGATGTTATGATGGCAAAAAGAAAAATGTCGCTCACAGAGCTTGCCGACAGGCTCGGCATGACAATGGCGAATGTTTCAAATTTCAAGAATCACAGGGCAAAGGCCTTTAGATTTTCAACTCTCGACTCCCTCTGCGAAATTCTCGACTGCCAGCCGGGCGACCTGCTCGAATATGTTCCGGGAGAGAGCGAAGAAACATGAGAATACGAAAAACAGTTTCTGTTATAGCGGCAATTTGTCTGCTTGCGCTTTCACTCTGCGCCTGCACCTTCAGGAGCAAGGATCCGATTATAGCCTCACTCGGCAGGGCAATGTCGGTGCAGAGGTACAGAGTCAGCGGCTTCGGCGATTCGACTGACTATGGGATCTACACTTTCCCCGGCGCGAAGCCGGAGGAGAGCGAGTATTTTGAACCTGTGACCGCCGAGAGCAAGAATGAACTGCTCGGATATATCGACAATTTTGAGAATTGGGTCAATGTCATTCGCGAGGAAGATGATGATAACGCGCTTGTTGTGAACTGTCGTTTTTCGCGCGCCGATATCGATGAGAGCGACTATCTCTATATCAGCGACCGCTGCGGCGAACCGACAGGCGAAGGAGTCTATTCAAAGTACGACAGCTACAATGTCTACTTCTTCGATTCGCAGACCGCGGCACTGTATTATTTTCACAATAATATATAACAGGAAAAATAATTGAGGCTTTTCAGTCCGTTTCTGCGTTTTCACGGTTGAAAATCATATGAAAATGCATTAAAATAGATGTAGAATCTATGAGGAGGACTGACTATGGAAGACTTCAGACATATGCCTCTTGAAAACATACAGAACTGCCGCGACCTCGGCGGATATCCGATAAAGGGCGGCGGCTTCACAAAATACGGCAGGCTTCTGCGCTGCGGCAGACCGCGTGCTGCCACGCCGAAGGATATGGAGTTTTTCCGCAAATACGGGATAAAGAATGTTTTCGACCTGCGCGGCGATTCCGAGGCGATATCCATGCCGTCGGAGTTTGCCGAGCATACGGGCGTAAATTACTACCATTTCTCCCTGCTCGAAATAAACCCCGCGTCGCCGCATATGGAGATGATGATGCCGGAGGTGTATGTGACGAGCCTCAACGAGTGCAGAGACAACTATGCGCACCTGTTCTACGAGCTTTCGCGTGTCGATGCTCCGACCATGTTTCACTGCTTCCTCGGCAAGGACAGGACCGGCATAACCGCCGCGCTGATACTGCATCTGACCGGCGTGTATTTTGAGGATATAGTCGCGGATTACCGCATATCCTCGACATATCTTGAGCCGTTTTACCGCCGTGAGATGGAGAGAAAGACGGGGCTTGTCCACGAGAGCGATATGGCGCACCTCGGCTCGCCGTCGGAGAATATAACCGCCGTGTTTGAATATCTTTCGCGCCGCTACGGCTCGGTCGAGGACTATTTTCTCTCCGCAGGACTTACCTCCGATGAGATAGACGCGGTGGGCAGGATACTCAGATAAATATTTGCATTAACAAAACCCTCCGTCCGGCAATCCCGACGGAGGGTCAATATTTTATTCGGCGGATCAGACCGATGCGAGGAAGGCGTCGGTGTCGGTGATCTCCGCGCCGTAGGTTTCCTTGAGATACTTCAGACCGTACTCGTAGTCCTCGGCGGTGAAGGAGTTCGTCGCGTCTTTGATAACAACAATGTCGTAGCCGAGCTGATAAGCGTCGGCGGAGGTGTGGCGCACGCACATGTGGGTGTGCAGTCCGGTCACAACAACGGTGTTGACGCCGAGCTCACGGAGCAGGAGGTCAAGGTCAGTGTGGAAGAATCCGCTGTAGCGTCTCTTGGGAACAACATAGTCGCTCTCGCAGAGTCCGAGCTCGGGAATGACTTTCGCGCCCTCGGTGCCCGCTATCGCGTGGTCGCCCCAGAGCTTAAGCTCGTGGTCTATGCCCTTGAGATGAGCGTCGTTGCAGAAGATAACCGGTATGTTTTTTTCTCTTGCGCCCTTGAGCAGCTCGGCGGTCTTGGGAACTATTGCAAGACCTCTGTCGCATTTGAGCGCACCGGTGACGAAATCGTTGAGCATATCAACGACAAGAATTGCATACTTCTTTTCCATGATATTTTCAGCTCCTTGTGTGTTATGGTTAAATTATACCGATTTAAGCTGCGGGTGTCAATGACGATAGAAACAAAGAAAGCTCTCCTTTTCGGCGGGCTTTTGTGTGATATAATTTATTCATATCAATTTCCCGGGAAACGGAGAGTTTGAAATTTTTTTGATTTGCCTATTGACAGGGTAGGCAATATGTGCTATATTGTATCCAACATAGCGCCGAGGTAGGCGTATGAAGGGAGAGAATGTTATGAAAAAGACCGCCGTAAACCGAATGAACCGCCGTAGCCGCACCTGTTGTCAGTGCGCGTGTTTCTCCGTGTCTTTTTCCGAGATGTCCTCCGGATGCGGGTCGTTGAACTGACCCGACAAAACGGCTTTTTGGCCGGGGGCACTCATCGGAGCTCCCCGGCTTTTTTATTGCGCCGAAGCACAACTTTAACTGATTTCAAAGGAGTAATTCACTATGTCAAAGATTTATACCTCAGCAGACCGGCTTATAGGCAACACCCCTCTTCTCGAGCTGACCCACATTGAAAAGAAATACGGACTCAAGGCGAAGGTGCTCGCAAAGCTTGAGTATTTCAATCCCGCAGGCTCCGTCAAAGACAGAATCGCCAGAAAGATGCTCGACGACGCAGAGACGGCGGGCAAGCTCACCCCCGATTCCGTTATCATCGAGCCGACCTCCGGCAACACCGGCATCGGTCTCGCCTCCGTCGCCGCCGCACGCGGCTACCGCATAATTATCGTTATGCCCGACACGATGTCAGTTGAGCGCCGCCAGCTGATGAAGGCATACGGCGCGGAGCTTGTGCTCACAGAGGGCGCAAAGGGCATGAAGGGTGCTATTGCCAAGGCTGACGAGCTTGCAAAGGAGATACCCAACAGCTTTGTGCCCGGTCAGTTCGTCAACCCCTCGAACCCCAAGGCTCACTATGAGACCACGGGTCCCGAAATATTCGAGGACACCGACGGCGAGGTCGATATCTTCGTCGCAGGCGTCGGCACCGGCGGCACCATAACGGGCGTCGGCGAGTATCTCAAGGACAAGAAGAGCGGCGTGAAGGTCGTTGCGGTTGAGCCCGCGACCTCGGCGGTGCTCTCGACAGGCGTTGCGGGTGCGCATAAGATACAGGGCATCGGCGCAGGCTTCGTGCCCGATGTGCTTGATACGAAGGTCTATGACGAAATAATCCCCGTCAGCAACGAGGACGCGTTCGAGACGGGTAAGCTTATCGGCAAGAGCGAGGGCGTGCTGGTCGGCATATCCTCCGGCGCCGCCGCTTATGCAGCAATAGAGCTTGCAAAGCGCCCGGAGAACGAGGGCAAGACGATAGTCGTGCTCCTGCCCGACACAGGCGACCGCTATCTGTCAACTCCGCTTTTTCAGGACTGATAAATAATTTTTCCGCAGGCTTCGGCTTTTCCGTCGGTGCTTTCGGGCTTTTCGAGAGGAAGAATATGACCTTTAACCCCGATAACCCGCGCCGCAAGGCACTCATCGCGATGAGCGGCGGGGTGGATTCGTCCGTCGCCGCATATCTCGCTAAAGAGAGCGGGCTTGACTGCATCGGCGTGACGATGAAGCTTTTTGACAACGAGGACGCAGGGATCAGCCGCGAAAAGAGCTGCTGCTCGCTCGAAGATACGGAATATGCGCGGGGCGTCGCCTACAGACTCGGGATGCCGTATTATGTCTTTAATTTCACTGCGGATTTCAAAGAGCAGGTCATGCGCCGCTTTGCCGAAGCCTATGAGCGCGGCGCGACCCCGAACCCCTGCATAGACTGCAACAGATATCTGAAGTTCGACCGCCTCTATCGCCGCGCAAAGGAGCTCGGCTGCGAATATGTTGTCACGGGTCACTATGCGCGAATCGAAGAAGAAAACGGCAGATTCCTGCTGAAAAAGGCTGTTGACCCAACAAAAGATCAGAGCTATGTGCTCTATTCAATGACGCAGGACGAGCTGAGGCATACGCTTTTTCCGCTCGGCGGCATGACGAAAACGCATACGCGGGAGCTTGCACACAAGCTCGGCTTCTATAACGCCGACAAGCCGGACAGCCAGGATATCTGCTTCGTGCCGGACGGCGATTACGCCTCATTTATCCGCTCGTTTACGGGAAAAGACTATCCGCACGGAGAGTTTGTTGACAAAAGCGGCAATGTGCTCGGCGGGCACAGGGGGCTTATAGGCTACACCGTCGGTCAGCGCAAGGGACTGGGAATATCGCTGGGTGAGCCGAAATATGTGACCGCCCTGCTGCCCGATGAAAATCGCGTCGTGCTCGGCGGCAATGAAGACCTGATGAGCCGCGACTTAGACGCGAAGAATTTCAATTTTATCGCCTTTGATAACCCGCCCGCGGTGTTCCGTGTGAGTGCGAGGGTCAGATACAGGCAGGCGGAGCAGCCCGCGACCGTGCGCGTCACGGGCGAAAATACTGTGCATATAACATTCGACGAGCCGCAGCGGGCAATAACCAAAGGTCAGGCGGTTGTCGTCTATGACGGCGATGTAGTTATCGGCGGCGGAGAGATCTGCTGAGCGCGAAACGGAGGTAATTTTTATGATGATATCAACGCGGGGACGCTACGCTCTGAGGGTGCTCGTTGACCTTGCGGAGCATAGCGGTAGTCTTGTCCCGATGAAGGATGTCGCGGCGCGCCAGGGCATCTCGAAAAAATATATGGAGCAGATAATGGCTCTGCTCGTAAGGGACGGATATGTTGAGGGCGTCCACGGCAAGGGCGGCGGATACAGGCTCGGCAGACCGCCGGAGCAGTGCGTTGTCGGCGATATCCTGCGCCTGACCGAAGGCAGCCTCGCTCCCGTGGCGTGTCTCTCCTGCGAGGAGCCGTGCGGGCGTACGGACAGCTGCCGCACCATCGGGATGTGGCGCAGATTCGAGGAGATAACGAACGAATACTTTGACGGCATAACAATAAAAGACCTGATGAAAACCGAATAAAAGAGAAGGTGCTGTCGCATTTAGATGCAGAAGAATGCGACAGCACCTTTTGAATATGAAAAGGCTCCCGCCCGTTTGGGTGAGAGCCTTGATTCTGTTTTGTGTCGGGGATCAGCCCTTTGCGCCGTTATAGCCCTGCTTGTTGTTGCCGATCTTAACGGTGTAGTCAACCTCGCCGTACATGTTCTTAACATTGGCGGTGATACCGAGCTTGAGTTCAGCCTCGCTGATGCTGATCTTAACGAGATAGTGATAAGTACCGTTGACTATCTTGCCGGTGCTGTTGTCAACGCGAGCGAAGATGTAAGAGTTGGTGTAGGTGAGCTTAACATTCTCCTTGCCGCTCTTGAACTCTGCGCCGAGCTGGGTGAGAGCCTCATCTATGCTGCCGAGGGTTCCGACGCCGCGGGCAACGGGACCGCCGTTCTTGGAGTCACCGTTGGGACCGTCAGTCTGATCCTTGATGTAGATGATGTAGTCGGTGTACTTGCCGTCCGAAGAGGAGATAGCCTTAGCGGACTTGACGTCGCTGCCCTTGAGGTCGGAGTGGCTGGCTGCGGGGACATAATCGGTGTCGGTGGAGTTGTTCTTCAGAACTCTGTTGATGATGGGGGATGCGACCTTGAACAGATTGCCTGTCGCGCCGTCGCCGGTTACCTTGCCGTTGTTGCCGAGAACCATGGTCTGAACGCCTGCGGGTGCGGGATGGGTTGCCTTGCGAGCCTTGACATAGTCGGCGACTATCTCGTCAACGGTCTTTGCCGCTGCGGGAGTGCTGCCGCCCTGAGAGCCGCCGCTCTGGCTGCCGCCGGATTTTGCAGTAGTCTCAACGACCTTGCCGGAAGCGTCGGTGACAGGCTCGGTCGAAGCGTCGCCGCTTGCATCCGTGTTGTCTGCCTCGGAGGCGTCTGCGGGAACGGTAGAGCCATCGCCGTTGTCGATGACCTCTCCGCCTGCGGAGGAGGGATCGGTTGTGGTCTCGCCGTCTTTCTTGTCGCCCTTGCAAGCCGCAAAAGCAAAGACCATAGCGAGAACCATGATGAGTGCGAGAATTCTCTTCATTTGGTTGTGCTCCTTTAAACATTTTTCTTGATTTTGTGAATAAATCGCTTCACAGTAACTTCAGTGTACTCTAAAGTGACCAAAAAGTCAAGAAAAACAACGCTGTAAATTATAACAATTTTGTAACAAACTGTTTAAATTTGCTTGACTTTCGGGTGCGGGCGCATATAAAATGTACACAGAGATTTAAAAAGCACGAGCCGCAAGGCGAAAGGAGACGGACAAAATATGCTTGAGAGAAGCGAATGGATAAGAGGGTGCGAAAAGAATCTGCGCGGCGGAACGGTGTTTTTGAAAAGCTTTCGGTGCGCCGCCGAGGTTGAAAAAGCAATATTGGAAATAACCGCGCTCGGCGTATATGAGGCAAAATTAAACGGCGAGCGTGTAGGCGACTTTATTCTCGCGCCGGGCTGGACTTCATATTCAAACAGGCTTCAGGTGCAGAGCTATGATGTGACGGATATGCTGAAAACCGAAAATTCGCTCGAGGTGACGGTCGGGCAGGGCTGGCGAGCCCTTGCGAGTAAGCGCGACGGCAGCGACTTTTTGGGCTACCGCGACACGGCTCTGATTGCCGAGCTATCTGTTTCCTATGCTGACGGCAGGACGGAGCGCATCGTCACCGACAGCTCGTGGACCGCACGCGAGAGCAAGCTGAGATATACAAATATATATGACGGCGATATCTATGACGCGACTTTCAAAGCGGGGAGCGCGAGACAATGCATCTGCGTCGATCTCAAAAAAGATATGCTTATCCCGCAGGAGGGCGAAAAAATAATAGAGCATGAGCGGATGCCTGCCTTGCAGGTTATAAAAACTCCGGCGGGCGAGACGGTCATTGACTTCGGTCAGAACATGACGGGCTATGTCGAGTTCAGGATAAAAGGCACTTTAGGTGCGCAGGCGACAATCTCCCACGGCGAGACGCTCGACCGCGACGGCAATTTTTACAACGCCAACTACCGCTCGGCGGACGCGCAGATAAAATTTGTCTGCGACGGCAAGGAGCACATATATAAAAGTGCGCTCACCTTCTTCGGATTTCGCTATATCCGCCTTGAGAACTGGTCGGATGAGGTGAAAAAAGAGAATTTCACGGCAATAGTCGTCCATTCGGATATCCGCAGGACGGGTTATTTCGAGTGCTCGGACGAGACGGTGAACAAGCTTTTCAAAAATATAATATGGGGGCAGAAGGGCAACTTCCTCGATGTCCCGACCGACTGCCCGCAGAGGGACGAGCGCCTCGGCTGGACGGGCGACGCGCAGGTATTTGTCCGCACGGCGAGCCTTAATTTCGATGTTGAGCGCTTCTTCAAAAAGTGGCTTCACGACCTCGCCGCCGACCAGGGGCGCGACGGCTGTGTGCCGCATGTCATACCGAATGTATTTGACGACATGGGCGGCTCGAGCGCGTGGAGCGACTCGGCGGTCATCTGCCCGTGGGAGATATACAGAACCTACGGCGACAAAAAGGTGCTCAAAGACCAGTTCGATTCGATGAAGGCGTGGATAGACTGGATGCGCGAGCGCAGCGAGAACGGAAAACGCTCCGGCGGAGCCCACTTCGGCGACTGGCTCGGGCTCGACTCACCGGAGGGCAGCTACAAGGGCTCAACTCCCGAAGACCTAATCGCCACGGCATACTATAAATATTCGACCGAATTATTTATAAAGGCGGCGCACGCGCTCGGCAGAGATGTTTCGGAATATGAGAATATCCCCGCAGAGGCGGCGGAGGCGTTCCGGCGCGAATATATGGAAAACGGCAGAGTGAAAAACGCCACGCAGACCGGCTGCGTGCTCGCGCTGTATTTTGACATCACCGACAACAGGGCGGCGACCGCCGCTCAGTTAAACGAGCTTGTGAAGCGCGCCGGGCATCTTGAAACCGGCTTCGTCGGTACGCCCTATCTTCTCCATGCGCTCAGCGACAACGGCTGCGCCGAGACGGCATACGACCTTCTGCTTCGGCGTGAATACCCCTCGTGGCTCTATCCCATCTCCAAGGGCGCAACGACCGTCTGGGAGCACTGGGACGGCATTAAGCCCGACGGCACGATGTGGAGTACCGACATGAACTCGTTCAACCACTATGCCTACGGCGCGGTTGCGGACTGGATGTACGGCGCGGCGGCGGGAATAAACTCCGACCCCGACCGCCCGGGCTTCGAGCATATAATCTTCCGTCCCGTGACCGACAGGCGGCTCGATTTCGTCAAGGCTTCGATTGACACCAGCCGCGGCACGGTCAAGAGCGAGTGGAAACGCGAAAACGGCAGGATAAAATATATCTTCACCGTCCCCGAGGGTTGCTGCGCTTCTGTCGTTATAGGCAAAGAAGAGCATGAAGTCGGAGCGGGTACGCACGAGTTTTTTGAATGACAAATTCCCGACTTGCGCGGCTTTCGGTGAGTCGGGAAATAAATTTCAGAAAATTTTGAAAATCTTGTCCGACTTTGCAAAAAATATATTGACAAACCGCTTTTGATATAATATAATAATCAAGCTCCGTCAGATGACGGGGCTCACATATGGCGGCATAGCTCAGTTGGCTAGAGCATTCGGTTCATACCCGGAGTGTCGTTGGTTCGAATCCAACTGCCGCTACCAATTTGGCCCGGTGGTCAAGAGGTTAAGACACCGCCCTTTCACGGCGGTAACACGAGTTCGATTCTCGTCCGGGTCACCAGAGCCACCAAGCAGATGTCGCAATCGGCAGATCAGAAACTCGTTCGGTCTGGATTTTGACATCTTTATTTTTTAGGACGCGTAGCTCAGCTGGTTAGAGCGCCTGCTTCACACGCAGGAGGTCCACGGTTCGAGTCCGTGCGTGTCCACCAAAAGTAAAAGCCCCGAAAGCGTTGATATACAACGGCTTTGGGGCTTTTTTGTTTTGAAAATCGGCGCGTTTTTATATTTCTCGTACAACCTCAAAAGACCTGGTTTTCTGACGGTTGCTAACAAAAATCTAACAAATTTTTTAGGTCAAATCGAGTTGACGGCGTCCTTGAGCTGCGCCATCTCAATGTGGGTGTAGCGCTTGGTCGCCGCGTCAGAGACCTGACCCATAAGCTTTTGGATTCCCCATTTGTCGATGCCGTTGCGGTAAAGCATCGATGCAAAGGTGTGCCGTGTGGCGTGCGGAGTCAGGCGCGGCAAGCCGAGGGCTTCGAGTGTCGGATAATACCACTGATTCCGGAAATACTTGTCGGTCACGCGGACGAGCTTGCCGCGGTATTCCTTGCAGACGATTGTCGGACCGTTTTTATCAAGCCACTTTTGCAGATACGGCATGACCTTGTCCGAGACCGGCACGATTCTGTTCTTGCCCGCTTCGGTCTTTTCGCCGCCGGTCAGAGTGTGATTTTCCGGATCCCAGCTAAAGCGTGTGAGCGACAGAAACTCGTTGATTCGCCATCCGGTGTAGCACATAATCACTATCAGGTCGGCATACATAAAGCCCTTTTCCGCCGCCTCTTCGAGTTTGTGCAGTTCGAGATCAGAAAAAGGCGTCTTTTCCTTTTCTTCCATTTTCGGAAGCGTCGTAAACGAGGCATAGTTTTTTGATATGACATCCGTCTGCACGGCGTAGTCACAGAGCATCCCGGCAAAGACCTTTGTCTTTTGCACCGAGGACACAGAAAGCCCGTCCTCGTATGCCTTGGTTATCACCGCCTGATAGTGCGCTGTCCGCAGGTCTTTTACTTTGTAGTCGCCCAAAACAGAAAGGCGGTTTTTCCATGCGCCGAGATAGGTGTCGCGGGCTTTTTTGGATAAATTTTGAAAACGCTGAAGCTTGACAAACTCTTCGTATAGCTGCCGGAAAGTCATTTCTTCGGCAGGAGCCGGAACAAGCGCGGTCGGCGATTCGTTCCACGCACCGAGGGCGGTCATTGCTTCCGCACGCGTTCCATAGTAGCCGATGACCGTTCTTTTTTTTGATATGCTGTCGGCGACGAAGTGCGCCGGGGTTACTGCGATCCACGGTTTGCGCCGCTTGCCGCCGAGTTTGTATACAGAACCGTATCCGTTTGGATTTTTCATAAAAATACCGCTCCTTTGCTTGTACTTTTCCGGAGCGGGTGATATAATATATATATCAACTCACTCTGTCGTAGGTGTGGTTTGATGCACTGCCCGTTCCTGTTCCCGCAGGAGCGGGTCTTTTTTATTTGGAGTATTTAATAATAAAGTGGAAGCCCCAAGTCAGTGGCTCGTCATAATCGTATTTGTGCTCACACTCATAATCCTCGTTCTCGCCATCGTCGTTAAGGTCATAATCGTCGTCCTTCGGCACGTCTCCGCCCACAATTTCTGCACCGCACAGATCTACAAAGCGGTCCATGTTTTTTGCGGCATATTTCGCGTCACGGCGCGAGAGGTTGCCAACCTGACAACCGTTGACAACAACCTTGAAAGCCGGCTCGCCTTTATATTCATACGGTTCAAGCTCAAGTTGAAGCTCTTTGTCCTCGAACGGCGGATCTTTATAATACATCTTTTCAATTAATTCTTGGCGGCTTGTGCCGTCGTCATTGTTAAAAGTCACTCCGACAGTTTTGACAGGATAAAATTCATATTTTTCAGCGGGTCTTGGTGCGGGAGCGGGCACCGGCTCGGTCTTTTGGGCGGCTTCGGCCGTCTTTCCTTTTTTTGACGGTTTTGACAGGCGGAGAAACAAAAAAACCGCGCCGACCAGAAGCCCCACAACGACAATACCAAAAATAGTAAAGTAAAGCGCCGGATGGGCACTTTCCTTGATTTTTTCGATAAGCGTCATTATTCCGCCGAGTAAAAACATTACCGCGATAATCAACACCCAGTTTGCTTTTTTCTTACCTTTTGCCATTTTTAACATCTCCTTAGCTTATTTCTCTGACAAGCAATCTCGGAACGCCGAGAATATGATACAGTTCCACATCTGCGCCTTTCAGCTCCTTCGGCTGATATTCGGGGTTTATGGGGCTGAGTCTTACCATATCATCAAAGATATCAATGCGCTTGAGTGTGGCGCACTCGCCGTCGTATATGACTGCGCCGACATCACCATTCTTCTCGATGTAGTTCTGTTTCAAAATAAGTACTTTGTCCTTTTCGTGGTAGAGCGGGTACATCGAGTTCCCGTGGACTTCCAAAACAAAAAAGTCATTTTTGCTGCGTCCTTTTAGGTATTTTTTCGGGACATCTATGACGCCGCTGCTCCAATCTTCAATTGCGATTTCCTCATATCCTGCGGCAATAGAGCCAAGGACGGGAAATGTTACGACATCATCGGTGACTGTTGGGGAAATAAGATTAAGCGGATGCATTGGTACATCGGCGCCCATAAGCCACGGTATAGAAACGTTTAATGCGTTAGCGAGCTTTTCAATGGTGTCTTGCGTCGCTTTATATTTACCTTTTCGATATTGGCTGATAGCTCCTTCGTTGACTTTGGATAGCCTTGAGAGTTCAGATGCTTTCATATTTTTGTAGCGCAGTGCATCATTTAGTCTATCTTTAAATGTTGATTTCATAGGATCACCCCATACATATTATAGTGCACGCCTTTAGAAATTGCAATAAAAATTTAGATAACTAAAAGTTTTTTTAAAAAAGCCCTTGACTTTAGAAATCTAAAGATTTATACTGGAAGCACTGAAAGGGGGTGCGTGATGTGGCCGCTTATAAATATGGTGCGTTAAAGGACAGAATGAGAGAACTGGAAATAACGCAGGAAAGCCTTGCGGCGCTTGTGCCGATAGGGTACACGTCTCTTAATCTTAGCCTTAACAACAAAAGAAATTTCCGTCAAGATGAAATGGTGGGAATTTGTAGAGTGCTCGGAATCTCGCTTGCCGAGATAGACCGCTATTTTTTTGCACATTAACTTTAGAAATCTAAAGAGTATAAACGAGAGGAGCGGAATCAGCATGCGAAAACCTACGACAGATGAGATCCTCGCCATTGACGGCAGCGTGCCGGTCGAAATGGCGGCGCGGTACCTCGGCCAGTCGAAAGACTTTATTTACTGCGCGATGCAGAAACAGGTCTTGCCGATTGGCACAGCGTACCTGCGCGAGAAAGAGTGGTGCTACGATATCCGACCGCAGGCACTGGTCGAGTACAACGAGCACGGCGGTGTGAAGCGCTACATGGCGCTGGAAGACCACCTGAGAAAAGTAATCAGTTGCACGGTTGAGAAACTGTGTTCTTGAAAAGAAAAAGAAAGGAAGAAAAGAAAATGATCGAGAGTTTAAGAAAGACCTGCGAAGACTATCAGCGCGCGTGCTGCCGTCACGATGCCGAAGAAATGACAAGGCTTTCCGGCAAGCTTTGCATAATGCTTGCGCAGGAGATTATGATGGCATTCGGCGGAGTCAGTATCGCCAACAGTGTCGTGATTTTGTCCGCTTGCAATTTGGCGGCGATATTTGTCAAGGACGCCGGGAAAAAATTCGGGCTTTCCGCCGAAACATTGGAAGCAGGGGCGGACGAACTTGCGGAGTTCGCGAACAAAAACACCACAAGAATAATGGTCAAAAGACCCGTCCGCAAGGAGGTGGACAGCGATGACTAAAGACTTGCTTATCATCGGCGCGGTCGTCGCGCTGGTGGCGATTATGATACTCGCGGCATTGCCGGAGATAACGAGCGCGATGCCGGAGGTCTACTATGTCGAGCCGACCGAGCCGGAAACAGCGACGGAAGCTGAGCCGGAGACGGCTTTGCAGTCAACTGCAAGCGTCAGATACGCCCTGACCGCCGCCGAGCGCGATGAAATCGAGCGGGTAGTCATGGCAGAGGCGGGAGCCGAGCCGTACATAGGTCAGATGGCGGTTGCCCAGTGCATCCTTAACGCCTGCGAGCAGGAAAATGTGCGCCCCGCCGAGATTGTCAAGCGGTACGGCTACACCGACAAGCGACCCGAGCCGACCTACAAAGTCAAAAGCGCCGTCTCCGATGTATTTGACGACGGCGATGTTGCGACGGACGCCGAGATTCTATATTTTTATGCACCTGCGCTGGTAAGCAGCGCGTGGCACGAGTCGCAGACATATGTCTGTACGATAGGCGGACATAGATTTTTTGAGGAGGCGGGAAAGTGAATAATAACCTCTATATAATAGACGAAAACGAGGCCGAAGTCCTCGACCGCTACGAGGGCACACTCGCCCAAAAGAACGACCCGTACAGATATGACACTCTACCCAAAGATGACCTTGCGCTGCTCTGCAGAATCAAGGATAAGAGCAACGACTTATTCGTTCGGCGTTATGAGGCCGCGAGAGCAGTCATTGATATCATCTCGAGGCAAGTCGGCATTGACCCTGACACCTCAGGTCTGTCACTATACTACCCCGATTTGGACGGCTCGTCCATAATAGCTCGAAGAATCGAGGAGTGGGTCAGCCGTTCCGGAGACAAGGCCGTGCTTAAAAAGCGAGTGCAGGAGCTTGAACAGGAGAATTTGACGCTTCGCTCGCTGATTTTAAAATGAGTGGAGGTCGCCAATGACTAACGAAGAGGTCAAGCAGGCGCTTGTCACCGGCAAGCCGGTCATATACTTCGTGCCGCTTGTCGGCGATGTCAGATACGACAGAGTGTCTGCGGTTATATATCGCATCATCAACGGCGAGCTCGCAGTGACCGCTGAGCTTGAGGACAAAAAGGGCAGGCTGACGGCAACGGTCCGCATCGACCGCCTGCGATTCGAAAATAAGGAGGACAAAGAAAATGATACTGAAATTTGCAATTCAAACGGTCTTTGAAATCGCCCTCGTCATACTTATCATCTACGGCTTTATCCGTGAGGACAAGCTTATCGCCTTTGAGGACAGAGTCAGAGCCAAAATCAGAGCAAAGAGGAGCGGGCGCGATGCAGGTACTCGAAAAGGCAGCTGACGCGCCGGGGAGCGGGCGAAAGTGGCGCAGGAAAAAGGTTTGCGAAAGCTGCCATTGGCTGCGGAAAATCGACTGTGTAGGCGACGGCTGGGACGGGAAGTGCTGCACCTATACCTACAACACCGACCGATTCCGCGAGATTCCCGCGACGGATGATTGCTGCGCATATTATCTCAAAAAGAAAGGAGCGAGAATGTAATGAAAGAGAATCATGTCTTAATGCACGCCGATGTGCTTGATGCGGTGCTTGCCGACTACAGCGGCCGATTCGTCAGCCGTCGGGATTATAACGACGGTAAAACTTACGGCTATGTAACAAACCTTAAAAATCAAAACATGGCTATCGAGTATACGCACTATAAGAATAAGAACCGGCTCGGCGAGCGTCATGCGCTGTCCGATAACGAGCGTTTTGACTTTGACAACCAGATGATTAAAAAATACATACCTCAAATGGCGGAGCGGGTCGAGGAAATCGAGCGTGAGGAGGGCTCTGCGCTGCGCTTGCCGATGTCCGTGCCGGTGTCGATATATTTTGACAGAAGCCGCCGTGGCATGGACGAAAACGGTCGCCCGAGTGAATTTTTGATAATCATCGAAGAAAAAGGAAAAGACCGTAAGCACATCTGGAAAGCCGACGGACGCGAGGCTGTTGTGGCTTATCTTGACGAATACGCAAAAAATGTGTTGCCGAGGCTTGATAGGTATGAAAAAGGACGCCCTGCGGTAACAGGACGCCCAAATGATGTCGTCGAAACAACACCGAACACCGTCAATAGTATAACACCGCCGCCGGAAAATGTCAACGGGGGCGAAATATGAAAATACGATCTTACAGATGCCCGAAATGCGGGCGCGAATATAACTTTGCCGACGGCAGCAAGACAAGACTCTGCCGCGCCTGCGGGTGCGAACTGGATAGCCTGACCGTCTACTCGACGGACGGAGAGAGCACTGAGAAAGACCAGGCGAGCGCGACCCGCCGCGAGAACCGCGAAGCGGAGGAGCAGGAGGCGCTTTTTGTGTGGGCGGAATGCCAGTCCGCCGCACATCCGGAGCTGCGGCTTTTATACCACATCCCGAACGAGGGCAAGCGCAGCGTGGCTTACGGTGCCGCGCTCCGGCGGCAGGGGATGAAAAAGGGCGTGCCCGACCTCTGCCTGCCGGTCGCCCGGGGAAAATACCACGGCTTGTATATCGAGATGAAAGCCGACCGAAACAAGCCGACGGTCGATCAGCAGTGGTGGCTCGAGGCACTTGAAAGGCAAGGCTTTCGCGCCGTGTGGTGCTCCGGATGGGAGAGGGCAAAGGAAGAAATATCGGAATATTTGAATATAAAGGAGAAATAAGAAAAATGACAGAACTGATGAAAAAGGCAATAGCCAAAATCGACGCCGAGGGCGAAAAGGGCGGCGCGAATCAGAAGCGCATAGCGCAGTATATCATCGACACGCTTATAACCGACGATATCAGCGCAGGCAAGGTCACGGACGAAAAAAAGAGCCTTGCGGACTGTGTAAAAGCCGTGACGGGAAAGGCAAGGAAGTATGCCGAGAACGGCTGCGCGATGGTCGAAGACGAGACGGTCTACTCTTGGATCCGCGAATATTACGGTATCGCCGAGGAGCCGAAGAACGACAACATCATCAGCCTTGACCTTGCCGACCTGCTGTGAGGTGGCGGCATGGGACAGAAAGCGAAGAAAATCACCGAAGAACAGTATCAGCACGCGTGGAAAATGGCTTTTGCCAAATCAATCGACGGTCTGCCGAAAAAGGTTGAGAAGTGGGTTGACGACAGCGTCCTGCTGAAAAGCCGCTATCTCTTCACGCGCCGCGAAAACGGCGTCAGATACGGTTACTGCACACACTGCCACAAGGATGTGGTGCTTGAGCTCGGACGGACATACAGTGCCGCCGATGTGCAAAATATCAACCGCAAGCACAAGGAGAAAGGTTTTTGCCCGGTCTGCAAAAGCACGGTCGAGTTCCGCGACAGCGGCAGGGGCAGAAAATATATGTATGACCAAAAATACATTCTTTTTGCCACAAAGCTGCGGGACGGCGGAATCCTCGTCCGGGCGGGCTGCGTGGAGCGCGATTACCGCCTGGACTATACGGCGGTCAAGACCAATTTTTTTGAAGAATACCGTGCATATTACAACACCGGCGTTGATGCCGTGTGGGTGAGAAAGTGGGTATACAGTTGTTTCGGCTGGGAGCGAAACTGGGAGCGCATGGCGACCATACCGGAGCCAAGCTCAAAACAGCCGTACTATACCAACAACAAAAATTATGTCGAAAACCATTATTTCGGCTTTGACGACGAGACCTTTGAAAACACCAATTTGAGGTACGCGCAGATGTCGGCATACATGGAAAACTTCGGCAGCAATAGCAATCCCTGCGGCTGGCTCGATACATATGTCAAACATCCGGTGCTGACGGAGAAGCTGGTAAAAGAAGGCTTTATCAGACTCGCGGTCAACAACTCGTGGACAAATGGAGTTGTCAACCGCCGCGCAAAGACCGTTTCGGCGGCTCTCGGGCTGACGAAAAAAGAGCTGCGCGAACTACCCGAAAAAACGCGCGACGCCGTGCTTTATGCGCAGCTTGCCAAAAAGTACAAAATCACAGCGGAACAAGCGAAGGCATACAGAGCCTCTGACGATTATTGCGTCTCGCAGATTGAAAAGCGGCTGCCTTTTAAAAAAGCAGTGAAATATCTTGAAAAGCAGAACGAGCGGCCGTACACGCTCCGCGACTATTGGAGCGATTGCGAAAAGCTTAAGCTTGACCTTAGCCGCGAGGATATCCTTTTGCCGCCGGATCTTGCGCAGGCGCATCGGCGCACGATTGACGCGCTCGCGGAAGCAAGACGGCAAAAGGAACTCGAAGAGACGCGCGAGGCGCAGAAAAAATTTGAGAAACGTCTCAAAAAGCTCGAGCGGGATTTTGCCTTTGAGAGCGGGGACTTGATTATCCGCCCGGCAAGAAGCCACTCGGAGCTTATCAACGAGGGGAGTGCGCTGCACCACTGCGTCGCGACATATGCCAAAAAGCACCTGAGCGGGCAGACGGTTATCTTTTTTATCAGAGAGAAAAGCGAGCCGGACAAGCCTTTTTACACCCTGGAATATGACCCGAAAGCCGAGACTATCGTCCAGTGCCGAGGCTTGTACAACTGCGGCAAGACGCCGGAGGTCGAAGCCTTTGTAAAGCTGTGGAGCAGGTATATCAGAAATAAAAAGAAGAAAAGTCACGCGGCAGCGTGAGAGAGGAGAAAAATATGAACGAGGTAATCAGAAGCATGGAGCTCGGCGGCAATCTGAGCGCGGAGCAGAACGAGGCGTTGAATCTGCACTACGAGATAATCGCCAAAGGCAACCTTGCCGCGTCCGCTATGGTGGACTTTTGTCATAATCTCAAGAGGATGCGCGATGAGCGCAAATATCTTTTGCTCGGGCACGAGACATTTGAGGAGTATGTCGAGCAGGATGTCGGTATCAAGCAGCGGCAGGCTTATACCTATATACAGGCGCTCGAGTCGCTGGGCGAAAAGTATTTGCAGTCGAATGCAAATCTCGGCATTTCGAAGCTCGGAATGCTCGCCGCCCTGCCGTGGTACGAGCGCAGGGAGGTCGAGGAGAACAACGATGTCGCAGAGATGTCCACCCGCGAACTGAAAGAGACTATCAGCAAACTGCACGAGGCGCAGGAGCAGTTGACGCTTATCACCGCCGAGCGCGACGAGCTCGCGAAAAGCAGTCAGGAGCACGAGGACCTCTCCGACACCGTCCGCCGCCTGCGCGAAGAGCTGAAAGCGGCGTCCGAAAAGCCTGCCGCGACGGTCATGCGCGAACCGACCGCCGAAGAGATAAAGCAGTACACCGCCGCCGCGATTGAAAAAGAGCGCGAAAAGGCGAAAAAAGACAAGGAAAAAGCCATCGCCGAAGCCGAGAAGCGTGTGCGCGATGCCGCCGAGAAATCTGCCGCCGACGAGCTCGGCAGGAAGACCGAGGAGCTTGAGAAGAAATACAAGGCGGTGCTCGACGCCGCCAAAAAAGAGAAAAGCGAGCTGGTCGGTCGCCTTGAGAAAATCGAGAAAGACACGAAGCTGACCGCCTCGCCGGAAGTGGCAAAATTCAGCGTCTACTTTGACAGCATACAGAAATATATCAATGTCATGCGCGACATCATCGCGTCGATGGATGACGAGACCACCGCCGCCAAGCTTCGCGCCGCGATGCAGAAGCTTGGGGCGCTGCTGCAGGAGGGTTGATTATTATGGATTGCAGTAAAACAATAGATTTTTTTGCTGAGATAAAAAGGACTTGCGCCCTGCGCGACGATTGTCGGGATCTCATCAAAAGCGATATATGTCCGATGTATGATTTTTGTCGCCTTGCCTATTCTGCTACAAATTGCATAATAATCAAAAATGCGATTTTGACTTTGCAAAAATGGAGCGACGAGCACCCGCGTAAAACTTACGCGCAAGACTTTTTCAAGAAGTTCCCGGAAGCCAAGCCGGATAAAGAAGGCGTGCCGAGGATGTGCCGCGCGAACTGCTACGGCGAGAGCTGTCAGCACTCTGCGATTTCCGGAGCGGGTCCGGCACCGTGTAAAGATTGCTGGAATGAAGAAATGGAGGCGGAGGACGATGAATAAAAAGAAAGCCCGAATCATGATGTGCACGCATTTCAACTGCAACCACCGCCGCGGGAGCTACTGCTGTTTCCAGTGTCAGAAAATCGGCACTTGTAAGAATCCCTGCTATAACAGCCCGCTGAAATGCGGACTGGCAAAGGAGGTTGAGAACTGTGAAAAACCTAACGTTTGAGCAGCTCATTAAAGCAGAAAGGAGCTTTTATGAAAATCAAAAAAATCATAAGCCTGTGCAAGGCGAATAAGCACATATCACTGTACGATATGACAACGCAGATGCTCGGCGACGGTCTCGCCGCCTACTACCTTAATGACTGCCCGGTTTTTTCAATCGACTCGCTCATGACGTCTTTCGACATCACGCCGACACAGGCGGACAAAATCGTGCAGCGGTACACCGCCGAGCCGCCGGAGACATTTTTGAATATGGTCAAGGACGAGTTTGACAGAGAGGAGTGCTGTGATCCTCTGCCGATATCTCTGCGGATAGGCTCTTACGACTATATACCATATAAGACTTCGGTCGGAATAGAGTTTGTCGAGTCAAAATATCTTGAGCCGCTTGATGTGGACGAGTTTGAGCTGTACTACCGTCAGACCGAGTCCGGCTCGTTCTTTGCGGCAAAAGCCGGATTCTTTGTGATGGCGATTATCCCGATAAGTACAACGCGGGTGCTGACGGAGAAGACGGTCAACTATCTCGACGAGCTTTCGTTGATGAGCTCCATAAAATACGAGAATTTGAAATGAGGAAGTGAAAAGCGGTGCGAGTCAAGAAGCGAATATTTTCCGGCGCGGTTTGCGAGCAGGAAGTCTACACGGTTTCTGACCGCACCGCTAACGTCGCAAAAGCGCAATACAAGCCGGTGCTCCGCACGGACGAGGAGCGCGAACGCCACAATTTAATGATAGCACGGCGGAAGCACGCGCGAGTTTTCAACGAGAATTTCTCGCCGACTTCCCTTTATTCGACTTTGACTTTTGACAACGACCACGAAGTGCACGACTGGGGCGAAGCGCGCCGGTTGCGTACCTTATATAAGCGCAGATTACAATACGCGTGCCCGGACGCAAAAATCAATCTTTACATGGGGCGCGGCAGAAACACAAAAAGAATACATTTTCACATGGTTTCCGACGGTGTGCCGGAAGAGATTATAAAGGCGCAGTGGATCTACGGCGACATCGTGCAGATAGAGCACCTGCGCAGGCACAACTATTATAACGGTATAGACCACGGCTGCGATTACACCGGTCTTGCCAATTACTTATTCGACCATTGGACGCCCGAGCAGGGCACTAAACATAGATATCTATCGACCCGCAACATGCGGCAGCCGGACAGCGAGGACGCAAAGGTCGCGCTCCGGAGCTACAGCCCCGACAGCCCGCCAATCGCGCCGAAGGGCTATCGCCTTGTCGAGTGCATACAAAACAGATTCGGCTATATGTGTTTTAAATACATAAAAGAGCCCGAGGACGAGCCGCCGAATCGACCGAGAAAAAGAAAAAACTGCTGACGGATGTCAGCTTTTTAAAGCCTTGTAAATGTGTCAAGTTTCGCGACGAAGAGGAGGAAAAAATAAAATGAGCCAAACGAGAGCAGAAAAAGCACTTGAATTTTTTGAGGCAGAGATGAGCCGAGGGAAATGTTCTGACGAGTGCCCACAATGTAACGCAATGGAGTGTGCGATTGAAGCGTTGAAAGAGTACATCGCCGCTGAAAAAATTCTGCACTGCAAAGACTGTAAAAACTTTGTCAATGCCGAAACTTATAGCTATTGTGAGGAATATGGCGGATTTGTGAAAGAGGGCGACTATTGCAGTCGGATAGAAATAAAAGTGGAAAGAGGCGAAGGTATAGACAATGCCGAGAGATAAGGATTTGCCGAAAAAATATGACATACCCCGCGAGCGATATCGGGAGCTGAAATATTTTTGCCTGCAGTATCCGAGAAAAAAAGAGCGGGCAAAAGATACATACGCTTTATCAGCGGCGGCTCCGTCCGGAATGCCGTCTGCTTCGGGCTGCTCTGATCCGACGGCGAAAAGAGCAGAAAGCCGGGAGCGGGAAAAGGAAGATGTTGCGCTGATTGAGCGGTGTGTGAAACTTGCCTGCGGCTCTGATGTCGGACTGATAATGCCGCTGCTAAGATCCGTCACGCAGGGGACGCCGTATGAATATATGCCGGTGCCGAGCGGGCGCAGGCAGTTTTATAATCTTCGCCACAAATTTTTCTGCATCCTCGACCGCGAGCAAAAAATAAAAGAGTGCACAAAGGGGACCAACTTGCGCCTATAATGGGTAGTGTAGAGTACTCTGATAAGCGAAAAGCGCGGAATTCCGGATTTTTTTGAATCACTGGAGGAAGTGTAGCTTGGAGTACTTGGAGAAGATATTTCTCGGCGACGGAATCGTGTTGCTCAAAACCGGATCGCCGAACGGCTGAAACAGAGTTCTACATAATTCTTTTCTCCTTTCTTACCGCCTCGCCCTGCGGCGGGTTTAATAGCAGGGCTTTTACGCGGAGCTTTCAGGCGATATGCGCATAAGCGCATTAAAGGTTCGAGTCCTTTGTTCCGCCCCCAAAAAGCCCGTGTGTACAGCGGGGGCGTGTGGGTCGTGCCACAAGCTCGGTACGTCAGACCGCCCGCACCTCTCAATGATGTGTCCCAGTGGCGTCAAATCCGAGTAACTGCATCCTTGGCTCAATGGTAGAGCGGCTGCCCTGTAAGCAACGGGCTGCGTGTTCGAGTCACGCAGGATGCTCCAAAAATCCAAGCGCGAGAAGTTAAGTATCGGATTGCCTGAGTGCTTGGCAGCGGATTGTTAAACCGTAAAAATCCCGATGGCTGATGAAAAGACGCGACTTGGATTTAACTTAGGTTATCAAAAGGCAAATGCGCCTTGTATAGAGGGCGTTACGACGTCCACTCAGTTTTCTCGCCGTCCATTCGGGCGGCACATATGGCGGCATACGGTTATCTCCGGGGCTACCCTTCCCCTGAGGCGCGGTTCGACTCCGCACGCTGCCGACACCTTCATTTGACGCATCTCTCCGTGAGCCGAGAGGTGCGCTTTTTGCGTCCCTTTAACTCAACAGGCAAGAGCCCGATCGTATGGCATTTCGGGACGCCGGTCCGAGTCCGGCAAGGGACAGACGCGGGCGCACTCTCTCGGGGGTGCGCTTTGCAGTTGACTGCAAAGGAGGAGCAGGATGTTTTATAAGCTCTGCGCCAAGTGCGGCGCAGTAATACCGCTCGGCGAAACTTACTGTGACAAGTGCCGCCCGGCTGAGAAGGTAACGCGAGAGGAGTTGCAGGTTGACGACAGCGAGGAAATGAGCGCGAAGGTCAAGAGCTTTTACAAGTCCAAGCAGTGGAGGATGTTCCGCAAAGGCATCCTTGCACGGGACAAGTATCTGTGCGTTGCCTGCGCGGCAAACGGTCGCTTGTCAGTGGCTTCGGATGTGCACCATATCGTCCGCGTTAAGCAGGACTGGAACAAGCGATTCGATCCGTCCAACTGCATCTCGCTGTGCAAAGAGTGTCACAATAAAGCGGACAAGACCGGCGTTGTTCCGACCCGGGGGGATATGTAAAAAGTTGGGAGGGGTCGAAAGAACCGAACGGCGACCCACCTCTTCGCAGCAAAAACGCCGAAAATGAAAATCAAAGGAGTGAGAGCATGGCAGGACGCCCAAGACAGCCGATAGACCTTCTTGTTTTAAACGGAAAATCGCACCTCGGGAAGGACGAAATTGAAGAGAGACGAGCAGCAGAAGTGACCGCGCCGTTCACGAAAATTGAACCGCCGGATTGTCTCTCGAAGAAACAAAAAAATAGATTCAATTATATCGCCCGGCAGCTTGCCGACATCGGATTGTACGCTGATATCGATGCCGAGTCGCTCGGGCGTTACATAATCGCCGAGGAAACTTTGCAGAAAATCCGCAAGCGGTTGAAGAAAGATATGCCGTTTGAGCAGTACGAAAAAACGCTGAATTTGCAGGCAAAATACCTCAAAACTTGCCAGCAATTCGCGGCCGACTTCGGCATGACCGTATCGAGCAGGTGCAAGCTTATTATTCCGCAGAAGCCGAAAGAACCGGCGAACAAATTCGACCTTTTTGACGCGGATGCGCGCGGTGATGAGAGTGCAGGATAGAGCGACTTTGCACGCTGAGCGGGTGGTCTCCGGGCAGGAGCCGTCCTGCCTTACGCACCGCATGGCGTGTGAACGACACCTGAACGAGATCGCCAAGCAAGGCACGAAAGAATTTCCGTTTGTGTGGTGCCCGGAGAAATCGGAGAAGATACTGCGATATGCTGAAATGCTGACGATAGCAGAGGGCGCGCAGCCGCGTCCGGTTCGGCTGCATGACTTTCAGTGCTTTGACCTGGGCGTGCCGTTTGGATGGGTGCATGCCGAGACGGGCTTCCGGCGCATCCGCCGAAAATATAAATCCGTCGCGAGACAGAACGGCAAGACCTTTGAAAACGGAATCACCGGGTCATATATCGCGAACTGGGGCGGATATAACTTCGGCAAGCTTTTCACGGCGGCGACGAAAAAGCGGCAGGCGCGAATCGCATGGGAAGAAATCCAGAAATTTATAACGGCCGACAAAGACCTGCAGGCGTTGTTTGACGTCAAGGACTATAAGAGTCTTATCATCGCCAAGCGCACCGGATGTACGATTGAGGCACTGTCGAGAGAGAGCGGGCTTGACGATGGATTCCGCGCAATCTTCTGCTCGGTCGACGAAATTCATCAGCACAAAGACAACGGAATTTATAAAGCTTTGTACAACGGTCAAGCCTCGCTTGACGAAGCTTTGATATCGATGATAACCACGCGCGGAAAAAGCCTAAACAGCTTTTGCCGCGAGATGGATGATTATTGCCTGCAGATACTTGCCGGTACGGCGGAAGCCGACGACTTTTTTGTTGACATTTACACACTGGACAAAGAAGACGACCCGTTTGACGAGAGCGTGTGGTATAAGGCGAACCCGCACCTTGTGACAGTGCCGAGCTCGCTCGAACAGCTCCGCCGCGATGCACAGACGGCGAAGCAAATGGGCGGCTTTGAAATGTCCGACTATATGACGAAGCGCCAAAACCTGTGGTATGAGTACGGCGACACGCAGTACATCACGCCGAATGAGTGGAAGCTCGGTCGGACGGAGCTGACGATAGAAAATATGCGCGGTCGCAGATGTTTCGCCGGACTCGACCTTTCGAGCGGCGGAGACCTGACCTCGCTTGCGCTGCTTTTTCCGCTCGACGACGGCAAGCTATATGTCTGGTCGCACTCGTACATTCCGGCGAAGCGACTTGAAGAACATATCATCACGGACACCGCGCCTTACGATGTGTGGGCTAAGTCCGGATTGCTTACGCCGTCCGAAGCGGTCGGCGGTCTGAAAAACGATTATCTGCAAATCGTAGCGGATCTGAAAGAACTGCAGGAAAAGTTTGAAATCAACATCGCCTGCATCGGATATGACCCGCACAACGCAGATGCATTTTTGGAAGAACTTGATACGCTCGGCGCGCCGTTGCTTGAAGTAAAGCAGTCGGCGCGTTTTCTGTCGGACACGACGGTAGATTTTGCGCTTGAAGTAAAAGCCGGGAATGTGCTTTACGACCAGCGGAACGCGCTGATGTCGTGGTCTATTGTCAACGCGAAAAAGACGAAGAACTCTTTTGGCGAAATCAAAGTTGACAAGGAAGTGAACGCACGGCACGCGCGCATCGATGTCGTCGATGCTATTATCGACGCGCATGTCGCGTATCGAAAATCCAGCAAGGAAGAGACGACGGACTATGAGACGGTGGTCGAAGATTATTTGAAGAAAATGGGGTGGGCTTGATGCCTTTGTTTAAGAAAAAAAGTGCAAGCGACCAGCAGACGGTCGAGCGGCAGGCGCTGCTTGATTTTCTCGGGATAAGCGACGACGGCGAGGCTCTGGGCGAAGCTACATATTTCGCCTGCTTGAAAATTTTGTCTGAAGCCATCGGAAAGATGCCGTTTAAAATCATGCGCACGACAGCCGGAGGCGGAATCGAGACGGCGAAGAAGCACGAGCTTTACCGCCTGCTTGCAATCCGTCCGAATCCGTATATGACCGCGACGCATTTTTGGTCAACGGTCGAAATCAACCGAAACCACTACGGCAACGCGTATGTTTGGATAACGGGAGCGGGCAAGAACACGAACCTGTGGTGCCTGCCGCCGGAAAGTGTGGAGATATACTGCGACGATAAAGGAATCTGGAACAGAAAGAAAGGTGCTATTTGGTATCTTTTCCACAATCCGAAAAGCGGCGAGACTGTCAGGATTCCACACGACAGCATTATGCATTTCCGCACATCCGTTTCTTTTGACGGTGTCGCCGGGCTGAGCGTCCGGGACCAGCTGAGCACAACGCTCGGCGGGAACATGCGCGGGCAGAAGATGTTAAACGAGATGTACAAAAACGGCTTTACCGCAAAAGCCGTTTTGCAGTACACCGGCAACCTGAACGACGAACTCGAAAAGCGATATACCACGAAGATTGAAGAGTACATCACCGGAAAGGTCGACACGGTCAAAAATCTTGTGCCGATTCCGGCGGGCTCGACCATTCAGCCGCTGAATATGAAACTCGCGGACAATCAGTTTATCGAGTTGAAAAAATACTCGGCACTGCAGATCGCCGCCGCCTTTGGAATCAAACCGAATCAGATCAATGACTATGAGAAAGCAAGCTACGCCGCCGCAGAGCAGCAGCAGCTTGCTTTTTATATTGACACGCTTTTGTACATCTTGAAGCAGTACGAGGACGAGGTCACCTACAAGCTTTTGAGCGATGAGGATATCGCGAGCGGGTACTTTGCGAAATTCAACGCGGCGGTCATTCTCCGCGCCGACTTTAAGACGCAGCTTGAAGCTATGGCGACCGCAGTGCAAAACGCCATTTACACACCAAACGAGGCACGCGCCTATTTGGATAAAGGCGAGCGTCCGGGCGGCGACCAGTTGATATGCAACGGCTCTATGCTGCCGCTGACGCAAGCCGGAATTCAGTACACCAAAGGAGGTGAAAAAAATGAAGATTGACAAATGCGCCATTGTCAAGAGCCTTGAGCTTGACGATGAAAAAATGGCGAAAATTAACGCCTGCACGCTGAAAGAGCTGACTGCCGAAGAGGTATTTGCCTTTAAGATGGTCGCCTGCGACAACGAGATTGACCGCGACTTTGAGGCGTTTTCCGGCGAGACGCTTGAACAGCTTGCCGAGCTGTACAAAGGCAAAACCGTCATAAGCGACCATATTCCGCAGAGCACAAATCAGTGCGCCCGGATTTTTGACGCTGAGGTTATAACCAGTTCCGGCGAGACCACCAAGACCGGCGAAGAGTATAAGCAGCTCGTTTTGCACTGCTACTGCATCAAGGCAACGAGCGGGCAGCTCATCGCCGAAATTGAAGGTGGCATCAAAAAGGAGTGCAGCGTCGGGTGTAGCGTCAAGTCTGCGCAGTGCTCTATTTGCGGCGGCGATGCCAGACGGTGCGAGCACTATCGCGGCAAACAGTACGACGGCGCGCTTTGCTTTTATAAGCTTGTCGGCGCAGTTGACGCTTATGAGGTCTCTTTTGTCGCCGTTCCAGCCCAACGCACGGCGGGCGTGACCAAGGAGTTCGAGGGCGGGGAACCGCCCGAAGAAAAAGAAAAGTCCACAGACTACACGGATGCCATACGCATCCGTGAAAATTTTATCTACACGGAGGAATCAAACGATGAATAAGAAAATGAGAGACCTACTTGCCAAAATCAAGTCCAAGACCGAAGAGGCAAGGCAGCACAACGAGGCAGGCGAGGTTGACCTTGTCAAGGCTTGCCTCGACGAGGTTGACACCCTCAAGGGCGAGTACGAGACCGAGAAGCGTCTTTTTGAGGCGGAGCAGGACGAGCTCGACCCCAAGGAGCATGGCGACAACGGCGGTGCGGATGTCAGCGAAGAGAAGAGCTTTGTCGAGTACCTGAGAAAGGCGGCATCGTCCGGCATGTCGCAGGGCGCGAACGGTGCGATTATCCCGAAAACTATCGCGAGCAAGATAATCACCGATATTATCAACATCTCGCCTATCGTCGAGAGGGCGACGAAGTACTACACCAAGGGCGCACTGTCGATTCCGGTTTACGGCACCGACGCAAGCGCGGATTCTCCGACCGGAGACATCGCCGCAGCATATCAGGGCGCAGAGTTTACCGCGCTGACTGCAGGACAGGGCAAGTTTACGAGCGTTGACCTTTCCGGTTATGTCCTCGGCGCGCTGACCGTCATTTCCAACAAGCTCATCAACAACACCGACATCAACATTGTCGCAAAGGTTGAGGAGCTTATGACCGAGGCTTTCCGCGTAAAGCTCGAGCGCGAGCTTATCCACGGCACGAGCGGTAAGATGACCGGCGCGGTCTCGACTACCAACAAGATGACGCTGACTACCTACGCGCTTTCCGGCATCACCTTTGATGTCCTTATCGAGATGCAGGCAATGGTGCCGCAGATCTACCAGTCCAATGCGATGTGGATTATGAGCAACAAGACCTTTACCGCGCTCAGAAAGACCAAGAACTCGCAGAACGACTACATTATGAAGGACATCGAGACTGGCTTCGGCTGGAAGATACTCGGCTCGCCTGTCTATCTCTCCGACGCAATGGACGAGGCAACCGTGCAGGAGGGCTTCCCCGTCCTCTACGGCGACTTTTCGGGCATGGCGCTGAAAATCGCGAAGCAGCTTGAACTGCAGGTGCTTAACGAGAAGTACGCCGACAAGAACGCCAAGGGCGTTGTCGGTTGGCTTGAAGCCGATTCCAAGGTCGAAAACAATCAGAAGATTGCCGTGCTGCAGTCCGGCAAGGCCGGCTGAGGCGGTGTAAGCAATGACCGTATCACTGGCGGAGGCGAAACGCTTCCTGCGTGTTGATGACGATGTTGACAACGCAATGATAAAAGGCTTTATCGACGCGGCCGAGAAATTTCTCTCGGCTGCAGTCGGCAGCGACTGCGACCTTAACGATCCGCGCGCACAGTTTCTTGTGCTCGTCGCCGTGCGTGATATGTACGACGGCGGCGAGCTGAACCGCACGGTGTCGGCTAACACCGAAAAGCTTTTTAACAGTTTTGCGCTGCAGCTTAGAACGGAGGCGGGTGCCGATGTATCTGAAAAACAGAATTGAGGTCGCCTATATCTACAAGAGCGGGCAGGATGCCGACGGTTACGAGAAAAATACCGAGCGGCGCTTGCCGCTGTGGGCGCATGCGGAGTCGTCAAAGTCGAGCGAGTTTTACGAAGCGGCGCAGGTCGGCATGAAAGTCGAGCGGGTCTATGCCGTGCGCTCGCGGTCTTTTGACCGCCGCAGCAAGTTTGTTTACGACGGCGAAACAAAGCTGCAGATAACGCGCGTCTATGACCGTCTCGACGGTCTGACGGAACTGCACTGTTCCGATATGAAGGTGGACTGAAATGGGAAAGTTTGATTTTGAAATCGACCCGGCTTTTTTACGAAGTCTCGGCAAGCTGTCAGATGTCGATAAGTATGCGCCGCAGATGGTCAATGCTGCGGTGCCAATCCTCGAAAAGCGAGTCAAAGCCGAGCTTGCGAAACATCGCAGAACCGGAACGATGATTAACAGCGTCAAAAAGACACGCGCAAAGAGGACAAAAGACGGCGCATATATCGCCACGGTCAGACCGACCGGGGTCGCGACGCAATACATCAACTCAAAAGGCGAACTTAAAGAGCGTAAAACACCAGTCCGCAACATGGAAATTCTCGCGCACATGGAGTACGGCACGAAAAAACAAGCACCGACACCAATCCTGACGAAAGCTCTGAACGACAGCAAGAGCGAGTGCGAGCGGGCAATGGCCGAAGCGTTTAAGAAAGAAACGGGGTTAAAGTGATGAATGTAAATCAGCTGATAAGGTCCGCGCTCGGCGACCTTGGAATGAAAATATATCCAAATTTTTATTCCGGCGACGATGAGGAATATATCACTTTTTCCTATCTTGACGAGCGGCCGGAGTTTTGGGCGGACAATGAGCCGATATATGACGGCACATATGTGCGCGTGTCGCTGTGGACGCGGAATAATCCGCAGAAATACAAAAAGCAAATCAGAAAACGGCTCCGTGCGGCGGGCTTTACGGTCACGTCAACCGCGGAGCTGTACGACGAAGAAAAAAACTATGTCCAGATTGCGGTCGATGCCGAAATCGAGGGCGTAGTCAATGACGAGGAGGACGATTAAAAAATGGCACAGTTTAAAGCATCTCTGCCTATTTTCGCGCCGATTAAGTCTGAGACTGACTCGGCGATAACTTATGAAAACGGTGCTTTTGTCGGCAAGATGGTCAAGACCGAAGTCAAGCCGAATAAGGTCGAAGGCTCGCTCTATGCCGATGACGCGCTGGCGGAGTATGAAACAGAATTTAAAGACGCCGACATCACTCTTGAAACGTCAACCATCCCGGTCGAGGTTTTTGTGAGCATGTTCGGCGAGACCAAGACGGAGGGCACCGGCACGAGCACGCCTAAACCGACCGTGCTGACTTCAAAGGAGAGCGACGCACCGGCATACGGCGGCTACGGCTTTGTTTCCGTCGAGGTTGTGGACGGCGTCAGAAAATATCTGGCCTATGTTGTCCACAAAGTAAAATTCTCGCTCCCGAGCGAGACGCACACCACCAAAGGCGACAACATCACCTTTAACACCTCGTCGCTCGAAGGCAAGGCGATAGCGGACAAGTCCGGAGCGTGGCGCACCAAGACCTATTACGCCACCGCCGCCGAGGCAATAACCGCACTTAAAACCAAGTTCGGAATCTCAACTTCCGACTAAAAAACCAAAAGGAGGAGCGGGCGGGGAAACTCGCCCGCACATCTGTTATGAATGCTATCATATGCGAAACAAAAGAAAGACGAGTTCCGCTGACTATCGGCGGAAAGACATATAACATCGCGCTGACGCTTAACTGCATAGAGCAGCTGCAGGAGAGATACGGCGAGCTTGAGAACGTCTTCGAGGCATCGAGCGAGGTCAAACAGCTTAAGTGGATCCTTGCCGTGCTTATCAATGACGCGGTTGACGCCTACAACGACGACCACGAGGACAAGCTCGAGCATGTCACCGAGAGCTATGTCGGCAGAAAAATCGACATAGGAAACATCAGCGAGTACACCAATGTGCTGATGCAGACTTTCGGCGTGTCGCTTCCGACCGCCGAGGAGCTGCCGGAGGACGATGAGCTGAATGCCGCCGTTGACGCTGTGGCGGAGGCCGAGGGGCTTGACGAGCTAAAAAACAGCGCAGCCGAGTGACTGTTGATGTGGATCTGTGGATATTCCGCGCGACAGCCTTACTCGGCTTCCCGTTTACAAAGGCGTGGCGGTTAACATTGCGGCAACTGTCAAGCCTTTTTGAAAATTATTGCATATGGCACGGATTATTAAAAAAAGAGGAGGTGGAAGATGACTAATGGCGGGAAGCATAGCATATATGCGAGGTTCAATCGTACTTGACGGCGAAGCTGATTTTAAAAAAGCCGTAACTGATATCAATAAAAGTTTGTCAGTGCTAAAAAGCGAGATGAAGAAGAATGACGCCGTTTTTTTGGAAAATAAAGACAAAATGCAGCTGTGGACATCACAGGGCGAAGTGCTTTCTGAATCCGCGAAGCAACAGCAAGAAAAGATTAATATGATAAAAATCGCGTTGCACAACGCGAATCAAAAATACGGCGAAGGAACAGAACAGGTACGAAGCTGGACCTTAAAGCTGAACAACGCAGAAGCCGAGCTTGCCAAGACCAAAGCCAGATTGAACGAAGTCAACGAAAGTTTGGAAGAAGCCAAGGAGAAAAAACCGGAAACGGCTATTGAAAAGTTTGGCGCGGCGCTGAAAGGCACGCATGACAAAATTGACGCGTTTAAAGAAAAAATCAATGTCTTTGATAAGCTGAAAAACAAGTTAAACGACGCGAAGGAACGTTTTAATTATTTCCGCAAGGGAACCGATGAAGTCGGAGATGGCCTTGAAGATGCCGGTGAGAAGAGCTTAAAGTTTGGCGACCGTATCAAGGCAAATGTCATAAGCGACATCATTGTCGGCGGCTTGAAAAAAGTCGTCTCGGCTTGCAAAAGCATCGCAAAGGGCGTTGTGGACTTTGTTAAAGATTCCGTTTCCGCTTTTGGCGAGCTCGAGCAGAACCTCGGCGGCTCGGAGGCGGTCTTTGGCGCGTATGCCGACTCTGTTGTCGCCAAAAGTAAAGAAGCCTATAAAAACATGGGTGTTGCTCAAAGCGAATACCTCGCGACGGCGAACAAAATGGGCTCGCTGTTCCAGGGCTCCGGGCTGTCGCAGGAGCGCAGCCTTGAGCTGACCACAAAAGCTATGCAGCGCGCGACCGACGTCGCGTCCGTCATGGGCATTGACACATCGCAGGCGCTTGAGTCTATCGCAGGCGCGGCTAAGGGCAACTTTACAATGATGGACAACCTCGGTGTCGCGATGAATGCGACGACGCTCGAAGCTTATGCCGCCGGAAAGGGAATTAACTTTGTATGGAATAAAGCGTCGAACGCCGAGAAAGCCGAGCTTGCAATGCAGATGTTTTTTGAGAAAACAGAGCAGTATGCGGGCAACTTTGCGCGCGAAGCCGAAGGAACGCTGACCGGATCTATCGGAATGGCGCAGGCGGCAATACAGACGCTCAAGGAAAATCTCGGCAACAGCGAAGCCGACCTTGAGCCGATGATAATGAATCTGCTTAACTCTGTCAAGGCGGTCATTCGAAACGCCGCGCCAGTCGTGCAGAATGTTATCAACGCGATTTTGGAACAGACGCCGTTACTGCTTAAAGCAGGCGCGCAGATGGTTAACTCTCTGCTCGACGGCCTTGTCTCCAACCTCGCGCCGATACTCTCCGGTGCGGTTGATGTCGTCTTTACCTTAGTCGATGGCATCGTCGCAAATCTCGACCCGATCATGCAGGCGGCGGTCACGCTTATAGTCGTGCTCGTCGGCGCGCTTGCGGACAATATCGACAAGGTGATAGATGCGGCGTTTACGCTCGTGGACTCACTCGTCAACGCGCTGCTTAAAGACGACAATCTTTCAAAAATTCTAAACTCGGCGGTCAGACTGGTGATAGAGATATCAACCGGGCTTATCGCAAATGCTCCGCGCCTTATCACGGCGGCGTTTCAGCTGATCGGCGGCATCGTCAAAGGCTTATGGGATAACAAGGGTCTCGTCGTTGACGCAATCGTCAAGGTCTGTAAAGCGATAGTCGAGGGCTTCAAAAACTTTTTCGGCATACACTCGCCGTCAACTGTTTTCGCCGGACTCGGCAAGAATTTACTTGAAGGTCTGTGGAACGGTATCCAGAACATGAAGGACTGGCTTATCCGAAAAATCAAGTCTCTCGGCTCTGCCGTCACAGACGCGATGAAATCGGTGCTCGGCATACACTCGCCGTCGACCGTTTTTCGCGACCAAATCGGTAAGAACATGGCTCTCGGCGTTGGCGTCGGTTTTGAAACCACCATGCGTGATGTCGCGAAGAGAATGACCGACTCCATTCCGATGGATGTCGATATAAACGCGACCGGGAATTTCACCGCGCGTCGAGCGCAGGCGGCAATTAGCGGCGGCAATAAGGTTTATAACTTTAATGTCACCATAAATGCCGCGGACGGCGGGGGCGACGTGAGAGCCCTCGCTTCGCGCATCGCCGAAGAAATCTACGACGAGATGCGCAGAAAGGAGCGGGCATATGCCTAAAACTTTCACTTTCAATTCAAAAAAATCGAGCGACCTCGGCCTTGTGGTGCAGGGGGCAACAATCAACAAAACACCGGCGCGACCGTATGATCTGCAAAAGATTCCCGGCCGCGCCGGACTTTTGATAATCGACTCGAGCATCGACGACCTTGAAAATGTCGAAATCACCTATACAGTCGGCTGCAAAGATATCGCGGCAAACCGTGACGCTGTCGCGGACTGGCTTTTTGGCAGTGCGGCATATGCCAAACTGACGGACAGTTCCGACGCGAGCAGTTACCGTATGGCAATCTGCACGAGCGGGCAGGATTGGGACGAGCAAATCCGGAACTTCGGCACGGCAAAGCTGGTATTCAGCTGCAAACCGTTCCGCTTCCTGACTTCCGGCGACACTAAAACGACGCTGACGGCGGCAGGAAAAATCACCAATCCGACGGCTTATTCCGCACTGCCATATATCAAGATATACGGCAGTGGAAACATCACGCTTTCGATCGGCGGACAGTCTTTCCCGTTTTTAAACATCAGCAGTTACATCGAGTGTGACAGTGCTCTGCAGCTGGTCTATACCGGCGCGACCGGAAAGTCGGACAGAGCTAATTTTGACAGCTTTCCGGTGCTGTCGCCCGGAGAAAATTCCGTTAGTTGGAGCGGCGGAACCGTAACAAAGGTCGAGATCGTGCCGCACTGGAGGCGCTTATGATACCGATACTTTATAAGCCGGACGCAAAAACCAAAATCGGCTGGCTTGCCGAGGCGAGTGACTGCCAGTGTACGGAGGAGCGTAACGGCGTTTTCGAGCTGGAATTTCAATATCCGATGCTCGGGCGATATGCCGCTGACCTTGTCATTGACCGATATGTCAAGGCAAAGCCAAACGCGACCGCCGCAAATCAGTTTTTCCACATCCGCAAAGTGTCAAAACCTATTAACGGCATGTTTACCGTCAGCTGCGAGCACATCAGTTATGCACTTTCCGGCTATCCGGTACCGACCGTTTCGGCATCCGGCAATGCGCAAGTCGCGATAAATGCCATATTGACCGCCGCCAAAAATCAGCTCGGCACGGACACGGGCTTTTCTGTGGCGACGACCGATATCACTCTGTCGTCGTCAATCGAGCTGACCAATGTCTCGGCGCGCGCCGCGCTCGGCGGAGTGTCCGGCTCCGTCCTCGACATCTACGGCGGCGAGTACGAGTTTGACAATTACACGATAAAACTGCACAAGGCACGCGGCAAAGACCGCGGCGTCAGAATCGCATACGGTCGCAACATGACGGAGTTAAAGTGCGATATCGATATGGACAGCGCATACACCGGCATATATGGCTATGTCAAAAACGACAATGTCGACCTGCATAGCTATAAGGCGGTGACAAACTCAAGCGGTATAAACACAAAAACGCTGATACGCGATTTTTCGTCTGATTTTTCGGGCGGCGACAGCGAAATCACGCAGAGCGGGCTTGACTCGGCGGTGGCAGCATACGCGGCGGCGAATGATATCAACTCGCCGACTGTGTCAATGACCGTGTCCTTTGTGGACTTGTCGCAGTCACCGGAATACGCGAGCTTTTCCGCGCTCGAGTCGGTCAGCCTTTGCGATACGGTGCAGATTTACCACAAAGACCTCGATATCAATATCAAAGCAAAGGTAATTAAAACCGTCTATGATGTCCTGCGCGAGCGGTACACATCTATTGACCTCGGCTCGCCGCGCGCGAATTTTGCCGATGTCATAAAACAGACGGTCAGCGAGACCAAAGACCTGCGCGGTCAGCTTGTCTCGACAAAGTCGGATCTGACGGCGGCATACGAAAAGGCGATAGCCGACGCAACGGCGGCCATCACCGGGAACAGCGGCGGATATGTCCGACTTATTCCGCCGCAGAATCCGCAGGAAATTTTAATCATGGACTCGCCGGACATCTCGACTGCCAAAGACATGTGGCGCGGCAACCTTTCCGGCTTCGGCCACTCGTCCAATGGCTACTCCGGACCGTACAAGACGGCAATCACGCTGGACGGTCACATCGTTGCTGACTTTATCGACACTGGCATTCTGACCGCAAATATCATCCGCGCCGGAATAATGCAGTCCACAAACGGCGAATTTTCCTTTAATCTCGAAACCGGTCATATCGAAGCATCCGACATCAACATCACCGGCGGCGATATAAACCTCGACGGCGGTCAGCTGTCCGTCTTAAACGACGACGGCTACAAAGCCGACTTATCCGGCGGTGTGCTTGACCTTTATCAAGGCGCGGGCACGGGGAGCGGGACAGGATATAAATATCTGACCTTTGGCAGTACACAGCTATATACCACCGCGCTCGGTGGGGATTGGTATGCCACTATTGCCGCGCCGACCTTTACATTCAGCGAACAGACGTCGAAGGGCTTTAGGTTCGGCACGGCGAGCGACAACGCCTCGGCGGTACTGCCGACAGTCGGAGGTCTCGCATACAACTGGACGACCGATTTCGCGCTGATTGAAAAAGACCGCACGAGAATCAGAAAGTGTCTCGAAACGAATGAAGCAAAATATGACCAATTTGAAAGCCTGATACATCACAGGACTGTCGGCGGGACGAATTTCAAGCTCGGCGTTGGTATCGCGAAAATGAACTCGGAGCAGACACCGGGAGCGGGCTTGGAAATAAGAGGCGAGACGTCCGGCTATCTCTGGGCGGGACTCTATGCGTGGACGGAGCTTGATAATGTTATGCGCTTAACCTTCCAAACGCGAAATCAGGACGGCACGACCTACAGCAGGACACTCACGGCAAACGGCGACAATCTTTGGTTTAACGGCAGACGCTTGAAATTTGCAGACGAATAGGCGGTGAAAAAAATGACAAAAACCGAAATCGAACAGAAAATCGCAGAGGTTAAAGCGCAGGGCGATGCCTTGCAGAAGCATAACGCGCAGCTGATGCAGCAGATAGAGGTCAACAAGGTAGAGATTGCTAAGATTGTCGGCAAGCTTGACCTTTTATCCGAAATGCTTGCAGATTGCGAAGAACCGCCCGTGGAGGGCGAGGACGCGGAGGTGGAAAAGAATGCAGACCAGAACGATAACGGTTGATTATGCCCGCCCGCGTGGCTACGACATAGGATATCGCGCCGAAAATAACTTTATCATGCTCGCCTTGCCTGTGCCCGAAGAGCTTGAGGGCGCGGACAGCTATCGTGTCTACTTTGAGTCCACGGTCGGCGAGTATCTGCAAACCGAGCCGCTGACTCCTGCGGACGGCTATGTAACTGTCAACATCACAAGCGATATCGCGCCTGAGCCGGGCAATATGGCGGCGCAGCTGGTGGCGTTTGCAGACGGCGAGATAGTCGGCTATGCGCCGATGATAACAGGCTCTGCAAAGGTATCAATCCCGGACGGCACAGAGCGTTTAAGTCACAGCCTCGCCGCAGAGATAGCACTCAACACCGCTGCCAGGCATACCCACGACAACAAAGCGGTGCTTGATAAGTTTGCAGAGTCCGACGACAAGCCGACCTACGACGGCAAGGCTATAGGCGGAGCGTCCACGGCGGAGGATGTCGGGTATACCAATGCGAGCTTGGAAAATGTCACAAATGTCAAGGGTGCGCTTGATGTGTTTGTCGGAGAGGTCGAGCAGCTTGAGACTGATTTGACGGCGACGAACGATGTGATAGAAGCTCTCGACTCCTCAATCGCGACTCTCAACCAAAAATCCCACACCCACGATAACAAGTCTATCCTTGATCTGATATCAGCCGCTGACGGCAAGCTCAAATACGACGGCTCGGATATCGGCGCGGAGCTGTTTCAGATCCCGATGACCCTGACAGAGGGGGATGGCGGATATACCGTCTCCTGCGATGTTCCCAAAGCCGATGTAGACGCGGCATACGCGGCGGGCAAGCTCCCCGTGATTCTGGCAAATGCAGAGGGCGGCGAGGTAACATATATGCTCCCGCTCCTTTATCCCGTCAATACAGGGGACGGTTTACAATATATTTTTGGGCTTACGGTCAATTTTAACTTAATAATCGCCATTTTGGAAACAGATGGCACATGGAGCGTCGATAGCGATGAGCTCTCCGCGAGCAACTTAAATTACAACAACGCCGCGATGACCGGCGTGACCAACATCAAAGCCGCGCTTGACTGGCTTGCTACTAACTCGACCGTGACTAAAAGCAGCATAATCTCCGCTCTCGGATATACCCCGCAAGCCGTCTCGGCGCAGGTCACAAGCGGCACGACGATAGCTCTCGCTGATAACACGGAGTATCGCCTTACCGACCTTACTACCCTCACCCTGACCTATCCGGCAGGCAGCTTCGAGTGCTGGCTTAAATTGACCTTTGCGGCGAGCGGGTCAGTCACCGTTACACTCCCGACGGGCACTAAATATATCGGCTCTTCGCCGAGCTTCGCCAACGGTGAGACATGGGAGATGAGCATAAAAGATGGCGTGGTTGTAGCCCAGAAGGTCGGTGACGGCACATGAGACGGAGATTGATGGCATTTAAAAAGCCGAGCGGCGGCGGAGAGATTCCCGACAGTTACACGGCATTAAATTATATCGAGTCCTCGGGTACGCAGTACATTGACACGGGTCGCAAGCTGACGCAGGATTCTGACATTACAATAGACTTTCAGATAGTCGATGGAACGAACATAAACGCTGGTATATTCGGGTCGCGTGAAAGCGCAGCAAAAAATAATCTTACGCTGTTTCAAAATTACTCGGGAGCAAGTGCTCTTGCTTGCGACTTTTCGGAATATTTGAAACATCGTGTAGTTGTGAGTAAAACGTTTAACCGCGTAAAAATTCAAACGAATAAAACTGGCACTTGGGTCAACGATGTCCAACAGAAGACATGGAGCGATGTTGCCGACTTCGAGACGCCGACAA
>CAVFAN010000010.1:0-78062 GCA_963620555.1 bacterium
TTTCGTCCGTTTTATACACAATATTTGCCTTTTCGTAGAGTTATCTCATCTATGAAACAACTTTATTTGCATATTTTACTTAATTATAGCACAATAATACCAAATTCACAATGACTTTTTAGCAAATAAACTCAATTTTTACTAAAAAAATTTTTCGTCCTTAAATGTGATGAGTAAAATAGCGTAATATCAACGTTTTTTGATGCTTACGCCGAATATATACAACATTTATTTTGAATATCAGTCAAAATAAATGTCTTTGGAGGTAACTTTATGTCAACAACGAAAGAAACAGCCGTAATTTTCAGAAGGCAAGGCGGAAGCTGCCCGCTCCCTGTCGGATTTAACCCGAATAAGCGCAGAGGCGGGAAAAATTTGCGGATAAAAGTGACTGTCGCAGGCGTTCAACCGCGTGAAAAAACGCTTGAATATTACTGTAAAGAATGGCTCTCCGCGAAGAAAACGAGCATAAAAGACTCGACATATGTCAAATATTCCAATATTATTAACAGTTATATTTTGCCCTTCTTAGGCAACATGAGACCGGAGGAAATAGACGACCTCGCAGTTATGAAATTCGGAAATATGCTTTTGGAATCGGGGTCAAAAAACAGCAAGCCTCTTTCTCCAAAAACCGTAAAGGACGTACTTATAGTTTTGAATGCGGTGATGAGGCACATCAGGCTTTTTTATAAGCACGACCTTCCTCAGGTTAATATAATATATCCGAAGCATTCGAAAAAAGACATAAGAGTCCTCACTGCCGAAGAGCAGAAAAGACTTATAGGATATTTGACGGAGGATATGGACAGCTGCAAATTCGGAATTATACTCGCCATGTATACCGGACTCAGAATCGGTGAAATTTGTGCGCTGAAATGGGGCGAAATATCAACGGAAACCGGCATGATACATATATGCCGCACCATGCAGCGGCTTCAGAAAAACGGCTCGGATATCGTCAGCAAAACGGAGGTCGCGATAAGTGCGCCCAAAAGCGATGCCTCCGACAGATGGATACCTATGACCGATAACATGCGTGAATTGTGCTTGGCGATGAGGGCGGGGTCGCCGGAAGCATATGTCCTGACCGGCAGCGTCTCCCGTTTCATGGAGCCTCGAAGCCTGCAATACAGGTTCTCAAAATATACAAGGGATTGCGGAATAAGCGGGGCGACCTTTCACACGCTGAGGCACTCCTTTGCAACACGGTGCGTCGAGGTCGGGTTTGAGATAAAGTCGTTGAGCGAGATCCTCGGACATTCAGATGTCAAAATAACGCTCAACAGATATGTTCATTCTTCGTCACAGCTGAAAAAAGAAAACATGGACAAACTTTCGGCAATCGGTTTCTGAAGTCGAAGAAAAATTTTATTTGATGAGATAACTCTACGACGTCGCACGCATTTATTTGCGGAAATCAACACAAAATTTATATTTGAAGCCCGAAAATCGGAAAAATTCGACTTTTCGGGCTTCAACCATGCCTCATATTCACTTTTCGCAGAGTTTTCCCGATAAGCCTTTATTTTGCACTATGCTCTCATCCGCACAATATTATCTGCGCTTATTATACACGAACATTCCTACTCCCGCACCGCAGATCAGGACATAACCTATGACGCTCAGTACATCCGAAGCATCGCCGAAGACGAAAAATCCGAGCACTGCGGCAAAGATCACCTGCGTATAGTCGTAGACCGATATCTCCTTTGCCGGCGCACAGATATACGCCTGCGTTATCCCAATCTGCCCGACGCAGGTAAAAGTACCCGCGAGCATGAGATAGATATGCTGCGGCACACTCATATGCCTGTAGCCCGCTATCATAAATGGCAGGCACAGCGCACACGAAAACGCGGAAAACCAGAAAATTATCCGCTTGCCGTCCTCTTTTCTTGAGCCGACTTGTTCAAACTACCTCAGGTTGTTTTTTGCGCACCCGTGGGTTGTGTGAAAAACCGGCAGCCGTTATATCCGTGGGGAGGTTAAGGAAAATAAGTTCAAAGAATTTTGCTGTCACTTCCGGCGACATTGGGTCAAAAATCACGCAAAAAAATAAAACCAACCGCAAGTTTTTATGCTTGCGGCTGATTTTGACTGTTTTTGATTGTTTTATTATTCCACGTAATCTCTGAGCTTCTTGCTTCTCGTCGGATGGCGGAGCTTGCGCAGAGCTTTCGCCTCGATCTGACGGATGCGCTCACGGGTGACATTAAACTCCTTGCCGACCTCCTCAAGAGTATGGGGATGGCCGTCAGTGAGTCCGAAGCGCATCGAGAGCACACGCTCCTCGCGGGGTGTGAGGGTCTTGAGCACGTGGGCGAGCTCCTCCTTGAGCAGGGTCGCCGAGGCAGCGTCCGCCGGGGCGGGAGCGTCGTCATCGGGAATGAAGTCGCCGAGATGGCTGTCCTCCTCCTCGCCGATGGGAGTCTCGAGGGAGACGGGTTCCTGTGCCACGCGCATTATCTCGCGCACCTTGTCAACGGGCATATCGAGCACCTCGGCAATCTCCTCCGCCGTGGGATCTCTTCCGTTCTTGTGCAGCAGCTGGCTGTTGGTCTTTTTGACCTTGTTTATGGTCTCGACCATATGGACGGGGATTCTTATCGTCCTCGCCTGGTCGGCGATGGCGCGGGTTATCGCCTGCCTTATCCACCATGTGGCATAGGTCGAGAACTTGAAGCCCTTTGTGTAATCAAACTTGTCAACAGCCTTGATAAGTCCGAGGTTGCCCTCCTGAATAAGGTCGAGGAACTGCATGCCTCTGCCGACATAGCGCTTCGCAATGCTGACGACGAGTCTGAGGTTCGCCTCGGTCAGTCTGCGCTTTGCGGCGGGGTCATTGTCGCCGATCCTGATGGCGAGCTCAATCTCCTCCTCGGGGGTAAGCAGCGGAACCTTGCCTATCTCCTTGAGATAGACCTTGACGGGGTCGTCGATAGCGATGTTCTTGTCATCGGTGACTCCCGCAGTGTCGGCAGTCGATTTGGGCGTCTCACCCAAGTCGAAATTAACATCATCCACATCCAGCATCGACAGGTCGTCGATTATCTCAATATTCTGCGCCTCGATAGACTCATAGAGCTTATCAAGATCCTCGATATCAAGATCCATATCGACTATCACCGCGTCGATCTCCTGGGTGGTCAGCTTGCCTGCGGCTTTTCCCTTTTCGATGAGGGCTTTCACCGCCGGTCTTTTTTCGATACCGTCCATTACTTCTCTGTCTCCTTCTCTTTATGTTGCATATTGAGTCGGTCTTTTATGTCATGACCGCAAACAGGATATCACTCCTGTTTGTCGGGTCTGAACAGCTTTGCGAATTCGTCGTCGCTCAATTCGGAGGCTTTTATGCTCTCCGGCTTATTTTTTTCCTCTTTGAGTATTTTTATACAGTCGGCACACTCTTCGACGGTGTTGCTCAGCTGAGCCGCAGAGCGGAATATGCGCTCGACCTCGTCCATCTCGTCGGGCGTGAACTCGGACGAGAGGAAATACGGCTCGGTATTGCCGCCCGCGTCAAGGCGCGAAAGAATGACCGAAAAGATGCGCCTGTTGAGCGCGGTGACGAAATAATCCGCAGACAGCTCGTCCTTGAGCTTATTATAGAAATCGGGGTTTCGCATGAGCGAGGCTATCAGCGTCTCCTCCGCCTTTGCGGCGCGCAGATGCTGAGAACGCTCCGGATTCTTCGTATTCTGACCGTTTATCAGCAGCCGCTTCTGCTCCTGCTCTCTCTGGGCCATGCGGCGTTTTCTGAGTCCCTCGCGCTTATATTTCACCTGAGAGCCTATTGCGAGCTTGTCCACACCCAGCTCATTCGCAAGGCGCGAGGCATAGACATCGACCTCAACGGGGCTTGATATCTCCGCGAGCACCTCCGTCGCCGCGGAAAGATATTTCACCTTCCCGTCGTCGGTGGACAGATCTATCCCCTGCCTCGCCCGAAGGAGCTTGTACTCCGTGTCGTTCGCCGCGCCGTCTATAATATCGCGGAAGCGCTGAGCACCGTATTTCTTGATTATCTCATCCGGATCCTTGCCGCCGGTCAGGCGCAGAACCTTTATCTCCATGCCCGTGGTGCCGAATATTCCGAGTGCGCGGGCGGTCGCCTTCTGACCGGCTTCATCGGCATCGTATGAGAGAATTATCTCGTCCGCATAGCGCGAGAGCAGATTCGCCTGCTCCTTCGTCAGCGCGGTGCCGAGGCAGGCGACGGCGTTAGTGAAGCCCGCCTGATGCAAGGCTATGACATCCATATAGCCCTCGGCGATAATGAGCTTGCCGTCGTTGCCGTTCTTTGCGAAATTCAGTGCAAAGACGCCGTTGCTCTTTTTATAAACGAGCGTGTCCGAAGTGTTTATGTATTTCGGCTTCGAGTCGTCGAGCACCCTGCCGCCGAACGCTATGACATTGCCTCGAGGGTCGATTATCGGGAACATTACGCGGTTGCGGAAGTTGTCGTAATAAGACACCTTTCCGTTTTTGTCGCTGCGGCGCAGGAGATTAGCACTCTCGAGCAAAGCATCGTCAAAGCCCTGTTCATTGAGATGAATTTTAAGTGTGCGCCAATCGTCCGGAGCAAAGCCCAAACCGAAATGGCGTATGGTCTCCATAGCCAGCCCGCGGTCAAGGAAATAATTGAGGGCATGTCTGCCCCTGTCGGTGAAAAGCTGAGAGTGGAAGAACCTCGCCGCAGCGCGGTTCGCCGCCAGAACGGCTGTGCGCTTCTTTGAGAGAGTATCGTCATAACCGTCCTCCGGCATAGCCATTCCAGCTCTGTCCGCAAGCTGCCTGACAGCCTCCATATAGTCGAGATTTTCCATGCGGCGAACGAAGGTTATCACATCGCCGCCGACCCCGCATCCGAAGCAATAGAAGCTCCCGTTTTCGGGATAAACCGTAAACGACGGAGTCTTTTCGTTGTGGAACGGGCAGAGTCCGACAAGGTTCTTGCCCCTTCGGCGCAGGTTGACATAGGGAGAAATGACGCTCTCTATGTCCGTATTTGCGCGCAGCTGTTCGAGAAAACTGTCGCTGAGTCTCATCCGTTCTCACCTCTTTCAATAATATATACGCAAAAAATCCCGTTTTCCCTACAAAGTTATAAAAAAATTTAAAAATTTTTGCGCTTGGTATTACAATCAAGGAATAAAAGTCTCTGATAAGCCCGTTTTCGGTGCGACAACGGAAAAAGCGGCGGCGAAAAGCGTCTGTACACTCTCCGCCGCCGCTGTAATTTTCAATTCCTTTTTAAAAAATCACTTCGTTTTTCCATCGTTCGTCTCGAGGAGCGTATTCTCCCTGAAAAACAGCGAGATGCACCAGATGCCTGCGAGCGCCACGAGCGTATATATTATCCTCGCGACTATCGAGCCCTGACCGCCGCATATCCACGCGACGATATCGAATTTGAACAGACCTATGCTGCCCCAGTTGAGCGCACCGATTATTACTAAAATAAGCGATATTCTGTCGATCATTTTTCTTCACTCCTTTTGCGATTAGTATCGCCGGAGCGACTGCTTTTTATTCGCTCAGGGTCGAATTTTGCAACCCGAAAAGATTTCCTTTCTCGAACCTTGTCGTTTTTGTAACAGAAGTTTGACATTTCCGCAATACTGTTTAAAAAATTATTAAACCATTTTACAAAAAGAATGAAAAACAGTCTTATTTTTATAAAATATAAACTCATCTGCTATATTCATAAGATAAACTTTTAAGTGTAGTGATACGCCCGACAGGGGCAACACTGTTAACACTGGAGGGATTTTTGATGAAAGCGAAAACAGTTAAACGCACACTGAGCCTGATTACCGTTGCGGCGCTCCTGTTCACTCTTGCCGTGCAGGGAGTGAACGCGGCAGGGTCGGTTGATATCAGCCAATACCCCTATGTATATGTCCACGGTCTTTTCGGCTGGGGCGAGGACGAGGGAATCAACAACACGCTCCCATACTGGGGTGCGGCGTCGTGCTCGCTCATGGACGAGATGAACAAGCGCGGCTGTGAGAGCTACGCCGCATCCGTCGGTCCGATGTCGAGCAACTGGGACAGAGTGTGCGAGCTCTACGCGCAGATAACCGGAACCCGCGTTGACTACGGCAAGGCGCACTCCGAGAAATATCACCACAGCCGCTACGGCAGAACATACTCCGAGCCGATGATCGAGGGCTGGGGTGAACCTGACGCCGAGGGCAGAATCAAAAAGATAAATCTTGTCGGTCACTCGTTCGGCGGCGCAACGGTCAGAACTCTCACCGCCCTGCTCGAATACGGCAGTGCCGAAGAGCAGGCTGCAACAGACCCCGATGATATCTCACCGCTGTTCACCGGCGGCAAGGGTCACTACATAAACTCGGTCACGACTCTCTGCGCTCCGCACAACGGCACGACGCTCGCATATGTTATAGACGGCATGAACATGGCTCAGTTGGGCAAAGCCGCATGCTACATTTATGCGGGTTTTATGGGGCGCTCGAAGCTCAACGGCTATGTTGATTTCCACCTTGAGCAATTTGGGCTGACCCCCGTTCCGGGTGACTGCTCGACTCCCGAGGAGGCGTTCATAAAGGCGTTCATGACCATGATGAGCCAGCCCGACAATGCGGCGGACGACATGTATCCCGACAGAGCGCAGGAGATAAACGAATTTGCAAAGCCGGTCGAAGGAGTGTACTATTTCTCATATTCATATCAGACCACGCGCAAGACGTTGGTCGGCACTCAGATTTCCACTGCAAAAACCCTTGCGGTACTTCGCCCGATGTCTGACCTCATCGGGATATATTCCAAAAATCTTGTCACGGATTACAAAATAGACTCTTCGTGGCTGCCGAACGACGGGCTTGTCAATGTCATATCCGCACGCTATCCGTTCACGGACGCACACGAGGATTACTCCGCGGGGACGGAGCTTCAGACCGGCAAATGGTATGTCATGCCCACCCGCAAGGGCGACCACGGCACGGTCATAGGAATGCAGAGCACAAAGCGGCAGACGCTAAGCTTCTACTGTGAGCTGACCGAGCTTATAGAGAGCCTTCCCGTGACGGACTGACAAATCCGCACGGAAAAACTATGAGCAAAAGCCGATTCGGCAGTTTGCCGCGACCGTTTTCGGAGGCTGAATTTGTCAACACCTCAAAAGGCGAAAATGTCGGGATTTTCCCCGAATGCCGATGCTCAAGATAGACGAAGCAGTTAAACATAAAGCACAGACGGGGCTGTCGCATTTAGCGGCAACCCCGTTTTAATCAACGAAAGGGTCGGCACATCAGTGCCGACCCTTTTTGTTTTTATTATTCGATTTTATTATTTGATTATTTTGCTTTCTTGTCTTCTTTTTTCTTGTGGAAGAGAATCTTATCCACAGGGAAATAGAGGAAGAACTGGAGAGCCGAGCAGACGGCGGTAGCTATTGTGAGCGAAAGACCACTGTTCAGATTAAACTTTGAAGTGCAGAACTCGAAAACTACGGGGTTGAACCACGCCGAGAAGCAGACGAGCGCAAGGGTAAAGACTATGTATATGGGCAGAGTGACTGCGGTATTGGAGCCCGAATTAAAGGTCTTCTCCTTGTTGATGAAAAATGCAACGATCTGCGCCAGAAGGTTGGAAACATTGAATGCTATAAAGAGCGCAAGTCCGCAGCGCTGACCCTCAATGACCGGATAGTCGAACACGAACCAATGGAATGCCTGCGTGCTCAGAGCCTTGATTGCGGGGATATTATAGAGAATCGCGAGAGATGTAACCTGGACGATGCACGCGCCGAGGCTGACGACGATGAACTTGACAAACTGCCAGAGCGTGTTGATGCCGGAGCCCTTACCCTCTGCGGCCTTGTCGATATTGTTTAATTTTCCCATTTACTTCACTCCTGTAACAAAATCTTTAACTAATTTTATCATACCCGCCGACATAAATCAATAAAAACCGCTATTCTTTTTATCCGCTGCCATAAAAAAGATCCCGCAGGAAAACCTACGGGATCGAAAGGGGCATTAATTACTCGTTGATCTTGATAACAACGCCCGAACCGACGGTACGACCGCCTTCACGGATAGCGAAGCGGAGACCCTCTTCGATAGCGATGGGAGCGATAAGCTCGACAGACATATCGATGTTGTCGCCGGGCATGCACATCTCTACGCCCTCGGGAAGGGAGATGATGCCGGTAACGTCAGTGGTTCTGAAATAGAACTGGGGACGATAGTTGTTGAAGAACGGAGTGTGACGACCGCCCTCGTCCTTGGTAAGGACGTAAACCTGACCGACAAACTTGGTGTGGGGATGAATGGTGCCGGGCTTGGAAAGAACCTGTCCACGCTCGATCTCATTTCTCTGAACACCGCGAAGAAGTGCGCCGATGTTGTCGCCGGCCTCAGCGTAATCGAGGGTCTTGCGGAACATCTCGATTCCGGTGCAGACGGTCTTGCCCTTCTCTTCCTTAAGACCGACGATCTCAAGCTCGTCGCCGGTTCTCAGCTGTCCACGCTCAACTCTGCCGGTGGCAACGGTGCCGCGACCGGTGATGGTGAAGACATCCTCAACAGGCATAAGGAAAGGCAGGTCAGCCTTACGGTCGGGAGTGGGGATATAGGTGTCAACAGCGTTCATGAGTTCCCAGATGCATGCAAGCTCGGGAGCCTCAGTGTCGGTGCCGCTGTACTCAAGAGCCTTAAGAGCAGAACCCTTGATGATCGGGGTGTCATCGCCGGGGAAACCGTACTCGTTAAGAGTATCGCGGATCTCCATCTCAACAAGCTCAAGGAGCTCAGGATCGTCAACCTGGTCAACCTTGTTCATGAAGACGATGATGTAGGGCACGCCAACCTGGCGGGCAAGAAGAAGGTGCTCCTTGGTCTGAGCCATGGGGCCGTCGGTAGCAGCTATAACAAGGATAGCGCCGTCCATCTGAGCAGCACCGGTGATCATGTTCTTGATATAGTCAGCATGGCCGGGGCAGTCAACATGGGCATAGTGACGGGTAGCAGTCTCATACTCAACGTGAGCGGTGTTGATGGTGATACCGCGCTCTCTCTCCTCGGGAGCCTTATCGATGTTAGCGTAATCAACAAACTCGGCCTCGCCCTTCATAGCGAGAGTCTTGGTGATAGCAGCGGTAAGAGTGGTCTTACCATGGTCAACGTGACCAATGGTACCAATGTTTACATGGGGCTTAGTTCTTTCGAATTTAGCTTTTGCCATTTGGAATTTCCTCCCTTTAATTGGTTAAATAATTGTCTCATGCATCAGCATAAAACTATTCTATCAATTTACACCTGAAAATTCAAGTGATTTTTAAAAATTACTTGTCCTTTATGACAGTCTCGGCAATTGACTTGGGAACCTCGGCATAGTGGCTGGGCTCCATGACATACTGTCCGCGTCCCTGCGTCTTGGAACGAAGGGTGGTGGCATAACCGAACATATTCGACAGCGGGATAAATGCATTGATCTGCACTGCGCCCGTGCGCATCTCGGTGCCTTCGATCTGTCCGCGGCGGGAGTTGACATCACCGATAACATCGCCCATATAGTCCTCGGGGACGATAATGGCGACCTTCATGATGGGCTCCATGAGCACGGGAGCCGCCTTCTTCATCGCATCCTTGAACGCCATGGAACCGGCAATCTTGAACGCCATTTCGGAGGAATCGACCTCGTGATAAGATCCATCGTAAAGAGTGACCTTGACGTCAACAACGTTGAAGCCTGCGAGAACGCCCGACTGCATTGCACCCTTGATACCGGCCTCTGCAGGTCCGATATATTCCTTCGGGATAGCGCCGCCGACGACCTCGTTGACGAACTCATAACCCTTTTCGGGGTTGGGCTCGATGCGGATCTTGACATGACCATACTGTCCGCGGCCGCCCGACTGACGCGAATACTTGGTATCGCTCTCAGAGGGCTTGGTGATGGTTTCACGGTATGCGACCTGAGGCTTACCGACATTGGCCTCGACCTTGAACTCACGAAGAAGTCTGTCAACGATTATTTCAAGGTGAAGCTCGCCCATGCCGGCGATGATGGTCTGACCCGTCTCTTCATCGGTATAGCACTTGAAGGTCGGATCCTCTTCGGCGAGCTTTGCAAGCGCGATAGCCATCTTCTCCTGACCTGCCTTGGTCTTGGGCTCGATAGCGACCCTGATAACGGGATCGGGGAACTCCATGGACTCAAGGATTATCGGAGACTTGGCATCGCAGAGCGTGTCGCCGGTGGTGGTGTTCTTCAGACCTATAGTGGCAGCGATATCTCCGGCATAAACGCACTCAATATCCTTTCTGTGGTTGGAGTGCATCTGCAGGATTCTTCCCAGACGCTCGTTGCAGTCCTTGGTAGCATTGTAAACCGTGCTGCCGGTGGTGACTGTACCCGAATAAACTCTGAAGAAGCAGAGCTTTCCGACAAAAGGATCGGTCGCTATCTTGAAAGCGAGAGCCGAAAACGGCTCGGAATCCGAAGAGTGACGAAACTCCTCTTCACCGCTCTCGGGGTTAGTGCCCTTTATTGACGGAACATCCGTCGGGGCGGGCATATAATCGACAATAGCGTCAAGCAGCTGCTGAACACCCTTGTTGCGGTAAGACGTACCGCAGCATACGGGGACCATCTTATTGGCGATGGTAGACTTGCGGATGCAGGTCTTTATCTCATCAACGGTGAGTTCTTCGCCGCCGAGATATTTCTCGAGCAGCTCGTCATCCTGTTCGGCGACGTGCTCAACGAGCTCATCATGATACTTCTGCGCAAGCTCCTTCATATTCTCGGGAATCTCCTCGACTCTGACATCGAGACCCTTGTCGTCATAGTAGACATCAGCCTGCATCTGAACAAGGTCGATGATTCCCTTGAAGTCAGCCTCCGCGCCTATGGGGAGCTGAATGGGAACTGCGTTACACTTCAGGCGCTCCTTCATCATGTCTATGACATTATAGAAGTTAGCTCCCATAATGTCCATCTTGTTAACATAGACCATTCTCGGAACCTGGTACTTGTCCGCCTGTCTCCAGACGGTTTCGGACTGGGGCTCAACGCCGCCCTTTGCGCAGAGAACGGTAACAGAACCGTCCAGAACGCGCAGAGAACGCTCAACCTCAACGGTGAAGTCCACGTGGCCGGGAGTGTCGATGATGTTGATACGGTGTTCCTTCCAGAAGCAAGTGGTTGCAGCGGAGGTAATGGTTATACCTCTCTCCTGCTCCTGCTCCATCCAGTCCATTGTCGCAGCACCATCATGCACTTCGCCGAGTTTGTGGGTCTTTCCTGTGTAGAACAGGATACGCTCCGTTGTGGTGGTTTTGCCTGCGTCAATATGCGCCATGATTCCGATATTCCTGGTCTTTTCCAGTGAAACCTCTCTCGGCATAAAAACCTCCGTATCTCGCCTTTGTGCGAATAGCAAAATATATAGGTGAAATTACCACCTGAAATGTGCAAATGCCTTGTTGGCCTCTGCCATCTTGTGAGTATCCTCACGCTTCTTGAATGCCGAACCGGTCGAATTGACGGCATCCATGATCTCGTTAGCAAGTCTCTCCTTCATCGTTCTCTCGGAACGCTGACGGGAATAAAGGGTTATCCAGCGCAGACCGAGGGTCTGTCTTCTCTCCGGACGAACCTCCATGGGAACCTGATAGGTTGCACCGCCGACTCGACGAGCTTTGACTTCGAGAACGGGCATAACATTCTCCATAGCAGCCTCAAAAACCTCAAGCGGGTCCTTGCCGGTCTTCTCACGGATAATGTCGAAAGCCTCGTAAACGATTTTCTGAGCGACGCCCTTCTTACCGTCGATCATGACGTTGTTGATAAGGCGTGTTACGAGCTTTGAGTTGTAAAGCGGATCGGGCAAAACGTCACGTTTTGCTATCTTGCCTCTTCTTGGCACTTCGCTTCCCTCCTTCATAGTAATGATATCATAGGTACTCGAGTGACAAAACTCTCGTGGTGTCAATGGAAGGCATGTATTTCAATGCACTCTCGCATTGGAGTAATCACCTGCAAGAAGATTCTGTCTCTTAAGCTTTCCGCGTCATGCGGAATTACTTTTTGGCAGCCTTCGGACGCTTGGCGCCGTACTTGGAACGGGCCTGCATTCTGCCGTTGACGCCCTGTGTATCGAGCGTTCCGCGGATGATGTGGTAACGCACACCGGGAAGGTCCTTAACACGGCCGCCGCGGATGAGAACAACCGAGTGCTCCTGAAGGTTATGACCGACGCCCGGGATATAAGCCGAAACCTCGATGCCGTTGGAAAGACGAACTCTGGCGATCTTTCTAAGAGCCGAGTTAGGCTTCTTGGGGGTGGTGGTCTTAACCGCTGTGCAAACACCGCGCTTCTGCGGAGAAGCAGTGTCGGTCATGACATTTTTCTTGGAGTTGAGACCCTTCAAAAGCGCGGGGGCTTTGGGTTTCTTCTCAAGAGTTTCTCTTCCGTTTCTCACAAGCTGATTAAACGTTGGCAAGCAGTACATCTCCTTTCTAAGATTTATATATGAAGCCCGCGCTTCGGGCATAATTATCCCAAAGCACAAGACATCACAATTTAAAATTATACCTCTGACGCACCTGTTTGTCAACCTTTTCGGTTCGTCAAATGGCAAAATATTCGGCGTTTATCGGGGCTTTATATATGATTTTTGTCCAATAAACGCATCTCTTACAGTCACCGCTGCCGGGGTCCGCCGCAAAAGCGGCAGACTCCGGCTCGACGGGTGTTTATTATTCTGCTTCTTCCCTGTTCTCCGCCTCTTCGAGCTTCTCGGCAAGGTCGCTGAAGATGCCCGTGGTGGGAAGCACCTGAACATCACTGTAGCACTTCATGCCGGTGCCGGACGGCAGGAGCTTGCCGATGATGACATTCTCCTTGAGACCGAGCAGCGGATCGCTCTTGCCCTTGATGGCGGCGTCGGTGAGAACTCTCGTTGTCTCCTGGAAGGACGCTGCCGAGAGGAAGGACTCGGTTGCGAGAGAAGCCTTTGTGATACCCATGAGCACGGGGATGCTCTGAGCCTCTGCGAGCTCCTCGCCCGTCTCCTGAGCCTTGGCGGCAACAAGCGCGTTCTCCGACTTGAACTCAAGCTTGTCAACAACAGCTCCGGGCAGGAAGTTCGTGTCGCCGGGATCGGTTATCTTGACCTTCTTCATCATCTGGCGGACGATGACCTCGATGTGCTTATCGTTGACATCAACGCCCTGCATACGGTAGGTTCTCTGAACCTCGCGGATGAGGTAATCGTGAACAGCCTCGACGCCGAGAACCGTAAGGATATCGTGCGGGTTGAGAGCGCCCTCGGTGATGGTGTCGCCCTTGTTGATGTGATCGCCGGGCTCAACCTTGACGCGCATACCGTAGTGGATGGGATACGCCTTCTCCTCGAGAGTCTCGGGGTCGGTGACGATGATATTTCTGACCTTCTTTATCTCACGCTCGGAAACGGTACCGGATATCTCACTGATAAGCGCGAGGCTCTTGGGCTTTCTCGCTTCAAACAGCTCCTCGACTCTGGGAAGACCTTCCGTGATATCGGACTGATCCTTCGCGCCGCCGGTGTGGAACGTTCTCATCGTCAGCTGTGTACCGGGCTCACCTATCGACTGAGCCGCGATGATACCTACTGCTTCGCCGACCGTAACGGGCTCGCCGGTTGCGAGGTTCGCGCCGTAGCACTTGATGCAGACGCCGTGCTCGGACTGGCAGGTGAGCAGCGAACGAATCTTTATCTTTGCAAGGCTGCCCTCGGGCTCTTCGCCCGCAGCGACCTTCCTGTCGTGGTACTCATATACCTTGTCGGCGACGCGCTTTGCGTCGTCCTCGCTCATCATCTTATCCTTGCTCATGATAAGCTCGCCGGTATCCTCATCGACAAAGTCGTTGAGCAGATATCGACCGGTAAGACGCTCGGTAAGACTGACTATGCGGCGCTTTCCGTCGAAGATATCGTAGACATCCGAGCCCTCAGTGCAGCCGCAGTCCTCCTCGCGGATGATAACATCCTGCGAGACATCGACAAGACGTCTGGTGAGGTAGCCCGAGTCCGCGGTACGAAGTGCGGTATCGGCAAGACCTTTACGCGCACCACGCGACGAGATGAAGTATTCGAGTATATTAAGACCTTCACGGTAGTTGGCTCTGATGGGTATCTCTATCGTCTTACCTGCCGTATTCGCGATAAGTCCGCGCATACCCGCAAGCTGACGCAGCTGGCTGTCATTGCCTCGCGCACCGGAGTCAAGCATCATGTTTATCGGGTTATAGGGATCGAAGTTCGCCTTGAGCTCTGCGGCAACTCTCTTTGTGCAGTCCTCCCATGTCTCAATGACCATGTTCGTGCGCTCCTCATCGGAGAGAAGACCGTTCTCATAGTTGTCCATGATCTCGGCGACATCCTTTTCGGCGTCGGCAATGAGTTCACCCTTGCGCGGCGGTATGGTAGCGTCGCAGACGGCGACGGTGATACCGCTTCGGGTCGAATATTTGTAGCCCTGAGCCTTAATCTTGTCAAGCATATCGGCCGCTATCGAGGTGCCGTGAATCTTGATGCATCTGTCGATAATTTCGCCGAGCTTCTTTTTATTGACGAGGAAATCGACCTCGAGCTTGAAGTCGTTCTCCGGATCGCTTCTGTCAACAAAGCCGAGATCCTGCGGGATAGGTCCGTTGAAGATAACGCGTCCCATGGTGGTGGAGACGAGCTTTCTGACGGGCTTGCCGTCTATCTCCTTGGTCATGCGGATCTTTATCCTCGCGTGGAGTCCTATCGTACCGTCGTCGTAAGCCATGGTAGCCTCATCGACATCTCTGAACACCTTGCCCTCGCCGGGCTCGCCGGGCTTTTCAAGGGTGAGGTAATAAGAGCCGAGAACCATGTCCTGCGTGGGAACGGTGACCGGGCGTCCGTCGGAGGGCTTGAGGAGGTTGTTGGCGGCGAGCATAAGGAAGCGCGCCTCAGCCTGAGCCTCCGCAGAAAGCGGAACATGAACCGCCATCTGGTCGCCGTCGAAGTCGGCGTTGAATGCGGTACAAACGAGGGGATGAAGCTTGATAGCTCTGCCCTCGACAAGGATGGGCTCGAAAGCCTGGATACCGAGTCTGTGAAGCGTGGGAGCGCGGTTGAGGAGCACGGGGTGATCCTTGATGACCACTTCGAGAGCATCCCAAACGACGGGATTCTGACGCTCGACCATCTTTCTTGCGGACTTGACATTGTTCGCCTTGCCGGTCTGGACAAGTCTCTTCATAACGAAGGGCTTGAACAGCTCAAGAGCCATCTCGGTCGGCAGACCGCACTGATAGATCTTCAGCTCGGGACCGACAACGATAACCGAACGTCCGGAATAGTCAACACGCTTACCGAGCAGGTTCTGTCTGAAACGACCCTGCTTACCTTTAAGCATATCGGAGAGCGACTTGAGTGCTCTGTTGTTCGGACCGGTTACGGGTCTGCCGCGGCGGCCGTTGTCGATAAGGGCATCGACAGCCTCCTGAAGCATACGCTTCTCGTTGCGGACTATTATCTCGGGTGCGCCGAGCTCAAGGAGCTTGCGCAGACGGTTGTTTCTGTTGATAACGCGGCGGTAAAGATCGTTAAGGTCGCTCGTTGCAAAGCGTCCACCCTCGAGCTGAACCATGGGACGAAGCTCCGGCGGTATGACCGGAAGCACATCGAGGATCATCCACTCGGGTCTGTTGCCGCTCTGTCTGAACGCCTCGACAACCTCAAGACGCTTGAGAGCCTTCGCTTTCTTCTGACCGCTTGCGTTCTCTATCTCCTCGCGCAGCTGCGCGGAGAGCTGATCGAGGTCGATCTCGGCAAGAAGCTCCTTGATAGCCTCGGCGCCCATGCCCGCTCTGAAATCGTCCTCATACATCAGGCGGTACTCGTCGTAATCCTTCTCGTCGAGAACCTGATACTTTTTAAGATCCGTTGTGCCGGGATCGATAACGATATGCATCGCAAAGTAGAGAACTTTCTCAAGGTTACGCGGCGATATATCGAGGATAAGACCCATTCTCGAGGGTATTCCCTTGAAATACCAGATGTGGGAAACGGGAGCTGCAAGCTCGATGTGACCCATTCTCTCGCGGCGAACCTTGGAGCGGGTTATCTCAACGCCGCAGCGTTCGCATATCTTGCCTTTATAACGGATTCTTTTATATTTGCCGCAGTGGCACTCCCAGTCCTTCTGGGGTCCGAATATCCTTTCACAGAACAGTCCGTCCTTCTCGGGCTTGAGTGTGCGGTAATTGATGGTTTCGGGCTTCTTGACCTCGCCGTAAGACCAGCTTCTGATCTTATCGGGAGACGCAAGACCTATTTTTATGGATTCAAAGGTATTGTTTTCCATCCGTTGACTGCCCCTTTTTAAAATATATTTTTAAGGTGACTGTTCTCAGTCGTCGTAGTCGTCAAGCTCGCCTTCGCTGTCGGAGAAGATGTCGCCGTCATAGTAGTCATCTTCGCCCTCGGCATCGTCTGCGAAATCGGCGCTGTCATCGTCGTCCTCGTCGGAGCCGACATTGAAGATATCGCCCTCTTCGTTTTCCGTGCCGTAGCCGCCCGCAGTGCCGGCGTCGTTGACGGAGGAGAATGCCTTATCGTCTGAAGGTGCAAACCCGAGCTCCTCGTCGGTCTGCTTGAGGTCAATCTCCTCGCCGTCCGCGTCAAGAACGCTGACATCGAGGCAGAGGGACTGAAGCTCTTTGACGAGAACCTTGAACGACTCGGGAATGCCGGGCTTGGGAACGTTGTTGCCCTTGACAATAGCCTCATAGGTCTTGACACGGCCGACAACATCGTCGGACTTGACTGTCAAAATCTCCTGGAGGGTGTAGGCAGCACCGTAAGCCTCGAGAGCCCAGACTTCCATCTCACCGAAACGCTGACCGCCGAACTGGGCTTTACCGCCGAGGGGCTGCTGCGTAACGAGCGAGTACGGACCGGTGGAACGTGCGTGGATCTTATCGTCAACAAGGTGGAACAGCTTGAGGTAGTACATGACGCCGACGGTAACGGGGTTATCGAACTTTCTGCCGGTACGTCCGTCATAGAGCACCGTCTTGCCGTCCTCTCTGAGTCCCGCCTGCTTGAGCGCCTCGCGAATGTCATCCTCGTGCGCGCCGTCAAAGACGGGAGTCTCGACCTTGTAGCCCAGATGCTTCGCGGCAAAGCCGAGATGCACCTCGAGCACCTGACCGATATTCATTCGGGAGGGAACGCCCAGGGGGTTGAGCACGATATCGAGCGGCGTGCCGTCCGGAAGGAAAGGCATATCCTCCTGAGAAAGTATTCTTGAAACAACACCCTTGTTGCCGTGGCGACCAGCCATCTTATCGCCGACGGAAAGCTTACGCTTCTGGGCGATATAGCAGCGGACGACCTTGTTTACGCCGGGTGCGAGCTCATCGCTGTTCTCGCGGGTGAACTCCTCGACCTTGACGACGATACCGTATTCGCCGTGGGAGACCTTCAGGGAGGTGTCTCTGACCTCTTTCGCCTTCTCGCCGAATATGGCGCGGAGCAGTCTCTCTTCTGCGGTCAGCTCGGTCTCGCCCTTGGGCGTTACCTTGCCGACAAGGATGTCGCCGGAATGAACCTCTGCGCCGACGCGGATTATGCCGCGCTCGTCAAGGTTGCTCAGAAGATCGTCGGAGACATTCGGGATATCCCTTGTAATCTCCTCGGGTCCGAGCTTTGTATCTCTCGCTTCGATCTCGTGCTTCTCGATGTGAATCGAGGTATAGACATCGTTGCGAACCATCTTTTCATTGATGAGAACCGCGTCCTCGTAGTTGTAGCCTTCCCAGGTCATGAAGCCGACGAGGGCGTTCTTGCCGAGGGAGATCTCGCCGTGATCCGTTGCGGGACCGTCGGCTATGACGTCGCCCTTCTCAACGCGCTGGTTGAGGGTGACTATCGGGCGCTGGTTGACGCACGTGCCCTGGTTGGAGCGCATGAACTTGATTATATCGTAATGGTCGAGAATATTCTCGTCGCTGAGAATCTCTATCTGCTCGGCGTCCACCTTCGTTACGCGGCCGGAGTGCTTTGCAAGCACGACAACGCCGGAGTCAACAGCAGCTTTGTATTCCATACCGGTGCCGACTATCGGGCTCTCGGTCTTGAGCAGCGGAACCGCCTGCTTCTGCATGTTCGATCCCATGAGCGCTCGGTTTGCGTCGTCGTTTTCAAGGAACGGGATCATGGAAGTTGCGACGGAGACGACCATCTTCGGGGAGACGTCCATGTAGTCGGCCTTCATGCGGTCTATTTCAAGAAAGCCGTCCCTGTGCCTTGCATTGACTCTCTCGTGGACGAACATCCCGTTCTCGTCGAGCGGCTCATTCGCCTGGGCGACAATGTAGTCGTCCTCGACATCGGCGGTCATATACTCAACTTCGTCAGTGACGCGACCGGTGGTCTTGTCAACCTTTCTGAAGGGAGCCTCGATGAAGCCGTATTCATTTATGCGCGCAAATGTCGCAAGGTAGGAGATAAGTCCGACGTTGGAGCCTTCGGGAGTCTCGATGGGGCACATTCTGCCGTAATGCGAATAGTGAACGTCTCGAACCTCGAAGCCTGCGCGGTCTCTTGAAAGACCGCCGGGACCGAGGGCGGAAAGACGGCGCTTATGAGTCAGCTCCGCAAGGGGGTTAATCTGATCCATGAACTGCGACAGCGGGGAGGAGCCGAAGAACTCCTTTATCGCCATCATAACGGGACGGATGTTGATAAGAGCCTGGGGAGTGATGTTCTCCTCTTTCTCCTGAGCCTGGAGGGTCATTCTCTCGCGGACAACTCTCTCCATTCTCGAAAGACCGATTCTGAACTGGTTCTGGAGCAGCTCGCCCACACAGCGGATACGTCTGTTGCCGAGGTGGTCGATGTCGTCCGTGGTGCCTATCTTGTTTGCAAGGCAGTTGATATAGTTTATCGAAGAGAAAATATCGTCGATTATGATGTGGTTCGGGATAAGGTCGTCATGGCGAAGTCTGAGCTGCTCGAGAAGAGTCTCTTTGTTGTCGCCGCACTCGTCTACTATCTCGTTGATTATCTGGAAGCGGACTTTTTCGTTGATGCCGATTTCAAGGAGCTCCTCTTTGGTCACGCCCTCGGGCACATAGTCCATGGGATCGACCATGCCGTTGGAGATAATCTTGACCTGCTTGCCCTCGACATCGGCAACGGCGACCATAACGCCTGCGCGCTCGATCTCCTTAGCCTTCGCCTTGGTGACAACCTCGCCTGCCTCGGCAAGAATTTCGCCGGTCAGCGGAGCGATAACGGGCTCGGCAAGCTTGCAGCCTGCAAGGCGGGCGGCAATGGCGAGCTTTTTATTATATTTGTATCTGCCGACGCGTGAGATATCGTATCTGCGCGGATCGAAGAAGAGATTGTCGAGCAGCTGCTGGGCGGACTCGAGGGTCACGGGTTCGCCGGGACGCAGACGCTTGAAGACCTCCATGAGTGCCTCGCCCTGATTCTTCGTCTCGTCTCTCTCGATGGTGGCTTCTATCCTCTCATCGTTGCCGAAGAACTCGCGGATCTCATCGTCCGTACCGAGTCCGAGTGCTCTGATGAAGGTGGTGATGAATATCTTCCTGTTTTTGTCTATTCTTACATAATAGACGTCGTTTATGTCCGTCTCATACTCAAGCCATGCGCCGCGGTTGGGGTTGATGGTGCTTGAGAACAGCTCGATGCCGGTCTTATCGTGGGTCATATCGAAATATACGCCCGGCGAACGGACGAGCTGGGAGACTATAACTCTCTCTGCGCCGTTGATGACAAAGGTGCCGCTGTCGGTCATGATGGGGAACTCGCCCATAAATACCTCGGACTCCTTTATTGCGCCCGTCTCCTTGTTGAGCAGACGTACAGTGACGCGCATGGGTGCTGCATAGGTAGCGTCGCGCTCCTTGCACTCCTGCACGGTGTGCTTAGTCTTCTCGTCAATGCGATAGTCTATAAAGGTCAGCACCCAGTTGCCGGTGTAGTCGGTGATCTCCGCTATATCGCGGAAAACCTCCTTGAGTCCGGTGTCGAGAAACCATTTGTACGAGTTCTTCTGAACCTCGATGAGATTGGGCATCTCCATGACTTCTTCGATCTTGCCGAAGCTCATGCGCGTGGTCGTTCCTTTTTTGACGGGCTTAACATTCAGCATAGGCCAATTCACTCCGTTCTTTTTTCATCCGTTTCGTGTTATCACCATCAATTGACGAAAGCAGATATCCCATTTTTCATGGTTATACACTTTTGTCAACTGACGGCTCGCGCAAGCTCTTTTAAAGAGCGTTGAAAAGCAATAATGAAGCGGTTTTCCGCATTTCGGGAAAGCTGTAGCAAGCCCTTAGCCGAAAAGCCGGGCACACAACGCTCCATTATAATTGTGCAGTTTTACATTTTATACTATGAAGCCCTCTTTGTCAAGAGCATAAGCACCATTTTTCGGAGTAAATTCAAACTTTTTACAATATCCGTCCGAATCTCTCTCCCCTCGTCCGTATCGGCGCAAAATTTGTGCAATTTTGACCGCCCGTCGGCTAAATATAAGGTATTATATAAGCAAAAATCGGCGCGGCTGAATATTCCGATATAAAATACCGATAATATTCCATGATTTCGCATATCATTTTGACTTGAAAGCCGATGTGTGATATAATATCTGCAGTTTTCTGTTTATCGGAGGAAAGACATGACCGGTATTATTGACGTCGGCGGCGGAATGCGCGGAGTTTTTTCCGCAGGCATTTATGACCGCTTTCTTGAGGAAGGGATAAGCTTTGACCTGTGCATAGGCGTTTCGGCGGGGAGCGCGAACCTTGCGTCGTATATTGCAGGCAACCACGGGCGCGTCAGACGCTTCTATGTCAAATATCCCACGAGACGGGAATATATGAGCGTCAACAACCTTATGCACGGCGACGCGTTTCTGAACCTCGACTATATATACACCACCCTTTCAAATGTAGGCGGAGAAGACCCGATAGATTTTGCCGCCTTTGACGCAAATACGTCCGACTTTATCGCCGTCGCCACGAACAGCGTAACCGGTGAGCCGACTTATTTCGGCAAGGGCTCGATAAAGCTCAACGACCTGACGGTGCTCAAGGCCTCCTGCTGTCTTCCGGTAGTGTGCAAGCCCATCACCATTGAGGGCATCAACTATTTCGACGGCGGAATCTCCGACCCCATCCCCTTCCAAAAGGCGTTTGATATGGGCTGCGATAAAGTTATAGTTGTCATCTCGAAGCCCGTCGATTATCGTAAATCGCCGCAGAAGCATATGCCGATAATCAAAGCCGCGCTGAAAAAATATCCGAAGGTCTTTGACCGACTCGCCGTAAGGCACGAGGTATACAACCGACTGCTCGAAGAGGCGACAGAGCTTCAGGAGCAGGGAAAAGTTATTCTCTTAGCTCCGCAGGACTGCTACGGAGTGAACACGCTGACCCGCGAGCCCGCCGCCCTCGAAAAGCTCTATGAAGAAGGTCGCCGCTGCGCGGACGAGCACCTTGACGAGATAAGGGCGTCGGGCAACAAAACCGCATAATAATGGGCTGCTGCCGCATTTAGCGCAGACCAAAGACAAAAAAGCAAAAGAGTCATAATTCACGGCTGGCAACGCGGATTATGACCTTTATTTTTTCTGTTTTGTGTCAAATAACGCAACACACGACCTTGATATGCCGTGCCACGGCGAGACGGCACTTCGCAAATTTGATAAAAATTTCGGTTTGCCATGCCGTAAAAGCACAAAAAGATAAAAAATTCAGAAATTCCAGAAAAAACTTTACTTTTTAGCGGTATCGGTGTTAAAATAGAGAAAAATCACGCGGCGGAACCGCGGCACAGGGGATGATATCTTGGACAAGATAGATGTTAAGATAATCGAATGTCTCAAGAAAAACGCACGGGAAAACGCTTCGGTGATAGGCTCGCAGGTCAATATGTCGGTCTCCGCCGTCATCGAGCGCATAAAGAAGCTTGAAGCCAACGGCATAATCAAGCAGTACACCGTCGTGCTCGACAGCAAGAAGCTCGGCATGGACATCACCGCGTTCATCTCGGTGAGCATGGAGCATCCGAAGTACAACAACAATTTCAACGAATTTGTCAAGACCCACAAGCAGATAACCGAATGTCACTACATCACCGGCGACTTCGACTTCCTGCTCAAGGTCAACACCGAATCGACCGGCGGACTTGAATCGCTGCTCAACGAGATAAAGAGCGCGGGCGGCGTTTCGCTGACAAAGACGCTCGTCGTTCTCTCGACCGTCAAAGAGGACTACTCGGTGAATCTCGAATAAATATTATCAACACGAAAGACCTGCTCTCTATTCTCCATATAGAAAGCAGGTCTTGTTTTATTTATTTTTACATCAGCTGTTCTATGACCGCCGAATAGAGGCTTTCGGGGTCGGCAAGTATTTTATTGCGGACACTCTGCGCCTGCTCCACATCCGCGACATAGAGCGTCAGCGTCATAAGGTCGTTGAAGATGAATCGGACATTGCATCCGCTTTCGAGCGGGATTATATCGACCGGCGTCTCTCTCATGCGGCGCTCCTGTCTGAGAAGCTCCCCGGCAGTCGCAAGTGCCCTGTCGCGCACGGCGCGAGGCAGTTCGTCCTCAATATTCGCCGCCGTTTTTCCCGCCGAGGTCAGGCTCAGCTGCTCGTCGTCATCGCCCCTGCCGATTTCAACGCTTCCGCCCTCGATAAGGCTTTCGAGTGCCTGGCTCGCTTCAAAGTAGTTTGCCAGTCCCTCGCGCTGAATAATCTCCATCAGCTGACGGCGCGACAGTCCCCGCTCGGTATTCTTGAGCAGGAACGCTATCAGCACCTTTATTTCGTTACGGTTGCGCAGTCCTCCCGGCTCAACGCCTGCGGAAAAAGCATCGTATCCGTCCATAGATCCTCCCGTTTCGTCTGAGATTCTCTTATTTCTTTTTGCCGAAATCTATCGGGGAAATGGGTTTGCCGTAATAGCCTGTCGTCTTGAACTCATCGCTGATGAAGTTCTCGCGGCTCCACGCCCTGCCCCATATATTCGCCCAGCCCTCGCAATAGAGCTTATAGTATGATACCCCGTCCTCCTTGCGCATTCTGACGAATCTGGGGACATTGCACCAAATAAACGACGGTATCGCTATCACAAAAGCCCAGAGAGGTCCGAGCAGAAGCGACTGGATGGTGTGACCGTACTCATGCATACGGGTGTCGTGAACCTTGTCCGCCGGACGGTCGGGATTCATAAAGATGAATATTCCGAGCGACACGCCGCCGAAGTTATCGTGCGGGACATATGTAACAAACGCATTGTTAAAACGCTCGTGCTTATACTTTTTTCTCAGCGCGAGAAAGCCTATGCCGCCGACAAGATTCTGCGGCAGCGCCCAGGTGAACTGGACTAAATAGAAAAGAAATTTTTTCATTACTATCCACTCCTTACAAATCTTCATACATTATACCACACAAAACGCGATGTGTAAAATATTTTTACCACTCGTCGTTTTCGTCGGCGAGCACGGCATAGGCGCAGCGCACTCCGTCAACTCCGGCGGACACAATTCCGCCCGCATATCCCGCGCCCTCGCCGCAGGGGTAGAGTCCGCGGATATTTGACTGATATATCTCGTCGCGCAGAATGCGCACAGGCGAAGACGAGCGGGTCTCTGGTGCTGTGAACACCGCTTCGGGCATGGCGAAGCCTTTGAGCATTTTATCCATCTTCAAAAGCGCGTCGGCGTATGTGTCCGTCACTTTCTTCGGCAGTATCTTTCTCAAATCGCTCATCACAACACCCGTCGGGCAGCTCGGATGAACCGCGCCGAGGCGGGTCGAGGGTCTGTCCGCGAGGAAATCGCCGACCAGCTGCGCCGGAGCTGTGTAATCGCTGCCACCCGCAAGAAACGCCGCGTGCTCGATTTTTCTCTGCATATCCATTCCCGCAAGCGGATGGTCGCTGCCGAAATTCTCAGGCTCTATTCCGACGAGCAGCGCACTGTTCGAGTTCTCCGCGTCGCGCCCGTATTCGCTCATGCCGTTGACGACTATTCCGCCCTCCTCGCTCGCCGCATTGACAACCGTGCCGCCGGGGCACATACAAAATGTATAAGCTCCGCGCCCGTGCTCAGGGTGGCAGGCGAGCTTATAGTCCGCCGCACCAAGTGCCGGATGTCCGGCAAAATCGCCGTACTGTGCGCGGTCGATAAATTCGCGCGGGTGTTCTATTCTCGCGCCGACCGAAAACGGCTTCTGCATCATCCTGACCCCGCGGGCATAGAGCGTCCTCACGGTGTCACGCGCCGAATGTCCCGTGCAGAGCAGGACGGTATCTGTCTCGATATCCTCGGTATGCCCGTTCTGCTCGGTTTTTACGCCGTGGATATAGCCGTTTGCGACTATGATATCCGTCATTTTGCAGTTGAATCGGATTTCGCCGCCGAGCGAGATTATCTCTTTTCTGATATTGCGGACAACTTCGGCAAGGCGGTCGGTGCCGATATGCGGCTTTGCCGACCAGCGTATCTCCTCCGGAGCACCGTGGTTCGCAAGCTCGTCTATGACAAAGCGGCAGAGCGGGTCTTTTATGCCGGTTGTGAGCTTGCCGTCCGAAAAAGTTCCTGCGCCGCCCTCGCCGAACTGAACGTTCGATTCGGGATTGAGTCTGCGCTCGCGCCAGAAAGTCTGAACATCTTTTTGTCTGTCTTCAATATGCGAGCCGCGCTCGAGAATGAGCGGCTTGAAGCCCGCCCGGGCGAGTGCAAGCCCCGAGAACATGCCTGCTGGACCGAACCCGACTATAACGGGGCGCAAATTGCTCGTGCGCTTTATTTCAGGCGGTGTAAAGTTAACTTCCTTTACAGTCTCAACACCCGTACCGCAGCGTTTGAGAATCGCGTTCTCGTCGCCGTCAACATCGACTTCTATGTTATACACAAAGAAAATGTTGTCTTTTTTGCGCGAATCGACAGCTTTTTTCGTCACCCTGAGGGTGCTTATTCTGTTTTCGTCAAGGCGAAGAGCTTTACCTGCCGCACGCCTGAGATCGTGCTCGTCCGCAGTCAGCGGAAGCTTTATTTGGTTTATTTTAAGCATATTTTTCACCGTTAAATAGATTTTGCCGCACTCTCACCTGCGAGCAGACCCGAAGCCCACGCCCACTGGAGATTGAAGCCGCCGCATCCGCCGTCAACATCGAGAAGCTCTCCGGCGCAGAAAAGTCCGGGAATCTTATTCGATTCAAGCGTTTCGCGGTCGAACTCGTCTATATTGACCCCGCCGCGAGTAACCTGCGCATTTGAGAAGCCCTTTGTGCCGTCAAAGGTCATCGGGAAGTTTTTTGCCGTGCGTGCAAGTCTTGACAGCGTATTTCCGCCGAGCGACTGCGCGTCCGACTTCGGGTCGATACCAGCCGTCCGCATGACAGCCGCCCCGACGGCACGCGGCAGAATGCCTATCAGCATATCCTCGCATTTTCCACCGAGTCCCGACAAGAAATCAGCTATCTCCCGCTCACCCATCGACGGAATTAAGTCGAGCGACGCACTGACTGTCGAACGCTTCGCCGCCTTTGCTATGTCCGCGCTTATCTCCATCGCGGCTATGCCGGATAGCCCATAATCAGTGAAGAGCAGCTCCCCGCGCGAGGTTCGCCCCGCGGCGCTTATCACCGCATCATGGACGCGCATACCCTTGAGCTGCCTCAACTGCCTGTCCGGCGAGGTCAGCTGGACGAGCGAGGGGTAGAGCTCGGTGACAGTATGCCCGAACGAGGAGAGGAGCTTATACCCGCTCCCGTCCGAGCCCTGCGACGGCGACGCACAGCCGCCCGTGCAGACTATAACCGCCTGCGCTCCGTACCGTCCGTTTATCAAAAAGCCGCCGTCGGTCTTTTCTATATCCTCGCATTTGTCCTCGCATATGCTTTTAACCCCGAGGCGTTCAGCCTCAAAGCGCAGGCAGTCGAGCACGCCGGAGGCGGTGTTGCTCATGGGATAGACCCTGCCGCAGCTGTCGCTGTAGGTCAAAAGCCCGATGCTCTTAAAAAATTGCAGAACCCGCTGTTCATCGTATTTCTCAAATACCGAGTCGGCAAACCTGCGGTTGGTGTAGCCGTGCGACCGGGCGTTGAGATTCGTCAGATTGCATCTGCCGTTTCCCGTGGCGAGTATCTTCTTGCCGACACGGGGCAGCCGCTCGAGCATGGCGACGCGAAGCCGCGGCAGTGTGCGTTTTGCGCTTATCGCCGCCGCAAGCCCCGACGCTCCCGCGCCGACTATCAATATGTCAAAGCTTTCTTTCATATCATTTTCCTTTGCTTATATCAAAAGTGCGATGCGATACACCGCAAAGCTCACTGTCCACGCTGTTATAAATTCAAAAATCAAAACTTTTAAAGTGCTCTTAGTCCCAAGCTCGCGCCGAATAGCCGCGACCGCCGCAGAGCACGGCATACTCAGCAGAGAGAAGCTCATAAACGCGCACGCCGCCTGAGGGGAGATTATATCTCTCACGCTCTGCGCCGAGCCTATCAGAATACCGAGCGTGCTGACCGTCGTCTCCCTCGCGACAAGCCCGCTGACAAGAGCCACGCAGCACCGCCAGTCGCCGAGCCCGAGCGGAGAAAATATGAACGAGATCGCGCCGCCTATCCTGCCGAGCATACTGAATTTTGCGTCGGCGGCATGATGCATGGAAAAATCAAAATAACCGAGTGCCCAGATGACAATGCTTGCCGGAAAGAGCACCGCGCCCGCTTTTTTCAAGAATTCGCGCAGCCTGTCACGAACATAGCGAAGAGCCGAGCGCACGCACGGCATACGGTATTCGGGCAGTTCAAAGATAAACGGCGGCTCGTCGCCCTTAAACACAAATCTTTTCAATATCAGCGAGCCTACACAGGCGCAGACTATGCCGAGAGAATAAATCAAAATCACGGCGACCCAGCGCACATTCGGGAAGAACGCCGAGATGAGCATGGCATAGACGGGCATTTTCGCGCTGCACGACATGAACGGTATGACCGCCGCGCAGATTTTCTTTTCGCGCCCCGCGTGCAGAGTGCGCGTGCTCATCAGCGCGGGCACGGAGCAGCCGAAGCCCATGAACAGCGGGACGAACGACTTGCCGCCGAGACCGAGCAGCCGCAGCGGATAATCTGCGATAAACGCGCCGCGTGCCATATATCCGCAGTCCTCAAGCAACCCTAAAAAGAAGAACAGCAGGGCTATCTGAGGCAAAAACGAGCACACCGAGCCGAGACCCGCGAGTACTCCCCCGCAGACGAGATTTATTGCCCACTCGGACGCGCCGAAAGACGCGAGCAGGCGCATCAGAGCGTCCGCGAGAGTCCCGTTTATAAACGAATCCGCCAGCTCGCCGAGCCTCGTGCCGAGCGAGCCGAAGGTGAGATAAAACACAAACAACACCGCCGCCAAAAACAGCGGCACGGCGGCAAAGCGATTAAGCAGTATTCTGTCTGCTCGGCAGGAAAAATTCCCCCCGCTCCGTTTGCTTTTTCTGAGCGTCTTTTTGCAGACGCCGTCAGTAAACCTATATATATGCGAGACGGTCAGCAGTTCGCGGTCGGAGTTCTCCGTCTCGTTCGATGAAATCAGGCTTTCAACTGCCTGCGCCTCTCTCTGAGGAAGCAGCTCGCAGGCGCTTATGTCTCCACGCATGAGCCGCAGAGTTTCAAGCCCAGTTGGAACACTCTTCTCCTTGCAGATGGGCGATATCAATTCCGCTATCAGCTTCGCGCCGTCGGGCAGAAAATCATATCGCGGACTTATTATTTTCTCTTGAAGCGCGTTTTCGCACGCCGCGAGCAGTTCGTCTATCCCCGTATTTTCCGCCGCGCTGACGGGCACCGCACGGATGCCGAGCAGCTCGCCGAGGTGATCATAATCGAGCTTATCGCCGCGCTTTTTGAGCACGTCGGTCATATTCAGCGCCGCAACCGTAGGCACGCCGAGAAGCTCAAGCTGAACGGTCAGATACAAGCTGCGCTCAAGGTCGTTTGCGTTGATGACATTGATTATCAAATCGGGCTTCTCGTTTATAAGAAAGCCGAGCGCCGCGCCCTCTTCGTCCGAGAGCGTGCGCAGAGAATATATCCCCGGCAGGTCAACAAGCTGCGCACCGTGAAAGCTTTTTATTATCCCCGAACGCCTCTCGACCGTCACGCCCGGCCAGTTGCCGACATGGCAGTCAGAGCCTGTCAGGAGGTTAAAGAGCGTTGTCTTGCCGCAGTTCGGGTTGCCTGCGAGTGCGATGCGTATGCTCATATTCTCACCGTCAGCCTTATGCACTTCGCCTGCGAGCACCTGAGTCCGAGCTCACAGCCGCGCACCGTGACGGTCACCGGGTCGCCGAACGGCGACGAGATGCCGGCGGTCAGCAGAGTCCCGGGAGTAAGTCCCAGATCGAGCAGACGGCTGCGCCGTGCGCCTGAGATAAGAAGCGATTCGATATACCCGCTCTCGCCGGGAGCGAGCCTGTCGGCAGTAGTTGTCATATATGCTCCGTTCCACCGCCGTAACGGTAAAATTATATTCCCACGCGCCCCGCTTGTCAACATCAACGCCGTGACGCGAATAATAATTGACTTATCACGCCGCAAGTGGTATCATTAGGCTGAGAGAAAGTGAAAATGACAGGCGTTTTTTCTGATATCCGTGCAATAATTCTATTGTACCGGACAGGTTTTTTATTTTATAAAACGCCGCCCCGAGGTTGACATAAATATAAAAACAACTTTTTCAGGGAGTGAATTTGTTTGAAGGGTATCATTCTCGCCGGCGGGTCCGGCACGAGGCTCTATCCTCTGACCATGGTTACAAGCAAGCAGCTGCTGCCCGTATATGACAAGCCGATGATATACTATCCGCTGTCAACGCTCATGCTCGCGGGCATACGCGAGATTCTGATAATCTCCACCATAGAGGACACGCCCAAGTTTGAGCGTCTGCTCGGCGACGGGAGCCAGTTCGGCTTGAAGCTCTCCTACGCCGTCCAGCCCAAGCCCGAGGGACTCGCCCAGGCGTTTATAATCGGCGAGGACTTCATCGGCGACGACAGCGTTGCCATGGTGCTCGGCGACAATCTGTTCTACGGCAACGGTCTGGGTCATCTGCTCAGAGAGGCGGCAAAGCAGCAGAACAGAGCGACCATTTTCGGCTACTATGTCGAGAATCCGCAGAGCTTCGGCGTTGTCGAATTTGACGACGACGGTGTGCCTGTATCGATAGTCGAAAAGCCTAAGCATCCGAAGTCTAACTACGCTGTGACGGGACTCTATTTCTACGACAACAGGGTCGTTGAATACGCAAAATCGCTCAAGCCCTCCAAGCGCGGCGAGCTTGAAATAACCGACATAAACAAGATATATCTTGAAAACGGCGATCTCGATATCCGCCTTATGGGAAGAGGCTTCGCGTGGCTCGACACGGGAACCGTTGACGCACTGCTCGACGCGGCAAACTTCATCAAAACCGTTGAACGCCTGCAGGGCATAAAAATTTCCGCACCCGAGGAAATCGCCTATAACATGCGCTGGATAAGCAAGCGCGCTCTGCTCGAATCGGCGGAGAAATACGGCAAATCCTCCTACGGTCAGCACCTGCTCAGCGTTGCCGAGGGCAAAATACTCTACACGAGCAACGACATCAGCGGCATCGGCGAACGCCCGCGCTGGGGCATTGAGACCGAGCAGGAGAAGCACTGACCGCCCGTAGCATTGTTATGAAAGGTCATGATGATATATGAAAAAAATTGAAACCACGCTTGACGGCGCGTTTATCATCGAGCCGCAGGTGTTCGGCGATGTGCGCGGCTGGTTCTACGAGAGCTACTCAAAGCAAAAGCTGCATGACATCGGCATCGATGTTGAATTTGTTCAGGATAACCGTTCATTTTCGGCTCAGCAGGGCACGCTCAGGGGTCTGCACTGCCAGACCTCGCCCATGGCGCAGACAAAGCTTCTCACCTGTCTGCGCGGCAAAATAATGGATGTCGCAGTCGATATAAGGCGCGGTTCGCCGACATATATGCAGTGGACGGCGGTCGAGCTCAGCGGCGAGAACAAAAAGATGTTCTTTATTCCGAAGGGCTTTCTGCACGGCTTCGTGACGCTGACTCCGGATGTTGAAGTCTCCTATAAGGTCGATGAATACTACGCCCCCGCTAACGACAGAAGCGTAAAATTCGACGACCCGGATATCGGAGTTGACTGGGGCATCAAGGTGCCGATTCTCTCGGACAAGGATATGAAGGCTCCGCTTCTCAGGGACAGCGACATTGACTTCATCTATTAATACGCCAAAGCGGACAGAGTGCATACCCTGTCCGCTTTAGTTTATGCTGCACCCGACAGATACAGCACATATATAGGAGATATGAGGTTTTCGGTAACTGATTCTCGTCCCCGTTTTATACGGGCGGATTATATCACAAGTTTATCCTCTTGTAAATAGGGATGGGTACGAACGGTGCTTTTAGCGGTACGAACTGCATCGGACGCAAAAAATTTCCCGCCAAATATATAATTATTAAACAAAAACATTCGGATATTTTCAAAAATTATTTGCAATACAGTGCATATAATTGTAAAAAAGAACAACTTCTAAGACTAAAAATGCTACAATAGCAGTGTTGATTGGAGAAAAGTTTTTGCTTGTTCTCACAAATATCCAAGAAGAGGTGTGAACTGTGGGAAACGGTGTACTGAAATATTTGCTTTTCGCTCTCGCAGGTTATGTTTCGGGAAGCATCATGTACAGCTACCTTATTCCAAAACTGTTTTGCGGAGTCGATATCGTCAAGGAGGGCGAGGATCATAACCCCGGCATGACAAACGTCATGCGCTGCGTCAGCGTCAAGCTCGGCGTGCTCTGCCTTCTGCTCGATGTTGCCAAGGGCTTCGTTCCGGTATTTCTCGCAAAGCTCCATGTCCCCGATTACAAAAATATGCTCTTTGCACTCATCATAGCGGCACCCGTGCTCGGTCACGCCTTTACGCCCATACTCAAGTTTAAGGGCGGCAAAGCGATCGCCACCTCCTACGGTGTTCTGCTCGCGCTTATCCCGACCAGCTTCATGGTTCTCAGAATGGCTGTCATAACCGCCATTTTCAGCCTGGTCATTATAGTCAAGCCCGATTCGCTCAGAGTTATCATTTCGATGTTCATTTTTGCCGTCAGCAATTTCTTCTTCCGCGACACCATGTCGTTCGTCATCGGCTCGCTGATAGTCTCCGCCACGGTCATTTTAAAGCACTTCATGAACTACGGCGACGAGAAGTTCAAGCTCAGCTTCCCCTTCCACAAGAAGCACGAGGAAAACACGGGCGCGGCGCAGGAATCAAAGCAGGAATAAGTCCATAAAAAATATACCGGCTGTAAGGCTTATCGCTTTACGGTCGGTTGTTTTTTATAGAGACAAAAGCTGCAAAGTGCAGATAAACCGCGCTTTGCAGCCTGTTTTTACTCCGCTCCGACGGCACGCTTGCGGTGCGAGGGATTGCGCTCGATAAGCGGAGGAACTCCGTTGGCAACGCAGCCCGCGGTTATCGCAACGCGCTCGATAGTCGGATCCGACGGCACCTCATACATGACCGGCTGGAGCACGGCTTCGATTATCGAACGAAGTCCTCGTGCGCCCGTGCCCTTTTCGAGCGTCTTGTCGGCTATCGCCTCAAGAGCGCCGATATCGAAGTCGAGCTCAACGCCGTCAAGCTCGAACAGCGCCTTGTACTGCTTGGTGATGGCGTTCTTCGGCTCGGTAAGAATGCGCACGAGAGCGGTCTTGTCAAGCTCCTCAAGAGAGGTGAGCACCGGAAGTCTGCCGACGAGCTCGGGGATTATGCCGAACTTGACGAGATCCTGATGCACGACCTGCGACAAAAGATCGCTCTTTTTCAGGTCGCTCTTGCCCTTGACATCGGCGTTGAAGCCGAGTGCCGAGCCGCCCATTCTCTTCTCGATTATCTTCTCGATGCCGTCGAACGCACCGCCGCAGATAAAGAGAATATTCGAGGTATCGACCTGAATAAACTCCTGTTGGGGATGCTTTCTGCCGCCCTGCGGGGGAACATTGGCAACCGTGCCCTCGATTATCTTGAGCAGTGCCTGCTGAACGCCTTCGCCGCTGACATCCCTCGTTATCGACGGATTCTCCGACTTTCTCGCTATCTTGTCAATCTCATCGACATAGATTATACCGCGCTCTGCGCGCTCTATGTCGTAGTCCGCCGCCTGGATTATTCTGAGCAGTATATTCTCAACATCCTCGCCGACATAACCCGCCTCGGTGAGCGTGGTCGCGTCCGCTATGGCGAACGGAACATCGAGTATCTTTGCGAGAGTCTGTGCAAGCATTGTCTTACCCACGCCCGTCGATCCGAGAAGAATAATGTTGCTCTTCTGAATCTCAACATCGGTGTTCTTCGCGCTGTTTATTCTCTTATAGTGGTTATAGACCGCGACGCTCAGCGTTTTCTTCGCCTCATCCTGACCTATAACATATTCGTCGAGCTTCTCCTTGATCTCATGGGGCTTGGGGAGCGGCTTATCGCCCGTGCGCTGACCGCCCTTGCGGCGGGAACGCTTTTCATCCGCCTCAATTATATTGAGGCACTGCTCCACACACTCGTTGCAGATATACACCCCCGGACCGGCGATAAGCTTCTCGACCTGATCCTGTGTTTTCTGGCAGAAAGAACAGCGAACCGTCCTCTCCCTCTTATCATCATCACGCGGCATAACAGCCCTCCGGATTTATCTGTTGTAAATTATTTTATCTGCAAGTCCGTACTCGACGGCTTCCTCCGCGGAGAGGAAATTATCGCGCTCGGTCTCGCGCTCAACAAACTCAATGGGTTTGCCCATATTCTCAGCTAAAATTCTGTTGATTCTCTCTCTGGTCCTGAGAATGTGATCCGCAGCTATCTTTATCTCCGTCGCCTGACCCTGTGCGCCGCCGAGAGGCTGGTGGATCATAACTTCACTGTTGGGCAGCACAAGGCGTTTGCCCTTTGCGCCCGCGGCAAACAGGAACGCGCCCATCGATGCCGCTATGCCCATGCAGATAGTCGAAACATCGCACTTGATGAACTGCATGGTGTCGTATATCGCAAAGCCTGCGGTGACTGAGCCGCCGGGGCTGTTGATATACAGGCTGATGTCTTTTTCGGCGTCCTGACCCTCAAGGAAGAGAAGCTGCGCAACCACTACGCTCGCCGTTGCGTCGTTTATCTCGTCGGAGAGGACGATTATTCTGTCGCTGAGCAGGCGGGAATAGATGTCGTATGAGCGCTCGCCTCTGCTGGTCTGTTCGATAACATAAGGTACTAATGCCATTACTTTTTCCTCCTTTGTTGTCCGATGCAGGTGCCGTATGCTCGCGCCCGCCCGGCGAAAAAAGCCGGACGGGAGCTGTACGGATTAATTATAGTATCGTTCGGCGAAGTTTATTCAGCGTCTTCGGCTTTCTTCTTGGCGGGAGCCTTCTTCGCTGCGGGCTTCTTCTCGGGAGCCTCAGCCTCATCGGCCTTCTTCACGGCGGGCTTCTTCGCCGCGGGTTTCTTGGCGGGAGCCTTCTTCGCTGCGGGCTTCTTCTCGGCAGTTTCCTCGCCGTCGGTCTTCTTCGCGGCGGCTTTCTTCGCCGGAGCTTTTTTGGCTGCGGGCTTCTTGCCGGGCTTGAGAGCCTTCGCGTTGTCAACGACGAACTTGACAACCTTCTCCTTGAGCAGATCGGCCTTGAGCAGATCCTCGGCAATAAGGCTCTTGATCTTCTCAACCTCCATGCCGTACATCTCGGCGAGCTTCTTGAACTCCTCCTCGATATCCTCTGCGTTGACCTCGATCTTCTCTTCCTCCGCTATCTTGTCGAGAGCAAGACCGAGCTTGACCTGAGAAACAGCCTGTTCGCGCATGGAGCTCTCAAAGACCTCCTTGTCGGTGCCCATGTATGAAAGATAGGTGTCAACATCGATGCCCTGCTGAGCGAGTCTCTGAGCGAAGTTGTTTATGTTCTCCTCCTTCTGGGTGTCGAACATGACCTCGGGAATCTCAGCCTCGACATTGGCGACAAGCTCCTCCATGAGCTTTGCCTCGAATTCCTTATCGGCATCGGACTGTCTGTGCTCAAGCATGTCGGACTCAACGCCCTTCTTGAGTTCTTCAATATTATCGTAATCAAGATCCTTCGCGAACTCGTCGTCGAGCTCGGGAAGCTCCTTTACCTTTATCTCGTGAAGAGTGACCTTGAAGGTGGCGTCCTTGCCTGCAAGCTCGGGAGTGTACTCCTCGGGGAACTTGACATTGACATCAAAGCTCTCGCCCGCGCTGTGACCGATGACCTGATCCTCAAAGCCGGGGATGAACTGACCCGAACCGAGCTCAAGCTCATAGTCGGAGCCCTTGCCGCCCTCAAAAGCCTTGCCATCCACAAAGCCCTCAAAGTCGATGACTGCGATGTCGCCCTTGGCGGCTGCGCGATCCTCAACGGTGATGGTTCTTGCGTTGCGCTCTCTCATAGCCTCAATGCGTTCATCGACCTCCTCGGGGGTGACGCTCACCTCGGACTTCTCAGCCTCAAGACCCTTGTAAGCCTTGACCTTGATATCCTCGGGCTTGACAGTGACCTTCATCTCGAAGAGAACGCCGTCCTCGCCGATAGACTTAACATTGACATCCTTTGGGCTGTCAACAGGCTCTATGCCCGCTTCCTTATAAGCGTCGGAAACAGCCTCGGGGAAAGCTATCTCAAGTGCATCTTCATAAAATACATCCTTGCCGTAGAATCTCTCGATCATGGCAAGAGGGGCTTTGCCCTTGCGGAAACCGGGAAGTGCTATCTTGCTCTTGGCTTTGTTATAAGCCTTGAGAACAGCCGCTTTGAACGGCTCTGCGCCGATCTCGATCTCCAGCGTATAGACATTGCTGTCCGTTTTGTTTGACGATTTTAAACTCATTCGTTTTTTCCTCCCATTATACAGGTAACTCTAAGATTATAGCAGAGATATATTAAAATTTCTACACTATTTTTCAGATTTTCTGCCAAAACAGGGATTTTTTCTTCGATTTCGCCGCAAAATTTCCCGTTGGGCGGAAATCACGGCTGTTTTTCAATAAGCTTGGGCAAAAATTCGAGGTGATCGCCGGAGATAAGTGAAAACTTTATCCCGTCGCGCTCGCCCTCGAACGCGCTTTTTGTTGCAAAAGAATGGAGATGTCCGTAGAAGCAGCGTTTTATTTTGTACTCGACGAGGACATCATATATTTCGTGACATATTCTATCCTGCGTTATCGGGGGATAGTGGAGGAACACGACCGGCTCGCCGCCGAGTGCCAGCCCGCTTTCTATCGATGTGCGAAGCCGTCCCGCCTCGCGCAGAAGAACCTTTTTGTCCGCGTCCTCCTCCGCGTCGAAGAACCAGCCGCGAGTACCGCAGACGGAGATATTGCCGACGAGCACCGCGCTGTTGTGGACTACAGAGAGCGTTTCAAAGCCCTTTTCTTTGAAAAAAATTTCCATTTTTCGAGCGGTATTCCACCAGTAATCGTGATTGCCCTTCATGAGTATCTTTTTGCCGGGGAGCGAGTTGAGAAAAGCGAAATCCTTTTCCGCGCCCTCAAGCGACATCGCCCACGACACATCGCCGGGGATAACTACGGTGTCGCCGTCCGAGACAACAGCCCGCCAATTTTTTTCGAGGCGCTGCACATAGTCGCTCCAGCCGTTGAATATATCCATAGGCTTGTCCGCGGACAGGGAAAGATGCGTATCCGCAATTGCAAAAAGTGACATCGTGCTCTCCTTTTCTCTTTAATAATCGGGCTTAGAGCCGGACAAAATAATCTCAGCGGCATACGCCGCAAAAAAATCGGAGGTAATCGAAAATGGATAAGGTCATCAAGGATATCCGCTGCAACGCCTGCAACTGCGTCCATCACGCGGACGATTACACGTGCACCGCGGGTAAAATCGAAATAGGCAACACGAGCGCCTGCTCGTGTCAGGACACGCTGTGCGCCACCTTTGAGCTCGACAACTCAAAGAAGCACTGCGGCTGCTGAACACGGGGAACGCCCCGCGTCATATACCGAGCAGCCTGAAAACAGCCTTCTCCATGCTGCCCCTGTCGCAGACATCTCTGAATCTCACCGGCTTGTCCCTGAGATCGGCGAGCTGCGGGGGGCAGCTTGTCTTTGTCACGCGGGCAAGCTCGCCGACCAGGCTGAACTCGTCAAGTCCCTCGGACGCGCCGGGTTCGACTGCGTCGAGTACGCTGCGGCTGAATTTGAACGGGTTTGCGGTCGAGTCGATAACGGTGGGGGTATTGTCCCCCGTCTCCTCGGCATATTTTTCATAGACATTGACGCCGACAGCCGTGTGCGTGTCGCACAGATAACCGTAGTCTTCAAATGTCTTTCTTATCGTCTCTTTCGTGCCCTCATCATCGCAGCAGCCGGCGCAGAAAACGGAGTTTATCGCGCTCATCACATTTTCGGGCATTGTATAACTGCCCTTTTGTTTGAGGTCGCCCATCATCTCGCGCACGAACTCATCGGAATATCCGCTCGCGATGAAGAGCAGACGCTCGAGGTTGCTCGAAATGAGAATATCCATCGACGGCGACGAGGTGGTGTAGAAGCTGCGGTTGATGTCATAAACTCCGGTGTCAAAGAAATCGGTGAGCACGCGGTTTTTATTTGACGCGCAGATGAGACGGTCAACCGGCAGACCCATCTCACGCGCATAGTAGGCGGCAAGTATATTGCCGAAGTTTCCGGTCGGGACGACAAAGTTTATCTTATCGCCCGCCTTTATCCTGCCGTTTCTTATCATATCGCAGTAGGCGGAAAAATAATAGACTATCTGCGGCACGAGACGACCCCAGTTGATAGAGTTAGCGGAGGAAAACGCCATACCGTGCTCGGCGAGTTTCTTGCCTATCTCCTTGTCGGTGAATATCGTTTTGACTCCGGTCTGCGCGTCGTCAAAATTGCCCTTTATTGCGCAGACGGCAACATTCGAGCCCTCCTGCGTGGTCATCTGAAGCTTCTGCATGGTGCTGACGCCCTCATCAGGATAGAACACGAGGATTTTCGTGCCGTCAACATCCTTGAAGCCCTCGAGAGCCGCCTTGCCCGTATCACCGGAGGTGGCGACAAGAATGACGGTCTCCCGCGTTCCGACAGTTTTCCTGACCGAGACGGTCATCAGCCTCGGAAGCATTTGGAGCGCCATATCCTTGAAAGCGCAGGTGGGACCGCGCCAGAGTTCAAGAATCTCTTCGCCCGCCCTGAGTTCATGTATCGGGGCTATATCCTCGGAGGAAAACTTGTTGTCGCCGTATGCGCCCTCGACGCAGTAGGCAAGCTCCTCGGTCGTGAAATCCGTGAGATACAGACCGAGCACACGCTTTGCGCGCTCAATATAGGACATATCCGCCATGGCGGCGATATCGTCAAGGCTCACTCTCGGTATCTCGACGGGGACAAAGAGCCCGCCGTCCGCAGAGATACCCTGAGCTATCGCCCGCGCCGAGCTGACGGATACATTTTTATCTCTTGTACTTGTGTATCGCATAGAGACCATCCTTCGCGTTAAATTGCATTTTATTATAGCATAACGCGCCCCTATTGTAAAACCTTTTCAAAGAAGTGCGCGGCGTTTTCAAAAAATATTTTGCGGCAGATCTCCTCGGGTATGCCGTTTTCTTCAAAATAGACGCATATGCCCGGGATCTTCTCTATTCCGCGAAGCTCGGACGAAATGCTGCATCCGTCGTAATCCGAGCCTATGCATAGCGCATTTTCCGCGCCGAGGGAGAGCATATGCTCGGCATGGCGCAGCAGCTCCTCCCTGCCGCCGTTTCCGCCGAGGAAGCGGTCATGGAAATTGAGCCCGATGAGCCCGCCGCGCTCTGTAATAATTTTTATCTGGTTGTCGGTAAGCGATCTCGGCTCACAGCAGACGGCGCGTGAGTCCGAATGACTCGCGATAAACGGCGCGTCGGTGAACTCGCAGAGGTCATAAAAACCCCTGTCGCTCAGGTGCGACACATCAATAACTATTTCGAGCTCTTCCGCTTTTTTGACCAGCTCCCTGCCCCAATCGCTCAGCCCTCTCCCGTCCAGACAGCCGCCTGCGGCGCGGTTTTTGCCGTTCCATGTGAGGGTTATCAGGCGCAGCCCGCGCTCATAGAGCTTTTCGAGCCGCTCAAGACTGCCGACTCCGTGCGAGCTCTCCATCGCGAGCATGACGCCGTGCGAATGTCCGCGCACATCCTTCTCCGACAGAATGGGGAAGAAGTCCCCTTGCTTTTCAAGCTCACTCAAATAGAAATCACACGCCGAGTCAAAATATGACTCGGCGAGAGAATCGTCCGTTTCGTCCGGAATAAAGACAGCGAAAACCTGATTCCACCGCCCGAAAATTTTTCCGCGCTCAAAATCTATGTCGCGCTTATTTTTCAAAAGACTGTCCCCGCCGTCCATACATTCGGTCAGAGTATCGCAGTGCAGATCAAAAAAATCCATGAAATCACCCATAGAATAATATTGCCGCCGACGCCGAATATTACTCAGAAGCTGCTGTCAAACGCATTTTCTATATATTCGCAGGAAATCGGCTCATTATTATTACCGAGAGTGACCTCCGCCACATCGAAGCGCGGCTGAAGCTCGTAATTGTTTTTCTGCATGAAAAGTGAGGCGGTCTCGATTATTCTCTCCTGCTTTGCGCTGCCGACCGCTTCGCGCCCCGGAGCTATCGCGCCCGGCGAGCGGGTCTTGACCTCGGTGAAAACCAGAAAGCCGTCCTTTTTCGCGATTATGTCTATCTCGCCGAGGCGGCAGCGATAGTTGGCGGTTATTATCTCATAGTCGTTTTCGCGCATGAAGCGTGCGGCATATATCTCGCCCCAAAGTCCCGGCTTTTCTTTTTCGCTGAGCACATTACCACCCCTCCGGCAGTTTCTTCAAAAACGTCTTTCTGTGAACGGGAGACATGCCGAATTCCCGTATTTTTTCGTAGTGCAGCTTTGTACCGTAGCCCTTGTGCTTTTTGAAGCAGTATTCGGGATACTGCTCGTCAAGAGAGAGCATATATCTGTCCCTGCTGACCTTTGCCATTATCGATGCTGCGGCTATTGACGCGCTCAGAGAGTCGCCCTTTACAATAGCCTTTGACGGCACGGGCAGATTCGGCAGACGGTTGCCGTCCACAAATGCCGCCTGCGGGTGCTCGGGCAGAGCCTCAAACGCACGGCGCATGGCGAGGAAGGTCGCGTTGAGGATGTTCATCTCGTCGATTTCTTCAACGCTCGCGCTCGCAACGGCATAGACGGCATGCTCCTTTATCTCGTCAAAGAGCAGGTCGCGCTTTTTCTCGCTGAGCTTTTTTGAATCGTTCAAGCCCTCGATAATATAATCTTTGGGCAGTATCACGGCGGCAGCAAAAACCGAACCCGCAAGAGGTCCGCGCCCCGCCTCGTCTATTCCGCAGACGCACTCGAAGCCGTGCTCCGCGGCGGTTCTCTCATAGTAATAGCGGTCTGTCTCTTCAGCCATCTCAGTCCTCCAAAAATTCGTCGCTGACGACCTCGTGAAGCAGCGAATTGAGATAATCGAGGCTGAACGACGGCGTTGTCGAGCGCACGCCGTGGCGCGACGCGAGCGCATCGGTGTAGTCCGCGAGGTTATACACTCTGACATTTGAGAAGCCCGAGTCATAGTGGGTGACGGTGCCCGTGAACTTCGCCTTTGTGACCTCGGTCGTGTTCTTCTGATAGTCCTTTGTGACGGTTATATGCATCATGCCGCCGAGCATTCTCGGTCCTCTGTCCTGCGCAGAAATAAAATTGCCGAGCGAATAGATAACGAGAACCTTTCTGCCGTCTGCGGCGGTTATGTATTCAACGGGCTGAATGACATGGGGATGCGTGCCGATGATTATATCCGCGCCCCAGTCGGCGAGCTTCTGCGCGAGCTCATGCTGACGCTCCGTCGGCGTGTGGGTATATTCCTCGCCCCAGTGGACATTGACTATCGTCATATCGCTTATCTCGGACGCCGCCTTGACGCGCTTCTCTATCCTGTCCTCGTCCGCGCCGAGCATGAGTATCGTCTCGCTCCCCTCGGGCAGGCTCAGTCCGTTCGTGGGTTCGGTCAGCCCGACATAGGCGAACTTGATATCGTTGACAGTGTTTGTGGGTATGGTCCTGTAGTCCTCCTCGTCGAGATAAGCTCCGCAGAAGACGACGTTCTTGCTCTTCCAGAACTTTATGGCGTTTCTCAACCCGCTCTCGCCCTTGTCGAGCGAGTGGTTGTTAGCGATGTTAAACACATCGAAGCCTATCTTCACCATCTCGTCGCCGAGCTCGGTCGGAGAATTGAAGCAGGGATATGTGCTCGGCGCCTTTTCGGGGTCGATTATAGTCTCCTGATTGATTATGCTTATATCCGCCGCCGCAATTGTAGAAGCGACATTTTTATAGGCATATGTGAAGTCGTAGCCGCCTGTCGCCGAGCGGGCGTGCGCCTGATTGTATATGACCCCGTGGATGAGATTGTCGCCCACGGCGAGGATATTCACGCTGACCGGCTCGCGGGTGTCGGCGGTCGTGCTCTGCGCATCGTTGTTCTGAGCTTCGCCGTCTGTCGGCACTGCCTTTTGGCAGGCGCAGAGCATGAGCAAAGCCGCAAGAAGAGCTGCAATTCTGAGAATGGTCGTCTTTTTCATAGTGTTCGTCTCCTTTTATCAGTCGAGCGTTATTCTGCCTAATTTGCCTGCGCGGTACTCATCGAGGAGCATGACCGCAGCGCGTTCCGTGTCCGGCTCGCCGCCGCTTATCAGCATCCCGCGCTTTCTCGCGAGCATCTCAAGGCGTTCAAATTCCTCGCTCTCCGGCGGAAATTCGAGTTTATATCTTTCTTTTATCCTCTCGGGATAGTTCTCGTTCATTATCGTCAGAAACCGCGCCGCGATAAGCTCGATATCAAGAATAGTGTCCTTGACAGAGCCGATGAACGCGAGGCGCAGACCAACATCCGGGTCGTCGAACTTCGGCCAGAGCACACCCGGCGTGTCGAGTAGCTCGATGCCGCTGCCGATGCTGAACCACTGGTTTTGGCGCGTGACTCCGGGCTTATCCGCAACCTTCGCCTTGTTCCTGCCCGCCATGCGGTTGATAAACGAGGATTTGCCGGTATTGGGTATGCCCACTACCATCAAGCGAAGCGGCTTGCCCGCCATGCCCTTTTGGGCGTTTGCCTCAATTTTATCGCCGAGCACACGGCGGACTGCCGGCGCGAAGGCGTTTAAGCCCTTGCCCGAGCGGCAGTCAACGGCTATAGCCGTCACGCCCTGCTTGCCGAGCTCGGATATCCTGCGGCGCGTCGCGTTTTCGTCGGCGAGGTCGCATTTGTTGAGAATGACCATGAGCGGCTTTGAGCCTATAAGCTCAGGCAATTCGGGGTTGCGGCTGCTCACGGGCACGCGTGCGTCAACTATCTCGACCACCGCGTCAACGAGCGGCAGGCTCTCTTTTATCTGTCTGCGCGTCCGAGCCATATGACCCGGAAACCACTGGACATAAAGATCTCCGTTTTCCAAAATTCTTCCTCCTTGGAACCGTGCGCGCCCGAACTCCGTGCGCCGTATACAAAAAACTCTGCTAAATGAGTATATCAAAAAAACCGTGTTTTTACAAGCAAAAAACGCAGCCGAAGCTGCGTCTTGATTGCATATTACAGCGCGGACAGGTTATTTGTCCGAATCCGGATTGAAATTATAGTAGACATCCCACTGACCGAGCGGCATGATTCTGCCGACGACCTTGCCCATGATATATTTCTCGTTGATAAATCCGACAACGCTCATGCGGCTGTCCTTCGAGTCGTTTCTGTTGTCGCCCATAACAAAGAGGCTGCCCTCGGGAACGGTTACGGGGAACTTGACATCGCCGGCGGTATAGGTCGGCTCGAGAGTATATTTTTCGTCGAGCGCCTTGCCGTCAACATAGACAACGCCTTTTTCCGTGTCGATATCCACCGTCTGACCGCCGACCGCGATAACGCGCTTTATCAGCGTCTTGTGCATGGCGTTGGGCTGGGCGACGATGACTATATCGCCGTATTCAAACGAGTGCTTGAGCGCGCTTATAGCCACGGTGTCGCCGTTGTTGAGCGTCGGGTTCATCGACGCGCCGGAGACGACGAGCACGCGGGTCACAAAGGTGAAAACAATGGCAATCACCGCGACCGCCGACACAATGACGGAAACTATGTCATAGATATTGCCGACCGCCTTTGAATTCTTCGGCTTCTTTTCAGCGTCAGTCTGCTCTTGCGTATTCATTTGAAGTTCATTATTTTCCTGCATAACAGTCCGCCTTCAAATCTCAAGCCTTGCGGCTCAGTTTTTTATTATTTCTATTTTATTAAACGGATAAAATCTCAAAATGACCTTGCCGAGAACCTTCTCCTCGGCTATAAAGCCGATATCCGTCGAGCGCGAGTCAATTGAATCGTTTCTATTGTCCCCCAGCACAAAAAGAGTACCCTCCGGAACGGTCACGGGAAAGGTCATATCATAGCTGAGGTTAGTCGGAGTCCTCGTGTAAGACTCATCGAGCACCTGACCGTTGACGCTGACGGTGCCGTTATAGAAATCTATATCCACCGTATCGCCGCCGACCGCGATAACGCGCTTTATTATTGATTCGTCCTTGCGCGTGGCGTGGGATATTATTATAACATCGCCGCGTTTGTAGCCGGAAAAGCTATGTACGCATGCGACCCTGTCGCCGCCGCTGAAGCTCGGGAGCATCGAGTCGCCGATAACTGCGGCTGGTCTGATAACCAGAGAAAAAAGCAGCATAAGCATAACTACTGCGGATTCGAGCGTTGCAACCGCGTCATACACTATGCCCCACAGCCTCTGCTTTTGCTCGGGCAGCTCCGCTTCGCCGTCCGTCTCCTCCTGCGAGAGCACGGCAGGATATTCAAATTTGAACCAATATTCCTCGACTCTGCGCATCGACCGTAAACCCCGTTTTAAGTGAAAAAGGTGTAACAAATAAATGTTACACCCTCATTCGCACAATTATTTGACCTGGCTCTTGACTCTCGCGGCCTTACCGACTCTGTCTCTGAGGTAATAGAGCTTGCTTCTGCGAACCTTACCGCTTCTTATAAGCTCAACCTTAGCAACGTTGGGTGAATGCACCGGGAAGACTCTCTCGACGCCGACGCCGTAGGAAACTCTGCGAACGGTGAAGGTCTCGGAAACGCCCGAACCCTTGCGGGCAATAACGGTTCCTTCGAAAGCCTGAATTCTTTCTCTCTCGCCCTCGCGGATCTTAACGGAAACCTTTACGGTGTCGCCGATCTTTACCTGAGGGATCTCGTCGCCTGTTTTAAGCGAATCCTGTGCAATAACTTTGAGTGCGTCCATTTTATATTCCTCCGTTGATTTTCAGACGTTCGTAACAAATTAGATGAAAGAGGAGCGCCCGCTTTAATGTGGTGCGGCCATGCCGCTTCGGCATTAAACCCCGTCATCGAAGCTGTGACGGATAACAAATGCTTAGATATTTTAGCACAAAGTGCCGGACAATGCAAGTGTTTTTTGATTTTATTTTTCAAAGTGTCCCGACCTGCAATTTAGAGTTTTGTTAATCGGATGACTTGCTGTTCTTATCCCGAGGAAGCACCACCCATAACACGGCAAACGCAATCAATATCACCAAAAACGCAATCACCATCATAACTGCCACAATTATTTTCGTTTCTTCGTCTACACCGTCATCCTGCGTTTGGGAATCACCGTCTTGCCCGATACGGTCTTTTCCAAAATCCAGAATATCCAAAGCACCATTTCCTTTTATTTTGGTATTATAGTGCACCGTAGCCTCTGCAAGCTCAAAATTATAACCGTCACTACTGTTATTCTGTATTTCTATCTGCGCCCAATCGCTCTCCGACCCCTCATAATATATGTCAGTGAGTGCAGTCTCTTCAAACGCGAATGCCTCAATGAGAGTAACCGTATCCGGTATAGTAACACTTGTAAGCTTTTTGCAATATGAAAAAGCATTTCTGTTTATAGTTCTGACTCCGCTCGGTATAACCGCACTGGTAATGTCAAGTTCGTAGACAAACGGCAAGGATATACAAACCTCGGTCACCGGATATCCCCCAAGTTTTGACGGTATTACCACATCTCCGGTTACAGAATTATCCGCACACCAAATTCTGGCTTCTCCATTATCCACCGTATATGCATAGCCGTTTTCATATTCCGGTTTCAACTCTGAAGAAGATTTCTCCGCGAATGACTTTTGTACCAACGCGCCCCCGCCAAGCATAGCAGAGCCAAGCACAATTGCAGCCGCAATCAAAGCCGATGCTGCCCGTTTCAAATAATTTTTCATCATTTGCCCTCCGTTTTTTCATTATCGCATCTTTGTGCAATCGGATAATATCACGGCAGGATTCCGTTGTCTATAGGGCTTGGTATGAACTGCCTTTTATTTGGTATTAACCGCATATATCGTCAAAAATCAAACCGTCTGCGATGCTTACAATATTTTCAGGAGAATGTCCGCCTAATGTTTTTTAAAGTATTGACAAAGCCGATGCATAAGAGTAAAATGACTGTCGAAATTTAATATTTCCTTATTGAGAGTGGCTGAGGGAACAGGCCCTGTGAAGCCCGGCAACCTGATTATTCAAGGTGCTAAATCCTGCGGTGCAGACCGGAAGATAAGGCCGGCGGCGGAGAGATCCGTATCGCCCAGAAGTGCTTAGCGGTTTCGCCAAGCGCTTTTTTTATTTGTCAGAAGGAGGACAAAAACATGGCAAACTACTTTTTCACATCCGAATCCGTAACAGGCGGACATCCCGATAAGATCTGCGACCAGATCTCCGACGCAGTCCTTGACGCTATCCTCGCCGAGGACAAGAACGGCAGAGTTGCCTGCGAGTGCTGCTGCACGACCGGCATGGTCATGATAATGGGCGAGATAACCACAAGCGCGAAGATAGACATCCCCTCGATAGCGCGCCGGGTCATCTGCGACATCGGCTATGACAGCCCCGAAAAGGGCTTCGACGGCCACACCTGCGCTATACTTACTACTATAGACAAGCAGTCCCCCGACATCGCCCTCGGCGTTGACCGTCAGGGCGCGGGCGACCAGGGAATGATGTTTGGCTATGCGTGCCGCGAGACTCCTGAGCTTATGCCCCTGCCCATCTCGCTCGCCCACAAGCTCGCTTCTCAGCTGACGAAAGTCCGCACAGACGGCACTCTCCCCTATCTCAGACCCGACGGAAAAACTCAGGTCACGGTCGAGTATGCCGAGGACGGCACTCCCGTGAGAATCGACGCTGTTGTCGTATCCTCGCAGCACGCCGCTCATATCGAGACCGAGACGCTCCGCCGCGACATCGAAAAGAATGTTATCCGCGAAATTATCCCCGCAGATATGATGGACGACAAGACGAAGATATTTATCAACCCCACCGGACGCTTTGTCACCGGCGGTCCTCAGGGCGACAGCGGCCTCACCGGCAGAAAGATAATCGTTGACACCTACGGCGGATATTCACGCCACGGCGGCGGCGCATTCTCCGGCAAGGATCCGACAAAGGTCGACCGCTCCGCAGCATATGCCGCAAGATACATGGCGAAGAACATCGTCGCCGCAGGTCTTGCAGACAAGTGCGAGGTTGAAATCGCCTACGCTATCGGCGTGGACGAGCCCGTCTCCGTCTTTGTTGACAGCTTCGGCACCGGCGTTATCCCCGATTCCGAGATAGCCGCCGCCGCGAACGAAGTCTTTGACCTCCGTCCGGCTTCGATAATCAAGGAGCTTGACCTCCGCCGCCCGATCTACCGCCAGATAGCCGCCCTCGGTCATGTCGGCAGAACCGATATCGACCTGCCCTGGGAGCACACCGACAAGGTAAACGCCCTCAAGGGAGCCGCAGGCATAAAATAAGATATATTGTTGTATAGCAAACCGCCGCAGGGAAAAATCCTTGCGGCGGTCGATTTTTGTTTTGTTTTATCCCCTGCAACTGTCCTTGCCGCATTTTTTGCAATGCAGATGACTCCTGTCCGGCGTGAGATATTATTCCGCGCCGCAGTACGGACAGCGCACAGTGTCCACACCCTTGAGCATAGCTATAGACAAAGAAAGAAACACGGCGGCGGCGAGATAGAAGAATATCGCCGAGGTTATCGGCACTATCACTGCAACTGTTGTAAACGACGGAACGACAATGCCGAGCACGATAAATGCCGCCGTCAGCAGCAAAAGCAGCACCGCCGCAACAGGTCGTTTTTTATGTCCGATTATATTGAAATTTTCAAGAGTTTTGATGCGTTCGTCATTGCTTTTCATTCCGCGCCTCCGCACTTTTGCTGACCGTCGGTCACCCTGTGACATTTTTATTATAGCGCAAGCAAAATAAGAGTCAATAGCGCAGAACGATATTTTTTAATTTATGATATTATCGGCTCATTTTAAAGCTGAGAACAAAAGATTGACACCTTTCTTCCGGGCAAATAAGAAGCTGCAATTTCTGGACTGAATTGATATCAACTTCGGATTTCGGTCGAACCCCTCAGTCACTTCGTGACAGCTCCCCTGCAGGGGAGCCTATGGAAATCGAGCAATGCTTTTTATTCAAGAGTCGCTTTCAAATTCTTTGCTTTATTTCATAGTCAATATTTTCACAGACTTCGTCAAAAGATGTATTAATCTCGTAATTAGAAAAGCGAAGCACCTTTATCCCCTGCTTTTCAAGAATCTCGGTGCGCCTATCATCATATTTTCTGCCGTCGTCCTCATAATGCTGAGAACCGTCTATCTCAATTGCTATTTTAGCGCGATTACAATAAAAATCCAAAATATAGTTGCCGAAAACTTTTTGTCGCTGAAATTTCAGCGGATACTCTCTCAAAAAGTCATACCATAAATGGTTTTCCTGCGGGGTGGAACACTTTCGTAATTCTTTCGCCCTCGAAATCAAATTGCCGTTATATTTTATCATTTTAACTTTCTCCGTTTCATAGGCTCCCCTGCAGGGGAGCTGGATTGGCGAAGCCAAGACTGAGGGGTTAGTTTCGCTTCGCTCAAAGTAACAAGTAAAAGTGAATAACGAAAAATGCGCGATAGTGGCGAATATCATTCGCCCGCAGAATCTATCACAATTTTATTGACATGCATTTATAGGTGCGGCGACCTCGACGCACCTATACCGTGCAAGCGGCACGATATGAAGAGTGGTCAGCCCGCTCGGTAAAAAATAGAATCAATAAAATTTTTTAAGCCCTGTTTTACAGCTTCTCCGCAAGCTCGGCGATATCCGTTATCTCGGAGCTCAGTTCAATAAGATATTTTCGCGTGTCTTCATCGCGCAGGAGATATTCGCCGGCGCGGCGCACGGCTCTGTAAAACCGCCGGTCGATTTCATCGGGGGCAGTGAGCAGCGGGCACATACCCGCACGCGGGTCGGGCACGGGCACTATAACAATTTCATTTTCGCGCTCGACCGCGAGCGGAAACAGCGGGAATATCCTGCACGCAAGCGGTCTTTTGCGCCTGTCACAGCCGCCGCGGCAGACGATTACAGGCTCGCCGAAGTTGCCATCGGAATCATTTATTTCAAAATCCGCGCAGCTTTCGAGCAGCTCTTTTTCGCCCGGGAACAGACCCATGCCGTCATTGTCCCCGCCGGAGCAGCAGCGCGCAGAGCAGAGCTTTCCGCAATTAAAAGGCTTGAGCGGGGTCATATTTTCAAGCTCGGCGAGTGCCTTTTGCAGCCCGCTCTTAAAATTATTTTTCATATTTCTACCCCTCCGAGCACTTCGCCGACCTTGCCGCAGATCAGCAGATCGGCTCGCGAATCCGCCGAAGTCGGGCTCATATTTATAACTATAAGATGCTTGCCGTTGAAGTAGTTCACAAGTCCCGCCGCCGGATAGACGACCATGCTCGTCCCCGCGATTATCAGCGTGTCGGCGGAGGCTATCGCGCTGACTGCGCCGCGCACCGTTTCGTCGTCAAGAGCCTCTTCATAGAGCACGACATCGGGCTTTATCACCCCGCCGCAGGCGCAGTGCGGCACGCCCTCGCTGTTTATCATATAGTCAATATCGAAGCTCCCGCCGCATCGCGTGCAGTAATTTCTGAGCACGCTGCCGTGCAGTTCAAACACATTTTTGCTCCCCGCCGCCTGATGCAGACCGTCTATGTTCTGTGTCACGACAGCCGAGAGTATGCCCTTTTCTTCAAGCTCGGCGAGCTTTCTGTGTGCGGCGTTCGGCTTTGCCGAGACGGCATATGAAAGTATTTTATCGCGATAAAATCTGTAGAAATCCTCCGTCTTGCGCTCGAAAAAAGTGTGGCTGAGCATCTGCTCGGGCGGGTAGTCATATTTCTGATTATACAGCCCGTCAACGCTTCTGAAATCGGGTATCCCGCTCTCTGTCGAGACGCCCGCTCCGCCGAAAAACACGAGCGAACGGGACTGAGATATTATCTGCAAAAGTTCGTTTTTCATATATATCCCTCCGTTTCTGTCAATATGATTATACCATTTTCCGCACGAAATCAAAATATTTTTTACAGATACGGCTCGGAAAATCCACAGCATTTTTATAGAGATTCAACAAACTTCGGCTCTTTCGGGATTTTTTTGAGATTTTCTATTTACAAACGCTTTTCGGGCTGTTATCATAGGGACAGCAAATCAGTGAGGTCATCATTATGAAGCTTTCAGCGAAACTGACAGCTAAATACTTTCCCTATTTTAGCTTTACCTACTTTTACGGTAAGGCTTATTTGCGTTTGACCGCAGACAGGGAAATGACAGCACCGAGCCGCGCTTGAGGCACACAAAACTCGGTAATCTCCCCCGCAGTTGAACGCTGCGGGGGTTTTTTATTTTACAAATTTTCACCGGAGGGAAAACAATGGTAGTTATTCTTAGAGAGAATTACAATGAGGATCAACGCAACAATCTTGTCAACTGGCTTGAAAGTCTCGGCATCACGGTTCACAGCAGCCTCGGCGAGCACAACACCGTGCTCGGTCTCGTCGGCGACACATCGGGAATCGACATCGACCTTATCAAGGCTCTCGATATCGTCGAGGATGTCAAGAGAATCCAGGAGCCGTACAAGAACGCGAACAGAAAGTTTCACCCGGAGGACACCGTAGTCGTCATCGACGAGGAAAAAGATATCAAGATAGGCGGCGGCAACTTCCAGATTATCGCAGGACCCTGTTCCGTTGAATCCGAGGAGCAGGTCTGCGGCATCGCGCAGGCGGTTCAGAAATCCGGCGCAACGCTGCTTCGCGGCGGCGCGTTCAAGCCCCGCACCTCGCCCTACGCCTTCCAGGGACTTCGCGCAGAGGGTCTCAAGCTCCTGCTCGAGGCAAAGAAGCTGACCGGCATGCCGATAGTCACCGAAATTATGGATCTTTCTCAGCTGCCGCTGTTTGACGATGTTGACGTCATTCAGGTCGGCGCACGCAATATGCAGAACTTTGAGCTTTTAAAGCACCTCGGTCACACCGACAAGCCCATTCTTCTCAAGCGCGGACTTGCGAGCACTTTGCAGGAGCTTCTCATGAGCGCCGAATATATTATGGCGGGCGGCAACATGAATGTTATTCTCTGCGAGCGCGGAATCAGAACCTTCGAGACTTACACCAGAAACACCCTCGATATTTCAGCCGTTCCCGCTATCAAAGCTCTCTCGCACCTGCCGATAATTATCGACCCCAGCCACGCGACCGGCATCTCGAAGCTTGTAAAGCCCATGGCCTTTGCAGCCACTGCCGCCGGAGCGGACGGACTTATTATTGAAGTCCACAACGACCCCGAACACGCGCTCTGCGACGGACCGCAGTCGCTGACCCCCGAGGCGTTCGACGATGTGGTCAAGGGCGTCAACAGCATCCGCCCGTTCGCATATAAAATGTAAGGTTGCCAACAGTCTGTCGAAAGGATATAATAATTATGAAAACAGCAGTTATAGGCCTCGGACTCATAGGCGGGTCAATGGCAAAAGCGTTCAAGGACAACACCGACTGCGAGGTCTACGGTCTTGACATAAACGAAAGCGTCATGCTCAAGGCGAAGCTCGTAGGCGCGATAGACGGCGAGCTGACGGACGATATCCTCGCGCAGTGCGACAGAGTTATAATCGCGCTCTATCCCGAATCAACAGTCGAATTTCTTCAGAGCAAGGCGGATATAATCAAAAAAGGTGCGGTCGTTATAGACTGCTCCGGTGTAAAGCGATATATCTTTACACCCGCTCACGAGCTTGCAAAAGCCCACGGCTTTGAATTCATCGGCGGACACCCGATGGCGGGCGTTGAGAGATGGGGCTTCGACAGCTCATTCGGTATGCTGTTCAACAACGCTTCGATGATCCTGACCCCCGACGGCGGCACGGACATCGCACTGCTGCATGAGATAAAGCAGATGTTCCTCTCGATAGGCTTCGGCAGCATCACCGTTGTCTCCCCCGAACAGCACGACAGGATTATCGCCTACACCTCTCAGCTCGCGCACGTCGTTGCCAGCGCATATATAAAAAGCCCGACCGCACTCGAGCACACGGGCATGAGCGCGGGCAGTTATAGAGATATGACTCGCGTCGCGTCGCTCAACTCAAAAATGTGGAGCGAGCTGTTCCTCGAAAACGGCGACAATCTTTTGAATGAAATAGATAATATTATAAATAATCTGACCGAATACCGCGACGCGATAGCGTCAAACGACAGGGCGAAGCTCGAAGCCCTGCTCGAGGACGGCACAAAGAGAAAAGCCGTCTGCGGATAAAAACAGGAGTGAAGACCATGCAGACCGTAAAAGTCAGGGCATCAACCGAATACGATGTGCTCATTGAGCGCGGGATATTAAAAAGAGCCGGAGAGCTTATAAAAGAATACACGGGCGCCGGCAGAGCTTTGCTGATAACCGACCGCACGGTAGACGGGCTATATTCAAAAGCCGCGCTTGAATCGCTGAAAAGCGCGGGGATAAGCTGCGAGAGATTCGTCTTTGAGGACGGCGAGGAACATAAAAACCTCAAAACAGTCGGCGACATTCTCTCGTTCGCGGCGCATTTCAGCCTCAATCGGAGTGATATATTCATAGCTCTGGGCGGCGGAATAGTCGGCGATGTAACGGGCTTTGCGGCGGGCGCGTATCTGCGCGGAGCCAGATTCGTGCAGATACCGACAACGCTTTTGGCGGCGGTCGATTCCTCGGTCGGCGGCAAGACGGGAGTCAATCTCCCCGAGGGCAAGAACCTCGCCGGGGCATTTCATCAGCCGTCGCTCGTTTTGTGCGACCCCGATTGCTTTGACACGCTGAGTGATTCGCTCTTTGCCGACGGCGCGGCGGAGTGCATAAAATACGGCATACTCTCCGACGAGAGTCTCTTTGAAATTTTTGAGTCAGGCGATGCAAAGGGCAATATCGAGAGAATCGTGCGCCGCTGCGTCGAGATAAAAAGCGATATAGTCTCGCGGGACGAGTTTGACACGGGCGAGCGGCAGAAGCTCAATCTCGGTCACACACTCGGTCACGCGATAGAGCGGTGCAGCGATTTTGCTGTTTCACACGGTCATGCGGTGGCGATAGGCACTGTCCGTGCCTGCATCGCGGCGCAGAAGCTCGGCGTGTGCAAAGATGATATATCGGAACGCGTAAAAAAAGTTATGGCGCGAAACGGGCTTCCCGTCTCGACCGACATTCCTGTTCAAGAGCTTGCGGGAGTTATGCACCGCGACAAAAAATGCAGCTCGGCGGGAATAAATCTCATTCTGCCGACGAAAATCGGCGAGTGCATCCTATATAAGACAAGCCCGGACGCGCTCGAAAGCATATATTCTCTTTGACGGAGGGCGCAATGGATATCAGGATAACACCGACCCAGCTGCGGGGTTCAATTGAAGCTCCGCCATCGAAGTCGCACGCGCACAGGCTGATGACAGCCGCAGCACTCGCAGGCGGCAAAAATTCCGAATCGCTCTGCACCTCAGAGGACACTCGCGCAACCTTTCGCTGTCTCAATGAGCTGCACGACGGCGGCATTCTCGACTGCGGCGAAAGCGGAACGACTCTGCGTTTCCTGCTTCCTGTCGCCTCGGCGCTCGGAATAAGTGCAGAATTCATCGGCCACGGCAGACTGCCGGAGCGTCCGATGTCGGCGCTTAACAGTGCACTGAGAGAAAACGGCGCGCTGATTTCCGCTGATAAGCTGCCGATAAAAGTCTCAGGACGGCTCCGCTCCGGCGTGTTCAAAGTCCCGGGCAATGTAAGCTCGCAGTTCATATCGGGTCTGCTTTTCGCCCTGCCGCTGCTTGACGGCGACAGCGAAATAGTGATAGAGGGCAGGCGCGAATCGGTCGGATATATCGACATGACGCTCGATACGCTCAGAAGCTTTTCTATCAATATAGAAGAGACCCCGAGCGGATACAAAATAAAAGGTCCGCAGAAATATATCGAGCCCGACTCCCCGCGCGTTCAGGGCGACTGGTCGAACGCCGCGTTCTTCCTTTGCGCAGGCGCGCTTGGCGGAGAGACGGATATCACGGGGCTGTCACTCGACAGCCGACAGAGCGACCGTGCGGTTGTGAGTATACTAAAAAACTTCGGCGCGGATGTAAATTGCAGCGATATAATTTCAGTCCGAGGGAACGGGCTTCGCGGCATTAAAATAGATATTTCGCAGTGTCCTGATCTTTTCCCGACCCTCGCGGCAACCGCCTGCGCGGCTTTGGGCGATACGATATTTACAAACGCCGCACGGCTCAGAATAAAAGAGAGCGACCGCATCGAGGCGGTCGAAAAGATGATAAATTCACTCGGCGGTTCGGCCGAAAGCACGGAGGATTCCCTGACCGTCCACGGCACGGGCACGCTCCCGGGCGGCGAGGTCGATTCGTTTAACGATCACCGCATCGTCATGGCGGCGGCAGTCGCGGCGTGCATATGCGAAAATCCCGTTGTTATACATGACGCGCAGGCGGTGAACAAATCATATCCGAACTTCTTTGAAGACTACAGAAAGCTGGGAGGCAAAGCGGATGTCATCTGAAAACGGACAGAACATAAAGCTCACGGTGTTCGGCGAATCGCACGCGAGCGCAGTCGGAGTTGTTATTGAGGGACTGCCCGCGGGCGAAGCGATAGACGAGGATCAGATAATGCAGTTCATGCGCCGCAGAATGGGCGGCAAGGCGTGGAGCACTCCGCGAAAAGAGGAGGACATGCCCGAATTCCTGTGCGGTCTGCTCGGCGGCAAAACTACGGGCGCGGCGCTCTGCGCGATAATACGCAACAGCAACATCCGTCCTGCGGACTACGAAAACATGAAAAACATTCCGCGTCCGTCCCATGCGGACTACCCCGCGTTCGTCAAATACGGAGGCGCGAACGACCGAAGCGGCGGCGGGCAGTTTTCCGGCAGGCTGACGGCTCCCCTGTGCGTCGCGGGCGCGATAAGCGAGCAGATACTAGAGAGAAAGGGCATAAAGGTTGCCGCGCATCTCTCGCGTGCGGCGGGCATCGACGACGCGCCGTTTGATCCATGCGACCCGGACAACGGAACTTTTGACAAGCTCAAAACAAAGCTCTTCCCCACCATTGACGACAAGGCGGGCGAAGAGATGACGAAGAAAATAATCGAGGCAAAAGAGTCGCTCGACTCCGTCGGCGGAATAGTCGAATGTGCGGTCACGGGACTCGGCGCGGGGCTCGGCGACCCGATATTCGGCTCGGTCGAGAGCAGGATATCTTCAATGATATTCGGCATCGGCGGCGTGCGCGGAATAGAGTTCGGCGCGGGATTCTCTGCGGCGGACATGACCGGAAGCGTCCACAACGACCCCTACTGCCTAATTGACGGAGAGATAAAAACGGTCACGAACAACCACGGCGGCATCATCGGCGGACTCACGAGCGGAATGCCGATAATATTCAGAGCGGCGTTCAAGCCGACCCCGTCGATAGGTCTTCCGCAGAGGAGCGTCGATCTCGATTCGCTCGAGGAGACGCGCCTCGAAGTCAGAGGCAGGCACGACCCGTGCATCGCGGTGCGCGCAGTCCCCTGCGTCGAAGCGGCGGCGGCAGTGACCGTTCTTGATACAGTGCTCGGCAAATAAATCATACGGAGATGGTAAAAATGGAACTTTCAGACTACAGAAAAGAACTTGACTTAATAGACGCGCAGCTGCTTGAGCTTTTCAAGCAGAGAATGAACACTGTGCGCGGCGTTGCGGAATATAAAAAAGAAAACAGGCTGCCCGTCCTCCAGCAGGGCAGAGAGCGCGAGATTCTTGCCGCCGCGGCAGCGGGCGCGGGCGAAGAGCTTGAGGACTACGCCCGCACATTTTTCGCGACCCTCATGGATGTCAGCCGCTCTTATCAGGAGAGACTGACCGCAAAGGGCGGCGTTATCTCGGAAACTATAACCGAGGCTCTCAAAAACACTCCGCCGATATTCCCGAAGCACGGCACGGTCGCCTGTCAGGGTGTTGAGGGCGCATATTCCCAGCTCGCCTGTGACAAGCTCTTTACTGCTCCGTCCATCTCATATTTCAAAAATTTCGAGGGCGTGTTCGCCGCCGTTGAACAGGGGCTGTGCGAATACGGCATTCTCCCGATCGAAAACAGCACCTACGGCACGGTAAACGAGGTCTACGACCTGATGAAAAATTACCGTTTCCATATTGTGAGAAGCATCAAGCTGAAGGTTGACCACTCTCTGCTCGTCCTGCCCGGCACCGAGCTTAAAGATGTCAAGGAGATATTCTCCCACGAGCAGGCGATAGGTCAGTGCTCGGAGTTCCTCAAGGCGCACCCCGGCATAAAGGTCACCGTGTGCGACAACACCGCAGCCGCGGCAAAGATGCTCCACGAGAGCGGCAGGCACGACGCCGCGTCTATTTCGTCGGCGGGCTGCGCGAATCTCTACGGTCTGAAAAAGCTCGACACCCGCGTGCAGAACACGGACGGCAACTTCACCCGCTTCATCTGCATCTCGAAGAAAGCCATGATCTTCCCCGGCGCGGACAGAATAAGCCTCATGCTCTCCCTGCCGCACAGACCCGGCTCGCTCTATTCGCTTATCTCGAAGTTCTCCGTCCTCGGACTAAACCTCACAAAGCTTGAGAGCCGTCCGATTGCCGGCAGCGACTTTGAATTTATGTTCTATTTCGACATTGAAGCGTCCGTCTATTCACCCGCAGTTCTCGCCCTGCTCGACGAGCTTTCGGACAGTCCGGAGCTGTTTGTGTTCCTCGGCAGCTACTCGGAGGTCTGACATGAAGTGCGCACTCATCGGCGAAAGGCTCGGTCACAGCTACTCGAAGCTTATACACGAGGCGTTCGGGCTGTATTCATATGAGCTTGTAAGCCTGCCGAAAGACAGGGTCGGCGAGTTCATGGAAAATGAAGAGTTTGACGCATTCAATGTGACCATTCCGTATAAGCGCACGGTCATGCCCTATTGCTCATACATCAGCCCGGAGGCTCGGAAAATAGGCAGCGTCAACACCGTCGTCAGGACGCCCGACGGGCTTCACGGATTCAACACCGACTATTTCGGCTTTGAATCCATGGCGGAGCGTGCGGGAATAGATTTTGCGGGCAAAAAGGTCGTCATTCTCGGCAGCGGCGGCACCTCGCTGACCGCGAGAGCCGTGGCATCGGACAGCGGTGCTGATAAAATAACCGTAGTCTCCCGCTCCGGCGAATATAACTACGATAATCTCGAAAAGCTCGCCGACTGCGAAGTATTGATAAACACGACGCCTGTCGGAATGTATCCGAACAACGGCAGCTCGGCGGTGAGCCTCGACAAATTCCCGCACTGCGAGGCTGTGCTCGATGTGATATATAACCCGCTGCGCACAGGGCTTATCATGCAGGCTCTCGAACGCGGGATAAAATGCTCGGGCGGGCTCTATATGCTCGTCGCGCAGGCAGCACAGAGCGCAAAATATTTCTGTTCCGCCGAGATAGGCAAAGAAGAAATCGAACGCGTATTCCGTTCGCTCGCACTCTCCGTTCAGAATATCGTCCTCATCGGTATGCCCGGATGCGGTAAGACGACCGTCGCAGAGGAACTCGCGAAGCTCACCGAACGAAGGGCGGTTGACACGGATTCGCTCGTTGAAGAATCGGCGGGAATGGGCGTCCCGGCAATATTCTCGCAATACGGCGAGAAGCGTTTCAGGGAGCTTGAAGCGCAGGCTGTCCGCAGCGCGGCAAAAGAAAAAGGACTGATAATCTCAACGGGCGGCGGCGCGGTGCTCGACCCCGAAAATGTCCGCGCTCTCAAGGGCAACGGGCGCATATATTATCTCAAAAGAGACCTCGGTTTGCTCTCGCTCGACGGCAGACCGCTCTCGAAGAGCCGCGAAACGCTTGACAAAATGTTCGAGACACGCGACCCGATATATTCGAATTGCGCAGACGCGGCAATTAACAATGATTTATCCCCTGTGTTGACCGCACAGCGGATAAAGGGCGAGCTCGGCTCGTCCGAGATATAGGAGACAGGTTTGGCAAAAGGGAGCAGAAATTCTGCTCCCTTTTGTCGTAAAAATCTCCCGATCAGCGCAATGTGACCGGGGGAAAAATTATTTATTCAACCGCTCTCTGAAGCTTTTCATCATATCCTCGACGCCTGCGGCGAACGCGGACGCCGTGTGCGCGCCGATGGAAAACATCTCCTGATAATGGGTATAATCTTTGAAGAACAGCTTTTCCGCCAGCTTGCCGTAGCCCGCGAAGAACATGCAGTAGTCATTGTCCGGGATGATATATCCGAGTGCGTCGTTCGCGAGCCCGAAAACTGCCGTATCTCCGCCGACGATATCGCAGAGGCTTTTAAAGCTGCTCGCTCTGCCTGTGATACTGTTTTCCGCAAGCATATCGCCCGTTCCGCTGACAAGCCCCGGCGTTATCTCCCCGGGTACAAGTATTGCCCTGAACGCACCGCCGAGCTCGAGATATCCCGTCTCCGTCTCGAGTTCATATATTCCCTTTGCGGGTCTCGCCATATCGAAGCACGCGAAGCCGAGCTTGCCGATCATCTTTTCAAGCGGATTATCGACTCTGAGGGCGATTTTTCTGTGTATCGAAATAAATCTCGGCTCAAGCTCACGCTCCTCAACGGAACCCTTGCCTATTCTTTCGACTGCGCTTTTATACGCTTCGCCGCTGTCCTTCGGCGAGAGCAGAGGATTCTGCTCTATTTCTTCGTGCTCTTTTGTCATCGCGAGAACGAGCTTCCCGAGATCGCGCCCGAGAGCCTCTGTCTGGCGTGTAAAGTTCTCTTCCTTTACTCCGCCCGCTCCCCTGTTCAGGTATATTCCGTTGACCGCGCCGTTGATAAAAATGAAATTTTCGTCCGCCGAGTTTATCATACGCTCCATATAGAACGGGAAATCTGCGGAGAGCTTGTCGCCGCGATTTTTCTTTATCCTCAGCCCGTTTGCGTATGGGTGCGCACCGAAGTTGACCAAAACTGTCGGGCGGCTCGCTCCGTTATCGGGCACAAAGCGCAGACGGTTGAGGCGCGGCGAATATTCTCGCGGCGGACGCTTGGCAAAGATGAAGTCCCTTACACCGTACTCGCTCAGGGTCATATCGCCATACGGCTTTTTTGACGAATATTCTTCAAGCTTTTCGACGCTGTTTTCGCCTATCTGCGCCAAAAACAGCCGACCCGGTTCCATATTACCCACCGCCTCGGCGACGGCTTTTTTCGTATTTTCAACTATACAATCAATAAAATCGCCGTCAACACTCGGCAGGGGCTGCGAGCCTGTCATCAGCTTCGACATGTTTTCAAAAAACTTCTTTCCCGTCACGCTCCAAATGCCCATGGTGTCTATCGAGCTGTGGACATGGGTCGAAAAAATGTTGATATACCCGATGTTGTTCGTGCGGCAGAACGAGTCAAGCTCTCTGCGTATGCGGTGAACGACTGCATTCGTGAGTCCGATGCAATCAACGGCGCAGAACACCTCAGCCGCTCTTTTTTCGCCGTCGCTCAGAGCTATCGCCCGCAACTTTATGTCGTCAAGCGCCCCGCGGACCCTGCGCGGCGGAACGGACAGGTTGCCGCCGATATAATATTTTTTTGTGCCGATGTCCCGAGGCGTTATGCTCCGCTCGGAAAAGCCGAGATACCAGCTTTCGCCGACAGTTTCAGCCGCACGCACCGCCTCGCCCGCGTCTTTTTTCGGTTTTTCCGTTTTAAATTCGGGCGGTTCGGGCAAAAGTCTGTCAAGTCCGTTCAAAAAAGCCGTCATCCTCTGCTGCGCTCTGAACGCACGAGCCGCGCCTTTTTTGAATTTTTCGTCAAAGATATACATTCATCTCACCTCGCAAATAAGTAAAGTAGCTTGGATTTACACAATAAATGATTCGACGCGCTTATTTTTGTCATTGTCCGTGCCGTATGCGGCATATTATTTCCGTGTCCGCTTCTCTTCCATCTCTATAATACAATGTTTGGAGGAATATCGCAACCCCTTGGTGTCATTCACGGTTCGTACAAATTTTCTTTACTTTGATTTAATGAATTTTTACTATTCAGTACACAATCGGATGTTATCATATAGGCGTAGTGAGAGGGAAGAAAAGCCTGACGGCTACCAACTACGAAAGGACATCAGCAGAATGAAAAGCAAAAACTGCGTTCTCGTCTGTGTAACTCCGCAGAGCAAATGCGAACAGCTGATCCGTTCCGGATCGCTCATAGCGCAGCAATACGGAGTACCGCTCGAGGTTCTCAGCGTGTTCCATGAGAGAGAGGGCGTCAGCCCCGACCCGACAGTGCTCGAAGGACTGTACGAATGCGCAAAAAGCGAAAACGCGCAGATGAGCGTATATTTTAACGACAGTCCGGCTATCCTCGCCGCAGTCATCGCCAAGAAGAAGGGTGCGATTGATATTGTCACCGGATTTCCGAGAGAGAGGAGCACACATTTCGTCTCCGCACTGCATACCCTTGTGCCGGATATCCAGATAAGCATGGTCGATGTTGACGACAACGGCAAAATCTATCGCATGATCCCTCAGGAAGCCCAGCCGCACTATGAAATGGTCGGCGCTCAGGGCGTATAATCAAGACAACCACAAACTTTTCCGGTTTTTTCATTGTTATTCTCCAAAAGCCAAGACAGCGAACAGAGCAATCTGTCCGCTGTCTTGGCTTTTTATCTGAAGAACCCGTGTAAAGCCAATAAGCTTTACGCCTCATTTACTGTTTCAACGCCTCTGTCGGCGGTTCTGCACAGGTGGACGCTCTTGACGAGCCCGCTGTTTTCAAGCTCTGCGCGGCATTTTTCGGCGTCGCTCTCCGACTCGAACAGTCCGAAGACGGTCGGACCGCTTCCGCTCATCTGTGCGAGCGAACTGCCGTGGCGGCGCATGATGCTCTTTATTCTCACGCGCTCCGGCACTTCTATCGTCTGCTCAAAGACATTTCCCGCATGGCGGCAGATGCCCTCAAAATCGGCGTTCGCCGCAGCGTCGAGCATACCGACCTTGTTCGGATGATATATGAAGCTCGCGGAATCAAAGTCACCGTAGGCGCGTGCGGTAGAGACGCCCGTTGCGGGCTTTGCGAGCACGACGAAGCAGCTTTTGAGCGGCGGAAGATGCGAAAGTATGCCGCCCGTGTGCTGGGAGAGCATGGTGCCGCCCGCGATGCAGAAGGGCACATCACTGCCCACCTTCAGCCCGATATCGCAGAGTCTCTGCGTGCCCATATCCGTCCCGAAAAGTCTGTCAAGTCCGACTATAACTCCCGCGCCGTCCGCGCTTCCGCCGGCAAGACCCGCTTCAAACGGAATATTTTTTTCAATGTGTATATCAACTCCCCTGCCGCTGAGCCCCGCTTCTTCGAGAAAAGCCTGAGCCGCACGGTAGGCTATATTCCTGCCGTCGGTCGGCAGGGCGGGCTCGGAGCAGGTCAGGCGAATAAGCCCCTCGCCGTTCTCCTGCACCGTCACGGTGTCCGCAAGCGAGACCGACTGCATGACCATGAACAGCGAATGATAGCCGTTGGGCAGCTTTGCCAGAATGTCGAGAAAGAGATTTATTTTTGCATTTGCCCTGAGTTTTATCTTCATGACTGCACCTCTCTTTTTACTCTATCGGAATTTGTACGGGCTGGCGGTTCTGGAAAAGCGTCACGCAGTCGAATCCGCTGCGCTGCGCTATCTCCATGCCGATATCGACTCCCGCGCCGATATCCTTTGCATAGTGAGCGTCCGAGCCGACGGTCACGAACTCACCGCCGAGCTGTTTGAACCGCAGGACAACATTCTCCTCGGGCATCGTCCTGCCGAACCTCTGCCTGAGTCCCGAGGTGTTTATTTCAAGTGCTTTTCCGTTTTTGACGAGCAGATAAAGAATCTCATCGACTTTTTCGGAAAACTTCGACATATCAACGGGTATCCCGTGCTCGCCGACGATATATCGAAGCGGATATGTCATATGCGCAAGGGTATCGAACTTCGCCCAGTGCGCAAGCTTTATAAGCTCGTCAAAATATCTGTTGAGCAGGTCAGTTATATCCCATTGAGAATAATCAAGATACATAAAATCCTGCTCGTTTTGAAAATTGTGAACCGAGCCTATGACCATATCATAGGGCAGATTCGCGAGTATCTCCTCCGAGGTCGCGACATCGTACATCGGCTGACCGAGCTCCACGCCCGCGCAGACAAGCAGCTTTCCGCGAAATGCCGAGCGAGCCTTTGTGACATCGATAAACGACTGGAGTGCCGCACGGTCATAGTGATCCCGTCTGTAGAAATCCGCCTCGACATGATCCGTGAAGGCTATCGCCCGAAGCCCCGCCATGTCGGCGCATTCGCACATATACATCGCCGAATGATGTCCGTCGGGTGAGTTGTCGGTATGAACATGAGTGTCGATAATTCTTTGCGGCATCGCTCTTCCTCCATGATACTGACGGTAAATTATACAATATAATAACATATTTTTACGCCCGATAACAGTATAAAACACAAAAAAGTTCAAATTGTTCAACCGCTATTGAGGATGGGCATAAAATATGATAGAATATCTTGATATCTGATGTATATAAGTAATTCCGATAAGCACACAGGAAAGGACGAAGAAAAATGAGAGCTGTTATGACTGTTACGGGCAAAGACATAATCGGCATCCTCGCCGAGGTGTCCGGAAAATGCTCGGCACTCAATGTAAATATAACCGAAGTGACGCAGAGCGTTCTGCAGGATCTTTTCTGCATGATAATGCTCGTTGACACGGAGAAGTGCTCCGTGCCGCTGTCCGAATTTTCCGATATAATGAGCCGCCTCGGTCACGAGCACGGGCTCGACATCCATGTTATGCACGAGGATGTGTTCAACTCGATGTATCACGTCTGATCTACGCACCTGAGAGGATTCTTAACTATGATAAACACGCGAGACATTCTCGAAACGATACATATGATCGAGGATGAAAATTTAGATATACGCACAATAACCATGGGCATCTCCCTGCTCGACTGCTGCTCGCAGGATATCAACGACTCCTGCGGCAGAGTATACGACAAGATAGCGCACAAGGCTGAAAAGCTTGTCAAGGTCGGCTGCGAAATAGAGAAAGAATACGGCGTGCCGATAATAAACAAGCGCGTCGCAGTCACCCCTATCGCCATGCTCGCCGCCGCATCGGGCGGCGACCCGGTGAAATATGCGCTCACGCTCGAAAAGGCGGCACAGGCTGTCGGAGTCAACTTCATCGGCGGGTATTCCGCGCTCGTTCAAAAGGGCTTTGCGCCCGGAGACGAGGCGCTTATAAACAGCATACCGGAAGCGCTTGCGAGAACCGAGCATGTCTGCTCGAGCATAAATATCGGCTCGACAAAGGCGGGCATAAACATGGACGCGGTCGCGCTCATGGGCAAAATTATCAGAAAGACCGCCGAGCTCACCGCAGACAACAACTGCATAGGCGCTGCAAAGCTCGTTGTGTTCTGCAACGCGCCCGAGGATAATCCGTTCATGGCAGGCGCATTCCATGGCGCGGGCGAGCCGGAGAGCGTGATAAACGTCGGCGTATCGGGTCCCGGCGTTGTCCGCTGTGCCCTCAGGAAAATTCCGAACGGCAACCTCACCGATGTTGCCGACACAATAAAAAAGACCGCGTTCAAGATAACCCGCCTCGGTCAGCTCATCGCGAGCGAGGCTTCGCGCAGGCTTGATGTGCCTTTCGGCATAGTCGATCTCTCCCTCGCGCCCACGCCCGCAGTCGGCGACTCCGTGGCGCATATCCTTGAGGAGATAGGTCTTGAACAGTGCGGAGCACACGGCACGACTGCAGCACTCGCGCTTCTCAACGACGCAGTAAAAAAAGGCGGCACGATGGCATCGTCGCATGTCGGCGGTCTCTCCGGCGCGTTTATCCCCGTCACGGAGGACGCAGGAATGATAGATGCCGCCCGTGCGGGCACACTGAGGATAGAGAAGCTCGAGGCGATGACGGCGGTCTGCTCCGTCGGTCTCGATATGATAGTCGTCCCCGGCGACACTACGGCAGAGGTGCTCTCGGCTGTTATCGCGGACGAAGCGGCTATCGGTATGGTCAACTCCAAGACGACTGCGGTCAGGCTCATCCCCGCCATCGGCAAGAATGCAGGCGAGGAGCTGAACTTCGGCGGGCTGCTCGGCTCGGGTCCGATAATGCCGCTCAACACCGCATCTCCCGCAAAGATGATCTCGCGCGGCGGTCGCATACCCGCTCCGCTCCAGAGCCTCAAAAACTGATTAAAAAAGGAAGTTTTTCAATGAAGGTACTCGTCACCGGTGCCAACGGGCAGCTCGGCTACGATGTTATAAAGCGCCTGAAATCCCTCGGGGACGAGCCCGTTGGTGCGGACAGGGAGGAATTCGATATCACCGACGGCAGGGCAACGGAGGATTATATCACCGCTCTGCGCCCCGACGCCGTTGTTCACTGCGCCGCCTATACCGCAGTTGACAAGGCCGAAGACGACCGCGACACCTGCCGCAGGGTCAACGTTGACGGCACGGGAAATATTGCCCTCGCCTGCGAAAAAATCGGCGCAAAGCTCGTCTATATAAGCTCCGACTATGTTTTCGGCGGCAGCGGCACTCAGCCGCTTGAAATCAATGCGCCGAAAGACCCTCAGAATGTCTACGGGATAACGAAGCTCGGCGGCGAGGAAGAGACAAAAAAATGCAAAAAGCACTTCATAGTGCGCACCTCGTGGGTGTTCGGAATAAACGGCGGCAACTTCGTAAAGACCATGCTCCGGCTTGCGGACTCGCACGAGAAGCTGACCGTCGTTGACGATCAGACCGGCTCGCCGACCTATACCCCCGACCTCGCAAGGCTCATATGCGACATGATAAAGACCGAGAAATACGGCACATATCACGCTTCGAACGAGGGTTACTGCACATGGGCAGAGTTCGCAAAAGAGATAATGCGTCAGGCGGGAAAGACGACGGAGATAGTCCCCTGCACCACTTCAGAGTATCCCGCAAGGGCAAAGCGTCCGGAGAACTCGCGGCTTTCCAAGAAATGTCTTGACAGCGCAGGCTTCGACCGCCTGCCGCCGTGGCAGGATGCGCTTGCAAGATTTCTCAAAGAGCTTGATTTAATATAATATTTTTAGTATAATGAACAGACGGACAACCGGTTTGGCTTCTTATTTTTTGAAGGGAGGAATTTACTTGATAAGACTTGAAAATCATCTCGGCGTTATCGAGATATCTCAGCCCTATTTCGCATCCCTCATCGGCAATGCCGCCTCCTCTTGCTTCGGAGTTGCGGGCATGGCCAACAGCAATATGCGCCAGGGTCTGCGCGCCGTTCTCAACAAGAACAGTCACTTTGCCGACCAGGGCATATCCGTGCGCAAGGACGGCGAGGGTCTTATTGTTGACCTGCACATCATCGTGTCCTACGGAGTCAACATATCCGCAATATGCCAGAGTATCGTCAACAAGGTCAGATACACGGTCGAAGAGGCTACTGGACTTGGGGTTCACGCGGTCAATGTCTATGTTGACGGAATGAAGAACGAATAAAACCGATTTACGACCGCCTATAACGGCGGCTGTCCGGGGAGGAAAATAAATAAATGACAATCACAGGAGCACTTCTGCGCAACGCTGTTATATATGCGGCGCAAATGATTACTTCTCACCGCCAGGAGATAGACGCGCTCAACGTCTTTCCCGTGCCTGACGGCGATACCGGCACAAATATGTCCATGACCATAAACAACGCCGCACGCGAGGTTCGGGTCAAGGACGACAGCGAGAGCGTTTCGGCTGTTGCAAGCTGCGTGGCTTCAGGTCTGCTGCGCGGCGCGAGAGGCAACTCCGGCGTTATCCTCTCGCTCGTATTCCGCGGAATTTCCAAGGGACTCAAGGGTCTTGACGAGGCTGACGGTGCAGCGATAGCCTCCGCACTCGAGCGCGGCAGTTCCTCGGCATACAAAGCCGTAATGAAGCCCACAGAGGGCACTATTCTCACCGTTATCCGCACGGCATCCGAATACGCCCGCAAGGCGGTGGACGGCGGTGAAACCGATGCACTCAAGGTGTTTGACATCGGTCTTGAGGGGGCTAAGGTCGCCCTTGCAGATACACCGAACATCCTACCCGTGCTCAAAAAAGCCGGTGTCGTCGATGCGGGCGGCAGCGGACTTGTCTGTATTTTCACAGCAATGTCCGATGTGTTCCACGGCAAAGAGGTGGATCTCGATGCTGACGGGGCTGAAGATGCAAAAAGTGAAAAGAAAGCGGATGAGCACCCCGCCGACAACCGTTACACCTACTGCGCGGAATTCATCTCCCGCCGCGACAGCGACAGGGATATACGCGAGCTGCGCGCATATCTTGAGGCTATCGGAGAGTGCGTCTCGGTCACGGACGACGGGAAGAATATAACCGTCCATGTCCACACAAACGCACCCGGAAAGGCGATACAGAAGGGTATCGAATTCGGTCAGCTTACCGACATAAAAGTTGAAAATATGCGTAAAGAGCACCAAAACGCCCCGTGGGGCGCAGCTCCCGAAAATCAGCCGGCGCCGATGAAGGCGGTCGAGCCGACAAAGCCGTTCGGCTATGTTGCGGTTGCGTCCGGCGAGGGTCTGTGCGAACTGTTTTCGGAACTCGGCGCGGATCAGATAGTCAGCGGCGGACAGACGATGAACCCGAGCACCGACGATTTGCTCAAGGCGGTTCTCGCAACCCCCGCAGAGCACGTCTATATTCTCCCCAACAATAAAAACATAATTATGGCGGCGGAGCAGGTCGATCCCCTGACCGACCGCGATGTGCGCGTGCTGCACACAAAGACCATTCCGCAGGGCATCGCCGCTTTGCTCAATGTTGACGACAATCTCTCCGCAGAGGAAAATCATCTCACGATGATGAAGGCCGCCGAGAAGGTTTCAACCGGTCTTGTCACCTTTGCCGCACGCGACAGCTCGATAGAGGGTCAGTCCGTCAAAGAGGGTCAGATCCTCGGCATGGAAAACGGCAAGATAACCACCGTTGAGTCGAATGTCATTCAGGCGGCATACAGGATAACGAAGCACCTGTTCCGACGCGGAACCTCCTCGCTCGTCACGCTTATCTACGGCAACGGCACCACCGAGGAGGAAGCCGAGGAGCTTGCTTCCCTACTGACCGCGAAGTTCGGCTCGGATATTGAAGTCTCCGTTATAAACGGCGGTCAGCCCGTCTATTATTTCATAATTTCGGTCGAATAAGATGAGACTCAATACTGATATAAAATACTTAAAGGGCGTTGGCGAGAGACGCGCCGCGATGCTGTCGCGGCTTGGCGTCTCTTATGTCGGCGCCCTCGTGCGTCTCTATCCGAGGGTCTACGAGGACTGGAGCAGGATAAAAAGCATAAGCGAGGCGCAGATAGGCGAGATATGCTGCATAAAAGGCGTCGTCGGCTCACCTGTCCGCAAGAATCTTATCCGTAAAGGCTTAACACTTTACAAGACAGAAATCACCGACGGCAGCGGCATAATGGGCATCACCATTTTCAACAGCCGTTTTGCAGCGGAAAAGCTCACCGAGGGCGATGAATTTCTGTTCTTCGGCAGGGTCGGCGGCAACCTTTACCGCAAGGAGATGAACTCGCCGGAAACAGAGCCCGCCGAGGGTGCGGACAGGATAAGACCGATCTATCCGCAGACGCACGGACTCAACTCAAAGGTGATAGAGAAGCTTGTCCGCACGGCGCTGACGGAGTGCCGAAACGAGCTTGTTGACCCGATTCCGCTCCGGCTGCGCGAAAAATACTGCCTGATGAATCTGCCTGACGCGCTTTGGAACATCCATTTTCCGAAGAGCCCCGATTATCTTGAGGAGGCTCGGCGCAGGCTGATATTTGAAGAGCTGTTAATATTGCAGCTCGGGCTTGAAAAAATGCGCTCGCAGACTCAGAAGAACTCGGGCGCGATAATAGAGCATGATTTCAGCGAAGAATATTTTTCGCACCTCCCCTTTTCCCCGACCGGCGCACAGCGCAGAGCGATAAAGGAAGCCATGCGGGACATGATGAGCGGCAGGCAGATGAACCGTCTGCTACAGGGAGATGTCGGCTCGGGCAAAACCGCAGTCGCCGCCGCGCTCGTATATTCAGCTGCAAAAAATTCGATGCAGTCGGCTCTCATGGCACCCACGGAGGTGCTCGCCGAGCAGCATTATGAAACTTTCCAAAGGCTCTTCGAGGGCTGCGGAATAACTGTCGAGCTGCTCACGGGTTCGGACACAGCCGCGCAGAAAAGGCGAAAAAAAGAAGCACTCAAGGCGGGCGAAATTGACCTGCTCATCGGCACTCACGCCATAATCCAGTCGGATGTTGAGTTCAATTCCCTCGCACTCGTCATAACCGACGAGCAGCACCGTTTCGGCGTTGAGCAGAGAAACGCGCTCGGCGAAAAGGGCAGGAATCCGCACCTCTATGTCATGTCGGCAACGCCCATTCCGCGCACGCTCGCGCTGATAATCTACGGCGAACTGGACATATCCGTTCTCGACGAGCTGCCGCCCGGCAGACAGAAAACCGAGACTTACGCCGTCACCTCGGAGCTGCGGCAAAGGGCATACAACTATGTCAAAAAGCATCTCGACGCGGGGCTGCAGGGGTATATAATCTGTCCGCTCGTTGACGAGGGTGAGAGCGACACGGAGCTTGCCTCCGCCGTGAAATACGCCGATGAATTGCAGCACGGCGATTTTCGAGGCTACACGGTCGGATTGATGCACGGCAAGATGAAGAGCTCGGACAAGAAAAAAGTCATGGAGTCGTTCTCCAAAGGCGAAACGCAGCTGCTCGTCTCGACAACGGTCATCGAGGTCGGCGTTGACGTGCCGAACGCCGTGATTATGGTTATAGAAAACGCAGAGAGGTTCGGACTCTCCCAGCTCCACCAGCTCAGAGGACGAATCGGACGCGGGCAGCATAAATCCACCTGCATTCTCATCACGGACGCAGAAAATGACGCGGCGCGGCGGCGCATGAAGGTCATGGAGACGACCACCGACGGCTTCAAAATCGCGGACGAGGATCTCAAGCTGCGCGGTCCGGGCGAATTTTTCGGCTCGCGCCAGCACGGACTGCCGGAGATGAAGATAGCCGATATGCTCAAGGACAGGAGCACGCTTGAAGAGACTCAGAAAGCGGCAAAGGAAATCATGGTGCGCGACCCGGAGCTTTCTTCGCCCGAGAGCGCAGCTCTGAAAAACGAGATACAGCGGCTTTTCGACGCAGTAGGAAGCGCCGGAATGAACTGAAAACCGTTCTGTCAAAAGCAAATGTATATAAATCAATTCAGTCCCGACAGTAATATCTGTCGGGATTTTTCTTATGCCGATAAAAAACGGCTGTCGTTTTTGTTCGACAGCCGTTTGATTTTTTATGTTTACTTTTTCATCTGCTCGCGCAGGTGGTTTGAAAGCAGGGCGAGCGACGACGCCATATTCTCGTTCTGGACAAGTATTCCCTCCGGAACGACAAGATGAACCGGAGCAAAGTTCCAAATAGCACGGATGCCGCTTTCAACAAGCAGATCGCATATCTCCTGTGCGCTCGGCGCGGGAACCGTGATTATGCCTATATGCACATTCACCTTGCGGCAAAAGCTCCCGAGCTGCGCTATCGGGAAGATAGTCTTGCCCTGAAATTCCGCAGGCTCCTCGCAGAGGTCGAACGCAGCGATTATGTTGAGTCCGTATGCCTTGAAGCCGCTGTAGTTGAGCAGCGCCTTGCCGAGGCTGCCCGCACCGACTATAACGGCGTTATCAATATCGTTATAGCCGAGGAAGGCTTCAAGCTCCGCGATAAGATCCTTGACATTGTAGCCGACCTTCGGCTTGCCGGACGAGCTGACGCTCGCGAGATCCTTGCGCACCTGAACATCATTGAGCTGAAGTGCTTCGGCGATGGTTGTGGCGGATATATTTTTCGGTGCATCCTCCGGCAGACTCTGGATATAGCTCAAGTACATCGGCAGTCTCTGGAGGGTATGTTTCGAGATATTAGAAACCATAAAAATTCACCAACCTGAAAATTATACTTGTACTGCAACCATTGTATCATATTTTTTCAGATAGTTCAAGTAGTGCTGCGCTCAACACAATTATGGGCAAAAAATCGGGGGAGCCGCCCGAAAGCGACTCCCCTTCTCACCTGCCTTTTTAGCAGGATTTCAGTTTTTGCTCACAGTCTTAGACCGTGAAAGCAAAGTCGGTGATATCCCAGACCTGCTGACCGTTGTCGATGTACTTCGCTGTTGCGGTGTAATCGCCTTCGGTGAGCTTGACATTGATGGTCCAGATCTCGCCGTCGCCGCTGGAGGCGATGGAGACATTGGCATTATCTCTGTCATAAGTTCTGGTGGCACCCGAAGCGTAGGTTATCTTGACCTTCTTGGCAGTACCGTTGACGGTGACTGCGACAGAATCAGCGGAGGTATTGACCGCGGTAACGCTGACAACCTGTGCCGGCTCGGGGTCGAAAGCCACGTTGACTGCAAAACCTTCGCTCCATGTACGTCCGTACTTCGCCTTGACAACATAGCTGCCTGCGGGAAGGTTGAAGTTAACAGTCCAGATCTCATAAGCGAGGTTTGTGCTGTTTGCATAGACTTCATTGCCCTGTGCGTCGTAGGACTTGATGGAGACTCTGGGATCGAGTCTTGTAAGGGTAGTGGTTCCACCGTTTGCATAGACGAACTGAACCTTATCAGCCTTGCCGCTGACCTTGACGTAATAGTCCTGCTTGCCGCCGTAGTTCGGGGTGTTGTAGGTAACTTCGGTAACGTCGCCGGTCTCAGGCGCGGGCTTCTGGTCGAACACGACTGTGAAATTATAGCCGTCGGTTTCCCAGTACTCCTTCGCCATCTTCGCATAAGCAGTGAATCTGCCCTCTGCGATGTTAGCATTGATGGTCCAGATTTCGCCGTCCTCAGTCTTCTCTATCTTCAAGATACCTTGCGCATTGGCATCGCTTGTCATGGAGGTGTTTCTGTCAAACGTGCGGGTATTGCCGTTCGCGTCAACTATCTTGATCTTCAGAGGCTCGCCCTTAACCTTGACATCATACTGATGTATGCCGCCGTAGTTCGGGGTCTCCGGAGTGACGGAGATGATAGAGGAGTTGCTGGCAACGAGGACTGCGTCAAATCTGACATCCTCGAGGCCCATGGTTCCGACTGTGGGAGTCCAACCGTTGAAGTTGTAACCCGGAACAGACGGATCCTTCGGAGCTATGATCTGTGCGCCGACCTTCGTGGGAACGGTTGCATAAACTTCACCGTTAACATAGAAGACTGCGTTGTAGGACATAAGCTCGAGAGCTGCGACTGCGTCGTTGATGGCAGCGGTTGCTGCATCGACAACAGCCTGCTCGGAATACTTCTTGCCGGAAACGTCAGCTGCAAGAGCCGCATCGAGAGCCGCTCTGGACTCTGCGGTGTAGGTCTTGTCGAAGTTAGCTTCTGCCTGCTTATCCTTAGCCGCTGCGACTGCCGCGTTGTAAGCGGTGTAGTCAGCGTCGTTCTCGCTCCACTGGGAAACGAGGGTCAGTGCGGATGCGGGCATGGTGGCGGGAATTTCGACGTTCCAGCCGGTGAAGACGTAGCCCTCACGCTCTGCCGGGGTGGCAATGTCAAGAGCTGCGCCGAAGTAAACATCGGACTCTACGCCGTCAACAGTAAGCTTATACTGGTTGCGGCTGTAGTAAACCTTGAGAACAAGGCCGCTGTCGGCTGTAACTGTGCCGGAGAGAACGCTCTCAGCTGCAACCGCGAAGCCCTCGCGGGCATCGGGGGTAACGGAGACGTTAGCGCCGGTGGTGGCGGGAACAGTCTTGGACTCTGCTGCGCCGTACTTTCCGTCAAGACCCATGACATAAGTCTCAACCTTGTAGGAAACCTCGCCTGCGGAGAACTGAGCGTTGAAGGAAAGATCCTCAGTGCCCATAACGCCGACTTCGGGGGTCCAACCGGTGAAGACATAACCGGTCTTGGAGGGAGCTTCGGGAGCGACGATCTGCTCGCCGACCTTCGTGGGAACGACTGCATGAACTGCGCCGTCAACATAGAAGGTTGCGTTGTAGGTCATGACCTCGAGAGAAGCAACTGCATCGTTGATAGCCTTGGCGGCTGCATCAACAACAGCCTGCTCGGAATATTTCTTGCCGGAAACATCGACTCCAAGAGCCGCATCGAGAGCCGCTCTGGACTCTGCGGTGTAGGTCTTGTCGAAGTTTGCTTCTTCCTGCTTCTCCTCGGCAGCTGCCTTCGCCGCGTTGTAAGCGGTGTAGTCAGCGTCGTTCTCGTTCCACTGGGAAACGAGGGTCAGTGCGGAGGCGGGCATGGTGGCGGGAACATCAACATTCCAGCCTGCGAAGGTGTAGCCCTCACGCTCTGCCGGCTCGGCAATGTCAAGAGCTGCGCCGAAGTAAACATCGGACTCTACGCCGTCAACAGTAAGCTTATACTGGTTGCGGCTGTAGTAAACCTTGAGAACAAGGCCGCTGTCGGCTGTAACTGTGCCGGAGAGAACGCTCTCAGCTGCAACCGCGAAGCCCTCGCGGGCATCGGGGGTAACGGAGACGTTAGCGCCGGTGGTGGCGGGAACAGTCTTGGACTCTGCTGCGCCGTACTTTCCGTCAAGACCCATGACATAAGTCTCAACCTTGTAGGAAACCTCGCCTGCGGAGAACTGAGCGTTGAAGGAAAGATCCTCAGTGCCCATAACGCCGACTTCGGGGGTCCAACCGGTGAAGACATAACCGGTCTTGGAGGGAGCTTCGGGAGCGACGATCTGCTCGCCGACCTTCGTGGGAACGACTGCATGAACTGCGCCGTCAACATAGAAGGTTGCGTTGTAGGTCATCTTTTCAAGACCTGCGGCTGCGCTGTTGATAGCAGCGGTTGCCGCATCAACCTCAGCCTGCTCGGAATAGAGCTTGCCGGAGACATCCTTTGCAAGAGCCGCATCGAGAGCCGCTCTGGAATCTGCGGTGTAGGTCTTGTCGAAGTTAGCTTCTGCCTGCTTAGCCTTAGCCGCTGCGACTGCCGCGTTGTAAGCGGTGTAGTCAGCGCCGTTCTCGGTCCACTGGGAAACGAGAGTAAGAGCCGCTGCGGGCATGGTGGCGGGAACCTCGGGACTCCAGCCTGCGAAGGTGTAGCCCTCACGCTCTGCCGGCTCGGCAATGTCAAGAGCTGCGCCGTAGTAAACATCGGACTCTACGCCGTCAACAGTAAGCTTGTACTGGTTACGGCTGTAGTAAACCTTGAGGACAAGCTGACCGTCAGATGTGACTTCGCCGGAAAGGACGCTCTCAGCTGCAACCGCGAAGCCCTCGCGGGCGTCAGGAGTAAGAGTTATCTGTGCTCCGGTGGTTGCGGGAACGTTCTTCGACTCGGCTGCGCCGTACTTACCGTCAAGACCCATAACATAAGTCTCAACCGTGTAAGAAACTTCGCCTGCGGTGAACTGAGCGTTGAAGGAAACATCCTCAGTGCCCATAACGCCGACCTCGGGATCCCAACCGGTGAAGACAAAACCTGTCTTGGAGGGATTCTCGGGCTTGGCGATAGCTTCGCCGACCTTCGTGGGAACGACTGCATGAACTGCGCCGTCAACATAGAATGTTGCGTTGTAGGTCATGAACTCAAGAGCCGTGACCGCGTCGTTGATAGCCTTAGTGGCCGCATCAACTTCACCCTGCTGGGTGTATTTCTTGCCGGAAACATCCTTCGCAAGGGCATCGGCGAGAGCCTGTCTGGACTCTGCGGTGTAGGTCTTGTCGAAGTTAGCTTCTGCCTGCTTATCCTTAGCCGCTGCGACTGCCGCGTTGTAAGCGGTGTAGTCAGCGTCGTTCTCGTTCCACTGGGAAACAAGGGTCAGTGCGGAGGCGGGCATGGTGGCGGGAACATCAATATTCCAGCCTGCGAAGGTGTAGCCCTCGCGCTCTGCCGGCTCGGCAATGTCAAGAGCTGCGCCGTAGTAAACATCGGTCGCTGCGCCGTCAACAGTAAGAGTATACTTGTTGCGGCTGTAGTAAACCTTGAGAACAAGCTGACCGTCAGATGTGACTTCGCCGGAAAGGACGCTCTCAGCTGCAACCGCGAAGCCCTCGCGGGCGGCGGGAGTAACGGAGACGGTCTCGCCGGTGGTGGCGGACTTGATCTCGGAAACAGCGTCGCCGTAGTTGCCGTTGACATCCATTTCGTATGTCTCGACAGTGTAAGCAACGGTGCCTGCGGAGAATACTGCGTTGAAGGAAACATCCTCAACACCCATCGTTCCGACTTCGGGAGTCCATCCGGTAAAGGTGTAACCCTGCTTGGAGGGAGCCTCGGGGGCGACGATCTGCTCGCCGACCATGGTGGGAACGACCTTATATTCTTCGCCGTCAACATAGAAGGTTGCATTGTAGGTCATCTTCGCAAGACCGTCAACGGCGGCGTTGATGGCGGCAGTCTGAGCGTCAACAACATTCTGCTCGCTCTTCTTCTTGCCGGAGACATCAACTGCGAGAGCGGCGTCAAGCGCGGCTCTGGAAGCCTCGGTGTAGGTCTTGTCGTAGTTCGCCTCTGCCTGCTTTGCCTCGGCAGCTGCAACAGCTATGTCGTAATCGGTATAATCTGCGGGATCCTCTGCCCACTTAGCCGTAAGAGTAATATGCTCTGCGGGCATGGTGGCGGGGACTTCCTCTTCCCAACCCTCAAAGGCGAAGCCGTCTTTTTCGGGAACAGGAGCGGAAACAGTAGCGCCGTAATAATATGTATCGGGTTCGAGATCCGTGTTGGCATAAGTTACGGTGTACTGGTTGCGTGAATAGTAAATGCTAAGGACAAGAGTGCCTTCTGCGGCGATGGTGCCGGTGAGGGTGCTCCTTGCCGAATCGAGCGCGAAGCCCTCCGCGGCGACTGCATCGGCGGTTATATCGGCTGTGGAGTTAGTCTCGCCCGCGCCCTTATAGGAGCTGCTGGGTTCAGCCGGATAATTGCCGGTGGTGTCCATAGTATAAACATTCACGGTGTACTGCGTATCCGTGTTGTTTGCGAACTGAGCTTCAAATGTAGCGTCAGCATCAAACGCTGCGGGTACATTGCCCCAGCCGACGAAGTGCATACCGACAGGTGCGGCAGGAGCTTCGATGGTGCTGAGATCAACTGCATCGCCCTGGTTGCCGGTGAGCACCGCATGAGTTTCACCGTTGACGGTGAAGGTAAAGGTGACGGTGGTGACCGGGTTCGCTCTGAGGCGTTTCCAGTTGTAGATAAGGTTGCTTATTGAAGTCCAGACCTGCGAGCGCATGGTCGTGTCCGCATCGAAGGAGCTTGCGACCTTCTGAGCATAAGCGAAGGACTTCGCATAGGACTCCCATCTTTCGGGATCATACTTCGAAGCGTCCGCGGAATCGATGGTGCACATCGCTATCGCCGCATCGAGATGCGTTCTGACAGCGGAGAGCTTGATAAGTCTGGGACCCCAAAGCTCGACCTGCTGCTTTGCATAAGCAACATCAACGGCGGAAATAGTGGGCGCCGTCCACTCTGCCATCGCGGTCTCCCACGCGGCGTGGTCGGTCTGCCACTGCGCATAATCCTTCTCATACTGCGCCCTCTTTATCGCGGACGCATCCTCGCCGGGATCCTCGGGAGCAACGGGCTCCACGGGCGCCTGCGCCGAATTGTAGAGATTGAGAGCGCGGTTTCTCGCTTCCTTCCAGCCGTTCCAGGAGACGGAATTGAAATCGTCATAGCCGAAATAAACAAAGCCGTCGTCCCAATAGATAGCGTCTGCCGCGTTGTCTGGACCCTGGACTGCCTCAACGGCTGCCTTGAGCGAGTCAACGGAGGAGGAAACAGCCTTTGCGTCGAGCGCGGCAGCGGCGGCGTCAAGGTTGTCCGCTATGGTCTTATAGGCTGCAATGTAAGAAGCATTGTTGAAGTTTCCTAACAGCTTCGGACGGAGAGCATAGTTGGCTGCAGCGATAAGAGCCGCCTGATAGGCTGCCCACTCTGCGTCTGCGTCTGCGCTGTAGTTGGCGCGCTGACGCTGCTCGCCCGAATACCGTTCATACTTCGCGGGGACATCATAGTCATTGTAGACGAAGACCGGAGTCTCCCACTCCCAAGTGGTATCATCGCTTCCTCTAAAATAGGTGTGTTCGCCCCAGACAGACCACTTGATAATATACTTTCCGTCGGGAATATCGGCTCTTGTCACGCCGGACTTAACCTTCCAAAGACTCTCTGTTGAAGCGTAGTCATTGTCCGATGTAACTACCGAGAACATCCTATCTTCAAAATATGCACCGGAGCCGTTGTTGAAGGTTGAAGCATTTTGCTTGACCGTGGCGTCTCTGTTATGAAGAGCACCGGACTCCTCGCTTCTCTTTACCTGAACAGCGACATTGCTTATCGCACTTGCGGAATCGCTCGAGCCGATAAAGCCCGCTCTCGGATAAACAAGAGAGTGCCTGTTTCGACCTGTATTGGCGGAGGACTTTTCGTCCTTCGGATTATTGTCATCGACAATGTCAGAACAGTAATAGGTATAGAACGAAGCGTAAAGCGGGGTGTCGCCGGTAAGCGAAGCGCCGCTCTCGGTGAGGATATAGTAGCCGACCGTGAGGACGACGACGGTATCCGTCGTGCCGGGCTGCGAAACGGAGAGCGTCTTGGAATCGCCGCCGTTGATGATATCGCCGGCATTGGCACCGGAAACGCTGACATTGGATGCAACTCCCGCGGCAGTATAGGCTTTCGCCGAAACGCCCGCTATTCTGTACTTATAGAGCGCGTCCTGTGTAAAGGTTCCGTTCTTGTCGGTATATCCTCTGTTTATACCCTTCGAGCCGTTGTAGATGGTGACGGAATAAGCGTTGTTCGCCCTGGTCGGTCCGGAGAACTCCATCTGACCGAACTGCGACTTGCCGACAAGACCCAGTATCTGCGCCACGATGTTGACGACAGGCGGAACGAGCTTGTCCTTGTTGGAGTTCAGAGACCCGAGAAGATTATAGACTATGTTACCAAGCTCGGAATTCGAGATTATCGCATTAAGCGAATCATAGTACTTAGTCGTTATCGTTCCCGGAAGCACCGCGTTGAGGACATCGGTGACAAGTCTCACGACGCTCTTCTTGAGGGTCTGAGTGGCGAATACGCCGGATGTGTTTCTCACGAAGAGGTCGGTGATGCAGGTCAGATCCTGATCGACAACAAGTCCGTTGAGGACGGAATAAATAACATCCTTGAGGATAGTCTCGCTGCCGCTGTTGGCGAATTCTGCGGGAAGAACTGATTTATCCAACAGCTTGAAGAGAATATCGTCAAGTGCCTTCCATCCGTCTGAGGTATCAACGGTGGTGTCTGGAAGAAGACCAGTGTAGTACTGCGGATCGGCGGCAAGCCACTTAACTGCAGTAGTCAGCATCTTATCCAGACCGTCGCCGTAATTAAGTGCTTCCTTGAGGCTGCCTGCGTTGAGGTCGATGCCGGGATTGACATTGTAGGCAATATAATCCGCAAGAATATCAAGGATGCCCTGAACGGTCTTGGGATAACTGCTGTAATCCCTTTCGGGAAGGAACTGAGCCATGAGCTGCTTGACAGCCTCCCATGCAACTCCGACGACTGTTTCGGTGTGTGAATATCCCGCCGCGTCAGGCTCGGGGATAAACATATAACCGATAGTTGTGTTGAGGATAGAACGGGCAATATAGGAGATAAGCTGCTCCTTGGTCATTGCCGCTATCTCATCGGCGTCAGCAATATGCTTCTGCCAGCTCGGGAAGAAATAATCTCCGGTCTGGGTCAGGACATATCTTGCGAGAGCAACGATGTTGTCCGTGAGCTTGGAGTTATCGCCTGTCTCCCAGGCACTGTAGTTCTTCACGAGACCGTTGACAATACCGCCGAGAATGTTGTTGAGCTCAGCGATAAGCGTGCTGCCCGAGGGGACGGTATAGGTCGAAACCCTGAAGTCCCTGTTGAACAGACCGTCAAGAGTACCGGTGGTATCCTTGTCGATCTCCTGACCGAGCCACACCAAGGTCTGGTCGTTGAGAAGCGGAACAGCTATATCGTTATAAGCTGCCTGAAGAATATCCTCGATGAAGTCATAGGTGGACTTCGACGAATTGAGGTCAACGAGATTTCTGACACTCTCGGGTATCGCGGGAACACCCGCGAGGGCGTTCTGAATGATAACCTGAACCATCGTGTCGATGTTATTCGAGCTGTTGTAATCCGTGTTGGGATACGCAAGCCCCCAGATAAGCTGTCTGAGCATAACTTCGACATTCAAGTCAACCTTGACAAACGAGTTGGCAACACCGAGTGATGCGCCGCCGTCTCTTCTGTTATTACCGATACCGCCGATGACGACCTTCTTGATAACGCCCCTGTTACTGTCGTTTCCAAGGAACGCAAGAAGCGATTTGATAACCGCTACATCGGTGCCGTTGCTTCTGCGCGCGGTCTTTATCGCATCGACCTTGATACTGTTCAAGTCGCCGGCCATCCAAAGGATGGCGCTGTTGCCGTTGATAAGTTTATAAACACTATCGAGAGCCTTATCAACGGATGTCGCATCAAGCGAACCGAGAACGGAAAGATCCATCGTGATATTCGCCTGGGCGAGCGCCTTGTCGGCGTAGTCGAGAAGCGCAGACGCATACTGCTCCGTGGTCAGAACCGCAGTGTCAGTAAAGTCGTACTTTGTCAGCGCACTATCCTTATAAGCCTGATACGCACTCGCGCCGGCTGTCGCCGAAGAGAGTATGAGCAGTGAAGCAAGGATAACCGCTAACAAGCGTTTCATTTTCTTCAAATTTACACCTCCATTATAAAATTTTCACCATATATTGAGCATCCCGTCTCCCGCAAATTGACGGAACACATTGGCGACAAAGTTTTTCGCTTTGCTCGGGCAATGCAAAGCAGAGGGTATAACTATCCCCCACGTAAAGAATACCTCTCGCGCACCTTTTTGTCAACAAGTTTAAAATTTTTTAATCATTTTTGTGCGCCTTGCACAAACAAATTGCGTTTTTTTATCGCATATTCACAAAACAAAATTGACAAAATTGTTGAGAAATGTCACCTTTGTTGCAAATTGCCATTAAAACGGCTGTTTTATTGGCGCAGAAGAACCAAAATATAAAATTTCGGGGAAAAAATTGCACAAAAAATCGTGCGGGTTTGGAACAATGGCGAGTTTTTGTTCGGGCTGATATTCGCGCAGGAAATATTCGGCGTTTATTTGCGGGGAAAGAACGGGAATGCGTCGGGGGCATTTTGTAGGGGTCGGCGACCCGACGGTCCGTGCGAGGATAAGAGTTCAATTTTTCACTTCTTCATTTTTTACCTTTAGTTGTTACTTCGAGCGAAG
>CAVFAN010000011.1:0-74469 GCA_963620555.1 bacterium
CATTATACCAAAAGGGATGAGGGGTTCTCAACTTTCATTTAAGTTTACAATGTGAGAAGAACTACCCGGAGGTGACCGAAATGAAAAAAACAGTTATTTGCATCGTATCGACCGCAGCTGCGTTTGTCCTTGCAACTGCGTTGAACATTGAGAACATGATTTGGGGCGGCACCCCGTCCGTCTTGGGCTTCGTTTTCTCCCTCGTCTTCTGCGCGTGTCTCTTTGTCCTGCCCGTTGTCGCGAAGAATCGGACATTTGCCGTTGTCTCGGCGTGCTTCGCCGCATTCTCGGCGATCGCTTCAACAGTCGGATTGCTCGCCGTGAAAGACCTGATTTCCGACGCGGCGGCTATGGTGCTTGTCTCGCCGCTTACCGCGTTCGGTGGGCTGAGTTATATCACAGGCGATTACACCGCTTTCTATTCCGTGCTCATCGCTTTTACGCTCATCGCTGCGCTGAATCTTATTTTGACTGCGAGAAAGCTTACGGCGGCAAAAGCATAAAAACAGCAAACATCAATCCTCGTAGCAGACCGTTCAATCGGTCTGCTTTTTCCATGTCCCGCCGAAAAGCCGAACTTTCTGCCGAAACTCTTGATAAAACCGCTATATACATGGTATAATCAACTATTATCGAAAGGAATGGTAACCCTATGCGTAAAAGATGGCTTGCAGCTTCATATGACAAGGATCTCGCGGCTCAGATAGCCGAGGAACACAGCCTCAATCCTATCGCCGCGCTGCTTGCCGTTATACGCGGACTTCGCGACGACGAGGAAATAGAAGATTTCTTCGACCCGAACCCGTTCTTTACTCTCGATCCGTTCGCCCTGCCGGATATGGACAAGGCGGTCGAGCGCATAAACCGCGCGATAGATAATTTCGAGTGCATAGCGATATTCGGCGATTTCGATGCCGATGGCGTCACCTCAACCGCTCTTCTCTATACATATCTTGAGTCAAAGGGCGCGAATGTCCTGTGGTATATCCCGGACAGGCTGACCGAGGGCTACGGTCTGAGCGTCGGCGCGGTCGAAAAGCTCAAGGATATGGGCACTCATCTGATAGTGACGGTCGATAACGGCGTCAGCGCAGCGGACGCAACCGAACGCGCATACGAGCTCGGCATGGAGGTCGTTATAACCGACCACCACAAAGTTCCCGATGTCCTGCCCCGAGCCGAGGCGATAGTCGATCTCCAGCGAGAGGATTGCACAGCCCCGTTTAAGGAGCTGTGCGGAGCGGGCGTTGCGTTCAAGCTGGCGTGCGCCATGGAGCTTGAGGACGACACTGCCGTTATCGAGGACTTCGCAGACCTCGCCGCAATAGGCACCATAAGCGATGTTGTCAACCTTACCGGCGAAAACCGCACGATAGTCAAGGCGGGACTCCGCAGCGTAAACAACCGCTCGCGTGCGGGCATAAACGAACTGTTGGATGTTGCCGGAGCGGGAAATAAATATGTCAACGCGACTTCCGTTGCGTTCACGATTTCGCCGCGCATCAATGCGGCGGGCAGAATGGGCTCCGCCAACCGCGCACTTGAGCTTCTGCTCAGCGACGACCCCGAGACCGCGAACGGGCTCGCGCAGGAGATAAACGAGGCTAACAGAACGCGCCAGTCAATAGAAAGCGAGATTTTTGCCGAGGTCGAGCAGAAGCTGTTTGAGCATCCGGAGATACGCTATGCCCCCGTCATTGTCGTTGACGGCGAAGATTGGCACAACGGCGTTATCGGCATTGTCGCGGCGAGGATTCAGGAAAAATATTCAAAACCGTGCATAATAATTTCACGCAGCACCGAGGACGGCACGGCACGCGGCTCGGGACGCAGCATCGAGGGCTTTTCGCTCTATGACGCGATAAAAAATTCAAAGCATCTGCTGACCCATTTCGGCGGTCACACTCAGGCGGCGGGGCTTTCGCTCATGGCGAAGGATATTGAGCAGCTGCGCTCTGAGATAACGGAATATTCGCTTAATACCGAGATGCCGTTTCCCGTTCAGAATATTGACCTTAAAATCAATCCCGCGCATATATCTTTGGATATTCTCGATGCCGTCTCGTCCCTTGAGCCGTTCGGAGCGGGCAACCCTCAGCCGGTTTTCGGGCTCTACGGCATGAAGATAGAGGACTTCTCGCCCGTCGGCAACGGCAAGCATATGAGAATAACCGTCTCGAAGGGCGACACGCGCATCTTCGCCATGTATTTCGGCATGACGGAACGCTCGTTCTTTTACAGCGTCGGAGATACCGTCGATCTTGCCGTCAATCTCGACAGGAACGAGTATCAGGGCAATGTCCGTATAGGCGTGTATATCAGGAATATCCGCCCGTCGGGCAGCGACGATATAAAGGTGCTTGAGGGACTTAGACTCTTTGACCGCGTTATGCACGGTGAGAAGCTGACCGCACAGCAGGCGAAGGACGCTCTGCCGGACAGGAAGCTCTGCGGCGCGGTGTATACCAGGATAAAACAGCGCGGCTCATGGAGCACCGAATACGAGCTGCTGTGCCTGCGCTGCGGCTTGGAGGCGGACAGGATATGCGCCGTCGCGAGCGCTGTTGAAGTTATGGTGCAGACGGGCGTTCTCCACCGTTCGAGCGCGGGCAGCATCGTCGTCAACGGACAGAGCCCCAAGGTCAACCTTGAGGACGCACAGCTTATGAAGCATATAAGAGGCTTTTTATAAACAGCGGCAAGGCAATGAGGAGTGAGCCTATGAGATCGTGGGAAGAAAAAATAAACGGCGAGACCGAGGAGAAGAAGATGAACCGTCAGGCGGATTTTACCGACGGCAGCTCTTCCTTTGACGACGGCTTTGACAAGCTCTATGAAAAAATAAAAACGATTTACCGCGACGACGAGCTTGAGACGGTGAAACGCGCATATGAAATGGCGAAGGAGCACCACAAAAACCAGCTTCGCCAGTCCGGCGAGCCGTATATAATCCACCCGATAGCGGTCGCCGCCATCCTCGCCGATCTCGGCATGGACAGCCAGTCTGTCGTTGCGGCTCTCCTGCACGACACCGTTGAGGATACGGACGTCACAAAGGCGGACATCGAACGCGAGTTCGGTGACGAGATAGCCCAGCTGGTTGACGGCGTGACGAAGCTCGCAAAGGTGCCGACCGAGACAAAGGCGGAGGCGCAGGCTGAAAATATCCGCAAAATGCTCCTTGCAATGTCGAACGATATCCGCGTCATCATTATTAAGCTCGCCGACAGGCTGCACAACATGAGAACCATCGGCTATGTCCGCGAGGAGAAGCGCCGCGAAACTGCCCTTGAAACTCTCGAAATATATGCCCCGATAGCTCACCGCTTAGGTATCAGAGCGATAAAGGAGGAGCTTGAGGACAGAGCCATTATCTGCCTTGACCCCGTTGCATATAAGGAGATAGAGGACTATCTCAATTCACAGAGCGCGTCACGTAAGGAGTTCCTCGACAGCATAATCGAGAAGATAAAGGAGCGCGTCGATCCGCTCGTCTCCGGCTGCAAGGTGGACGGCAGGATAAAGAGCGTCCACGGAATCTACCGCAAAATGTATATCGGCGGCAAGACCTTTGATGAGATTTATGATATCTACGCCGTCAGAATAATCGTCGAGTCGGTCATCGACTGCTATAACTGCCTGGGCGTTATTCACGATATGTTCCGCCCGATCCCTAATCGCTTTAAGGATTATATCTCGACCCCTAAGCCGAATATGTATCAGTCCCTGCATACCACCGTTATCGGCAAAGAGGGTATTCCGTTTGAGGTTCAGATAAGAACATGGGAGATGCATCAGACGGCTGAATACGGTATCGCCGCGCATTGGAAGTATAAGCTCGGCGGCGGCACCGCGGGCGGCAACTTCGACAAGCGTCTCGCATGGATACGCCAGATGCTCGAGAGTCAGAGCGATTCCGAGGATGTCGAGGATATCGTCAGAACGATAAAGAGCGATCTCGTACCCGAAGAGGTGTTCGTGTTCACGCCCAAGGGCGATGTCATAAATCTGCCCATAGGCGCGACGGTTATCGATTTCGCCTATGCAATTCACTCCGCCATCGGCAACCGCATGATCGGCGCAAAGGTAGACGGGCGCATCGTGCCCATCGATTATCAGGTCAAAACGGGCGAGATAGTCGATGTCCTAACCTCGTCTCAGCCCGGCAAGGGTCCGAGCCGCGACTGGCTCAAGATAGTCAAGACGAGCGAGGCGCGAAGCAAGATACGCAACTGGTTCAAGAAAGAACGCCGCGACGAGAATATCGCCGAGGGCAAGGCAGAGGTCGAGCGCGAGTTCAGGCGCAGCTTTATCCGCCTGCCGGATGACGAGATGAAGTCGTTCCTCCAGCGCATCGCGGAGCGTCAGCATTTCGACACGGTCGAGGATTTTTATGCCGCTATCGGCTACGGCGGCGTGTCGCTCATCCGCATGATGCCGCATATAAAAGATGAGTATAACAAGATAGTCAAGGCGTCCGCTTCGCCGGAGATAGTGCTCACTCAGCCTAAAAAGCGCGTCAAGAGCAGCGAGGGTGTTATAGTCGAGGGTATCGACAACTGCCTTGTCAAATTCTCGCGTTGCTGCAATCCGCTCCCGGGCGACAGTATAATCGGCTTTATCACCCGCGGTCACGGCGTGTCCATTCACACACGCGATTGCAGCAATGTCCCGAAGGATCTCGAGCACTGCGCCGATAGGGACAGATGGATAAACGCATATTGGGACAGTGCCATAAAAGAGGATTTCCGCGCAACGCTCATGATATCCTGCCTCAACAGGGTCGGTATGCTCGCGGATATCTCCGTCCAGCTCGCCAATATGCATGTTATGATAAACGATATAAACACAAGGAATTTCAAGGACGGCAGAAGCACATTTTCCATGACCATAACAGTCTCCGGAATCGAGCATCTCAAGAGCGTCGCCGCGAAGATAGAACGTATCGACGGTGTGCTCAGCGTAGAGAGAGCCGCAACCTGACACCAAGGAGGAATCACAGTGAAGGCTGTTGTTCAGCGCGTCACATCGTCAAAGGTTTGTGTCGCAGGGAGAACGGTCGGCGAGATAGGCAAGGGCTTCAATGTTCTGCTCGGCGTTGTTGAGGGAGATACCGATGAGCAGGCAATATTGCTCGCCGGCAAAATAGCGCGTCTGCGCGTGTTCGAGGATGAAAACGGGAAAATGAATCTCAGCGTAAACGATGTCGGCGGCGAGATTCTTGCCGTGTCGCAGTTCACTCTCTGCGCCGACTGCAAAAAGGGCAACAGACCGTCCTTCACTCTCTCCGCCGCGCCCGACGAAGCTAACCGGCTCTACGAGCTGTTCTGCTCCGAGCTATCGGCGAACGGCGTCAAAAATATCGAAAAGGGTATATTCGGAGCGGAAATGGCGGTCGATATAGCAAATGACGGTCCCGTCACCATCGTGCTCGATACCGATATATGGAGGAAAGACAAATGATGAAGATACACACTCTGCCTATGGGACCCGTTCAGGCGAACTGCTATGTCGTCATGGACGAGCACAGCGGCGAGGCGGCGGTCATCGACCCCGGCGACTACACAGACGAATTGAAGGCGATTCTGCGCGATGAGGTGAAAAACCTCAAGTATATTCTTCTCACCCACGGTCACTATGACCACATTCTCGGTGTCGCGCATATAAAGGACGATTACCCGAACGCAAAGATAGCCATTCACCCCTATGACAGCCCCTGCCTCAAGTGCGAGGATATCAGCCTTGCGACCCATGTCGATCACGGCATTCAGAAATATGTCGATTACGATTTGCTCGCGGAGGAGGGCTTTGAGGCGAAGATAGGGGATATCACTCTGCACACCCTCCACACCCCCGGGCATACTCTCGGCGGCGTGTGCTATCTTGAGGAGAGCGAGCGCGTGATGTTCTCGGGCGACACTCTTTTCTGCCGCACCGTCGGCAGGACCGACCTCCCCGGCGGGGACTGGCAGGCTATGGTAGAAAGCCTCAAGCGCCTTGTCGCGCTCGAGGACGAATATACCGTGTATACCGGACATAACCGCTCCACCAAACTCTCCGAGGAACGGGTCAGAAACAGGTATTTGAGAAAAATATAGTGAAGCTTTAAGGAAACGCTTATGATTCTGTATATCTGCGGTCACGATTTTCATTATGAAACAGAGAATCTTTGCCGCGTGTTCTTTCCCAACGAAAAGATAACAGTCTCGGACACCCCGCCCGAAAGCGGAGCGTTCGGGGTCGAGACATATCTCGACGGCGAAAGCGGCGGGTATTCAGTGCGCGTGCGCGTCAATGTCGGTGATAAGACGGAGACTCGCTCGGCAGAAGTCCCGAAAACGGACGAGCCGGAAAAAGACGAGTGCGAGCGCACCATGGCTCGCGAGCTTTTCTCTGCTCTGAGTGCCGTCACCGGCTATGTCCCGCCATGGGGCATACTCACCGGTGTGCGCCCGTCAAAGCTGATGCTAAAGCTCATTGACTCTCTCGGAGAGAGTGATGCGTATGACTATTTCACGAAAAAGCTTCTTGTCAGCGAGCCGAAGACGCGTCTGGCGCAGAGCGTAGCGGGCACGGAGCAGAAGATAGCCGCCCTCGGGGACGAACGCTCGTTCAGTCTCTATATCGCGATACCGTTCTGCCCGTCAAGGTGCAGCTACTGCTCGTTCGTCTCACATTCGATAACCAACGCCAACGCCGCAAAGCTTCTGCCCGTCTATGTTGACAAGCTTTGCAGGGAGCTTGAAATAACGGGAAAGACAGTTTACGATATCGGACTGCGGCTCGAGAGCATATATATCGGCGGCGGAACGCCCGGTATTCTCAGCGCGGAGCAGTTGGAAAAGGTCTGCTCGGCAGTCGAAAACAGCTTTGATTTGTCGTCTTTGCGCGAATATACCGTCGAGCTCGGCAGACCCGATACGGTGACACAGGAGAAGCTCGATGTTCTGCGTGCCCATTCGGTTGACAGAATAAGCATAAACACCCAGACCCTCAACGATTCCGTGCTCGAAGAAGTCGGCAGGAAGCACACCGCGGCGGATTTCTTTTCTTCTTATGCCCTCGCCGAGAGGAGCGGGTTTGAGAATATAAATGTCGATCTCATAGCGGGGCTGCCCGGCGATACGCTCGAGAGCTTCAAAAGCTCCGTTGACGGAGTTGTCTCACTTTCTCCGGCAAATATAACCGTCCATGCCCTCGCGCTGAAATCCGCGTCCACTCTCAGAGAACACGGTCACGCGGTCAGCGAAGGGGAGACGGCGGGGAAGATGATCGATTATTCCCATTCCGTCCTCTTTGACAACGGCTATATTCCTTACTATATGTATCGACAGAGCCGCTGTGTCGGCAATCTCGAAAATGTCGGCTGGTGCAAGCCGGGGACAGAATGCAGATACAATGTCTTTATGATGGAGGAGACGCATACCGTCCTCGCCGCCGGAGCGGGGGCTGTAACAAAGCTCAAAAAGCCCGGCAGCAGCTATATCGAGCGTATTTTTAACTACAAATATCCATATGAATATAATGCCCGATTTGACACTCTGATGGAGCGCAAGAAACGCATATCGGAGTTCTATTCGGAAATATTCGGTTCGCAGCCGTCTGCGGAGAAATAAGGTGATGTGTTGAGATCTTTTGTCAAAATAAACTCAATGGCGTTAAACGACCCCGCTTTTCTCGTTTCAAAGGCGGAGGAGCAATATTCCTGCAGGCTTGACGAAATAGCCGAACGCATATTCTCCGACCGCGAAAAGTGCATAGTTATGCTCGCAGGTCCCAGCGCGTCGGGAAAGACGACCACTGCGGGACTCATTGCCTCGCGGCTCAAATCGCGCAGCGCAAGGACCTTCACGGTCTCGCTCGACGATTTTTATCTCGATCAGCGCGAAGCGATTCTCGACGAAAACGGCAAGCCCGACTATGAGACAGTCAACGCCCTTGATATCGCGCTTATCGACTCCTGCCTTGAGGATATCATCAAGAACGGCACAACAAGACTGCCGCGCTTTGATTTTGTCAGCGGCAGTCGCAGCGGCTTCTCCGACCCGATAACGCTCGGCAAGGACGATGTGCTGATAGTCGAGGGCATACACGCCCTGAACCCCGTCATAACCGATTCTCTGCCGAGCGGAAGTCTGATGAAGCTCTATGTCAGCGTCTCGTCCCGCATTGCGGATGAGGACGGGGATGTGCTTATGTCAAAGCGCGATCTGCGTTTTGTCCGCCGCCTCGTGCGGGATTATTATCACCGCGCAAGCAGCGTCGAGCGGACATATGATCTCTGGGGAAGCGTTCAGCGCGGCGAGGATAAATACATCTTCCCTTACAGCCATTTGGCGGCTGAGAAGATAGACTCGCTCCATGCCTATGAGCCGTGCGTGTTCCGCTCTCTTGCCGTGCCGATGCTGGACTCCGTCGGGAGCGGCAGCGAGTGGTATGACGAGGCGCAGATGATGATTGAACGCCTTCGGCACTTTGAGCCTCTGCCGGTCGAGGTTATCCCGAAAAATTCGCTGCTTCGCGAGTTTGTGGATTAAACAATTGTTAAATTTTTCGACATATTGTTGATAATATTGCCCTCAAACGATATAATTAGGAACGGTTTTAAGAAAGAAACGAACAGCAAGGAGGTTTACTCTTGGCAGACAGAAAGAAACAGTCGCTCTTGAACGGCGCAATAATCCTTGTCATTTCGACCCTTGTGGTCAAGGTGATAGGTCTTTGCTTCAAGATGCCGCTGGGCAGTATGCTCGGTCTCGTGGGATACGGATATTTCACCTCGGTCTATGCCATCTATACTCCCATCTATTCAATTTCCATGGCGGGTCTGCCGATAGCGGTGTCGCGCATGGTCGCGGAGGATGTCGCGTTAAATCATTACCGCGAAGCACGTATGACGCTCAAAACGGCGCGAAAGATTTTCCTTCTCGTCGGAACTGCGGGCACGCTGCTCATGGTCATTATCTCCGTTCCCTATGCCGCATTCATCTCGGATATAAGAAACCTGCCCGCAATGATAGCGGTTGCCCCGTCAATATTCTTCTGCTGCTATGTCTCGGCTTACAGAGGATATTACGAGGGTCTGCGCAACATGATTCCGACTGCTATATCTCAGGTTATAGAGGCTCTCGGCAAGCTTGTTATCGGACTTATTTTTGCAAAGCTCATCATGTCCTACGGCGAGAGCGCCTATAACAGCGCCGTTGCCGCAGGCTCGGCTACCGCTACCGTGTTCGGCAAGGAAGTCTCGTCACTCAACGAGGCGTTCAGCGTAACATATCCGTGGGCTGCCGCCGGAGCGATTCTCGGCGTTACCCTCGGCTCGCTCCTGAGCCTTATCTATCTCGGCATCCGTCACAGAACGAAGGGTGACGGGATAACCCGCCTTGAGCTTGTCAATTCTCCGAAGCCGCCCGCAAATCACGACATTGCAAAGAGCATGGTCACAATAGCCGTGCCGATTCTTCTGAGCTCGCTCGTTCTCAACGCCACCAATCTTATCGATGCCGTGACTATTCAGAACCGCCTGCTTCACGCTATCGAGAGCGGTCAGGACACAATATATAATCTCTACAAGCAGTGCATCGACGCCGACGTCGCGAGCGGCACGCTCAATCTTTCGGATAGTAAGGGCTTCATGAGCTACCTCTACGGCGCATATAACACCGCCGTGGACTTCAAGAACCTCGTCCCGATGATAACCGTCTCCCTCGGAGTCAGCGCACTTCCCGCCCTCGCGGAGGCGTGGACGATGAAAGACAAGGCGGCAGTCAGGAGTGCGGTCAACACCGTTATAAGAGTCTCGATGCTCATAGCTCTGCCCGCCGGTATCGGCATGGGCGTGCTCGCCGAGCCTATACTTACTCTCATCTACGGTCGAGGCAGAATGGCAGCCGATATCCCGATGATAGCACCCATGGTCGCCGTGTTCGGCTTCACGACCGCGTTTATGTCCATTTCGACCCCGCTGACGAACCTTCTTCAGGCTGTCGGCAGAACGGATATACCCGTAAAAACCATGCTCGTTTCCGCCGTCGTCAAGATAATCTGCAACTTTGCCCTCGTCGGCATACCCGGAATTAACTTCAACGGCGCGGTTATCGGAACCGTCCTGTTCTATGTTATAAATGTAATTCTCAATATCATCGCCGTTATAAAGGTCACGAAGGTGCGCATTGATATAATGTCCGACCTTATAAAACCGCTTATCTCCGCCGTCGCATGCGGGCTTGCGGCGTGGGCGGCTTACGGTCTGCTCGGCAATTATGCGCTCAAAAATGTCAGCCACGGCAGCGATATCGCATTGCTCGCCGCCATTATAATCGCCGTTGCGGTGTACGCAATAGCCATCGTTGCGCTCAAGGGTATCGTGCGCGAGGATATAGAATCTTTACCCGCAGGCGAAAAAATTGCAAAAATACTTGAAAAATATGAACTTTTGGGTTAAAATATTTCTTGGCAATAAAATCACACAGGGGATTATATGGTAGACTTTAAGCAGAAAGAAAAATATGATATCAACGATCTCCTTGAGATCATGCGTCTGCTCCGCGCTCCGGGCGGCTGCCCGTGGGATGCCCAGCAGACTCATATGAGCATCCGCAAGAATCTTATTGAAGAGACCTACGAGGTCATTGAAGCTATAGATAAGGATGATAAGGAGCTGATGACCGAGGAATTGGGCGATTTGCTCATGCAGGTCGTGTTCCACGCTCAGATGGAGCAGGAGGCGGGCAATTTCAGTTTCGACGATGTCACCGACGGCGTGTGCAAAAAGCTTATTGAACGACACCCGCATGTTTTCGGCGAGGTTGAGGTCTCCGGCGTCGGCGATGTGCTCAACAACTGGGACGCCATAAAACGCCGCTCAAAGGGGCAGAAAAAGGGGAGCGAGCCCATGCTCAGCATCCCGCGTGAGCTTCCCGCGCTTATGAGGGCGACAAAGATTCAGCAGAAGGCGGCGGCAGTCGGCTTCGACTGGGACGATGTGTCCGGCGCCCGTCAGAAGGTGCTTGAGGAGACAAAGGAGCTTTCCGAGGCTATCGAATCGGGCGATAAGGAGCATATTTTTGAGGAGCTCGGCGATTTGCTTTTCTCCGCCGTCAATGTCTCGCGCTTCGTCAAGTGCGATGCCGAGGAGGCACTGACTGCGGCATCCGATAAGTTTATTGCCCGTTTTATCCGCGTCGAGCAGCTTGCGCGTGAGCGCGGAATCGATATGGAGTCCGCTTCGCTCGAAACGCTCGACGGGCTTTGGGATGAAGCCAAGGCGGAGAGCGGGAAGTAAATAATGATGACTGTGTCCAACGGACATTGCATAATAAAATAAAAGAAAGACAAAAGGAGAAACAAGAAATGAATAAGACAGAGTTTATCGCTGCCGTTGCAGCAAAAGAGGGACTCGAGAAGAAGACCGCCGAGAAGGCTGTCAACGCTGTTATCGCCTGCATCGGCGACGCTCTCGCATCGGGCGACAAGATCCAGATAGCAGGCTTCGGTACCTTTGAGGTCAGAGAGCGCGCAGCAAAGACTGCCCGTAACCCCAGAACCGGCGAGACTATCGATGTCCCCGCATGCAAGGTTCCCGCTTTCAAGGCAGGCAAGGGTCTTAAAGATAAGGTTGCTGAGTAATTTGGTTTGCCGCGTTTAGCGCAGACCGAAGAGTAAAAAGGCTGAAGGTCATAATTCGTGGCTGAGAACGCGGATTATGACCTTTGTTTTAGTTTATTTTTGCTCTTTTAACTGCTTTTGCATCTAAATGACACCCCATGGTTTGTTTTAATGTTCTGAAAGGATGCGGCTTTTGCCGCTGAATGTTATGAGACTTGATAAGTATCTTAAAGTGTCGCGCCTGATAAAGCGCCGCACCGTCGCAAACGAGGTCTGCGACGCAAAGCATGTCACGGTTAACGGCAAAATTGCACGCGCTTCTTATGATGTGAAGGTCGGCGATGTCATCGAGATAGCCATGGGTCAGAATGTGACCCGTGCGCGTGTTCTCTCCGTTGCCGAGACCGTCCGCAAAGAGGATGCAGCCGCGATGTACGAAATTCTGTAGTGCTGCGACTACAGGAACGACACCGAATCTGTCATAATTGAGAGCCTTCCGCCGTATTATTAACGGACGGGAGGTTTTATTTATGACGGAAGAAAACAAGGTTCAGTCTTTGCCGCACAATCTTATAATGGAAAACAGAAATCGCCTGACTGTCTCCGGAGTGTCCGATGTGGACAGCTTTGACGAGCAGACGGTCGTGATATTCACGCAGATGGGGGAGCTGACCGTGCGCGGCAGCGATTTGCATATAATCAGTCTGAATGTTGACAGCGGCGAGCTGAGCCTTGAGGGTACGGTAGGCTCGCTGAGCTATTCCGACGAACAGATCGAAAAAGGCGGATTTTTCAGCCGAGTGTTCCGCTGATGGAGTATATCCAGGGGCTGGACGGACAGATATCCGTTTTTCTGCATTCGCTCGGCATCGGCTTTCTGCTCGGAGTGTTCTATGATGCCGTGTGCGCCGTCCGCGCTGTTTTGCCGGGCGGGCGCAAGGTAATATTCGTGACCGACATTCTCTATGTAATAACCTGCGCCTTTGCTTCGTTTTGTTTTATACTCGTGCTCAATGACGGGCGCACCCTGCTCTATATTCTCGCCGCTCAGCTGCTCGGCTGGATAGCCGAACGACTGAGCCTCGGGGCGGCGGCAAGGCATCTCGGTCTGCTTGTCTCGTCAAAGCTCGGAAAGCTTTCGCGGCGGATAAAAGATGCAGTGAGCGGGACGCTCGGTGTCTTAAAGGGAAAAATATCACAGAAATTACCGCCGTCGGGGGAAAAAGATGAAATAATGTCAAATAAAAATGAAAAAAATATTAAATACCCCTTGAAAAAGTGGCACGGGATGTTGTATACTTTGAATAGACAAATATGCCTCAAAATGAGGAAACAGAAGGTCAAAGGGAAACGGAAGAATGTCGGAGAAAAAACGCAGACTCAAAAAAAGGCATAGCACCATACTGATGATCGCCTTCGCGGTCGCAGTGTGCTATTTCCTCATATCCTTTATAGTGATGCAGTCCGATATCAAATCTCAGGAGAAGTACAAGGCTCAGCTCAACGCTCAGCTTGTCGAAAAGAAAGCCGAGAACGAGGAGCTTGAAAAGCTTGTCGCGAGCTCCGATCTCGATGATTATGTCGAGCAGATAGCAAGGCGCGAGCTCGGCTATGTTTTCCCGGATGAAAGGGTATATTACAACGAACAGCAGTCTACCGACAAGTAAAAAAGGGGAGCAACGTACTATTATGCAGATCGAGCAGGGAAGTGTTGTTAAGGGTAAGGTGACCGGTCTTACCGATTTCGGTGCATTTGTTGAACTTGAGGGCGGAAAAACGGGTATGATCCATATTTCCGAGGTCTCGACGTCTTATGTCAAGGATATCAAGGAGCATTTGCAGCTGAACCAGGAGATTACGGCAAAGGTCATTTCGATAAGCCCCGAAGGCAAGATAGCCCTTTCGATAAAGAAACTCAACGCGGACGGCAGCGGCGACCGTCCTCAGCGCAGGTTCCGTCCTTCGGGAGACAAGCAGGGTCAGCAGAGCAGACCGCGTCAGCAGTCCTCCGGTCAGCGCAGACCGCCTCAGCAGGGCAGACAGGTCGAGGCCGTCAGTCAGGAGACCTCCGGCAACCAGTCGTTTGAAGATATGATGGCAAAGTTCAAGCAGATCAGCGATGAAAAAATGACCGATCTGAAAAGATCTTCCGATTCAAAGCGCAGCGGAGGTTATTCGAGGCGCGGCGGCGGCAGACAGTGAAAAATTATTATCAGGCGGGCGTTCAGCCCGCTTTTTTGATTTAAGAAAAAGGGGCGATCTTGTGATTATCAAAAACGCCGTTATACATACGGTAACGAACGGTACTATCGAAAACGGATATATCGAGTTTGATGAAAAAATAATCTCGCTGGGCGATATGAAGGACTGCCCGCAGGGCGAGGCTTATGACGCAAAGGGCGCAGCTCTCTATCCCGGCTTTATCGATGCCCATACCCATATCGGAATAACCGAGGACTCGCTGACCTTTGAGGGCGAGGACTGCAACGAAATGACCGACCCCGTCACCCCGAATCTCAGGGCGCTCGATGCCGTCAATGCGCTTGACAAATGCTTTGAAGAGGCGAGAGAAGCTGGCGTTACCTGTGTGCTGACCTGCCCGGGCAGCGCAAACCCCGTCGCCGGTCAGGTAGCGGCGATAAAGACCCACGGAGTTTGCATCGACGATATGGTTGTCAAGGCTCCCGCCGCGATGAAATTCGCCCTCGGCGAGAATCCCAAGACTGTCTACAACGAGAAGAAAATGGCACCCAGCACGAGAATGGCGACCGCCGCGATAATCAGAGAACAGCTGACAAAGACCCGCGAATATATAAAAAAGGACAGGGAGAGCCGCGATTTTGACGCGAAGCTCGAAGCTCTCGCCCCGCTGTTTGAGGAGCATATGCAGATGCATATCCATGCCCACCGCGCCGACGATATCTTTACCGCCGTGCGCATCGCAGAGGAGTTCGGGCTGGATTACTGCGTCGTTCACTGCACTCAGGGTCATCTTATTGCCGACATGCTCGCGAAAGCCGGAGTCAAGGCGTTCAGCGGACCTCTCATCAGCGACCGCTGCAAGCCCGAGCTCAAAGATTCCACTCCCGCAACTCCGGGCGTGCTCAGTAAAGCGGGCGTAAAGACCGCGATAGTCACCGACCATCCGGTTATTCCTATCCAGTATCTGCCGCTGTGTGCGGGACTTGCCGTGCGCGAGGGGATGACTCACGAGGATGCCTTGAGAGCCATAACCATAAATCCCGCCGAGATGTGCGGAATTTCCGACCGCGTCGGCTCGCTCGAGGTCGGCAAGGACGCCGATATGAGCCTGTTCGATTCCGACCCGCTGACCCTTTTCGCAAAGCCTCTGCTCGTTGTCGGCGACGGCGAAATCCTTATGGAGGGAAAGCACAATGCGTGAGATAGATGTCAGTCTCATAACCGAAGCGGTAAGCGACGCGTGCATCAGCGCCAATAAAGTTCTGCCCGACGACCTCGCGGAGCTTATCAAAAAGAGTGCCGAGACAGAAACTGCCGATGTGCCCAAAGATATAATGTGCCGCCTGTGCGATAATCTCTGCGCCGCAAAGGAGCTTGATATCCCTATCTGTCAGGACACCGGTATGGCTGTTATTTTTGCAAAGGTCGGTCAGGATGTCCACTTTGTCGACGGCAGCTTTGCGGATGCCGTCAACGCCGGAGTCGCAAAGGGCTACACCGAGGGCTATCTCAGAAAATCGGTCGTTGCCGATCCGCTCCGGCGCGTCAATACCGGCGACAACACTCCGGCGGTTCTGCATATCGAGCTTGTCGAGGGCGATAAAGTCGAGCTGACCGTCGCTCCCAAGGGCTTCGGCAGCGAGAACATGAGCGCACTTAAAATGTTCACCCCCTCCGCATCGCGTGAGGATATTATTGATTATGTTGTCGATGTCGTTCGCCGCGCCGGAAGCAATCCCTGCCCGCCGATGGTCATAGGTGTCGGTATCGGCGGCGATTTTGAGCAGTGTGCGCTGCTCGCAAAGAAGGCTCTCTGTCGTCCGGTCAGCGAGCCGAACGCCGATGAGTATTATGCCGCGATGGAAGCGGAGATGCTCGAAAAGGCGAATGCCCTTAACATAGGTCCGCAGGGCTTCGGCGGGAGGACGACCGCACTGAGTGCCGCCGTCGAATTTGCTCCGACGCATATTGCGGGGTTGCCCGTCGCCGTAAATATCGGCTGTCATGTTACCCGCCATGTGACCGTTGTTGTCTGATGTCCCGCGTTATTTTAGAAAATTTGTAAATTTTTTAGAAATGAAGCTCTTTGCTCTTTCCTTTTTTAGTCATATGTGCTACAATACAGTCAGAGACGAAAGTCTCCAATAATTCTAAGGGGCTGACATTATGAAAATAGTTATTACTGGACGCAAGTGTTCGCCGAGAGAATCATTCAAGGAGAGAGCGGAGAAGAAGCTTGCCAAAGTAGAGCGTTTCTTCGGTGATGAGGCGGAGGCGAAGATTACCGCCACTGTCGAGAAGTCAGGTCAGACAGTTGAGATAACCGTTATCAACAACGGTATGATATTCCGTGCGCAGGAGCGGGCGGAAAATATGAACGATGCGCTCGATAAATGCGTCGATTCGCTCGTTCGCCAGATTCGCAAGAACAAAACGAAGCTTGAAAAGCGTATGCGCTCCGCCTCGTTCGATGAGCTCAACGACGGCGCGGAGATTGCGGACGAGAAGGAGTACGACCTTGTCAGAACAAAGCGTGTTGCAGTCAAGCCGCAGACGGTCGATGAGGCCATTCTTCAGATGAATATGCTCGGTCATGAGTTCTATGTGTTTATAAACGAGGCGACAGGGCTTGTCAGCGTGGTCTATTGCCGCACCGACGGCGGCTACGGACTGCTCGAGCCCAGTGCCGAATAATTTGAATTTGCTTTTCCGAACAAGGGGCGCGCCCTGGTGCGCCCCTTGTACTATGTAACACCTGAAGCTTTACAGGCGCGGTGCTGCCTGATTGCAGCCGGTTGTAAACTTTCAGATGTTGTATAGTACGGTTCTATGTGAAGCCGAAAGGTGTTTTGATGGATATAAATTTCGCAGTACCCTGTCTGCTGGGGCTTGAGGCACCGATAGCCGAAGAGCTCAGAAATATGGAGGCGTCGGAGGTTCGCGCCGAAAACGGCCGCGTGCTTTTCAGCGGCGACGAAAACATCCTTGCCCGCGCAAATATCTGCTCGCGCTTTTCCGAGCGTGTGCTCGTGCTTCTCGGCTCGTTCGAGGCGCACAGCTTCGAGGAGCTTTTTCAGGGAACACGCGCCCTCCCGTGGGAGCAGTGGATCGGCGCAGACGATGCGTTCCCCGTCAAGGGATATTCCATCGATTCCGACCTTTTCAGCGTGCGCGACTGTCAGGCGATAATCAAGAAAGCGGTCGTTGAACGCCTTAAACAGAAATATTCCGTAGAGTGGTTTGAGGAGAGCGGACCCGTCTATCAGATTCAGTTCTCCATAATGAAAAACAAGGTTTCGCTCATGCTTGACACCTCCGGCGCGGGACTGCATAAGAGGGGATACCGTCAGAACGCGAACGACGCTCCTATAAAAGAGACGCTTGCCGCGTCGCTGTGCTGGTTCTCGCGTCTGCGCCCATATCATTCGCTCTACGATCCCATGTGCGGATCGGGCACGATACTTATCGAAGGAGCGATGATGGCGCGAAATATCGCCCCGGGAGTCAACCGCAACTTCGCCGCCGAGCGCTGGAGCAATATCCCGCGTGAGGTGTGGCATACCGAGCGCGAGCGGGCTCGCGACCTTGAGCGCGAGGCGCATGGCTTCTTTGCATACGGCTCGGATATCAGCCGCGAAGCGGCGGCTCTGACAGCCGCAAATGCCGAGGCTGCCGGCGTTGATGATATTGTCGGCGTGCGCTGCTGTGAGGTGCAGAGGTTCGTCCCGCAGACCGAGCGCGGAACTCTCATATGCAACCCGCCCTACGGTGAGCGTATGCTCGATATCGAGCAGGCGAACGCGCTTTATCGCGATATGGGTCGTGTGTTTGAACGCCGCCGCGGCTGGTCTTACAGCATCATAACTCCGTGCGATACCTTTGAACAGGAGTTCGGGCGCAGAGCCGACAAACGAAGGAAACTATATAACGGCATGATAAAATGTCAGTTATTTATGTATTTTAAATAAGGAGAAAGAGAAAACAGGAGGTATTATTCGTGAAACATATTTTCATTATCAATCCGGCAGCCGGAAAGAAGGGTAATTCAGAGAGTATTATCCGCCCGCAAATTGAGGACTATTGCGGCAAGACGGGTCTCGACTATGAGATTTATGTCACAAAGTGTCAGGGAGACGCTCAGAATTACTGCACCGAGCGTGCAAAAACGGGCGAGGAGCTCCGCTTCTATGCCTGCGGAGGCGACGGTACGCTCTATGAGGTCGTCAACGGCGTTTTCGGCTATCCCAACTGTGAGGTTGCGGTCATTCCTCTGGGCTCGGGCAACGATTTTATCCGCCTGTTCGGCACAAAGGAGCAGTTCTGCAATGTCGAAGCTCAGGTCACGGGTATTCCCGTTGACCTTGATGTCGTCAAGTGCGGCGATAAGATAGCCATCAACCAGTGCTCGATGGGTATGGATGCGGAGGTCTGCGCCAAGCAGGCTTCATTTAAGAAGCTTCCCCTTGTCAACGGCGAGATGGCATACGCCCTTGCGGCGGTTCAGGCACTGTTCAAGAAGCTCGGTCACGCTTTCACGATAAAGATCGATGACAACGAGCCCTTCGATGAGACGGTTCTGTTCTGCGTCGCGGCAAATTCCCGCTGGTACGGAGGCGGCTTCCAGGCAGCCCCCCTCGCATGGCCCGATGACGGCAAGCTTGATTTTGTTATCGTCCGTCAGGACAGAGGCCGTCTGCGCCTGTTCCCGCTGCTTCAGACATACAAGAAGGGCGAGCATGTCGAGCTGCCGATGACGCGCTATATCAACGGCAGCCGACTTGAAATACACAGCGATATTCCCGCAGCCGTCAATATCGACGGCGAGTGCGAGTATGTCAATGACGCCGTGTTTGAGCTTGTTCCCAAGGGAATAAGATTCGTTGTGCCTCAGTTCTCCGAGTTCCATAAGGGCAGAGCCGAGCGCGAAGCAGCGAGAAAATAAAACAAAAAAGCACTGCCTGACGAAAGCCGGGCAGTGCTTTGAAATATGGGCTTTATTCGGTAACCTTGTCCGTGCGCAGCCTGTATCGGCAATCCCTGAGCAGCTTTTCAAGGCTTTGCGGGCAGGAGGGTCGCTCGGGGAAGAAAAGTCCGCCGGGGTGAACGTTCAGTGCTCCGTGGTAGTCCGAACCGGATGTTACGCGCAGATTGTCGTATTTCTTCGCCCACGCTTCGGCTATCTCATTGTTCGATTCGTGACCGGGATGGGCGTTGTATATCTCGATTCCGTCGAGCAGCTCGTCGTCGGTGACGGTCATGCCGACTCTGAACGGGTGCGCCTGAAAAACGATAAGATTGTTTTTGTCAGCTATCGTTCTGAAGTCTTCAAGGCACTCTATCCTGTCGAGGTCGGGATGCGAATATATGAAGTCCTCGTTGAAGCCGTAGACAAGATAGTCGTTATCGTTTTCGAGAAATCTCAGTTCCATGCCGAGAAGAACCGTGAAATCCTCGGTCTCAAGTGCCTTTGCCGCCCTGTAACCCTCGAAGAAATGCTCAGCTTTCCTCTCCCAGGGCTCGTCGGCTATCTTTTCCATCGTCCCCGTGTGCATGTGGTCGGTTATGACTATTCCGTCATAGCCGAGATTTTTAAAAGTATTCACAACCTGCTCCGCGGGAGCCTCGCCGCATCTGCTTGTCTGCGAGGTGTGCGCGTGCATTTCAAAAAGATATTCCTTCATCCGTCTCACTCTTTCTCGTTTTGTCGTGAGTATTATACTCCTGTATTAAAGCTTTCGCAATTATTTTTTAAATTTTGGAGAATTTATGAAAAACTATTCGCTTATTATCTGGGATTTTAACGGTACTCTGCTCGATGATGTCGGCGCGGCGCTCGGCTCCGTCAACGATATGCTTGCCCGCCGCTCAAGAGAGCCGATAACGCTCGAGGAGTACCGCGAGTATATAGATGTGCCTATCCGCCATTTCTATGAGCAGGTGCTCGACCTCGAAAACGAGGACTATGACCTGATACTCAACGAGTTTCAGCAGGGCTATGAAGCCCATGTCAAAAGCTGCGGACTGACCCGCTTCGTCTCTGAGGCTCTCGAGGAGGCAAAGCACCTCGGCATTCCGCAGGTCGTGCTCTCATCGAGCGAACAGAGCCAGCTCGAACGCCTTTTGAAGCACTACGGAATCGACGGATATTTCGACTCCGTTCTCGGCGCGGACAACCTCCTTGCCGGCAGCAAGGTCGAGCGTGCGGAAAAATTCATTGAAGAGCACGGCGTCGATGCGTCAAAAGCCGTTGTTGTCGGCGATCTTCTGCACGACTGCGATGTCGCAAGGGCGATCGGCTCGCAGTGCCTGCTTATAACGAGCGGACACCATGACCGAGCCCGTCTCGAGCGCGCCGGCGTGCGCGTTGAAGATACGCTCAAAAGCTTCGCCGAGGAAAACTGATCCTCCCGACTTGAAGAAAATCCTTATATGTGCTATCATATTATACTGCGGGTGAAGGTGTTTGCCCGCAGATATTTATTGCAAAAAAACGGGAGAAAAAGATGATAACAGTATCCGATCTCAGCTTCAATTTCGGCACCCAGACCCTGTTCAAGGGCGTCGATCTCAAATTCACCCCCGGCAACTGCTACGGTATAATCGGCGCAAACGGCGCGGGCAAATCAACATTCCTGAAAATACTCTGCGGCGAGCTTGAGCCCTCGCACGGCTCTGTAATAATCCCGCCGACGGTTAGAATGTCCGTGCTCCGCCAGGATCACTACGCATTTGACGAATACTCCGTGCTCGACACCGTTATCATGGGCAACCGCCGCCTCTATGATATAATGAAAGAAAAGGACGCGCTCTATGAGAAGCCGGATTTCAGCGAGGAGGACGGAATGCGCGCCGCGGTGCTCGAAGAGGAATTTGCCGAGCTTGACGGCTGGGAGGCGGAGTCAGACGCATCAAAGCTGATTCAGGGTCTCGGTCTTGAAGAGAGCCTGCTCTATGAGCAGATGGCGTCGCTCTCCGGTTCGCAGAAGGTCAAGGTATTGCTCGCACAGGCGCTTTTTGGCAACCCTGATATAATCCTGCTCGATGAGCCTACGAACGACCTCGATATAGCCGCCGTCAAGTGGCTTGAGGATTTCCTGAGCGAGTATTTCGGAACGGTCATAGTCGTGTCGCATGACCGCCATTTCCTCAACAATGTCTGCACAAGAATAGTCGATATCGATTATTCCGAGATAAAGATGTATGTCGGCAACTACGAGTTCTGGTATGAGTCGAGCCAGCTTATCCAAAAGCTCATAAAACAGCAAAACAAGAAAAATGAGGAGAAGGCGAAGGAGCTTCAGGCATTCATCGCGAGATTCTCCGCGAATAAATCAAAATCCCGTCAGGCGACTTCGAGAAAGAAATTACTCGACAAGCTCACTATCGAAGAGCTGCCCGCATCGAGCCGCCGCTATCCGTTCGTCGGCTTCGATATGGACAGGGAGGTCGGCAAGGATATTCTTACGGTCGAGGGACTGACCAAGGAGGTTGACGGAGTGAAGCTTCTCAACAATGTCAGCTTCACCGTGCGCAAGAACGACAAAATAGCCTTTGTCGGAAAAAGCGAGCAGGCGATAACAATGCTCTTCAAGATTCTCATGGAAGAGGAGACTCCCGACAGCGGCAGCTTCAAGTGGGGACTGAGCACCTCGCGCTCCTATTTTCCGGCGGACAATTCCGCGTTCTTCAACTCCGACCTCAACCTTATCGACTGGATGCGCCGGTATTCAAAGGATCAGACCGAGACTTATATCCGCGGCTTCCTCGGCAGAATGCTGTTCTCGGGCGACGCGGTGTTGAAGCCCGTCAATGTCCTCTCGGGCGGCGAAAAGGTCAGATGTATGCTCTCGCGCATGATGCTCTTCGGCTCGAATGTGCTCATCCTTGATCAGCCGACCAACCACCTCGACCTTGAATCCATAACCGCCGTCAACAACGGGCTTTCGGATTTCAAGGGCAACGTGCTGTTCTGCTCGCACGACTATGAGATAGTCAACACCGTCGCCAACAGAATAATCGAGATTTGCGACGACGGAGTTATCGACCGTTCGGGCAACTACGATGATTTTGTCGAGTTCAAGGAGAGCTGCGGCATGGAGGTCGCCACGCTCTGACTCGGATTGATATTTCTTGCGGTTTGTGGTATAATATTGCGGCAGATAGGGGCAAAGCGGAAAATAAAAATGATTTTTCTGGAAGGACAGTGAATTATGAATAATCAGAAAACTGTCAAAAGTGCAAGCAGCGAAAAGAGCGCGGTGCTCTATATCGTGACCTGCGCGTTGGTCGTCATTCAGCCGCTGCTCGATATACTTTCGTCCGTTGTCATCAATCTCGGCAAGGCGAATTATATCAGCGTCTCGGGTGCCGTCAGAGCGGTTATCATCGTCGCCGTGACCGTGTTCACCCTCGGCTTTTACAAGGGCAAATACCGCGTCCTGTTCAAGATCTATAACTGTATCGCCGCCGCATATATCGCGCTGATGTGCCTTATGAGCGCGACCCGCGGCGACCATATTACATTCCTTTATATGCTCGGACTCATGGCGGATACTTTCTTTTTTGCGTTCATGTTCCTGCTTATATTTGAGACGGCGCAGACCGTCGGGCGCAGAGTCCATCCCACTGTTATAGCGTTGACTGCACTTATCTATGCCGTGACTCTCGTCATAAATTACCTTTCAAAGAAGGGCACGTTCCATTATTCGACTTCGTTCGCCGTGGCACTTGCTCTGCTTATTCCCGCCTCTCTCGTTTTCTTTGTCTCCCATCTCGGAAGAAATAAGGCTGAGAACACAAAGCCCGCCGATGCGGCACTCTCGTGGATAGTCCCGGCGGCTGGTATTGTATTGCTCCTTGTCGGCGCGGTGCTCTCAAATTCAAAGCCCGTGCTCTTCGTCTGCGTCATATTTTCGGCAGGTCTTTTTATGTGGACCTTCTCGTCGTGGCGGGACGGCAGGAAAGAGAACCGTCCGCCCATGATGCGTGCGTTCCTTTCGAGTGCCCTTTTCTGCGTGCTTATTCTCGCACTCCTGCCCGTTTCTCCCGTAAAGAGCAGCTTTGACGGCACATTCAGTCTCAAGGGTATGTTCTATACATATAACGGCCAGCAGTCGCCGATGGTCAATCCGGACGGAGGTTCTCCGATATTCGGCGATGAGGACGAGGACGACGGCGGAGACTATGTGCCGAACCTCGATTCCGGATATGTGCCCGGCAGAGACAAAAAAGAAGACGACTCGACAACGGACGGTAAGACTACCGATAAAAGCTCTCAAGCCGTGACGGTCGAATCCACGACGGAGCCCGCAGGGGACAGCACCGATGAGACCGACACCTCCGAAGAGACAACGGAGATAAGCACCGAGACCACAAAATGGTGGCAGACAAGACCCACCTTGCCCGACAAAACCGATATAGAGAGCTGGATATCGCCGTATATTCCCACCCTTCCGAACGGCAGCACCGAGGAGTCGGGCGAGACCGATGACGTTCAGTCTGAGACGCAGCCTGACACCGAGGAGCCCGGCACGGCGGCTCAGGAGAATAACAGCCCCGCCGCCGCGATAGGCTTCGGCTCTCTCAGAAGTCCGGCGAGTCCGTTTGCGGGAGCCATAAATATCGACAGAACGGTTTACTATTCAAAGATATTCGGCGAGGGCGATATTCAGACAAAGCTTTTCGGCTTGAAATTCGCCGCGCTGTTTGACGGGACGGATTCTATAAAGACCGCGACGAAGGTTCATTCCGATCCCATAACCGTCGCGCTCAACTACGGTATTTTAGGCTTTATTGTATATATCCTGCCGGCGGCGTTCATCTTCCTGAAGCTGCTCGCGTTTATCCTCGGAAATCTCTCAAAAGTATTCCGCTCGGCGGGCTGCGCAGTCTATATGTTCACTTCCGTCGTCATTCTGATTCTCTCCGCGATCGACGGCGATATTCTGACATTTTCTGCAGTCGGCGGCGTCGCGTCGGTCATTTTGGCGAACGCGCTCTCGGTCAGCGAGGATGTGCGGATTCACTCGGCTGAAAACAAATAACATGCCGATACGGCAAAAATAAACAGGGCGTCCCGCTTGCGGGACGCTTTTTTTATTTCTGTTGCATTGCAGAATTTTTGACTTCACCCTCCGACAGATTTCCGAAAAATTTTCATAAAAGCCCCGCCTTTCCGAAAAAAAATATTGAATCTAAATGGTACTATTTACATTTATATTTAATAGTGTGTATAATGAATATGGTGAAAATCGCAGGAAAACGGGCTTCGCTTTTGCGCCCTTGACTGATGCGGATTTTTGAATGAAAGTTTATTATATCCTGCATTTTTGCAGGGAAAGGAATGATATATAAATGGAAAATCTGGGGTATTACAACGGCAAATTCGGTCCTCTTGAGGAAATGACGGTTCCCATGAACGACAGAGTGTGCTATTTCGGCGACGGAGTATATGACGCGACCTACAGCCGCAACGGCATCATCTTCGCTCTTGACGAGCACATAGATCGCTTTTTCAACAGCGCGGGTCTGCTCCGTATCGAGCTTCCCTGCACAAAGGACGAGATGAAGGATATTCTCAACGATATGGTAAGCAGGGTCGATTCCGGCAACAACTTTGTCTATTGGCAGGCGACCCGCGGCACGGGTATTCGCAACCACGCGTTCCCCAAAGAGGGCAAGGCGAATATCTGGGTCACAATAAAGCCCGCCGAGGTTCAGGATCTTTCCCGCCGCATAAAGCTTATAACCCTTGAGGATACGAGATTCCTTCACTGCAATATAAAGACCCTTAACCTTATTCCGAGCGTCATGGCGGCGCAGAAGACCGCCGAGGCGGGCTGCGACGAGAGCGTCTTCCATCGCGGCGACAGAGTCACAGAGTGCGCCCACAGCAATGTACATATTATAAAGGACGGCGTGTTCAAGACCGCTCCGACCGATCATTATATCCTGCCCGGCATCGCCCGTGCGCATCTTATCAGAGCGTGCAAGGCGAACAATATCCCGGTTGATGAGACACCGTTCACCGTTGCCGAGCTTATGGATGCCGATGAGGTCATCGTTTCCTCGTCCGGCTCATTCTGCCTTGTCGCAAATGAGATAGACGAAAAGCCTGTCGGCGGCAAAGCCCCCGAGCTTATCGATACTCTCCAGAAATACCTCGTCAAAGAATTTGTTGACGCTACAACTGTCTGAGGGAGGGGAGCGGTATGACTCAAAAGGAGCTCACTCTTCTCAATTTGGGCGACAGCCTCGACAACATCTCCAACATCGACCCCAGAGGATACGGCGTGTGCCATATTCTCTATCCCGCCTCGCGAGAATACACGGGCGGTCCTCTCTGCATGAACGCGGCGGGTAAGCTCTGCGAAACTCTCAAGCAGAATGATCTCGTCTATATAATGACCGGCTTTGTCCTGCCCCCGTTCGGCAGTGCCGAGACGGACGGCGTTATCAGCTCCGTTCTGCTTGCGCGTTCGCTCGTTATCGCGTTCGGCGTAAAGCCCGTTATTGTCTGCCAGCAGGAGAACATCCCCGCCGTCAAGGCTATGGCGGCAGTTGTCGGACTTCATCTCTATGAGTCTATAGATGAGCTGAAAAAATATCCGATATCCATGGCTGTCGTGCCCTTCACAAAAGATAAGTCAAAGGCAGAGAGCTGCGCCGATGAGATAATCTCCCACGGCAAGCCCGCCGCCGTTATCAGCATCGAAGCACCCGGCGAAAATAAAATCGGCAGATATCATAACGCCACCGGACTTGATGTGACTGACCTTGAGGCGAAGATGGATATCCTCTTCGATAAGCTCCGCGCCATGGGCGTGCTCAATATCGCAATTGGCGACCTCGGAAACGAGATAGGCATGGGTACCATCGCGCCCCATCTGCACAAGCACATTCCCTATGCTGACGCGGGCGAGTGCCGCTGCGGCTGCGGCGGCGGAATAGCCGTTCGGAGCATTACCGACAATATAATCACCGCGACCGTCTCCGATTGGGGCTGCTACGCGATGATAGCGGCGATAGCTTATCTCAAAAAGGATATCGAGATTATGCACACCGCCGAGCTTGAGGGCGAGACGATAACCGCCGCCGCACGAAACGGTATGGTCGATATGTACGGTTGGTGCATTCCGGCTATCGACGGCTTCGGCAAGAGCATGAATATGACGGTAGTCAATCTTATGCGCGAGTGCGTCAGCTACGCGCTGAGATTGGAGGACACCTGCAAGACCTGGTTCGAAAAGGTCATTGACAAGGGCTTTTTCGGCGAATAACCAAAAAGGGGTAGAAGCTATGAACGAAGCGCTGTTTCTTCCGGTCGGAGATTCGGCGGTCAATGTTGAATTCGGCAGGACTATAGACCCCGGGATAAACAAAAAAATACGCGGCCTGTCTGACTCGCTGTCCCGTAAGCCGATACGCGGGGTGACGGAATGTATACCCACGTTCCGCTCTCTGCTCGTCTGCTACGATCCGTTGCAGACGGGCTGTGAGACTTTGATAAAGAAGCTCAAAAAGCGGATAAAATCGCTTGATCAGGTGTCGGGCGGGGAGAAAAGAGTGTTCAATATACCCGTCTGTTACGGCGGAAAATTCGGCGAGGATATAGCCTTTGTCGCGTCCCATGCCGGACTCACCGAGCAGGAGGTCATAGATATACACACGGGCAGGGATTATCTTATCTTTATGCTCGGATTCCTGCCGGGCTTTGCCTATCTCGGCGATATGGACAAACGCCTGCACACGCCGCGCCTGTCAAATCCGCGAACGAGCATTCCCGCAGGCTCCGTCGGCATAGGCGGCGAGCAGACCGGAATATATCCGCTCGCGTCGCCCGGCGGCTGGCAGCTTATCGGCAGAACGCCCGTTAAGCCCTATGACCCGACCCGCGCAGAGCCGATACTTTACCGCGCAGGCGATTATATCCGCTTCTTTTCCGTCGATGAGCGGGAGTACCATCGCATCGAGGAGCTCGCCGGCCGCAATGAATATGAGTGCAGAATAACGACCGGGGAGGGGAAATGATATGAGTATGCATATAATCTCTCCGGGTGTGCTCACCACCGTTCAGGATCTCGGCCGCTGCGGCTATATGGCGTCAGGCTTCCAGCAGGGCGGCGCAATGGACAGGTTCGCCGCAAGGGTTGCCAATATCCTGCTCGACAACAGCGAGTCGGACGGCGTGCTCGAAATGACCCTGCTCGGCATCAAGGCTTATTTCGACGAGGATAATGTGATAGCAATAACCGGAGCAGGGTTTGCGCCCACCGTAACCGATTTTGAGACAGGCGAAGTCACCGAGCTTCCGATGAACCGCGCCGTGCATATCAAAAAGGGCGATGTGCTCGATTGTGGGAGTGCCAGGAGCGGGCTTCGCGGCTATCTTGCCGTGGCGGGCGGCTTTGATATCGCACCTGTTATGGGTAGCATGTCAACGAATCTTAAATGCAAGGTCGGCGGCTTCGAGGGCAGAAAGCTGAAATCAGGCGATGTTCTGCCTCTGCGCTATCCGCAGAGCACCCTCTACGGTATGACCTCCCGTGTTTTTGAGCCCGAAAAGCCGAGCGAAGGCACCGTTATCATTCATGTAATTTCCGGTCCGCAGGACGATTATTTCTCCGACGCGGGCAAGAAAATCTTTTATTCAGAAACTTATTCCGTCACCGGTGACTCCGACAGAATGGGCATAAAGCTTGACGGCGCTCCGGTCGGGAGCATTGACGGCGTTGATATCATTTCGGACGGAATCGTCGCGGGCTCGGTTCAGATTCCGTCCTCGGGCAAGCCGATAATCATGATGGCGGACAGACAGACAACCGGCGGCTATGCCAAGATAGCCACGGTTATCACCTCCGATTTGCCCCTGCTCGCCCAGCTTCGTCCGGGCGGCAGTCTGCGCTTTCAAAAGGTCGATCTCAAATATGCGGTTAAGCGTATAAAGCACGACGACAAGACTCTAAAAAAATTACAGTATAAGATTCTCAGAGCGGATACTTTTATATCCGGCTCCTGATTGGAGGCAGATAAAATGGACTATTCTTCGATGAGTCCGCACGATGTGAGACAGCTCATAAGAGAGGGCAAAATAGCCTGCAACACTTCGGGAATGTGCGCAGGCTATGCTCAGGCGAACCTCTGCGTTCTGCCCAAAGACCTTGCCTATGACTTTCTGCTTTTCGCCCAGCGCAATCCTCGCCCGTGCCCGATACTCGAAGTCAGCGATGTCGGGTCGCGATTTTTGAAAAAAATAGCCCCCGGCGCGGACATAGCAAACGATATCCCGAAATACAGGGTTTACGAAAACGGCGTTATGACCGGCGAATATACGAGCGTCGAGCATCTTTGGCGCGAGGATTTCGTGAGCTTTCTTATCGGATGCAGCTTCTCCTTCGAGTCGGAGCTGATAGCCGCAAATGTACCGATAAGACACATTGAGGAGGGCAGAAATGTCCCGATGTATCTTACGAATATCGAGTGCGAACCCGCCGGGATTTTCCACGGAAAAATGGTCGTCAGTATGCGCCCGCTGCCCTATGACAAGATAGTCACCGCCGTCGCCGCGACCGCCGCCATGCCTAAGGTTCACGGTGCCCCGATTCATATCGGCGATCCGTCCGTTATCGGTATAAAGGATATCACAAAGCCCGATTTCGGCGATTCGGTAACAATAAATTCCGGTGAGGTGCCGGTGTTCTGGCCGTGCGGCGTCACTCCGCAGTCCGCCTTGATGAGTACGAAGCCGCCCATAGCGATAACTCACTCGCCCGGGCATATGCTCATAACCGATGTCAAAAATGTCGAGCTGAAATATTGACAGGGGGGTACTTATATGCATAAAATAGATCTCAACTGCGATCTCGGCGAGAGCTTCGGCAACTATAAGCTGGGGCTCGACGATGAGGTCATAAAATATATTTCCTCCGCCAACATAGCCTGCGGTTTTCATGCGTCCGATCCGCTCGTGATGCAGAAGACCGTCGCCCTTGCACGCGATAACGGCGTCGCGGTCGGCGCGCATCCGGGCTTTCCTGATCTCGTCGGCTTCGGCAGAAGAAATATGAATGTCTCGCCCACCGAGGCGAAGGCGTTCGTTCAGTATCAGATAGGTGCGCTCTCGGCGTTCTGCAGGGCTGCCGGATGCCGCCTTGCCCATGTCAAGCCCCACGGCGCACTCTATAATATGGCAGGCAAGGACGAGACTCTTGCCGCCGCTGTTTGCGAGGCGGTCTATGAGGTTGACCCCGAGCTTATTCTTCTCTGCCTTTCGGGCAGCAAGATGATGAGCGAAGCGAAAAAAATCGGACTCAGAGCCGCGAGCGAGGTTTTTGCCGATAGAGCCTATGAGGATGACGGCTCTCTCGTCGCAAGAGGCAGGCCGGGCGCGGTCATAACCGATGAGAACGTGGCGGTAAGCCGCGTTATCGGTATGGTCAAAAACGGTACGGTCGAGTCGATAAACGGCAAAACAATCGAATTAAAGCCCGATTCGATATGCCTTCACGGCGACGGGGCAAAGGCGGTCGAGTTTGCCAAGCGCATCAAGGCGGAGCTCAACGCAAACGGTATAGAGACGGCTCCGCTCGCCCAAATAATCTGACAAAGGAAGCGGTAACGGTGCAGTATCATCGTATATATGCAAGGATAGATATAGACGCAATTCTTCACAATCTCGGCGAGTGCAAACGCCGCATACCCGAGGGGACGAAGGTTCTCGCGGTCATAAAGGCGGACGGCTACGGCCACGGCTCGGTCGAGCTTGCACATCAGCTTGAAAGCGAGGTCGATTATTTCGGCGTCGCGGTCATCGAAGAGGCGGTCGAGCTTCGCCGTGCGGGCATAAAAAAGCCGATACTCATCCTCGGCTATACCTCGCCCTCGCAGGACGATCTGCTGATAAACTACGACATCACGCAGAATATCTATACCTACGATATGGCAGAGCGACTGTCGGATAGGGCGGTCGCCCTCGGAAAAGAAGTGAAGTTCCATATAGGACTCGATACAGGTATGTCGCGTGTCGGATTTCGGGACAACGATGAGAGCATTGAGCAGATAAAGAGGATAGTCAAGCTTCCAAATCTCGTTCCCGAGGGCATTTTCAGCCACTATGCCCGCGCCGACGAGCGGATTAAAACGACGGCGTTTCTCCAATCGGAGCGTTTTGATTTGTTTATAGACAAGCTCGAAAAGGCAGGAATAAACATACCGATAAAGCATCTTAGCAACTCGGCGGCAGTTGAGGAGCTCGAAAAGCACTATGACATGGTGCGTTTCGGAATCTCGCTCTACGGACTCTATCCCTCTGAGGAGGTCAACAAGTCGAGCGTCGATCTCATCCCCGCAATGGAGCTTCGCACAAAGATAGTCAATCTCAAAACCGTCCCTGCCGGCTGTGGAGTCAGCTACGGGCACACCTTTGTGACTCACAGAGAGACCTGCATCGCAACTGTCCCCGTGGGCTATGCCGACGGCTATCCGCGTGCCCTCTCTTCAAAGGGCAGGGTTATAGTCAACGGTCAGTTCGCGCCGATAATCGGCAGAGTGTGCATGGATCAGTTTATGATAGACGTGACCGATATCGAGGGTGAGCTGAATATTGAGGACGAAGTCATTCTCATGGGCAGCGAAAACGGCTGCACAATAAGTGCCGAGGAGATAGGCGGTATGTCGGCGAGCTTCAATTATGAGGTCGTCTGCGGCGTTGCCCGCCGCGTCCCGCGAATCTATTTCAAGGACGGCAGACCCTATAAAGAAGTTTCTTATATTATGGACAGAGAATAAACTGTTGACAAATCTTCCCCGAAGCAGTTATAATTAAAACGGTAAAATTTTATCGATGTACCTTGTAACACCCAAGGCTTTACAGGCGTTGCATTATCGTGCAGCCGAATGTGAACCTTTTGGTGTTATGGGGTCGTGAGGAGTGTAACAATGTCAAAAGCAAAGAAACCGGCGAGTTTCAAGTCTTATGCCGCAATGTGGATTGCTATTGTTGCCGCTTATGCGGTTTGGATGATAGCGTTCATGCGCAAGATAGTGCTCGTCAACTACGCAACGGTAGATGAGCGCACCGTTGACGGCGTCACCCATGCCAACATCAGCGGCATGATGGGTCACGAGTGGCTCTATCCCATCTGGGTCGCAGTCTCCTGCGTCTGCCTTGCAATGTTCATCGTCTACATAAAATTCCTGCTCTACGGCAAGGAGCCCGGCAAGGCGCTGAAAATATTCTGCCTCTTCGGCGTTATTTTCGGCTGCGTCTATGTCACATGGTACGGCTTCTTCGGCGATCAGCCCTTTATTCAAAAGGTGAAGTTCATCACCGCGAGCATGATAGGTCTTGACTTCCCGTGGCATTTCAGAGGCTGGGGCATCATTGCCTCGGCTACCGTGTTCACCAACACGCTTTATGCCTATCGCAAGTTCGGCTATCACAGCCGCGTCGGCGTTATCCTCGGCTCAATAGGCAGTGCCGCTATTTATGTCACCATCAACTGCCCGTCTATGGGTGAGGAAATGCATCTCGATTCCCCGCGCTGCATGGCGCATTGGACGGGTGCGCTCCTGTTTGCGTTCTGCTGCGCCGCTCCCATGGTGCTTCTGCTTATAAACAAGGCGAGAGAGCTCAAGGGTCGCTTCATGGTCGGACTTATTGTTTTCTGCGCGATACTTCTCACAATGCTTGTTCTCCTGCTGACTGTCGGCAAGAGCGCAATTATCGAGAATATCCCGATGCAGGCGGCGTATGTTCTGCTCTTCCTGCTCAACTTCACCAATGTTTTCCCCGTGAAAAAGGCGGAAAAAGCCTCGGCAAAAGAAAAGGTGACGGTCTGATGAGCGGGAGTAAAAACAAAAAAGCGTTTGACGGGAAAAGCGGCGGCAGCCTCGGCATAGGTCTTGCCTTAGGTCTTGCGATCGGGCTTATAATCGGCGCGGTGACGGATAATATCCCAATGTGGATGTGCCTCGGGATAAGCATCGGACTTTGCTGCGGAACTGCATTCGGCGTCTCCGGAAAAGCAAAGTCGAATCCCGACAGTCCCGATAACGAAGCTTCAAAGCCGATCGACCCCGACGATCCCGACGACGAGGATCTCAACGAGGACACCGACGAATATAACTGAACAAAATAAAAATACCGCTGAAGTTTTATACTCAGCGGTATTTTTGCGTCTTATGAATTTTTGTCTATCGTCTGCAGGAATCCGCCCGCGAGCGAGAGCATTTTCTCGTCCATGCCGAGCTTTCCGGCAAGCTTCATCGCTGTCTTGACCTTCATCGGGTATATGGGCTTGAGCAGGGGACTTGAAACTGCCTTTGCCGCAAAGTCTCCGGCGGCGTTCTTGATTATCCTGTTGACCTCGCCGTTGCTGAGCACCTCGCCCATGCTGTCCTCAACTGAGAGCTTGTTTGGATCGCTCTCACCGTCCGCCGCAACGAACCAGTTGCGAACGAAGGAGGAGTATTCGGCAGGCATTTTGTATTCGTCCGTCGCTTCTTCAATGCCGGTTACCGCTATCGTGTGCGACGGGCGAACCTTGCCGCCGCGCGCCTTGATAATGTTCTCACCGAGCTTTAATTTCACACCGTCAAATACGAAAACCCTGTCCGCCTTCTTTGTGTAGGTCTTGCCGTTTACCTCGAGCGTTACCTCCGGGCAGTTGGAGTAAACCTTTATCGTGCTCTTTCCGGCGGGTCTGTTGGCATAGTCTTCGCCGGTGATGTGAACGAACTTCTTGTCGCTCCAGTATGCCTTGTAGAGCCAGAAAGCGTCCTTCTTCGTCTTGCGGTCGAAGGTCACAAGCCCCTTGTTGTTCCTGCCTCTGACGCCGCCCTCGTTTCTCGATGCGGAGCCGAAGTCGAACATATTCCAGACATATGAGCCCCAGAGCCAGTCGCGCTCGTTTATCGATTTGATATAGTGCTCATGAAAGACAGCCTGATAGTCCTCGCTGTAGTCGCCCTGAACGGGGGAGTCGGAGTGATATTTTGTTATGCCCTCCGCGCCGTATTCCGAAAGGCAGAGCTTGCCCTCGGGGTTCTCTCTGTGCCACTCGTCGAGCCAGTTGTCTATCTCGTTGCACGAGCCCATGTACCAGCCGTAGTAGTGGTTGTAGCCTATGATATCGGTGATGCGGTTGAGCGGGGAATTAACAGGGCACATGGTCAGCTGGGCGCAGGTCGTGTATCTCGTCGGGTCAAGGTGCCTTGCGACCTTGTGCATATGCCTGAGAAATGTTATCAGCTTCTTGCTTGCGCTTCCGGCTATTGTAATTTCGTTTTCGATGCCCCAGCAGAATATCGACGGGTGGTTGTAGTTCTGCTTGATGAGCTCAACGAGCTGCTGCTCCGCATTTTCGCTGCGCTTTGGGCTGAAACGCGAGATAACCGGCACCTCCGCCCAAACGAGCAGTCCGCTCTCGTCGCAGAGATCATAGAAATAACTGTTCTGCTGATAGTGGGCGAGGCGCACCGAGTTCGCGCCGACATCGAGAATTATCCTGATATCCTCCGCGTGCTGCTTCTCGGTTATGGCGTTGCCCAGGTTCTCTCTGTCCTGGTGGCGGGAGACTCCACGGAGCTTGATGTGCTCGCCGTTTAAGAAGAAGCCCTTGTGGCTGTCGATATGATATTCTCTGAGTCCCGTTCTGATGTCAAGATTGTCCGTGACCTCCTGCGTTGTGCTGTCAAAAATCTCGCATCTGACGGTGTAGAGATACGGATTTTTTCTGCCGTTCCAGAGCACCGGGTCTTCAACCGGCAGCTTCGCGACGGTTATCGGGCGCAGATCCGCCGTTGCCGAAGCTTTTTCGTTGCCGTCGGCATCGATGAGCGTGAAACGCGCCTTGTGAGATGAGTCGGCGTTGTCAATAAGCGCCTTTATGCTAAGCTCCCAGCCGTCCTCGCCGATGCGGCGCGGTGTGACATATACTCCGTCCGAGCCGTAGTCGTTCATGGAGAATCTGCAATCGGCAACCTCGATGAGGTTGACATCGCGGTAAACGCCGCCGTAGAAAGTGAAGTCCGCCATCGTCGGATAGACGGACTCGTCAGGCGAGTTGTCTGCTGTTATGTCAACGCGGCAGCCGTATCTGATGTAGTCCGAGATATCGACCCGAAACGCGGAATATCCGCCCTCGTGGACTGCGACAAGCTCGTTGTTGACTCTGACCTCCGCCTTTGAGTTGACGCCTTTACATTCGAGAAATGTCTTTCTGTCTGATTTCGGCAGCTCCTTGGAATATGTCGCCCTCGTGCGAAGATACCCGTTTGTGCCGTCCTGACCGTCAAGGGCGTTCCATGTGTGCGGCAGATTGACGGTCTCGGTCTTTCCGTCGAGCGTAAAGAGCCAGCCGTCGTTTATTCTTATAACATTTCGCATTTTGCTTCCTCCCGTAAGATGTTCTTATTATATACCGATATTAACAAAATACACATTAAAATCAAACTGCAAATCCCTCACAGACTATATAATACACCCAATATTTTAAACTTGTGTGAACGAATCACCGCTTTGCTTGAATATTTTTTGAAAATCTGTTATCATAAATAATGTCAGAGGACATCAGACCGGTACCCTGTAACACCTAAAACTTTACAGGCATTGCGTCGCCTGATTGCGTTTAACTGCGTTTTTATCCGTGTTCAACACAATCATACTTGCAATCAGATGTAAACTTTTAGATGTTACATGGTACTATGTAAAAAGAAAGGATGCGTGTGAAAATGTCGGTTATAACTGTTACAAAAGATAATTTTGATAAAGAAGTACTTCAGAGCGATAAACCCGTCCTGCTCGATTTTTGGGCATCGTGGTGCGGTCCGTGCCGCATGGTCTCGCCGATAGTTGACGAGATAGCCGCCGAAAATCCCGACAAAAAGGTCGGAAAGGTCAATGTCGATGAGGAGCCGGAGCTCGCGTCAAGGTTCGATGTTATGAGTATACCCACTCTGCTCGTGTTTGAGGACGGCGAGCCGGTCAACCGCGCCGTCGGAGCGCGCCCGAAAGAGATGATACTCGATTTGTTCGAGGAGTAATTTAAAGTACCGCAGGCTCTCTGCGGTATTTTTTGTTTGCTGATATAACTTTGCGGATGTAACACTGATGAGAGGAGATGCAGTATGAAAAGCTCGGTCAAACGCATTATCTGTATAGGCGTTGTTGCTGTTGTTGTCGTGTGCGCGGCGCTCTTGGCGCACTTTTTTCCCGGAAACAGCGCGGACGGCTCTGCGGATATAGTCAGAGCCTCCGTCAACGAAAACGGTATGGCGTCCTTCGGCTGCAAGTCGGATAACGACTATGCGGGGCTTGTGCTCAACAGAAAGGATAAGACCTTCAATTTCATGCAGTCGTATCAGTTCTCCGCCACCCTGAGCGGCACTTACGAAGAGGATGACGATTATCTGATACTTACCGCGAAAAGCTCCGACTCGCAGAGCAAATTTACATTCAAAAAACAAAAAGACGGTCTTGAATTTCTAGCCAAAAAGTCCGATTCCGTGCGGGAGTTCTGCTATTCGGAGGATTCCGAAAAGACTGATAAGTGCTTGAAAAACAAAGCTCTTTTCACGCCCGAGTCCATCCGTACCGATGTTATAACTTACATCGGCAAGAACGAGCACGACGGTCAAAAAGACTATGTCGAAATCGTCCTGTCGCCCGCGGACGGCAGTTATTCCATGTACAGGAGCGGCTTGAGCGACTGCTCGACCGGCACATACGAAGAAAATGACAGCCGTCTTGTCCTCAGCGACGACAACGGCAGGGATAAATATTATTTTTCAATCAACGGCAATGAACTTGCCCTCGATTCGGCAAAGTCGGCGAAAATGCCTTATATTTATTCCGATGCGGTGCTCGAAAAGCTTGAGGGAGGGCAGCATCCGTCAGATTTTCTTGAAAGCTATTTCACAAGCTGACAGCATTATAAATAAAAAACATCCGCAAAAAAGCATCCGCAGAAAATTTCGTTCTGCGGATGTTAGTTTTTTTGTGCTTTTATGCCTCTGGGCAGATGTTCGTCGCAACGATATCAACGCCGGTGCCGAGTATGTTCGCGCAGACAACATCGCCGATCTTGACCGGAGCCTTGATCTCAAGCTTCGCTATCTCCTTGACGCAGTCCTTGACCTTGTCCTTCGGAACAGCCTTTGCGGACTTGACGGGAACAACGGGGTGAACGCCGCCGCTGACCTTGACAGTCGTTGTCAGGCTTCTCTCGGGGTGGGTGCACTCGGTTCTCGCGTAGGCGTCGCCGCGCTTGCAGGTGTTGCCGGTAACGCTGAGGATCTCTCCGTCGTCGTTGAGCTCAACGGAGATCTGGCAGCCCATGGGGCAGGCGACACAAATAATATCTTTTACCATGATTATTCCTCCACCTGAATTTCGATTATGCCGTTCTCATCAAAGTTCTTGAGCATGTCGCTCTTGATGATGACGTTCTCCATCTCGCCGGGAGCAAGTCTCGGGCGCTTCTTGCTGATGAGCGTCTCGCCGTTGTAGGTGACGACGACCTTGGCATTCTTGTGAACATCGCCGACTCTGAAGAATAGCTTGACATCCTCGTCCCCGCCGAGGGCTATCTTCTGCGGCACGATGTAGCGCACGCCGTTGATGCCCTTGGTTTTGACATACTTTTTCTCCTTGTTCCCGCCGTCCTTTATGTATCTCGCTGCGCCCTCGCCGGCCGTCTGGCTCTCAAGGGTAACGAAGTCAACAAGATCGTGAACGTGCAGCACATTGCCGCAGGCGAAAACGCCGGGGTGAGAGGTCTCTCTGTATTCATCGACTATCGGACCGCCGGTAACGCGGTCAAATTCAATGCCCATATTCTTGCTCAGCTCGTTTTCGGGGATAAGACCGACGGAAAGCATGAGCGTGTCGCAGGGGACATATTCCTCCGTGCCGGGGATCGGGCGGCGGTTCTCATCGACCTTTGCAACAGTGACGCCCTCAAGGCGCTCCTTGCCGTGGATGTCGATAACCGTGGTGCTGAGCCTGAGCGGGATATCAAAATCGTTGAGGCACTGAACTATATTTCTTGTCAGTCCGCTCGAATAGGGCATCAGCTCGCAGACCATCTTGACATGCGCACCCTCAAGGGTCATGCGGCGAGCCATGATAAGACCGATATCGCCCGAGCCGAGGATGACGACCTCCTTGCCGGGCATATAGCCGTCAATGTTGACATATTTCTGAGCAGTGCCTGCGGAGAGAACGCCGGCGCAGCGAGTGCCCGCCGTGTTAAGTGCGCCTCTCGGACGCTCGCGGCAGCCCATTGCGAGAATGACTGCGGTGGCGTCGATCTCGATAAGACCGTCCGTCTTGTTGACTGCGGTGACAACATTGTCGTCGGAAATTGAGAGCACCATGGTGTCGATTTTTATGACAATGTCGGTGTCCTCAACAAGCTCGATGAAACGTGCGGCGTATTCGGGACCCGAAAGCTCCTCGCCGAAGTAGTGCAGACCGAAGCCGGTGTGTATGCACTGCTCAAGGATACCGCCGAGAGTCTCTGCGCGCTCGAGTATGATTATCTTTTCAACGCCGCTTTCACGCGCCTTGAGCGCAGCGGCCATGCCTGCGGGACCTCCGCCGATAACGGCAAGATCATATTTAAGCATTAGTATTCATCCTTTCATGCTGCGAAAGTTCGCAGATCACTTAGTCCTGCCGAAGAGGATCTTGGACTCTCCGCCGCATTTTGTTATTTCATCAAGCTCCTGACCGAGCTCTCTCGCGAGTATCTCGACTACCTTCGAGCCGCAGAAGCCGCCCTGGCAGCGACCCATTCCGGCTCTTGTGCGGCGCTTTACGCCGTCAACGTCTATGGCGCCTGCGGGCGCGTGGATAGCGTCGAGGATCTCGCCCTCTGTTATAGTCTCGCAGCGGCAGATAACCCTGCCGTATGCGCTGTTCTTTTTAACAAGCTCCTTGCGCTCCTCAGAGCTCATGTGTCGGAAACGCACGGGAGCGGGTCTGCCGGGAACAAAGTCCGCCTTTTCGCTGACCTCGCCCTTGTCCTGCAAAATCATGTCACAGACATAAATACCGATAGCGGGAGCGGAGGAGAGCCCGGGCGACTCAATACCTGCAACATTTATGAACTTCGCGTCCTTCTCGCTGGGGGCGATGATGAAATCGTCGCCTGTGCTGTGTGCGCGGATGCCCGCAAACGAGGTGATGACGTCGCGGGTTGAGAGCGACGGGACGGATTTCAGAGCGGTCTTGAAAACGCCGTTCGTGCCGTCTGCGGTGGTCGAGCAGTCGTCCTTTTCGTCTATATCGACCGCGCTCGGACCGACGAGCAGGTTGCCGTCAACCGTAGGGGTGACGAGAACGCCCTTGCCCATCTTTGAAGGACACTGGAATATAGTATGCTTTACTTTGTCGCCGACTGCTCTGTCCATGAGCATATACTCGCCCTTGCGGGGAATAATGGTCATCGAATCGTCGCCGATGAGGGAAGCTACGGTGTCGCAGAAAACGCCGGCGGCGTTGACGACATATTCGGCTTCAATCTCGCCCGCATCGGACTTGAGGACAAAATTGCCCTGTGAGTTCTTTTCGATAGCCGTAACATCAAAGTTGCGGAAGAACTCGACGCCGTTCATGACTGCGTTTTCGACTGTCGCTATAGTCAGCTCGTAGGGGCAGACGATTCCTGCGGTCGGAGCGTAGAGCGCGGCAACGGCTTCGTCACTGAGGTTCGGCTCTTCGCGGTGAAGAGCGTCCTTGTCGAGTATTTCGAGTCCGGGAACTCCGTTCTCTTCGCCCCTTGCCTTGAGCTCCTCAAGCGTTTCAACCTCCTCGTTCGAGAAAGCGACAACATAGGAGCCGATTGGCTTGAACGGGACATGGAGCGTCTCGCACAGAGCGGGCATCGCGGCAGTGCCCTCAACATTGAGCCTCGCTTTGAGGGTGCCGGGCATTGCGTCAAAGCCCGCGTGGACAATGGCACTGTTGGCTTTTGTCGTGCCCATTGCCATGTCGCTGCATTTTTCAACCAATGCGACCTTGATGTTATATCGGCTCAGCTCTCTCGCGACCATAGCACCGCTGACGCCTGCACCGATAATTGCTACATCGTATGACATATTTTTACCTCCAGACGGAAATAGTATTGCTGATTCTGCAAATACAGTATTGCATCCGATAGGGACGAAGCGCCCGACAAACTCGTTTTAAGGTTCTCGCAGCCTTGGAACGAAGATTTTTCGGTTAACCAAGTATAAAGCTGCGGGAAATATCTCTGTATTCTCAAATACTTTGACTCTGACAAGGCGGAAAAGACTGCTTAAAAACCGATTTGTCTCTATCGGGTACAACACTGATTATTATATCACTCTTTTTGCGGGCAGACAAGTGTATAAATCACCATAATCGGACATTTTTGCCGTCATATTTTCGCTCATTTTACGGCGGTTACGGAATTTTTGTGTCCGCTTTAATAATTGCACACCGTCCGGGCAACAATAAAAACCGACTTTACCTTATTTGCAAACTCAGGTTCGCACGGGAGGAAGAAAAATGGAAGAATATCTTGTGCAGATGAAGGGGATATCAAAGTTCTTTCCCGGAGTCGTCGCACTCGACAAAGTGGATTTTGAGCTTAGGGCGGGCGAGGTGCACGCGCTGCTCGGCGAAAACGGAGCGGGAAAATCCACGCTGATGAAAATTATCGGCGGAATATATCAAAAGGACGGGGGCGAGGTGAAGATACGCGGCAAAACTCAGGAGTATTCGACAGTCACCCGTGCGTCGGAGCTCGGCATCGCCGTTATCCATCAGGAGCTCAATATGTGCCGTCACCTGACCGTGGCTGAGAATATCTTTCTCGGCAGGGAGCTCAAAAAGGGCTGTACGGTCGATTTCAAAGAGCAGAATGCCCGCGCATCCGAGCTTCTCAAGGAGCTGAGCCTTGATATCAGACCCGATACTGAGGTCGGCAGGCTCTCCGTCTCAAAGCAGCAGATGGTCGAGATAGCCAAGGCACTCTCGGCAAATACGGATATCATCATTATGGATGAGCCGAGCTCCGCACTGACCGAGCGCGAAACGCAGGAGCTTTTCAGAATAATAAAAGAGCTTAAAAATATGGGCAAGGGCATAATCTATATCTCCCATCGCCTTGAAGAGCTCGCAAACATCGTTGACAGAGTTACCGTTATGCGTGACGGGAAATATATAAAAACCGCCGATTTCAAGGATATCTCAATAAGCGAGATAATCGCTCTCATGGTCGGACGCGAGATAACCGAAAAATATCCGCATGAGAGAACCGAGCGCGGCAAGAAAATCATGGAGGTCAAGGGGATATCCACCTCCGAGGTGCAGAATATCTCCTTTGAGCTTTGCTCCGGCGAGATACTCGGCTTAGCCGGTCTTGTCGGTGCAGGGCGCACAGAACTTGTCAGAGCACTGTTCGGTGCGGATAAAATAACGGCGGGCGAGGTTGTCGTCTGCGACAGGAGCGTGAAGCTCAAAAGCCCGCGCGATGCCGTCAAGGCGGGAATAGTCTGCGCGCCGGAGGACAGAAAAAAAGACGGTCTGTTGGTCGAACTCGATGTCAGCGAAAATATCGCGATAGCGAATCTCGATACGCTGTCTAACCCCGTCGGGGTGATCAGCGCAAAGCGCGAGCGGGATATGGCCGGCCGCGCCGTAAAAGAGCTGAAAATAAAAACACCGTCTATAAAAAGCGAGGTCAAAAACCTCTCGGGCGGCAACCAGCAGAAGATAGTCGTCGCCAAGTGGCTCATGCGCGACGCGAAAGTAATAATCTTCGATGAGCCGACACGCGGAATAGATGTCGCCGCCAAGGTTGAGATATATAACCTGATGAACAGGCTCAAAAAGAGCGGCATCGGCGTTATGTTCGTCTCGTCCGAGCTGCCCGAGGTGCTCGGTATGAGCGACAGGATAATCGTCATGTGCTCCGGGCGCATCACGGGCGAGCTCAGCCGCGATGAAGCCACGCAGGAAAAAATAATGGAGCTTGCAACAAAGTTCCGCACGGAGGTGAGCTGAATGTTCAAAAAAATACTTTCCGCAAGGGGAATGGGACAGGTGCTCTCGGTCTTTGCGGCGCTGATAGTTATGATAATCGTCTTTGCGCTGATAAATCCGCTGTTCTTCTCCGCAACCAATATAACAAACCTTCTGCGCCAGGTCGCGCCGATACTGATAATAGGCGTCGGTCAGTCGTTCGTGCTCATCACCGCCGGAATAGACCTCTCAATAGGCTCGGTCGCGGGAATGTCGTGTATGATAAGCGCAACGCTGATGACAAAATTCAATATGAACCCGATATTGACCGTGCTCATAACTATTATTTGCTGCCTTGCTATCGGTCTTGTAAACGGACTGCTTATCTCCGTTGCAAAGCTGCCGGCTTTCATAGCTACCCTCGGCACTATGATAATCGCCCGCGGAGTCGCGCAGATAGTCAACGGCAATATGAACACCAACGGCATATATTCCGACGCCTTCAAGAATTTCTTCTATTACGGTCGCTTCCTCGGTATATATACCCCTATCTGGATAGCGGCAGTGCTCTTTGCCTTCTTTGCCTTCGTCCTCTCAAAGACAGTGCTCGGCAGGCATGTCTACGCCCTCGGCTCAAACTATGAGGCGGCGCGCCTGTCCGGAGTCAATGTCGCTGCGGCACAGACAAAAGTTTATGTCATTTCTTCTTTTCTCGCCGGTGTTGTCGGCTTGATACTCACCGCGCAGAGCGGCATGGGCAGCATGGACGCGGGCTCCAATTATGAACTCAACGCCGTCGCCGCGTCCGTTATCGGCGGAGTCAGCACCATGGGCGGACAGGGTATGCTTCTGGGCACCGTCATCGGTGCGTTTATCTGGGGAGTGCTCAACAACGGTCTCCAGTTCGCAGGCGCGCCTCTCGCGCTTCGCAATATAGTCATCGGCATAGTCGTAATAATCTCCGTGCTTATTGACAGAATCGTCCACGGAGGCAAGCAGCTCAACACAAATGCCGCCAAAGGGCTAAAGCTTGGCGGCGGCAGAGAAAAAAGAGAATAAACGGAGGACAGCATGAAGAAGATACTCGCAATTATTATGTCGGTGCTGCTGATTCTGACCGCCTTTGCGGCGTGCAGCGGAAGCGGCGAGGACAACAACACGGCGCAGGGCATGACCGAGAGCGCCGCCAACGCAAAGTACAAGGTGTATCTCATCACTATCGACAAGATGGATCAGCACTGGGTCTCGGTCGATAAGGGTGCGTCGGATATGGCAAAGCAGCTCGGCATCACCTATAAGTGGGATGCTCCAGATGTCAAGGACAATGCCAAGCAGATCGAGGCGGTCAACAACGCCGTAGCGGACGGCGCGAGCCTGATAATGCTCGCCGCAAATGACCCATCGGCAATTTCGCAGACCGTCAAAAACGCGAAGGACAAGGGAGTCAAGATAATCTATGTCGATTCTCCCGCGAATGAGTCGGCGGTCACAACCCTCTCGACCGATAACTATAACGCGGGCGTGATAGCGGGTGAGACTATGCTCGAAGAACTCAAAAACGCGGGCATTACAAGCGGTAAGATAGGCATAATCGGTGTCAATACCGCGACAAATTCGAGCATGAACCGCGAAAAGGGCTTCCGCGAGGCGATAACCAAAGACGGCAGGTTCACGCTGCTCACTACCGAATATAAGGACGGCAACTTCGCATCCTCGCAGGAGGCGGCGACAGGCTTTATAACCGGCAACTCCGACCTTGTCGGACTTTACGGCACGAACGAGGGCTCGACCGTCGGCGTGGGCAACGCTGTCAAGGATTCCGGCAAGAAGATAATCGGCATCGGCTTCGATACTTCAAACACTATAGAATCGCTGATAAACGACGGCAGTCTCAAGGCGGTCATGGTGCAGAATCCCTATACCATGGGCTATCTCGGCATGGCGCAGGCGCTTGCGGCTCTCAAGGGCGATCCGACGGGTCCCGAGTCCATAGATACCGGCGTGTCCGTTGTCAGGGCTTCAAAATAAAACAATAACAATTTATCCTGCCCCCGCATAAACTGTTGCGGGGGTGTTTTTATGCGCCGGATGCGCCGATTCAATATTCGCACTCTGCCTCGCGGAGCGTTCAGGGCTTTGTGCGCCTTTACGCTTGCAGTCTGCCTTGTGCTCGTTGCCGATGCGCGGCTTCGTCCGGCGGTTCGCAGCATCGCCGTGACCCGCGCAAAGAGCCTCGCCGTGCGCACCGTAGGCGAGAGCATAGAAAATTTTATAGCAGAAAATTCGGAGGAGTGCTCCGCGCTTGTCAGCGTCAGCTCGAATGACGGGAAGATAACCTCAATGTCGCTCAACGCCGCCTTAGTCAATCTGTTCAAATCCCGCCTTGTCCGTGCCGTCGATGAAGCGCTCGAAGAAAACGCAAGATTTACTTTAAAAATACCGCTCGGCGAGGTCACGGGTTCAGAGGTCTTTGCGGGCATGGGACCCGAAATACCCGTAACCGTCCGCATGACTGGCGGCGCCGAGGCGAAGATAACGGACGAATTTACTTCTGCGGGAATAAACCAGACACGCCACAGAGTTATGCTCAGCGTGGAGTGCTCCGTCTATGTCTTTCTCGGCGGGAAAGAGGGCACGGCAAATTTTTCGGATGAGTATTGTATCGCCGAGAATATCGTCGTCGGCACTGTTCCGCAGACCGCGGTGACAATAGACATTCCGCAGCGGCAGTGAAATAAACTGTTGTTAGATGTGTTCATTATGTGGTATAATAACCGCAGAGAAAAGGAAGAGAAAAAGGAGGAATCCCCTTTGACCGATAGGGATCAGAGTGCAAAACGCGCACAGGAGCTCAGAGATAAGCTTAATTATTACAGCAGAAAATATTATATCGACGATGACCCCGAGATAGAGGACTACGAATATGATATGCTCCAGCGAGAGCTCAAGGCGATAGAGGATAAATATCCCGATCTCGTAACTCCGGATTCCCCGACGGTGCGCGTCGGCGGCAGCGCGGAAAATCTGTTCTCGAAGGTTGAGCACCGCGTGCGCATGGAAAGCTTGCAGGATGCGTTCAGCTTCGCCGAGATAGAGGAATTTGACCGGCGGGTCAGAGAGACCGAGCGGGGTGTTCACTATGTCGTCGAGCCGAAGATTGACGGACTTTCCGTCTCGCTCGAATACACAAACGGCGTGCTGACCCGCGGCTCTACCCGCGGCGACGGCGATGTCGGCGAGGATGTTACCGCAAACCTGCGCACCGTGCGCTCGATTCCGCTGAAAATAAAAACGCCGCTGCCTTTTCTCGAGGTCAGGGGCGAGGTGTATATGCCCAAGTCGGTCTTTGCCTCTCTCGTCACAAGGCAGGAGCTCGACGGCGAAAAGCCCTTTAAGAACCCGCGCAACGCCGCCGCAGGCTCGCTCAGACAGAAAGATTCAAAAGTGACCGCAGGCAGGGGACTTGATATCTTCGTTTTCAATGTCCAGCAGATAGAGGGCGCACAACTAAGCTCCCACAAGCAGTCGCTCGATTTTCTGCGCGAACAGGGCTTTCATACAATTCCGTTCTATACTCGGTTTGATAATATAACCGATGTCATCTCGGAACTCAAGCGCATCGGCGAGATACGCTCGGGACTCGAATATGATATCGACGGCGCGGTTATAAAAGTCGATGATTTTGCCCAGCGCGAACGCCTCGGCAGTACATCGAAATTCCCCAAATGGGCGGTGGCTTTCAAATATCCGCCCGAGGAAAAGACAACGAAGCTCGTTGATATTGAAATCGGCGTCGGGCGCACGGGTGTGCTCACTCCGACTGCCGTCTTTGAACCTGTTCTTCTTGCGGGCTCAACCGTCAGCCGCGCAACGCTCCATAATCAGGATTTCATAACAGAAAAGGATATCCGCATCGGCGATGAAGTCGCCATAAGAAAAGCGGGCGATATAATTCCCGAGGTCGTGCGCGTCGTGTCGCACGCGGAAAATTCCGTGCCGTATATCCTGCCGTCAATCTGCCCGTCCTGCTCCGCTCCCGTTATCCGCGAAGAGGGCGAGGCGGCTGTCCGCTGCGTCAATCCCGAGTGCCCGGCTCAGCTGCTGCGCAATGTTATCCACTTCTGCTCACGCGATGCCATGGATATCGAGGGACTCGGCGATGCCCTCGTTGAAAAGTTTATCTCCGAAAAGCTGATATCGAATGTCGCAGATATCTATGACATAACCGCAGGCGAGATAATGACGCTCGAGGGACATCAGGAAAAATCGGCAAAAAATCTTGTCGGGGCTATCGAACGCTCAAAGCAGAACGACCTTTCTCGCCTGCTGTTCGCTCTGGGGATACGCCATATCGGGCAGAAGGCGGCAAAGCTTCTCTCCGAGCACTTCGGCGATATCGATTCTGTAATCGCCGCGTCCGAAGAAGAGATAGCCGAAATAGACGGCTTCGGCGGCATAATGGCAAAGAGCGCGGCGGAATTTTTCTCCATGACTCAGACCGCCGATTTAATAGAACGGCTCAAAGCGGCGGGAGTCAATATGAAGTCGCTCAAGGAAAAGAGCGACGACCAGCGTTTCGCGGGTCTGACCTTTGTCCTCACGGGTACTTTGCCGACGCTCTCAAGAAAAGAGGCGACGGAGATAATCGAAAGCCTCGGCGGCAAAGCGTCGTCATCCGTCTCGAAAAAGACCTCGTATGTCGTCGCGGGCGAGGAAGCCGGAAGCAAGCTGCAAAAAGCGACCGACCTCGGCATCCCGGTCATAACTCAGGACGATCTGCTGAAAATGGCAGGTCGGGAATAAATTTAAGCATCCGTACTTTTTCGTGCGGATGCTTTATTTTTGATATTCGCGCCTGTATGCGGCGGGGGAGAAGCCGGAGTAGCTCTTGAAAACCCGATTGAAGTGGCTCAGGCTGTAGTAGCCGAGCTGTATGGAGATTTCAAGCGTTGTCATCTTAGTTCCGCTGAGCAGCAGGCAGGCGTATTCGCATTTTGTGTCCCTGAGATATGCCGAAACCGTCTTACCCGTGTATTTCCTGAACGCTTCGATAACAACGGGCGGCGAGAAGTTGCTCATTTCATATACGTCCGCCGCACTGCAGGTCATGTATTCGGGCGAGCGTATCCTTTCGAGCATATTTTCAAACCACTCGGGGCAGTCGATTTTCTGCGTGAGCTTAGAGGTGTTTATTATCGAGACAAAATCAGACGCGGTCGAGGATATTACGCTTGCCGCCTTTTCGTATCCGTCGCCGATGAGCCTGTTTATCAGACTTGCCCGTGCGGCAAAATATGCCTGCTCCTCGGTCGAAAGCACAGCCGTCAGCGGCTTTTGCGGCTCGAACGCTTCGGGGTCGATTCCGAGAGCCGAGCAGATTTCCTCAAACTTTTTCGGGGATATGCATATGTTCATATGTATGCTTGAAAAATTTTCGATGCGGCGCAGCTGATGAATGTCGCCGGGGCATATCATACATAATGTGCCCTTGCTTATTTCAGAAATTCTGCCGTTTATCTCGTGGCAGACGCGCCCGTCCGTGACGAGAAAAAATTCATAGTAGTTGTGCCCGTGGATATCGGTGTTTTCGGAGCCCCACAGGTGGAAGGACACGGAATATCTGCTGATAACGGGATGCGCTTTATAATCAATTATCTTCGGCGTGTTCATACTCTAACCCCAGTTTCTTCTTTGATGTTTTAAAAATACCACACTTTATTGCGGATTTCAAGAGCTTATATTTGTTTATAAGCTATAAAATTAAAAAAATCGCCCATTATCATTAAAAAATAGCAAGAAAAACAATATATACTGTTTTATAATGAATATGAAATAATTTTTATGGAGTTTGCACAAAATGCCTCAGCTCAAGCATTTCGTTGAAAAGTCACGCGAAGGGACTTATTACACCGTCCCGTTCACCGTGCCAGAAAATGTTTCCCGCGTCACGGTGTCTTATTCCTATCGGCAGGGCACGCGGGGACTTCTCAGGGAGATATGCCCGCAGAATATAATCGACCTCGGACTCATGGACGGGAGCGGTCGATTTCTCGGCTGGTCGGGCAGTGCGCATCCGAGCATATTCGTCGGCGAGGATAAATCTGCGAACGGCTACCTTGTGCAAAGACCGGAGGCGGGCGAATGGTCGATAATAGTCGGCGCGTATCATGTCGTGCCCGCAGGCGTTGAGGTCACATATGATATTGATTTTGAATACCGCAAGTCGGGCGATACCGAGCCGAATTTGTATATACAGGATGCGCCCGAAGATGTGGAATCGGATAGCACGGATGCCGAACCCGAATTGCTTTTCGGCGATTTGCATATACATACCGTAGCCTCCGACGGCGCCCTCGATTCCGAAGCCGTCGGGAAGCTCGCCCGCGATATCGGGCTTGATTTCGTAGGCTTGGCGAATCACAACAACTATGCCGACAATTTCCGCCTGCCGGATATTTCGGGGCTGACATTTGTATATGCAGTCGAATGGACGCACTATAAAGGACATATGAATTTCTTCGGAGTCAAGGCTCCCTTTGAAAACAGCTTCATTGCGAACACGCCCGAGGAGATGGAGAAGATAGTCAACGACGCACGTTCGCTCGGCGCGGTCATATCCGTCAATCATCCGAAATGCCCGTTCTGCCCGTATAAATGGAACAGCGCGAGCTTCGATATGATCGAGGTATGGAACGGACCTGTGCGCGGGACGAATATCCGAGGCATAAAGTGGTGGACTCAGCTCCTGCGCGAGGGCAGGCGCATACCAGCAGTCGGCGGCAGCGATTTCCATCGCCCGAAGGATTTTGCGAAGCTCGGCAGCCCCGTCACGGCAGTCTATTCGCCGTCGCGCCGCCGTGAGGATATTCTCAAAAATATCCGTGCAGGACACGCTTTCATTTCAAGCGGGGTTGACGGCGTGCGCCTGACACTGACCTGCGGGGACGCCATGATGGGCGATACGGTTCTCAGTGATAAAGACAAAAAGCTTCATCTTCGCGCCGAACGGCTCCGCGGCGAAACGCTCGTTCTCGTCACGGGAAGCGGCGAATATGTGATAAAGCACTTTGCACGCGGAAGTCTCGATATGGATATAGAGCCGAAAAACGATAAGTTTGCTTATGTCAAGGCAGTCAGAGGGTGCGGAAAGCTCGGTGTGATCCGCGCACTCACGAATCCGATATATTTTTCAGAAACAGGAGGATGAGAAAACCCATGGAACCTTCAAACACTTTGAACCGAAAGCGCACCTCCCCGTTCCGCTACGGCTTCGGAATGCTCGGCACATCCATTCCGATAAATATGCTCAAGTCATATGCCGCCGCATATTATGTTCTGAAGCTCGGACTTATAACGACCGACCAGATGGCTAAGATACTGTTTATCTATACCTTTATCGACGCTATCGATAACCCTGTCTACGGCTTTCTTTCGGACAGGACACATACCAAGTGGGGCAAGCGCAGACCGTGGCTCGTTATCGGTACGCCGCTTATGGTTTTGTGCTTCGTGCTGTTTTATAATATGCCCGCACGCGTGCAGTCAAACTCCGGTCAGGCATATCTCTACATTCTTCTGATGTACATACTCACCGGTACGCTTGACTCGCTGATGAATGCAAACTACGGCGCACTGTTCCCGATGCTTTTCAAGACCGATGAGCTGAGGGCAAAGACAAACGCAATAAGGCAGGTCTGCCAGCTTATTGCAATGGTCATTTCCATCGTGCTTACCCCGTTCGTCACCTCAAAGATAGGCTACAATCTCACTGCAATAATCTACGGCATCATTGCCCTCGCGGTCATTATGTTTATGACCTTCGGCTGCCACGAGAATGTGGAAGATGAAGAGGCTGAAGGCGGCGAGAAACCCGATCTTTTCAAGGCAATATTCGCCCTTATTACCAACAGCAAGTTCTGGATCTTCGGTCTTGCAAACGCGCTCTATTCCGCAGCGTTCTCGCTCATTTCTCAGGCGATACCGTTCTATGTTCAGTACACCCTGAAGCTCGAAAGCTCCATGACAACCGTTATGCTCGGCGTGGTGTTCGCCGTTGCGCTTGTGGGCATAGTGGTCTGGTCGGGCGTCGTAAAACATGCGGGCATACTGAATGTATGCAGGCTTGGCTTTATCGTGCTGACGGTCGGCTTTATTCCGCTGTTTTTTGCAAATACAATGCCCGTAGCCGTTGCCATAATGTGCGTTATGGGCATGGGCGTCGCCGGATGTCTTGTCACTATTGACTGCATCGGCGCGAAGATAATCGACGACGACTATTCCCGCCACGGGGTCAAGCGCGAGGGAATGATTACGAGCCTCATCGGAGTTATGAACCGTCTCAACGGCTTGTATGTTTCCCTCGGCTATAAGGTGATAAGCGTGGTGTTCGACTTTGAGAGCGGAACAAATCCCGGCTCAAATCCCGATATGGCGTCAAGATTCCTGCTCTGTGTGTTCCCGTTTATAGCCATGGCGGCAGCGACGGTGTTCACCATGTTCCTGCATTTCAAGGACGAGTCGAAGGATTGGCTCGATTTCAAAAGGAAGAAAGAGATAAAAGAAAATGCCTAAGTATCTCATAATCAACGCCGATGATTTCGGCTATAATCCGCAGCAGACAAAGGCGATAGACGAGCTGATGCGAGGCAAAATGATAACCTCGACCTCGCTTATGACCGTTGCGCCGGATGCAGAAAACGCCGCTGAGCTCGCAAGGCTCGGCGGTTATCCCGTCGGCGTACATCTGACGGTGAACTCGGACGACAGCAAAAACCGCTGGCAGAGCAACAGCGGCGCGCCCTCGCTGAGCGAAAAGGGAATGGGACTCTATGAGAGTCAGGTCGGGCTTGCCCTGCACGCCCGCAGGCACGACATTCGCACGGAGCTTGAGACGCAGTATAATTTCATCAACTCAAGGGGAGTCAAGGTCGATCATGCCGACAACCACTGCGCCACGCTCTACGGCATAAACGGCAGACGCTTCTATATCGATGCATATAATTTCTGCGCGGAGCATTCCCTGCCCTACAGATTTCCGAAAACCTCCGGATTTTTGTCCCGACAGATTGACAGGGAGGCACCGAATGTGCTAAAATGCTTTCAGAAAATTATTGTCGGAGCGGGTGAGCGGCGCGGGGTCGGTCTGCTCGACGACCTTGTGTCAAATCCGTGGCCGATTAACCGCATAAAGGATTATGACGCCCTGCGGAAATATTATCTTGACGCCGTTGAAGGCTGTATCGACGGCGTGACCGAGATATTCCTGCACCCCGCATATCCTATAGACGACAAGCCCGGAGAGTGGACAAAGCGCGTCTATGAATTCAAGCTCCTAAAAAGCGGCGACCTTCTCGAAGCCGCGCACAGGAACAACATCGAATTAGTCTCGTGGTCGATTTTCAGGGACCTCGGGAAAATATAAAAGAAACGAAGGCTGAAAACAATGAAAAAACTTCTGAGTGTTTTCCTTGCCATCGCGCTTATGCTGAGCTTTGTAACGCCGGCTTTTGCGTATCAGGGCATGAAAACCGCGGATACGGCAGCGCAGGCGGAGGAAGCGCACGACCCCGCTACCTGCACGGATTGCCCCGTAGTCATAGTCAGGGGAATGGATATGATGGGGCTCTATATCGATAAGGGCACCGAGAACGAGCGCAACGCCCTTGAATTTGATTTAGGCGACCTGCTATCTATGCTTTACAAAGGCATCTCCGGCGCAGTCAAATCGAAGGACATCGACCCTCTCTTTCAGGCGATTATCGATTATGCGACAAACCTGCTTGACGGATTTTCGATGAAGGAAAACGGCGAATCAAAGTACAATGTCAGCGTCGAAAAATATCCCGAGAGCGCAGAGAAAGCTCCGGAGATATGGGAGGATTACGATTCCGAATACGAGCGCGGAATGGCGCGTATCTGCGCAGAAAATCTTCCCGCCGACCACACGTATTTCTTCACCTATGACTGGCGTCTCGATCCTTATGAGGTAGCCGATGATATAGCCGCAACCGTTGACAGAGCCATAGCCGAGTCGGGTCACGACAAGGTTTCGATAGCCTGTGCGAGTATGGGCGGCATAATGACCGTCGCCTATCTCACCAAGTACGGCTACGGTAAGGTCGATCGCTGCATTTTTATGTCCTCAACCTTCTGCGGAGCGCAGGTCGCCTCGGATGTCCTGACGGGTAAAATCGCGCTCAAGGCGGATACAATGTATAATTATTTCTCCGGTCTGCTCGCAGATGCGACCGGCTCGAATGTCGCTGCGGCAGTATTTATGAAGACGCTCAACAGCGTAGGAGCGTTCAAGCTGCTCCAAAAAATAACCGACTATATTGTCGATAACTACAGAGATGAGGTCTATGAGCGCGTGCTTATTCCCGATTTCGCCTATATGCCGGTTCTCTGGGGACTTGTTCAGCCGCAGGATTACGATGACGCGGTGGACTTCGTTTTCGGCGACAGCGCGGCGGATCACGCCGATTTCCTCGCTTACGGCGAGCGTCTGCAAAGGATGATGTCGAACCGCACCGCGCTTATTGAAAATATGATACGCGACGGCGTAAAGGTTGCGATTATTTCAGGCTACGGCAAGCCGCTGGCGCCGCTCTACGAGAGCGCGGATTTCACGGGTGACGGCGTGCTCGAGACATATCAGATGTCCGGCTATGCGACTGTCGCAAGGTACGGCGCGACCCTCGGCGACGACTATGCTCCGGAGAATGAAAAATATCTCTCGCCCGACAGATGCGTTGATCTCTCGACCGCGCTCTTCCCGAAGTATACATATATGATAAAGGATGCGCCACATGTTGCGGCGTCTTACGGCACGGATTACGGCAGCTTCTTCCTTTGGCTCATGACTTGCGACGGCGATATCCGTCCCGGTGCTAATGAGGATTATCCGCAGTTCATGCGCTCCGGAACGGATCAGCACCTGAGCAAATGGGCAGGCTGAAGATTGCGGAATAAACATAACCTGTCCGAAGTCTGCTTATAAAACAAGAAGGGGTTGTCGTATTTAGCGCAGACCAAAGAGCAGAAAAAGGTTGAAGGTCATAATTCGCGGCTGTGAGAACGCGGATTATGACCTTTTTTAGTTTGTTTTGCTCTTTTAAGAGCTTTTTTGAGATGACATTTATGAGGCCGCTGTTCTTCGATTATATAGAAAAAAGATAAAATATTTCCAATATAGACTCATCAATGCCAAACAAGCGGTACATCAAAATTTTTAATTAACTAAAAAACTTACACACTTTTCTTGACAAAGCCGAGGTGTGTAAGTTTTTGTGTCCTGACAATAATTCAAGCTTTATGAGCTTTATTTTCCGTCTCTCCAGTTTTTGACCTCGCCGAGAAGCCAGCTTGCCCATTCGTCAACGCCCTCACCGGTTTTGGCGCAAATCATGAACACCTCGGCGTTCGGGTTGCGACGCTTTATATATTCCTTGCACTTCTCGACATCAAAGTCGAAATAGGGGAGAACATCGATTTTGTTGATAATAACAACGTCGCATACAGAGAACATCAGGGGGTATTTGAGCGGCTTGTCGTCGCCCTCCGGCACGGAGAGGATCATCGCGTTTTTAACTGCTCCCGTGTCGAACTCTGCGGGGCAGACGAGGTTGCCGACATTTTCGAGTATCGCTAACTCAACATCTTCGGTCTCAAGTCCGTCAAGTCCCTGCCTTGTCATCTCTGCGTCGAGGTGGCACATTCCGCCGGTGTGCAGCTGAATTGCCTTGACTCCCGTCTCGGCGATTCTCTTCGCGTCAACATCGCTGTCGATGTCCGCCTCCATAACGCCTATCTTGACCTTGTCTTTCAGTGCGGCAATGGTCGCCTTGAGAGTCGTTGTCTTGCCGGCTCCGGGCGAGGACATGAGGTTGAGCAGAAATACGCCCTTCTCCTTGAGCTCGCGGCGCAGCTTGTCCGCCTGCTCGTCATTGTTTTTAAACACGCTCTGCTTGATTTCAAGAATTCTGACTTCGTCCATGTTTTTTCACCTGTTTTTATCAGTCTGTTTATTATATTTTATCCCGTTGCGGCGGCGGTGTCAACAAACCCGCGCCGTATTTTACATATCATTCATATAAGACGCCCCGCTCTGATGAACGGGGCGGTATTGTTATTTGTCGAGTATCGATATGGCATCGGTTATGGTCTTTTCGTGAGCCTGCATACCGTATTTGTCGACCTCTTTTTTGTTCTTCTCGCCGTGGGTCAGGCAGCCCGCGCCGCCGATGCATCCACCGATGCACGCCATGCCCTCGATGAAGTTGGCGTCGAGCATACCCTTGCTCTTTCTGAGAAGAGCTGCGCGGCAGGCCTCGATTCCGTCGCAGGAGCAGGCGTTGAGATCGAAGTCCTCTATGCCGTGTTCCTTGAGACCCTGCGCCACCGCATCGGCGAGACCGCCGCAGCGGGCGAATATTCTGCCGAAATACGATGCGTTGTCGAGAACATCCTCGGAGAGAGTCATTATGTCGATATCTCTGCTGTCGAACAGAGCCTGAAGCTCTTCAAATGTCATCGCCGCGTCAACATAGGGCTTGACTTCGTCCTTCTGAACCTCAGCTTTCTTTGCCGTGCACGGTCCGATAAATACTACCTTGCAGGGAGCCTCGTGTTCCTTGATATATTTGGAGATGGTCGCCATGGGGGAGAGGTTGTGAGAAATGAACGGCTTGAGCTCCGGGAAGGATTTCTCAATATAGCTGACAAATGCGGGGCAGCAGGAGCTTGTCAGGAAGCCCTTCTCCGCGAGCTCCTCGCTCTCTGCGTATGCAACCATGTCCGCGCCGAGAGCGGCTTCGATAACCGTGTGGAAGCCGAGCTCTTTAAGCCCTTTTATTACCTGACCGAGCTTTGCATATGTAAACTGGCTCGAAATCGAGGGCGCAACCACCGCGAACACTTTATATTTTGTGTTGTTCTCGCTCTTTTTAATGATGTCGATGACATCGAGTATATACGATTTGTCCGTTATTGCGCCGAACGGGCACTGATAGACGCACGCACCGCAGGATATGCACTTGTCATAGTTTATCGCCGCCGCCTTGTTCTCGTTCATGCTGATAGCCTTTATCTTGCACGCCATCTCGCAGGGACGCTTACGGTTTATAATGGCGGTGTACGGGCAGACCCTTGAGCACGCGCCGCATTCCTTGCACTTTGTCTTGTCGATATGCGCGACGTGCTCGCGGTCAAAGGAAAGCGCACCGAAGCGGCAGACATCCTCACAGCGGTGGGCGAGGCATCCGCGGCAGGCGTTTGTGACCTCGTATCCGCCCATGGGGCACTCGTCGCAGGCGATGTCGATAACCTCTATTATATTCGGGTTGCTGCCGATGGCTATCTTGACTCGCTCGCTGAGTATCGCTCTCTCCTTGTAGACACAGCAGCGCATGGTCGGCGTGTTGCCGGGAACGATGGTTTTCGGTATCTCAAAAAGATTTTCGAGCAGTGTGTCGTTCCAGGCAAGCCGTGCGACCTCGCGCAGAACCTTATATTTAAGATACTGTACCTTAGTGTCGAATTTTCTCATTGATATCCCCCTTAGAAATAGCTGACCTTGACTCTCTTGCCCATCTCCTTCAGGCATGCGCAAAGATCCTTGACAAGGTTCATCTTTATATTGAAATTGATGGGCAGGTCGGGATTCTGGTGAGCCGGATTGACGGCTCTGCCGACGTAGAAGTTGATGTCGGTAGCCTCCTCGAACAGCATACGGCATATGAGCGAAGCGCCGTCACGCTTGAAGCCCCACTCCTCATACAGCTCGTTCTTGCCCAACGCATCTCTGGCGTATTCAATGACCTTGTTTATCGTTATGACGCCCTCGGTCACCAGGTCAACGCCCTCTATCTCCGCTATGGGCGGAACATCGCTCTGCTCAAAATTGAGGCTCGCCTTGAGCGGTTTGCCCAGATATTTGGCGGCGATGGACGAAGTGGTGCCGCCGCAGATGATGTGCTTGCCCTCTTTTGAGAAGAATAGCGACATCATGCGGTCGCAGTCGTCCGGATTGCGCGGCGGACCGAAAAGAAGATTCATCGGCTCGCGCTTACGCACCTTAACCACGCAGGCAGTCGCGTCGTCTCCGGGATGACCGCCGTAAAGCTTGTAGCATTCATCAACAAGCATGGTCGAAAGCGTTTTCGCCGTATAGCCGACAGGCACAAGCCCCGACATGAAGTCCGCGATGTCGTCGCGCTTCCAGCCAAAGTTGAAAGCCGTTCCTATTCCCGCGTGCGGGCATCCGTCGCTCATCGCGACGAAAACATCGCCCTCCCGAAGCTTTATCTGAGACTTGAAAATGCTCTTTCCGCCGATGCTCAGCTCCGTCTCCGTATATTTGAACGGTTCGCAGTCGCGTATCATTATAACATGCGGATTGTCGTATTGAATTATCTCGGCAGTCTCGTTGTTTATGAGATGAATTATGGTGAAGGTCGAATATGCGACTCCGCGCACCGAGCATATCGGTAGGGTTGCGGCTATCGTCGCGACGCACTCCTCGAGCGGCAGACCCTCGGCCATCATCGTTGATATTATCTTTGAGGTGAGGGTGGAGAGAATGCTGGCCTTGACGCCGCTGCCGAGCCCGTCCGCGAGCACGATGACGGTTGAATTTTCGTCCTGTTCAATTATGTCAACGTGATCGCCGCAGAGCTGCTCGCCCTCGTGGTTTATACTTCTCCAGCCTATCTCGGCGCAGAGGTTATTCATTGCTGATCGACTCCTTGAGCTTGGATAGTGCTATCTTCGTTTCGGCAGCGGTCTCGCCGAGCAGCGACGCGATTTCCTGAACGATACGCATCTGCTTGTCAACCACCTTGTCGGCTATCTCGACCGTCTGGCGGCTGATGTTTTCTTTCTGCTCGCGCACCGTCTCCTCCTGCGTAACATCGCGCATGATGCAGATGAGCAGGCGGTATTCCTTGTCGTATATTATAGTTTCTTCGACATATCTGTCATATTCGGCGAGGTACATGCGCTTGTCGTGCATATTTCTGCCTGTCTGAAGAACATCGAGGAAATCCTTGGGATCGAGCACGCGCACAACGCCGTCTCCGAGAATGTCGGAGGGGGAGCGGAGATTCATTATCTTGAGCGCGGCTTTGTTTATCTGCTGAACCTCAAGCTTTTCGTTGAGCAGAATAAGACCGTTGGGCGTGTTGCGAACGATGTTGTCGGAGAAGCTTTCCGCCTTGTCCTTGAGATAGGGCAGGCACATCGATATCTCCGCCTTGCCGTGATATATGGCAACGGCTTTTTCGCGGCAGGTGTTGTATCCGCAGGAGCCGCAGTTTAGCTCGTCCGAGGGCTTCGTCTTGCCCATGCGGTGAAGAATCTCGGTTATCTCCGCCTCCGACGGGGGCTGGAGCCTGCGCTCAATAACGGTGAAATTCTTCTGAAGCTCATAGCTGCTCGGCTGTGTGACTTCAAAATCCTTGTCGCCGGCAAACCGCGCAACCGCCATGTAATCCTTGACGGGGGCGCGGTGGAATTTTTCCATTACCGGACCGCCGATGCAGCTGCCGGAGCAGGCGGACATCTCAATGAAGCAGTTATGTATCTTGCCGTTTTCGATATCCCTGAGTGCCGCCATGCAGTTTTCAACGCCATCTATCGCCATGTAGGTGTATTTCGGGTTGTCCTGCGCCATGGTCTTGAGTATTCCGCCGGTCGTCGGGAAGAATCGTGCGCGGCTGTGCTCGTCCGAGTCTGTCTCGCGGGCAAGCTCAACGCTCTCCGACTTCAACCAGCCTGTCAGCTCGTCGAAGGTTAAAACGGCGTCAACTATGCCCTCATAGTACTGCGCCTCGTCTTTTTTTGCAACGCAGGGACCGATAAAAACGGTCTTTGCGTTCGGATATCTGCGCTTTATGTCCTTGCAGTGAGCCTGCATGGGGGAGAGCACATCCGCAAGGAACGGCAGCTCGGCTGGAAAATATTTCTGAATGAGCAGGTTGATCGAGTGGCAGCAGGAGGAGATGATGATATCTCTCGTGTCGCTGTCAACCATGTGCTCATATTCCGTCTTGACTATTGTTGCGCCGACAGCAGTCTCCTCGGCGTCGAAAAAGCCGAGCTTTTTGAGCGCGTCGCGCATCGCGTTTATGCCCACGCCCTCATAGTTTGCTATAAAGGACGGAGCGAGGCTAACAATGACAGGGTCGCTGCTCTGGAGCAGAACCTTAACCTTCTCAGTCTCGTCAACTATCTGTTTTGCATTCTGCGGACATACGACAAAGCACTGACCGCAGAGGATACATTCATTGCCGATAATATATGCCTGATTGCCCGAGAAGCGTATTGACTTCACCGGGCAATGGCGTATACATTTATAGCAGTTTTTACAGTTGGATTTTTTAAGCGTCAGGCAATCCATGCCGTCACACCCTCTCTTCCCTTATCCGTTTTAATATCTTCTCCTCGAAGAAGCTGTTGAACCTCTCCGGCGTTATTCCGGTGTAGACATCGTCGTCAACCGATATAGTCACGCCCTCGCGGTTGCACCTGCCGGTGCAGAAGCTGCCGGCAAGTGTAACATCGTTTTCGAGGTCATATTTTTTCAGAGCGTCCTCAAACAGCCCGACGAGCTTTTCCGAGCCCTTGAGGTGGCAGGCAGAGCCAACGCAAATCTGGATTATCATATGCTTCAGACCTTTGCAAGAACGTTTTCGCTGAAGAAATCTTTAACTGTGTCGGGCTTCACGGAGAAGAACTTGTCGTCCACCGTGACGCACACACCCTGCTGGCATTTGCCCATGCAGAAGGTGCCGGAGAGCTCGACCTTGTCGTCAAGATTGTTTTCTTTTATAAGATACTGAAGCTGCTCAACTACTTGGCGCGATCCCTTGATGTGGCAGGAGGAACCGATGCAAACGGTTATTTTCATTTTTATTCACCTCTTTCACGAGTAATCAACGACATCGATCCACGAGTGGAGGAACTCACGCTCCGCAGCGTTGCCCTTTACCGTCTGAGATGCGGCAACTATGGGCATCCATTTCTGGACATACTGTATCGCGGTATCGCTTTTCTCGCAGAAAAGGTTGAGATACTTCTTTGCCGCGTCGATATCTCCGCTGAGCCAGAAGAGAAGATATGTGCGGGCGGCGTCGGCTGAGGCGTTTCCCTGAGTGGCGTGCGACCAGTCGATGATATAAGGCGTGCCGTCGTCGGTGATTATTACGTTTGAGGGGTTGAAGTCGCCGTGGCAGACCTTGTTATGCTTGGGCATCGACTCAAGACGGGTGTGCAGGTCATATCTGACCGTTGCGGAAAGATCGGTCTGGCAGATCTTTCTGTTCATCTTGTCCTTGAGCTTGTTGAGCAGAGGGCAGGTCTTTGAGTGCATCTCAAGCTGGAGATCGACGAAAAGGTTGAGATATTCGTCCTTCTTCTCGGGATTCTCCTGCATCAGCTGCGCGAGCGTCTTGCCCTTGATATAGTCGGACACTATCGTCCATTTGCCGTCGATGACCGTAACCTCGAGGACTCTTGGAATATTGAGCCCGGTCTCTTCGATGCGCGCCTGGTTAAGCGCCTCGTTGAGCACGTCGGCCTTGGAATAGCCCTCGTTAAAAACCTTGAGGCAGCGGTCGCCGTCGCGGTAGACTGTCTTGTTGTTCCTTACTGCTATGATTCTGTCAAGATTCATTGTGAACCCTCCTTATGCCTTGTTCTTTCCGTTCTTCGCTCTGCGGTAAGCCTGCTTGAAGTTGTGAGTGCCGTCGTCCTCGGCGATATCCGCTTCGGTCGGCATGGGCTTCTCTTCAAAGTGCTTCTTGCCGTAGTATGCGTTGAGATACATCTGCTTTATCTCGCTCATGAGCGGGTATCTCGGATTTGCGCCGGTGCACTGATCGTCGAATGCGTTCTCTGTCATCTCGTCGAGAGTGTCGAGGAAGTATTTCTCGTCAATGCCGTAGTCCTTTATCGTCTTCTTTATTCCGACGCGCTCCTTGAGCTCGTTGATAGCCTTTATGAGCCTCTCGAGCTTCTCCTTGTCGTTCTTGCCGCCGAGGTCGAGACTGTCCGCAATCTCTGCATAGCGGGCAAGGGTGTGCGGGTGGTCGTACTGCGGGAAGGTGCCCATCTTTGCGGGAGCCTCCGCAGCGTTGAAGCGGAGAACCTCTTCAATCATCAGCGCGTTTGCAACGCCGTGGGGGAGGTGGTGATAAGCGCCGAGCTTATGCGCCATGGAGTGGCAGACGCCGAGGAAGGCGTTTGCAAAAGCCATACCTGCCATTGTTGCGGCGTTCGCCATCTTCTCGCGGGCTTCGACATCGGTCTGACCGTTCTCGTATGCGCGGGGCAGATAGTCGAATATGACCTTGAGAGCCTGCTTTGCGAGTCCGTCGGTGTAGTCGGTAGCCATAACGGATGCATAAGCCTCGAGCGCGTGAGTAACCGCGTCGATGCCGGAGGCGGCGGTCAGTCCCTTGGGTGCGCTCATATGGAAATCCGTGTCAACTATTGCCATGTTGGGCATGAGCTGATAGTCGGCAAGGGGATACTTGATGCCGGTTGTCTCGTCGGTGATAACGGCGAAGGGAGTTACCTCACTGCCGGTACCCGCCGAGGTCGGGATGGCGATGAAATATGCCTTTTCTCCCATCTTCGGGAAGGTGTAGACGCGCTTGCGGATATCGATAAAGCGCATGGCCATATCCATAAAGTCCGCTTCGGGATGCTCATAGAGAACCCACATGATTTTCGCCGCGTCCATCGCCGAGCCGCCGCCGAGAGCGATTATCGTGTCGGGCTCGAAAGCTCTCATCTGCTCAACGCCCTTTTCGGCGCACTGGAGAGTCGGGTCGGGAGCAACGTCGCCGAATGTCGCATGGACAATGCCCATCTCGTCGAGCTTATCGGTTATCGGCTTTGTGTAGCCGTTTTTGTAAAGGAAGCTGTCGGTGACAATAAACGCTCTCTTCTTGCCCATTATGTTCTTGAGCTCGTCGAGCGCGACGGGCAGGCAGCCCTTCTTGATGTAGACCTTCTCAGGTGCTCTGAACCAAAGCATGTTCTCTCTCCTCTCAGCCACAGTCTTGATGTTGATAAGGTGCTTGACGCCTACGTTCTCGCTGACGCTGTTGCCGCCCCATGAGCCGCAGCCGAGGGTGAGGGAGGGAGCGAGCTTAAAGTTATAGAGGTCGCCGATGCCGCCGTGGGAGGAGGGGGTGTTGACGAGGATACGGCAGGTCTTCATGCGCGCCGCGAACTCGTCGAGCTTTTCGCGCTCGGTTGTTTCGTTGAGATATATTGAGGATGTGTGACCGTAGCCGCCGTCCGCAACAAGCTGTTCAGCCTTGCTGAATGCGTCGTGAATGTCCTCTGCCTTGTACATTGCAAGCACGGGAGAGAGCTTTTCGTGAGCGAACTCCTCTGAGAGGTCAACACTCTCGACCTCGCCGATAAGTATCTTTGTGCCTTCGGGAACGGTTACTCCCGCAAGCTCTGCGATTCTGAAGGCAGACTGACCGACTATCTTCGCGTTGAGCGCGCCGTTTATAATAATGGTCTTTCTGACCTTCTCGGTCTCCTCGGGATCGAGGAAGTAGCATCCGCGAGCCGCAAACTCTGTCTTGACTGCGTCGTAGACATTCTTATGAACTATAACGGACTGCTCGGATGCGCAGATCATGCCGTTGTCGAAGGTCTTGGAATGGATAATAGAGTTGACCGCGAGGAGAATGTCTGCCGTGTCATCGATGATGGCGGGGGTGTTGCCTGCGCCGACGCCGACTGCGGGCTTGCCGGAGGAATATGCCGCCTTGACCATTCCGGGGCCGCCGGTGGCGAGGATTATATCCGCCTCTTTCATGACGAGGTTCGTCATCTCGAGGCTCGGAGTGTCGATCCACTCAATGATGCCCTCGGGTGCGCCCGCCTCGACTGCCGCGTCGAGAACCACCTTTGCGGCGGCTGCGGTTGACTTCTTGGCGCGGGGATGGGGGCTGATGATAATAGCGTTTCTGGTCTTGAGGGCAAGCAGGCATTTGAATATGGCGGTGGAGGTCGGGTTTGTCGTGGGTATTACCGCCGCGATAACGCCGACGGGCTCGGCAATTTTCTTTATGCCGAACGCCTTGTCCTCTTCGATTATACCACAGGTCTTTGTGTTTTTGTAGGCATTGTAAATATATTCTGCCGCGTAGTTGTTCTTTATTACCTTGTCCTCAACAACGCCCATGCCCGTCTCTTCGACCGCCATTTTTGCAAGCGGTATTCTTGCTTTATTCGCGGCGGAAGCGGCGGCGAGGAAGATTTTGTCTACCTGCTCCTGAGTGTAGGTTGAAAACTTCTTTTCCGCCTGCTTAAGCGAGACGAGAGCGGCTTCAAGTGTTTCAACGCTGTCGATTGTTTTTCTTTCGTTGTTCATGATTTTTTATCCCCCTAAACGGTTTACTGTTTTATCTGTGTTTTCAGGTGTGCGAGCGAGAGAGCCATATTTTCATATTGGATCGCTACGCCCTCAGGTGCGGTGAGCTTGCACGGTGCAAAGCTCATTACGGCTTTTATGCCGCTTTGACAGAGCTTGTCGCATACCTCCTGCGCCGCCTTTGCCGGCACTGCAATGACTCCGATGCTGACGTTGTTTTCCTTGCAGAAATCCCGAAGCCCGTCGATCGGAAGTATCGGCTTTTCGCTTGCGCTGTTCTGCGAAACATCCGTGTCGAACGCCGCGAGAATATCAAGCCCGTAGTCGGAAAATCCGCCGTAATCGAGCAGTGCTCTTCCGAGCTTACCCGCGCCGACTATCACCGTTTTGCCGTTGCGGCTGTCGATAAGGCTTTCAAGGCTCTTTTGAAGGTCGGATACGGTGTAACCGATTCTCGGCTTGCCGGAGCCGCATATCGCTCCGAGATCCTTTCGAACCTGAACCTCGCCGAAGCCCAGCGCCCTTGCTATCGCTGTCGCCGAGACGGTTTCGGTTTCCTGCGGCAGACCCTTGAGGAATTTGAGATAAGCAGGGATGCGTCCCAGAGCGGCTCTGGACACGTCCGTGGTTTTCATGCTGCACCTCCTGAAAAGTAGTAGTCTGACCTCTGACCGATACTATTTTATCGCATAACGGGGCAAAAGGGAATTACGACTTTTGTATATCGATATTATTGATATCGATATACCTTTACCTTTTTTCGGCATAGTTTACAGATAGTGGGGGATGTTCGGCTTTTTTATGGTGCTATTAACCTGAAACAAACTCTTTTTTTACATTTCCGTCGAGATCTTTCCAGACAAATTTTTTGTTTTCGAGCGTCATGTAGCCGTGGTGGCTGCCCTCTTTCGGTATCGAAACCGAGCCGGGGTTCATATATGTATAACCTTCGTGCTCGACGCACTTTGGAACATGGGTGTGACCGTGCAGGAGAATGTCGCCCTTTTTAATCGGCGGAAGATTACCTTCGTTGTATATGTGTCCGTGAGTTGCGTAGATAATGCCGTCTCCGAGGTCTATTACCGCATAATCCGCGAGAATCGGGAAATTCAGCACCATCTGGTCAACCTCCGCTTCGCAGTTTCCGCGCACGCAGAGAATATCGTCTTTTATTGCGTTGAGCATCTCTATGACCTCTTTGGGCGCGTAGCCCTCCGGCAGGTCGTTTCGCGGACCGTGATAGAGTATGTCGCCGAGCAGAAGCATACGGTCGGCGTTTTCGGCTTCGTATCTTTCGAGCATCCGTCGGCAGTAATATGCGCTGCCGTGGATGTCGGATGCTATGAACCATTTCATTTTACAGTACTCCTTTATCCGAAAGTCTTTCGTTTTGCTTTGACAAGCTGCTCTATGAACATATTGTCGAGCTCGGTCAGCTCATAATCCCTGCGGTGAACCAGCACATCTTTATATTTGCGGGTGTTCTCAGGGCAGACCTGTTGGACAAGCCCGTACCTGTCGAGCAGCTCCTGCGGGATGGGGGAGACCCACATAAAAGTATCCGGATTGCGCGAGAGCAGCTCGAATTGGCTCGCTCTCTCAAACACGAATATGCGCCTTTGCGAATTGTCCGGCAGCTCCTCTTTCTTGACTTCGGACAGCGGCAGGGACGGCACATACGGATCGGCGTGTGCTATCTCGATGCGGTCGCGAAGATCGTCGAAGGTGATGTTCTCTTTCTCTGCGAGCGTGCTGTCCTTGCTCATGAGCAGAACATATTGGAACTCGGTTATAAGCTCATATGTGAGTCCCTTTTCGTCGAAGGTCGATTTATAATATTTGTCGTAGCCCTCGGCATAGCGGATTATGCCGAGCTTGTATTCATCCTGGAGGATGTTCTTCATCGAGCGCATGGAATTTGTCTCTTTGTAGAATATCTCAACCGGCGTGTCTCTGTCGAGAAGCTTTGAAAACTCGGCGAATGCGTCGGTCACATAGCTCGCCCTCGGCACGGATATCGAGAATTTCTTCTTCTCGGTCGTACCGTTGCTGAAAACCTCTTCGATGGCGTCAATCTGACGAAGTATCGAGCGGGCATAGCGGACAAAAACCTCTCCGTCCGGCGTCAGAACCATTCCCTTTGCGCTCCGGTCGAATATGGTAACTCCGAGACTCGCTTCAAGCTCCTTTATCGCTCTGCTGAGGTTGGGCTGGCTGACATAGAGCTTCTCCGAAGCCTTGTTTATAGATCCGGTCTCAGCCACTTCAACTGCATATTTCAGATGAACAAGATTCATGCTGTGTCCTCCCGTGGATTCCGCCGACAAGACGGATGGTTGAATATAACACCGTTTATGTAAATATAATAGCACATACAAGCCGCAAAATCTACAACATTATAATAGCTCGGAGGCAGGAAATCAATAGGAATATAAAAACACAAACAATATCCGCGTCAGCTCAATGCTACAGGGCAGCAGAGCCGGCGCGGGGTGAGTGCTCCATGATGAAAATAGTCGGAAAAAATTCTGATATACACTTTGTAGAAATGGAATCAGTGCTATAATAGTCAAAAAGACAGCGGAGGTTTGTGATGATAAGAAATGTGCTTTTTGACCTTGACGATACGCTCTTTGATTTTCATAAGGCGGAGAAAATAGCTCTCACAAAGACCCTTGTGCATTTCGGCATCGAACCGACCGAGGGGACGCTGGCTCTCTACAGCGCAATAAACATCGCTCATTGGAAGCGCCTCGAGCTCGGCGAGATCTCACGCGAGGAGGTCAAGGTCGGACGCTACCGCGAGCTGTTTAAAACGATAGGCGTTGAGTGCGATCCCGTAAAGGCGACGGCATATTACGAGAGTATGCTCGCAATCGGTCATTATTTTATTCCCGACGCACCCGAGCTGCTCAAGGAGATCTGCGGAAAATACAGGCTCTATATAGTTTCAAACGGCACCGCAAAGGTGCAGGAGGGCAGGATAGGAAGCTCCGGGATAGCAAAATATATGGATGGCATATTTATCTCCCAGCTTCTCGGAGCCAACAAGCCTGACAAGCAGTTCTTTGATATCTGCTTTGCCGAAATACCTGATTTTTCGCCCGATGAAACGGTTATAATAGGCGACAGCCTGAGCTCGGATATCAAGGGCGGAATAAATGCGGGAATAACAACAGTCTGGTTCAATCCCAAGGGAATAGAAAACGACAGCGACATAAAGCCGGATTATACAATAAGAAGGCTGTCTGAAGTTCCCGCTTTGCTCTGTCAGATGAGCGCAAAAATATGAGACACGGCAAAGCATAATATAAGCCCTGCGGCGGTCGGCAGAAGTGCGGCGATAACAGCCCATTTCATGCTGCCCGTCTCTTTTTTTACCGTTATCAGCGTCGTCGAGCACGGCCAGTGAAAAAGCATGAAGATTATCACGCATATGGCTGTTTTTATGTCCCAGCCGTTCGCCGTGAGCAGTGCGTGCAGTGCGGTGCCGCCGGTCTGTGAAATTTCGCTGTCGGCGAGATAGCCCATGAGCATTATCGGCACAACGGTCTCGTTGGCGGGGAATCCGAGAATGAATGCGGTCAGAATAACTCCGTCCATGCCGAAGAGCTGCGCGAGCGGGTCGAGAAAATCGGAGCAGTACGAAAAGATGCTCGTGCCGCTTATTTTTATGTTCGCGCTTATCCATATTATAAGTCCGGCAGGAGCCGCAACGGCTGCGGCGCGTCCCAGCACAAAGAGAGTGCGGTCGAACACGGAGCGTATTATAACCTTTCCTATCTGCGGTCGGCGATAGGGCGGCAGTTCGAGTGTGAATGAGGACGGCACTCCGCGCAGAACCGTTTTTGAAAGCAGGGAGCACGCTGTGAAAGTCGCAAGGACAGAGAGAACAATAAGCAGAGTCAGCAGAACAGCCCCGGCAACCGAGTCAAACGGAGCGGGCAGTGCGCCGACTATAAACAGGGAGACAAGCGAAATCAGTGTAGGAAATCGTCCGTTGCACGGCATTAATCCGTTCGTAACCGCCGCCATGAGCCGCTCGCGCCGAGAGTCGATTATCCTGCATCCCGTAACTCCCGCCGCGTTGCAGCCCAATCCCATGCACATCGTCAGCGCCTGCTTTCCGCACGCGCCGGATTTCTTGAAGCTGTGGTCGAGATTGAAGGCTACCCTCGGCAGATATCCCGAATCTTCGAGAAGCGTGAACAGCGGAAAGAATATCGCCATCGGCGGGAGCATGACCGCAACTACCCATGTCAGAACTCTGTATACTCCGTCAATAAGCGCGCTTGTCAGGGTATTGGGAGCGTTTATCAAATATAGCAATTGCCGCAACTTTACACCGAGCGCATCAAAAGCAGAAAACAGCAGCTCGGACGGATAATTTGCCCCGTATACCGTGAGCCACAGCACGGCGGCAAGAAGCAGGAGCATGACAGGTATTCCGGCACGCCCTGTAAATATGCGGTCGAGCTTTCTGTCCGCAGCCGAGTGCTTTGCGTTCGCCTTTACGCATTTTTTGAATATGTCCTCAGCTCGCATAACGGCGGCTATTGCCGCTTTGTCGCGTATTGTTTCACGAGTCAGCCCGAATCTGTCGATTACTTCGTTTGCAAGCTTTGCCGCATTTTGCGCCGTGTCGGGAGCTTCGGTTTCCCCGGAGAGAATCCGCATCGCATCGCGGCGCGGGTGGCTTGAATTTTTGCTCAGCGCGGGTGTGAGTATTTTCAACGCTTCCTCAATCCCGCTTCCGTAATATATCGGCTCTGTTGGTGCGGGATTTTTCGATATTACCGAGTCCGCCGCATCAATCAGCTCGTCAAGCCCCTTGCCGCTGCGTGCGCTCGTTCCGACTACCGGAACACCGAGCTCACGCGACAGAGCGGATATATCAACGGATATTTTCCTGCGCTTCGCCTCATCCATGAGATTTATGCACACGACGGTGCGCGGGGTTATTTCGATTATCTGCAAAACGAGATTCAGGTTTCGCTCAAGGCAGGTAGCGTCGCATACAACTATGCAGGCGGCGAATGCTTCGCTGAGTATAAAATCCCGCGCAACCTCCTCCTCGGCAGAGTGAGTGAAGAGCGAATATGTGCCCGGAAGGTCTATCGTAATATAATTTCTTCCGTTCCGTCTGAATGACCCGCAGGCAGTGGCTACCGTCTTTCCCGTCCAGTTGCCTGTGTGCTGATTCATTCCGGTCAGGGCGTTGAATACCGTGCTTTTGCCAACGTTCGGATTTCCGGCAAGAGCTATAACCGTACCGTCTGCAGCCGGCCTGAGAGCGGGTGTATTTTTACCTATGCCGTGCTTTCCGGTCGAAGTGCGAGTCAGTCCCAAGTATACCGCCTCCGCGCCGTCATATCTTGCTGACCGCTATTTTCGCGGCGTCCTCGCTTCTGATGGCTATGACCGCGCCGCGAATTAAATACGCCGCAGGATCGCCGGATATCGCTTTTCCGAGACACTCGACGCGGGTTCCGTCTATAAGACCGATATCCTGCATTCTGCGCCGGTCGTCAGAGCCGAATCCGAGATTATTTACATATGCCCGTTCGCCGACCGATAATGTATCCAAAGAGACAAGACTCATAATTTGATTCACCCTTTAATATAAGTTTACCCGGGGAAAGAAAGTTTCCCGATACCATAATATCGGCATTTGCCAAAAGGGTGAATGAGCATGGACGGCGGCGAAAAATTTTCCACCTTCAACGGCAGTGAATACAGGGGAGAATACGGACTCACGGCGTCGCAGGAGGACTATCTCGAGATGATTTGCCGCAACTGTCCGCAGTCCGGCTCGGTTCGCCTCGGCGTGCTCGCACGGAAAATAAATGTCAGCGAGTCGTCCGCGTCAAAGATGGTGCATAAGCTCAGCGAAACAGGGCTCGTGACATTTGAAAAATACGGCACGATATATCTGACCCGATACGGCAGGAGAATCGGGGAATATCTTATTTTTCGCCACGATGTTATAAACAGACTGCTCTGCCGCGTGAATTCGAGCGAGTCTGAGCTGCGTCAGACCGAGCTTATCGAGCATTTTCTCGACAGGCGAACCGTCGAAAACATATCCCACTTCCTTGAGAGACGCCGATAAGGACTTATCGATACATTTGCGCTTATATTTTTGCACTCGAGTGTAATTTTTGGCGCATAATGCCAAAATATAAAATAAAACAGATTTTTATGTGCTATTATACACACTGTAATAAGCAAATGGAGGGAAAACACTCATGGCAGAAAAAAAGACAGTGTTTCTCACCGGCGCATCGGGCCATATGGGCTGGGCGGGCTTCAAAGAGCTTTACAAGAAAAAGGATAAGCTCAACATAGTCCTGCTTCTTCGCGACAGTGAGAAAAACAGAAAGAAATTCGCAAACTACCTTAATGATCCCAGCGTCAAGATTGTCTGGGGCGACCTGAAGAAATATGACGATGTTCTCAAGTGCGTTGAGGGCTCCGATTATGTTCTCCATGTCGGCGGAATGGTTTCACCCTCTGCCGATTATTATCCGACAAGAACCATTCAGACCAACACCGGCGCTGCCAGGAACATAGTTGCTGCCGTTAAGGCTCAGCCCAACAAGGACGATATCAAGGTCGTTTATATCGGTACCGTTGCTCAGACCGGCGACAGAAACGCGCCTATCCATTGGGCAAGAACCGGCGACCCGATCAAAATCAGCATCTACGATCACTATGCAATAAGCAAGACTATAGCCGAGAGCATCTTTGCCGAGTCGGGTCTTAAGCATTGGGTATCGCTTCGCCAGTCCGGTATCCTTTATCCCGACATCCTCAAGAACATCGACCCCATCATGTTCCACGTTCCGATAAACGGCGTGCTCGAGTGGGCAACTGTTGAGGATTCCGGTCGTCTGCTTGCAAATATCTGCGAGCCCGACATTCCCGAGGACTTCTGGAGAAAGTTCTACAACATCGGCAGCGGTAAGGAATACAGACTCACCAACTTCGAGTTTGAGGAGCTGCTCCTCGGCACTCTCGGCATCGGCTCCACAAAGAAGCTCTTCGATGCCAACTGGTTCATCCTTCGCAACTTCCACGGTCAGTGGTATGCCGACTCGGACAAGCTTGAGGAGTACCTGCACTTCAGAGCCAACATTCCCGTCAAGGCATACTTCAAGCAGATGATGACTCAGGTTGCGCCTTACTATAAGCTCGCTTTCCTCGCAAAGCCCTTCGCAGGTGTTCTCAAGAAGACCTTTATGAAGAAGCTTGCAAACACAGAGATCTACGGCACCATGTGGTGGATTTCCAACAATGTTCAGGACAGGATCACCGCTTACTACGGCTCCAAGAAGAACTGGGAAGCCATCGGCAACTGGGATACCTTCAAGATCGAGCGTCCCACCGAGGAAGTTACCCTTCTTGACCACGGTTATGACGAGAGCAAGCCCGATAGTGAGCTTGACCTCGAGGATATGAAGAAGGCTGCTGCTTTCCGCGGCGGCGAGTGCCTCTCGACCGAGATGACCAAGGGCGACCTGTTCACTCCTCTGAAATGGAAGTGCGCTCACGGTCACGAGTTTGAGATGACCCCGAACCTTGTTCTCAAGGGCGGTCATTGGTGCCAGAAGGAGCTTCCCTCCGACAGCGAGGGCAAGAAGTTCCACTGGGCATACGATGCCGAAGCAAAGGTCAATCCGTTCTTTGCTCAGGTCTGGTATCCCCTCCACGACAAGGACGAGAACAACGAGTACGACGAGCATATATTCAAGGGCTTCAGCGGCTTCGAGAATATATAATCGCTTAAAAATCAAATTTTTGGGAGCTGCTCAGAAATGGGCGGCTCTTTTTCTGCCTGTCGGGACAGAATAATATAAAAAAACTGTGTTGACAAATACCCCACGGGGGTATATAATCGAGCTAAAGACAGAAACGGGAGATGACAGAATGGAAAACGAAAATAAATGCTGCGAATGCTGCCGGCATAAGTTGACGCCGCGAAGTGACGATACAGTAAAGGCTCTTCAAAACAGGCTCAGCCGTATAATCGGTCAGCTCGGCGGAATAAAAAATATGCTCGACGATAACCGATATTGCGGCGATATTCTTATTCAGCTCGCCGCCGCGCAGAATGCGCTGAGAAATGTCGGCTATATTATACTTGAAGAGCATATGGAAACCTGCGTTGCCGAGGGGATAAAAAGCGGCGACGGCGAGGTCATAGCGGAGGCTGTGGAACTCATCAAGAAGCTCAAATGATCGGAGTGAGACAGATGGAAAAATTCGATGTTACCGGCATGACCTGCGCCGCGTGCAGTGCTCATGTCGAGCGTGCGGTTCGCGGGGTCGAGGGCGTGAGGGAGGTGACGGTCAGCCTGCTGACAAATTCCATGACCGTCGATTTCCATTCGCCCGCCACCGCCGAGAAAATATGCTCTGCCGTGTCTGCGGCGGGCTACGGCGCGTCACCGCAGAATCAGGGCGGCAAAAAAGAGAATAAAAAAGCGAAGCTTGAAAGCGGCGAACCTAAAAAGATTCTCCATAGGCTTGTAGCCTCTGCCGTGCTGCTTCTCCCGCTGATGTATGTCTCGATGGGTCACCTGATGTGGGGCTGGCCGGTGCCGCAGATATTTGCTTCCGACCCGCTCGCTATAGGACTTTATCAGCTCCTGCTGACGACCGCCGTTATGGTTATAAATCAGAGATTTTTTATCAGCGGAACAAAAAGCCTTATTCACGGCGCACCGAATATGGATACGCTCGTGTCGCTCGGAAGCGCGGCGGCTTATATATACAGCACCGCAGTGCTCTTTGAAATGTGCAATGCGGCGGTGAACGGCAATGTCCAAATGGCGATGCACCATCTCCACGGGCTCTATTTTGAATCGGCGGCCATGATACTGACGCTTATAACCGTCGGCAAATATCTCGAAGCCGTCAGCAAAGGCCGCACGACGGACGCGATAAAGAGCCTTATGGATCTCGCGCCGAAAACCGCCTGCGTAATAAGAGACGGCAGGGAGCAGGTCATACCTGCGGAGGAAGTTATAAAAGGTGATACTTTTGTTGTCAGACCCGGCGAGAGTATTCCGGTTGACGGCAGAGTTATAAGCGGCGAGAGCGCGGTTGATGAATCGGCACTTACCGGCGAGAGCATCCCTGTTGACAAAGCACCGGGCAGTCTCGTCAGCGCGGCTACGCTCAATCAGAACGGATTTCTTACTTGCGAAGCGACACGCGTCGGCGAGGATACAACGCTCAGCCAGATAATAGACATGGTCGAAAACGCCTCGGCAACAAAAGCTCCGATAGCGAAAATCGCCGATAAAGTGTCGGGTGTGTTCGTCCCGACTGTTATGGCGATCGCTCTTGTCGCGGGCGCGGCATGGCTTATTTCCGGTCGCCCGTTCAGCTTCGCGCTTGCGCGCGCAATAAGCGTTCTCGTTATCAGCTGCCCGTGTGCTCTCGGTCTTGCAACTCCCGTCGCGATAATGGTAGGTAGCGGTGTGGGTGCAAAGCACGGAGTGCTGTTCAAGACCGCGACCGCGCTCGAACAGACAGGTAAAACGCAGATAGTCGTTCTCGACAAGACGGGAACGCTGACTCAAGGCAAGCCGCAGGTCACGGATATTGTTCCTGCCAACGGCTATGACGGCGACTCACTGCTGAAGCTCGCAGCTTCGCTCGAAAGCAAGAGCGAACACCCGCTCGCCGCAGCGATAACTCGCAGGGCGGGGGAACTTGATATTATAGCTGACGATGCGCAGGGCTTCTCCGCTCTGCCCGGTCACGGAGTCAGCGCAGAGATAAACGGAAAGTCTGCGATAGGCGGCAATGCGGCCCTGCTCAAATCAAAAGGAATCCTCGATTCCGCAACGGAATCTGCCGGCGAGAGACTCGCAAACGAGGGCAAAACGCCGCTGTATTTCGCTCTTGACGGCAAACTCGCGGGTATAATCGCGGTCGCCGATGTCGTGAAGGACGACAGCAAACAGGCAATATCCGAGCTTAAGAGCATGGGTGTCAGAACGGTTATGCTCACTGGCGACAACAGGCGCACGGCACTCGCGGTGGCAAAGCAGATAGGCATAGAAAATGTTGTGTCCGATGTACTCCCGGGCGACAAGGCGGAGGTTGTCAAAAAGCTCCAGAAGTACGGCACTGTCGCTATGGTCGGCGACGGCATAAACGACGCTCCCGCACTCACGCAGGCTGATACGGGGATAGCTATAGGAGCAGGAGCCGATGTTGCACTCGACGCTGCCGATGTTGTGCTGATGAAGTCGGGCGTCCGCGATGTTGCGGCGTCGATACGCCTTTCGCGCAGGGTTCTGCGAAATATTCACGAGAATTTATTTTGGGCGTTCTTCTATAACTGCATTGGTATTCCTATCGCCGCGGGCGCGCTGATACCAATTTTTAATATCGCGCTCAATCCCATGTTCGGCGCGGCGGCAATGAGCCTTTCGAGCTTCTGCGTTGTTACCAATGCACTCAGGCTAAATTTCGTCAAGCCCGATAGCCCGTTTAAAGGCAAGTCAAAACCGCCGGTCAAGCTCCCAGAGCTTATGCAGGCGCAAGAGAATATAAAAAATACGGAGGAAAAAGCTATGAAAAAGACAGTTTATATCGAGGGTATGATGTGCAATCACTGTACGGCTCATGTTCAGAAGGCACTCGAGGCACTCGACGGAGTGGAGAGCGTTGAAGTCAGCCTTGAGGGCAAAAAGGCGGTGCTCACGCTCAAAAAGGATATTGACAGCGCCGTCATAACAAACGCTGTCAAGGATGCCGGATATGAGCCGACAAAATGTGAGTGATTAAATTAATCGTTCCGTATGCTTGCAGCGACCGAGCCGCTTCTGATATGTTTTGTTTGCCTCGGTGTTGAGCCCGACAGAGACAAACCGCCCGAGAAACGGTTTCTCGTGTGCGGCGGTTTTGAAACGAAATTTTCAGCTTTGAGCCAAGAATAAAGCCACGCGAAATATTCCCGTATTTCAGGACTTTTGACGCGGACAAAGCGTAAAAGAACGCTTCAAAACCGATTTGTTTCTGTCGGGTGCGGCACTGTCGTGAGGCTATGCAGAAATATTAAAAAACTTTGAAAAAAAGCTTGACATAAGACTCACCCTTTGCTATAATAGTCAACGTTCTGAGGGGACAAAGGCAGCGATTCAGAACAGACCTGCGAGAGTGGCGGAATCGGCAGACGCGCACGTTTGAGGGGCGTGTGGTAATCCCGTACGGGTTCAAGTCCCGTCTCTCGCACCATGGCGGGTTCCTTAGGGTGCCCGCCAAACTTATCGGTGATTAAAGCGTTCAGCTACACCCTCGGCAGCTTCCGCCGTGTAAAATTTCGGAAGTAAAAATGCGGATATGGCGGAATTGGCAGACGCGCTAGATTCAGGTTCTAGTCGGGGCAACTCGGTGCAGGTTCAACTCCTGTTATCCGCACCAGCGCAGAAGGCTTGATAATCAACGGTTTTCGTGATTGTCGAGTCTTTTTCTTTTTGTGCTCCAACCTTTGCAAAACAGGTGTTTTCTAACACTTTTCTAACACACGTTAAACAGCCTCAAAATGAAGTGATTCCGTCATCACATTTGCGATGTTTTTCTTTCGCTCATTACTGAGATGTGCATATATATTTGCCGTTGTTTGAATGTCAGAATGACCTAGCCACTCCTGTGCATCCTTAAGCGTATATCCACGGTTTATAAGAATACTTGCACAAGTATGACGTAAATCATGAAACCGGATAATAGGGAGATTGTTCTGAGCCAATATCCTAGAGAAACTCCTGCTGACATAATCAGGTTTGAATGGGTCTCCATTTGCTCTCTTAAACACATAGTCGTTGTCTATATAGGTATTGCCAAAGAACTTTCGGTTTTGCGCCTCTTCTTTCTTGAGTTTCCGCAGCACAGTTATATCGTCATCTGTCAACGGATAAACACGTCGGCTTGCCTCGTTCTTGGTACGGTCTTTTGCAATTATACCCGAATAGTCCACAACCGTATGCTGTATAGTGAGAGTTTGATCTTCAAAACTAATAGCATCCCACTTAACTCCAAGAACTTCACTTCTGCGGAGTCCAAGATTTACCGTGAAATATATCAATGGATATATAGGATGGTCTTTAGCTACGAGCAACAAAGCATTAGCCTGTTTCTCCGTATAAAACTTCGGTATATACTTTTGAACCTTTGGCATTACGATATAATCGCATGGAGAGGAGGGGATTAACTCATCTCTAACAGCCTTAACAAAAGCTTGCTTAATAATTACCATGTGAGATTTTACAGTTTTTGCGGAAAGACCACACTCTCCATACTTGTAATCAACATACATCTGTATGTCTTTTCTTTTGGTATTAGCTAGAGTCTTTCTGTGTTCTGTAAAGTAGGGAACAAGATGTGCCCTTATTACGGTTTCATAACTCTGATAGGTATCTTCCTCAATATACCCCTTCTTGCTTTTAAGCCATACATAAAGATAACTCGCAAGCGGCGTATCTGCGGGAATGCACCCATCCTGAAGTTCGAACTTTACAATCAGGTCTCTCAAGAATTTTTCGGCGTTGCGCTTATTGCCTCGCTCGTCCAAGCCAGTAGAGACCCATTTTTGCTTCCGCTTACCTTCTCTATCTACGACATTCATAACAGCATAATATTTGCCGTGCTTTACTTGTAGGCTACCAGTCAACTATGTCTACTCCTTTCTTAGCCCACCATCATAGGATTGATTTTAGCACAATTTGAGCTAATGTCAACCGGATGGGATAGAAAAAGTTCGATATCCTTTTTAGCAATAAGATAGTTTACACCAATCTTGATTGCTGGTATGCGCCCACTATTCACAAGCTTATATGCAGAATTTCTTCCTATTCGCAACATTGTCTGCATCTCTTTAACAGTTACCACATCGGGATAATTGTCAAACAATCAAAATCATTCCATTCCTTAAAATTTTTGTTAATTAATCAGTGACTACAAGTACAACGGCGGGACCATTTACTATAACTCTATTATCTTTATGTGGCTCCACTATTGTTGCTTTTACTCCTTCGCGCTTTCTGAGTTCTTCTACAAGGTCTTTGGTAGATGTCTTAGCAAGAGAACACTTCATTTTATCTTTCTCCTTCAGTTCATACCATTTTGCCGACATCGGCAATTTGGTTAACATAAAATTTATCAGTGCCCTGCGGAAACTGTCTACTCCTCATCAGTGGAGCGACTTTCTATCCGCAGGGTCTTTTAATTCCCGCCGTGAGCTCACGGCTTC
>CAVFAN010000012.1:0-66507 GCA_963620555.1 bacterium
TCGGTTTCTATTATTTTTTTTGTTTTTTCAGTCTCACATCATTGACAAATGTACATTTGAGATATTACAGCCAAATCAAAAACGGGGATCAAAACGGGAATCAAAAAGGGGCTTTCGCATTTAGATGCAGAAAGAGTTTTTTGACCCGAAGCTGTATCGATATACTGCAAGTGGGCAAAAAGACGCTTAAAAGAGCGAAAATAAACTAAAGAAGGTCATAATGCGCGTTCTCAGCCGCAAATTATGACCTTCAACCTTTTTTGCTCTTTGGTCTGCGCTAAATGCGACAGCCCCGCACGAAAATTATCAATAATCCGTAACCCTTATCGTCGAGATAATTTCGACGCCGAGAAGAGTTTCGAGCTTCGTGCGCAGCTCGCGCTCCGAGGCGACGGGGGTGACAAATGCGAACTCGTCCTCGGACGCGCCGGCGCGCTTGAGGAGCTTTATCTCGCCGAAGGTTTTCTCCGCCGAGGAGATGACCTGCTGCTTCTGCTGAGCACGCGCCCTGACATAGAGTGCCGTGGGCATGTCGAGATAGTCGGAGACATAGCCCTCTTCGCTGTCTGCCCAGCCGAAGAACTTCTGCTTGTTCTCGTGGCGTGCGCAGTCGATAACATCGCCGACGACCGCGCTCGCGGTGGGCAGCTTGCCCGCGCCTCTGCCGTAAAATACCACATCGCCTATCGCGTCGCCGCGCACGAGAATGGCGTTAAAAACATCGTCAACGCTCGCGAGCTGACTGTGGTGATCGACGAATGCGGGGCTGACAACGGCATAGATATGCCCGCCGTCCTCGCTCTTGCGCGCCCTGCCGAGGAGCTTTATGACCCCGCCCCAGTCCTTGGCGTATTCGACATCCTCGAGCGTTATCTCGGTTATGCCCTCGGTGTGAACCTGGTCGGGATAGACGTGCTTGCCGAAGCACAGGGACGCGAGGATGCATACCTTGCGGCAGGCGTCGAAGCCGAGAATGTCCGCCGAGGGGTCGCGCTCGGCATAGCCGTTGTCCTGCGCGAGCCTGAGCGCGTCATCAAACGCCATGCCGTCGTTTATCATGCGGGTGAGAATGAAGTTTGTCGTGCCGTTGAGTATGCCCGCAAATTCGTTTATCTCATTTGCGGCGAGGCACTGGCTTATCGGTCTGATTATCGGTATTCCGCCGCCGACCGACGCTTCAAAGAGGAAGTTCACATTGTGCTGTGCGGCATATCCGAGCAGCTCGCAGCCCTTTGCCGCGACAAGCTCCTTGTTCGAGGTCACAACGCTCTTGCCCGCCTTGAGGCAGGCGGAGACGAACTCATACGCGGGATGAAGCCCGCCCATCGTCTCGACGACGACCTTCACCTCGGGGTCGTTGAGGATAATGTTAAAATCCTTTATGAAAAGCTTTTCGTTCGGGTCGCCCGGAAAATCCTTGAGGTCGAGAATATATTTTATCTCAAGCTCCGACTGCGTGCTCTTGCGCACGATGCTGTCATGATTTTTGTTGATGACTTCGGCAACGCCGCTTCCGACAACGCCGTAGCCCATTATCGCTATATACATGGTAACTGTCTCCCCACTGTCATTGATTTTTATTATTTTATCACAAACGGCTCCGGCGATAAAGACCCAAAAGGAAAACTTTCTTACATTTTTGTGAAGTATTTTTCAAACTCATTGAGTTTTAGGATAAAATGGTATAATATATATGGTGTATTGTGCTGTTTTGTCATTGGAGACAGGAAGAAAACAGTTGAAAGAAGAGGTGCATAAAATGTCCCCCGCCACTGTGGAAAAGAGAAGAGCTGTACTTATCAATGTCGCATATATCGCGCTCATGCTCGGAGCGTTTTATCTGTTCATGAAATATGCCTTCTGGACAGTCGCCCCGTTCGTGTTTGCGTTTTTGGTCGCTACCGCGCTCCAACGCCCGACTGATTTCATCTCAAAGAAAACTCACATCAAAAAGAGTATCGTTTCCGTTATCGCGGTGCTGCTGATAATCGCGCTGCTGATAACGATAGTCGCTCTGACCGGCGCGAGGGTCGTGTCCGAGGTCAAGGGACTCGCATCGGTGCTCACCGAGTGGCTCAAGAAGCTGCCCGATTATGTCAAGGACTGGGAGTCTTCGTTATACAGCTTCACCGAGCGTCTGCCGGACGGGCTGCGAAGCTCCGCCGAGGACGCGATAAAATCGTTATCGGACAAGCTCCTGCTCTCCTCCGAGGAGCGTGCGGCTCAGCGCACGCAGGGCAGCGAACAGAACTCAAATATCAATCTTTTGTCCGTCCTCAAAACTCCGCTCAGCGGCGTGTGGTCAACGGCAAAGCAGATTCCGAGCATCTTGGTCGGCGTGCTCCTGTTTATAATCGCCGCCTGCTTCATGACTGCCGGATATGACGGAATAGTCGGCTTCATCAAGAGACAGCTGACCCCGCAGAAGCGCAGAACACTCTCAAAGACGAAGCGAATAGTGTTCTCGTCCATGGGTAAGCTCGTCAAGTCATATGCGCTGATAATGCTCGTAACCTTCGCCGAGATGTCGATAGGACTGAGCGTGCTGAAGGTCATCGGCGTATACAAGAGCGGATATATATTTATTATCGCAATAATAACCGCAATAGTCGATATCCTGCCCGTGCTCGGCACAGGCACGGTCGTTATCCCGTGGGCGGTGTTCTCGCTGATAAACGGCAGCTACGGTCTCGGCATCGGACTTATTGTGATATACGCCTGCATAACGGTCATCCGTCAGATAATCGAGCCGAAGATAGTCGCGAGCAACCTCGGCATCCCGCCGATAGTCAGCATAATGGGTATGTATATCGGTCTCCAGCTCTTCGGCTTCATCGGAATCTTTATTATGCCGATAGTCATAACCGTGCTCAAGGTGCTCAACGACGACGGAGTTATCCATATCTGGCGCAGCTCGAAAAACTCCGTTGAGGCGGACACCGCGGCGGTTCAGCCGGAGAACTCGACCGAGCAGGAGAAACCCGAAACTGACGGCGGAGAAAAAGAGTAACTTGTTGACTTTTGGACTTCTTGTGTTATAATTGAACTGTAGTACAAAATTGTTCGCAGGCACAATTAGGATTTTATCGTGAAAGGACGGTTTTCATGGATATTTTACAGGCAAAAAAAGAAGTTATCGCAGCCGGTCTGCGCCTTGTCGAAAAGGGACTTATCGCGAGAACATGGGGCAATGTCAGCTGCCGCGTTGACGAGAACAGCTTTGTCATCACTCCGAGCGGGAAGCCCTATGAGGGACTGACTCCCGACGATATCGTTGAGGTTAAGATCGACACCCTGAGCTATGAGGGCGATGTCAAGCCCTCCTCCGAAAAGGGCGTTCATGCCGAGGTCTACAAGGCTCATCCCGAGGCGGGCTTTGTTATCCATACCCATCAGAAGTTCGCCTCCATAGTCAGCGCGACAAAGCAGGGGATTCCCTCGCTCAGCGAAAAGGGCCGCAAGATTATAGGCGACAAGGTTCTGCTCGGTGCATACGGACTGCCCGGCACGAAGAAGCTCAAGAAGGGCGTGGCAGCCGCCGTTGCCGCCGATATGGACAGCAAGGCAGTTATCATGGCGCACCACGGAGCCGTCTGCTACGGGAAGGACAGCGAGGAGGCGTTCAATGTCGCCGCCACCCTCGAACGCGAGAGCGCACTGTATGTTCTCGACCTGTTTGACAAAAAATTCGGCGAAAAAATTGCCGATCTGAGCGAAATGTGTGTTTCATGGGCACAAAAGCACGGAAAAACCCTTGTAAAATCCGACGAAACCTGTTATAATAACTCATACAGAGACGCAAGCGGAAAGATAGTGTTCTATGCAGCCGGTGACAAGGAGCATACCGTCACCGTCGATCCCGCGACTTCTATGGTCAGCGGCGAGGGAGAGATCCCGACAGCCATGCTGCACCGTGCGATATATGAAGCGCGTGACGATATCAATGCTATCCTCTATTCCCAGGCTCCCGAGGTGCTCGCAGTCGCCGCCATGGGCAAGACTGTTAAGCCTCAGCTTGACGACAGTGCCCAGATAATCGGCACAAGCCTCAAGTGCGCAAAGAATTCGCCCAAGAAGGTCGTCAGGGCACTCAAGGGTCGCCATTGCGTTCTCGTCAAGGACGGCGGCGCACTCTGCTGCGGCTCGAATGAGAGCAACGCGGGTGCGGTCGAGATGATCGCGGAAAAGAGCTGCCTTACCTACATAGGCTCCGGTCTCTTCGGTAAGTGCAAGCCGATCAATCCTATCGAGAGCCTGCTCATGAGAGTTATCTATCTCAAGAAATACTCGAAGCAGGCCGAATAAATCAGACACCTACCATCTTCTTGCCCCCGTTTTATACAAGGAAAACCCCGACCTTGACCGGTCGGGGTTTTCCTTTATCCGTATGTGCAAAAAAATTAACAGATAACGATTGAAAGGAGTAAAAAATGAAGAAAGCTTTAGTTTTTGTGCATAGCATACGTGGGTAGTGTGACCATTTGGAATTTTAAAGCAAAAACAATAACCACCGTCAAGTCGATGGTTATTGTTTTATCTATCTATATATTTTTTAATAAAACTTTCAACCGTGCTCCAGTACAGCTGCGGGTCAACGCAGGACGAGAGCGCGTGTCCCGCGCCTTCAACGGACAGCTTTTCTTTTTCGCACGCCGCCGCCGAATACAGCTCGCCGAGCATTTTATAGGGAACCAGCTCATCCGCCGAGCCGTGGATGAACAGCGTCGGTATACGGCTCCTTTTGACCTGCTCAACGGCACTCGCCTGCCTGAAATCATAGCCGTCATGTATCTTCGACAGCAGGGACGCGGCATTGAGCACCGGAAACCACGGGATGTGCAGCGTCTCCGCCTCCCAGCGGAACTCGTCCCACTCCGAGGTGTAGCCGCAGTCCGCGATTATCGCCCTGACATTTTTCGGCAGCTCCTCGCCCGACGCCATGAGGACGGTCTCAGCACCCATGGATACGCCGTGGAGCACTATACGCGCATCGGGCTTCCATGAGAGAATTTGCTCTGTCCACGCGACGATATCCATTCGCTCCGGCCAGCCCATGCCGATTTTTTCGCCCTCGCTCTCGCCGTGGGCACGCGCATCGACCGCAAGGACATTATATCCGAGGTCGTGAAATTTCCTGACAAAGCCCGCCATGTGTCTCGCCTTGCTCGTGTATCCGTGGCAGATGAGCGCATAGTCGGAGCCGGTATTTTTGAACCTTTTGCCGTGCAGGCGAAGGGAGTCGGACACTATATAAACATCCTCGCCCTCGTCGTCATACCACATTTTCGTCTCCGGCGTGCCTGTCATGCCGCTGTATTTCGCGCTCGCCTCGTCCTCGCCGGCATCTGTGCCGGTCGCCTTTTGGACAAGGTTGTTGAGCTTGCTCATATGTATGGGCGACTTCGTATTTATCGCAAAATTATAGAATATTTCCGCCGAAGCCGCAGTCAGTGCCGTCAGCGCACCGAGCGTGCCCGTTATTGCGCCGAGCCTTTTTTTGTCCATGCCCGTTACCCACCTGCCTTTTTCAGAATTATAGCATAATTTGAATCGCGGATTCAAGCTCCCATGCGTTTTTTACATAAAAGAGCAGTCGCAAAAGCGGAAAACTTTGATGATAACTGCCTTTGAAAATTAAGATAAAAGCTGATATAATGCTCCTCGTCGTGTAGCGAAAGGCGTAAATCCGGATGGGTTTGCGCCTTTTATTTTTTTTGCAAAGGAGACAACCATGAAAAACAACGATCAGACCTTTCTCGGGCAGGAGAAGCTCGGCAGGCTCATGGGTAAATATTCCGTGCCCTGCGTAATTTCCCTGCTCGTCGCGGCACTCTACAACATAGTCGATCAGATATTTATTGCGAATGCCGCTTATCTCGGCTCGGACGGCAACGCCGCAAACACTGTCGTGTTTCCGCTGACGGTCATCGCCCTCGCGATAGCGGTTATGATAGGTGACGGATGCTGCGCGTTCGTGAGTATATCCCTCGGCGCGGACAAGCGCGAGGACGCCCACAAGGGAGTCGGTAACGCCGTTGTACTCTCGGCAGTCAGCGGAATCGTGCTGTGCATATTGTATCTGGCTTTTTCGGATAAATTTATCGCCATGTTCGGCGGCACGGTTAACGAAAAAACCTTCGCATTCGCGAAAGAATATTTCTTCTGGGTAGCCCTGGGCATCCCCGCCTATGTTTTCGGTCAGGCGATGAATCCGGTCATCCGCTCGGACGGAAGCCCGCGTTTCGCGATGGTGTCCACGGTCGCGGGCGCAGTGGTCAATATCATCCTCGATCCCATATTTATTTTCGCGTTCAACTGGGGTATGATGGGCGCGGCGGTCGCCACGGTGCTCGGCCAGCTGCTAACGGCGGTGATGGCGGTATATTATCTGTTTCATATGCGCTCCGTGAAGCTCGAAAAAGCTTCGTTCAGGCTCTGCGGCAGCGTCATAAAAAGGTTCATTCCGTTGGGCATATGCAGCTTTTTGGCGCAGATATCCCTTGTCGTGGCGATGGCGGCGACGAACAATATGATAAGAAAATATGGTGCGCTCGACCCGGTTTTCGGGCTTAATGAATATGCGCAGATACCCATGGCTGTCGTCGGAATAGTGATGAAATTCTTTCAGATAATCATATCTGTTTCTATTGGTATGGCAGCGGGATGCATTCCGATTGTCGGCTACAACATGGGCGCGGAAAAATACGACCGCGTGCGCGGGCTGTTCACCCGCCTGCTGATATGCGAGGCGACTGCGGGCGCGATAGCGACGCTCATAGTCGAGCTGTTCCCGACCGGACTTATCGCCGTTTTCGGCGCGGCAAACGAGAGTGCGTATTATACCGAGTTTGCGGTGAAATGCTTCAGAATATATCTGTGCATGATGCCGCTCGCCTGCGTCAACAAGGCGGCGTTTATTTTCCTTCAGGCTATGGGCAAGGCGGTCGCCTCGACCGCGCTGTCGATGATAAGAGAGATAGTTTTCGGCGTCGGGCTGGTGCTCGTGCTCCCACTTGTGTGGGGGCTTGACGGAGTAATAATTTCGATGCCCGCGGCGGATATCCTCGCGTTTATCGCCTCTGCGATAGTGATAATTTATACCTACCGCACGCTGAAAAAAGACGAGAGTAGAAAGCTCGCTTAAATAAAAAGTCCCGGAAGTAAAATCTCATGGGACTTTTTCTTGTTTTTTGATAATTTATGTTACAGACAAAATCAAAGCACAAGAATATTTTTTAGCTTTCTTTTTAGGGGTCGGCGACTCCTACAAAAAATCAGCCGCTTGCTCTTTGCCTGTGTGAAATAAATTTTGCTTTTGGTTGCGACGCAGTCTTTACGCCATATTTTCCAGTGCGGTCATAAATTTTGAGTTGCCGGGGATGAACATATAGTTTAGGAACAGAACCTCGTCTACAGCGTTTGTCCTGACGAAATCCGCGAGCTTGACGGTCAGCTGACGCGGGTCGAGGACATAGATTGTTTTGTAATTGGCGCAGAGCCACGGCACAAATGCGTTCGCGTAGCTCTCTTTGATAACAACAATGCTCTTGTCGCTCTGTGCATCGGTCGTTATCTTGACAACGCCGTGGTCGCCGCCGACAAAGGCCAAGTATTTGTTCGACGAGGTCGTCTCGGGGTTGACGACCTTGACGCTGTAGCCGTCGCTCATTGCGGCGTCGGAGTCCGAGGCTATAGCCGTTGTGTTGACGGGCGGAATGAAATATTCGACATAGTCGGGGTCGTCAGAGAGTGCGGTACTCTTCGTGTCATTGTAGAAAAGTCCGAGGAACGGTGATATTTTGCCGGTCTGAAGAGTGTCCTTGTCAACGGGCGTGAACCCCGCGACCCGGGCAAATGTGCGATAGGCATAGTACGCGCCGAGGGCGGTCCAGTGGTGGTCGCTTCTGAAATAGAGATATTCGTCCGTGTGCGCCGCAATCTCGGCATAGGCGTTGACGGGCGTTATGTCTTTTAACTGTTCGTAGATGTAGCACATACCCTCATACTGCGACTTCGACACGCCGGCGTTATATTTGCTCGGGGCATAGAATTCAATGGCGGTCGGTGCCATGAGGCAGTAAGCCTTTGTGTTCGGCATTTCCGCCTTGAGGAGGTTGAGCGTGTCGGCGTAAGCTTTCATATTTTTGTATGCGTTGCCGTAGGGCTCCATTACGCGGTTGCCGATTTCTATAAGCGAAGCGCCGCTGTAGGTCTTGACATTCACGCCGTCGGAGACCGAGACGGCATTTTTCGGCTTGACGAGACTGCCGTCCTCGTTAGTCTGCGGCTCGGTGGTTTGCTCCTCGGTCGTCTGTTCACCCGCAGGCTCGGAAGAGTCTCCGCGAGCGTCCCTGTCCGTGCACCCCGCAAACGACAGCAGCATCACCGCCGCCAGAATGACCTCGAAAAATCGCCTGAATTTCATGGAATACCTCCGCTTGAAAGTTTTTCCTGTTTATAATAGCACACTTTTTTTAAAAAATTTGCGGATTTTTGATTTTTCGATTCGCAAAGTGAAAAAATCCCGGTGCGTGACCGGGATAATAATTAATGCCGTCAGAATATATCCGACTCGGGCGTGATTACGCATTGGCTTTTTTGATATTCGTATGTTCTTTTTACCACTCCGCGACCTGTTTTGCCCATGGCAACTATTTTCTTTGCGCCGTATTCGTAGGAGTAAGTCTCAGTGGAGGAGTAAGATATCTCATCGTGCTCTTTTTCGGTATATTTTATTTCAATCGGATTTCCGTGCTCGTCGTTTTTGTATTCGTATTCCTCCGTCATGCCGCGGAAATTTTTTGAAACTTTCTTTGTCAGCGCGCCGTTTTCGTCATATTGATATTCTTCCGTAAGGTTCACCATACCGTACTTGTCCTGCGATATTGTCGCACGGATCAGCTCGCCGCGGTCGTTATATTCAAAAATATCGGAAACTGTATGCCCATCGGAGTCGGTTACATCTTTTTTAATAAGTCTGCCGTTGCCGTCATAAGAGAACACCGCCTTTTGGCTGCCATTTTGCGCTAAGATAAGCTTTCCCGACTTGTTATAAGTGAATTTCAGCACATCCTCTTCCTTGCCGGAAGCGTTCAGCGTGGATATCTGCGATATTCTCTTGTCTGAGTCATACTTGTAGCGGTATATGCACTCACGGCTGCCCGAGCGGGCTATCTCTTTCACTGTGCCGTCGCCGTTGTAAGTATATTTGTAAGTATCCTCGTCGCTGCTCAGAAGATTTCCGTGGGAGTCATATTCGGAGGTTTTGTTTTTGATATATTTGCTGTCATCCGCACTTTGCTTATCCTCCTCGGTCATCTTCCAATGACTCTCCCTGTCAAGCCCGATGCCGAGATAATATGCGGAGATTTCAGTGCTCGACTGACCGTCGGATTCTATTCCTTCATCCGCGGCAACGCTTTCGCCCTGCAGAGCACTGCCCGCGCTTTCGTCCCCGTTCGCTGTCTTTTTATCGCACCCGACAAATGATATCACCGCCGCAAACGACAAAAGAGCTGCCATGATTTTTCTCGTTTTCATTGTCCTGCCTCCTCATTTTGCGACAGACATATTATACCACAAAACTTGAAATATAGGCTCTTTTTTTGAAAAACAGGGACGGCTGAACTGGACTGCCCGCTTACATTATTGTATTCGGCGAAACATCAAACGCCTCTTTGCGGTGATATTCATACTCGGTGACCTGTAATGCCTTGTTGCCCGCTTCTTCTTTTGTGTAGGTAAAGCGCGTAGTGGCGGTCACATTTTCCTTGTAGGAGTACTCCGTTTTCGAAGTGTAGTCAAGAGTCTTTTTTCCGTTCTTCGTGGAATAGCATTTCACCTGATCGGGGTTGCCGTTTATATCGTTGGTGATGAAGCTTTCGGTTGAGACCTGCCCTTCGTCGGAATAACACATATTTCGATAGTAGATCACATATCCGTTTTTGTCGTATTTTCTCTCTTCTTCTGTTGTGAGCTTGCCGCCGTTTTCGGTGTCGTAGCACTGTTTGAGTATAAGCCGGTTGCTTGAGTCGTATTTATATACATACCTGCTCCCGCCGCTGATGCACTCCGTCAGATTGCCCTTTGAGTCATATTTGTATTCGGTGTCCAGATTTCCGTCGTTGAGCCGTTCGCGGACAAAGACAAGTCTGCCGCTGTCGTCATATGTAAACTCTGTGACAGTGGTTATAATATTTCCGGACTTTTCTGTGATTTTTGTGAGCCGCTTCTGTGAGTCGTATTTGTAGTAATAGTTTGCCGGCGAGCAGTACATTGTCTGAGCCGAGCTGATCGTCCCATCGGAGTTATATTTATATTCTGCGCGATATGTGCCGTACGGGTAATAATCCTCGCCTATTATATTCTCGTTCGAGTCAAAGTTGACATTTTTTCCGGTTCTATACTCGTTGGATGAATCATATGTGGCGTCTTTGATAACGACCCAGTGCTGCCATTCACTGCGGTAAAGCCCGAGATAATAGTGCGGGTTTGCCGAAGCTTTATCGGCAGAAGAGGCTGAGCCCTTGCCGGAATTGCTGCCCGCCGGAGAGCTTTCCTTGGAAACGGAAACATCGGACTGCTGTGCGGTGCTTGGCAACTCAGCATCAGAATTTGTTTCACTTTCGGAGATATCGGCTTCGCCTTCACCGTCGGAATATCGCTGCGAAACCTCACCGGAGACCGGTCTGCGTCTTTTTTTGCAGCCGGTAAACGAAACGAACATGAGCAGCGCCAGCACCGCCGCAATAGTTCTTTTGATGTTCATTTTCCTGCCCTCCTTTTTATTCACATGTATCATAACATATTTTTCCGGAATATGCCTTGTCTGCGTGCGGTACGAACTGCCGATTTTTGGGTATGAAGCAAAAAAATATATAAAAAAGCTCCCGGAATTTTTCCGGGAGCCTTTGAATGTTGCGTTTATTTTGCGATTTCGCAGGTCTCTGCGTTGATTATATGCTGGAACACTGCGATGTGAGACGAGGAGATGAACTTGTCGATATGCATCGAGCCGAAGAACCAGTGCTTATATTCGCACGCGGCACCAAGCTCCTCGAAATATGTATTGAGTCCCGTCACGCGCACGGACTCCTTGTCCTTGAGCCTGAGGAAGCCTTTTATCTTCATCGGCGGCTCGTGGGTGATGATAATATCCACTTTGTTGCCGAGCTTTTTGAGGTTCTTTGCGCCCTCCGTCAGCTCCGCCTCGGTGGGTATCTCGTCGCCCGACCAGGAGTTGAGGTCGGAGCGGATGTCGATATCCGGGCTCTCGCCGCCGCCCATGGCAAAGACACTCACGCCGTCGAAGTCATAGGTCTGACCGCGCATGAGGTGATAGAGGTTGCCGGTGATATGATGAACCTTTCCGCCCTTGAACTCCGAGACCTCATAGCTTCTGAGTCTCTCAAAATTCTCGTGCGTGCCGTCGATAAAGCAGACATTGTATTTGAGCTTGCCTATCTTTTTGAGCAGCTTCTCTTCGTTCTTCGAGCCGTCCCAGATAAAGCCGAAATCGCCGCAGATGAAGAGCGTGTCGCCCTTTCTCAGTTTTTTGAGAGCGGAAGATGTAAAGCGCTCGTAATCTCCGTGGGTGTCTCCCGTAACATAAAGCATGATTTTTAATCCCCCTGATAAACAAAATCCGGTTTATTACTTTATTTTACAGCCTGAAACTGGTATAATCAATTAGTGTCAGGACAAAGTTGTCTTCTATCGTTTATATATATAATACAACATTCGGCGGTGACTGTCTATGAAAAAACTCATAAAAATTTTATTTTGTTTTATTCTTATCGTGTCGGTGCTCTGCACCGTGCCGGCCTATGCCAATTATAACGCGGTATACGAGAAAAGCCTGACGGACAGCGGAGATAGTCCCATTTATGCTCAGATTTATCTGCTCGTCAACCTCGACAACGACACGGTTATTTTTGAAAAGGACGCGGACAAGCAGGCGGCTCCCGCCTCGCTGACAAAGATAATGACCGCCACCGTCGTGCTCGAAAACTGTAAGGATCTCGATGAAGAAGTCGAGGCGAGCTATGAGGCTATCCACCTGCTCGACGGCACGGGAAGCTCGGTAGTCGGGCTTGAGCCGGGCGAGAAGATGAGCATAAAGAATCTGCTCTACTGCCTGCTCGTGCGAAGCGGCAACGACGCGGCGAATGTCCTTGCGATGCATGTCGGAGGCTCTATCGAGGGCTTTGTCCAAATGATGAACGAAAAGGCGGCGGTTCTCGGCTGCGAAAATACGCACTTTGCGAATGTCCACGGGCTCGACGACCCGAATCATTACACCACCGCACGCGACTTGATGACGATAACCAAGCACGCGCTGACCCTGCCGTATTTTTCGGAGATAACCTCGACAACGATATATAAAGTCCCCGCCACAAACAAGAGCGAGGAGCGCACCCTGCGCAACACCAATAATCTTATGAACAAGGCGTATGCCGACTATTATTCGCCCTATGCCGTGGGTATCAAGACCGGCTCGACCGACAACGCCGGACGCTGCGTCATATCAAAGGGCACGGGCAACGGCTACAACTACCTGTGCGTAATACTTAACGCGCCGATGCAGAATATCGACGACGATGAGCCGCTCGAAAACTGCGCGTTTGTCGATTGCCGCAGGATGTTCAACTGGGTGTTCAACCACATAGAGCTAAAGTCGATAGCAAGCCCGACTCAGATAATAACCGAGGTTCCGCTCAAACTCTCGTTCAGAACCGATCACATTTCGCTTGTCCCGGGCGAGGAAGTGCTGGCTCTCGTCCCGACAGGGACCGATGCCGGAAGCGTGCTTATCGAGCCTGTGCCCGAGACCGTGCCCGAGAGCATTGATGCGCCGGTCAAAAAGGGTCAGGAGATATGCGATGCGCGTGTGCTCTATGCCGGCGAGGAGATAGCGCGGATAAAGCTCGTCGCGTCCGAGGATGTGTCGAGAAATGTTCTGCTGTTCATAGGCGCAACAATAAAGAAAGTCGCTTCGAGCACTATATTTAAAATCATTGCATCGATAGTCGCCGTTCTCGTTGTCGGCTATGTCGCTCTGTTTGTCTACGAAAACTACAAGCGCCGCCAGAGACGCAAGCTCAAGCTCGTCAATCCCGGAGTCAGGGGCAATGAATATACTGAGAAAAAGGGCAGAAAGAAGAGATAATACCGCTTTTGTGACGCATGAGAGGTGATGTCATGGGCGAAAAAGCAAAAAAGAAAAATATCGCGACGGAGATATTTGTCTGCGTAATTTGCGCGGGCATTCTGGTCGCAACGACGGCATTGGTAGTAAACTCCGTTGTAAAAACTCAGCGGGAGGAGGAATCCCGCAGTCAGAGCATGGCTGACGAGAGCCTGTCGTTGGCTGCGGTGTCGAACGAAGAGTGCGACCAAGCCGAAAAGGAGGCGGAAAGACTCCAACAGCAAGTCTCGAATATCTGCAAAAATCACAATGTCAAGGAGCGTGGAATAACGCTTGACAAAAAAATTCACGAGCCGTACAGCTATATATACAGCTCTGAGACGGAGTCCGACCCGATAAGATATGAGTTTGAAATAATGCTGCAGATAGGCCCGCCGGAAGAGATAAAAGACTGGGTTAAGTTTTACTATTTTCTCGACGAGCTTAAAAATTTGAAGCCCGCCTATCCGTTTATCAAGCTCTATATAGAGACATATTATATGGAAACTTTTGAGGGCGGTACGGGAGAAAAGTTTCAAAGATTCTACGGCTCCAATATCGACAGATACGGATTGGTTTATGTCGGCGGCGGGGATTATACTTATTACGGGATGAAGACCGACAAGGGGATAGTTTCTCTCTCGGAGTTCTTGCCGTATGAAGGAATGCCGGCAGCGGCAATAGACAGGACAAAGCTCGGCGAACATTCGGATTTCAACTATGTGAAGCAGAATCCACGTTCCGATAAACAGCAAAACGAAGGGATTACTTACTACTATTGGTACGATAGCTATCACGATTCCCGCATTGACCCTCTCTGCAAAGCGGCGGTTCAGAAGGGCAGGGTTATCTCGGTCGAATATAATTCCCAAAGCGGAACTCCGTCCAAGACCGGTTCATCCTCCGGCGGCTCGTACAGACCCTCCGGCAACCGTCCGGTGACTACCACGAAAAAAGCCTACTATGACGATGACCCGTACAACGCCCGCGACTTCAATGACCCAGAGGACTTCTACGACTATTATTACGACGACTTCGAGGACTACGAAGAGGCGTATGACTATTTCTATGAGCACAATACGGATTGACGGAAAATGAATAACGCGAAAAAATCCTACCCACGCAGCAGCATCGGGTAGGATTTTTTGTTGAAATATTTCGAGTCAGGGCACGAAATGAATGGGGAGCGGGCTATCGCTTGAACCATGGCAAAGCGAGTGGATCAATGACTTCTATAATCGAGCCTCAAAATAATTCAAATTCCAGTTTGCCTCTTGCAGGCATCTCTGACCCGAAAGACATACATTTATATATAATAATATGCCATTCAAATCTTGTAGAAATCTTTGTACCAGCGGGCAAAATTACGAAGTCCGGTTCTGAGGTCTGTCGAGGGCTTGTAGCCGTAGTCGCGCTCGAGCGGAGAAGTGTCCGCATATGTCACGGGGACATCGCCCGGCTGCATCGGGACGAGCTGCCTGTGAGTCTCGAAATCGTAATTATTCGGCAGAACACCCGCGGCGATAAGCTCCTGCTGAAGAATGTCAACGAAGTCGAGCAGGTTTTCCGGGTTCTGGTTGCCTATATTGTAGACTGCATACGGCGGAACGGGCAGACCGTCCTCTCCGCTTTTGCGCTCCGGCGCGCCCTGCATGACGCGCACAATGCCCTCAACTATATCGTCGATATATGTGAAGTCGCGCTTGCAGTTGCCGTAGTTGAAAATGCGTATTGTCTCGCCGCGAAGAAGCTTGTCGGTGAAGCCGAAATACGCCATGTCCGGACGACCTGCGGGTCCGTAGACCGTGAAGAAACGGAGCCCCGTCGAAGGGATATTATAGAGCTTTGAATAGGCGTGAGCCATCAGCTCGTCGGATTTTTTTGTTGCGGCGTAGAGGCTGACGGGGTTGTCAACCTTGTCGTCGGTGCTGTAGGGCACTTCTTTGTTGCTGCCGTAGACCGATGAGCTCGAAGCATATACAAGATGCTCGACAGGTGTCACGCCGTCGTCGTATGAGTGGCGGCAGGCTTCGAGGATATTATAAAAGCCGATTATATTCGATTCGATATAGGCATCGGGATTCGTTATCGAATAGCGCACCCCCGCCTGCGCCGCGAGGTTGACAACTATCTGCGGCGAGTATTCGCGGAACACTTCGCTCACTTTGTCTTTGTCCGCGAGATTCGCTTTAATAAAAATAAAATTTTCGTGCTTTTGAAGCTTTTCAAGTCGCGATTCTTTCAGGCGGATATCATAGTAGTCGTTGACGCTGTCGAAGCCGATGACGCGGATATCTTCAAAGTCCGAGAGCAGACGCTCCGAGAGAAAAGAGCCGATGAATCCCGCCGCGCCCGTCACGAGCACGGTCTTGCCGTTTAAAGCGATTCTTGTCTTGCCTGATTTTTCCTGCATATCCGCTTATCCTTTCAGAAAAGGGGCTGTCGCATTTTCAGCGCAGCCCCTGCTACCCTGCAACACCTAAAACTTTACAGGCATTGCATCGTCTGATTGCGTTTAACTGCGTCTTTAAACTTGACAGGCGGCAGCCTGCCTGCGTTTTCATCCTTGTTCAACACAATCATATTTGTAACCGGATGTGAACTTTTAGATGTTACAGGGTAGTATATTTATCTCTTGAATTTTTCCAGTATTACGCTGAAAGCCACTATCGCGGCTTGAACTATGACCGCCGTCAGGGGCGACACAAACGCGAACGCCTTGAGTGCGACGCAGAGTATCGCACCCGCCGCCACGACCGCCTGCACGATAAGGGCGAACACTGCCCAGCGCGAAGCGAAGTTCGCGAGCCTGCCGCACGCCGCTATGCTCTTGAAATAGGAGCGGGCGGAGCCGTCGTGCATGACCTTTGCGGGGGCGGAATCAACAACGCTGTCGCGGTATGCGCTGAATATACGCGCACCGTGGGAGAGCGTCATTTTGACATCCTTCTGCGCTATGCCAAAGCGGGCGGCGATAAGCTCGTCGGTCACGTTCGGGTCGTCCGTGCGAACGACAAGGCTGAAGCCGTTGTCCGCCATCTCGTTTATCGATTCCTTGAGCGAAGCGTCCTCGGCGTAGTTGAAAACGAACATTGCCGCGACCTGCGAATCTATAGCGATGTAGAGAATCTTGCGCCCGTTGCGCTTTACCTTGTCCTCCTCGGACTTGAGAGGCACTTCGATATTGTGGTGCGTGAGCAGGTTGCGGTTGCCGAGCAGCACGCGCTGGTTATATATTGTGGCTGAAAGACCGAGCCTGTCTTCGTATATCATGTCGCGCACGGGCGGCAGAAGCTCTGTCGAGCCGCCGATAATGCGGTTGAAAACATCGGTGAGCGGACCGCCGGATTTGAGCACTATAGCGACTGCGTAGAGCAGAACGTCGTCTATCCTCACGGTGTGGAAGTCCTTCATTCCGTGCATCTCGCACGCGGCGCGGTCGAAGAGGTCTGCGCTGTCAACGGAGGCGGCCACCGCCTCGGAGCATTCGAGAGCCGCGTCGTAGCCCGCGATCATACCGCCCTCCTCGTTGAGCTTTTTGTTCTCAAGATAGAGCGGGATCATCAGCGCAAGCTCAATAGCGCAGGGAGAGGTCAGGCAAAATGCGCCGGTGAGTACGCCGAAGGCCTGGAATATATCTTTTGTTATTATGCCCGATATCACCGCGAGCAGCACCGAGACAGCCGAAGAAATTATCAGGCTGCGCTTTATGCAGCTGTCCGCAGGGGAGTTGGCCTGCGAATTTTTGATGAAGTCTGCGGGGAACTCGACCCTGCCGGAATATAAAATGTCGGGGTTGCCCATCTTCAGTGCGCGTCCGACCTCGAAGGCGTCCTTTTCGCTCTCGATAGCCCTTATGCCGTAGAGTCCGGATTTGCGCTTTGCGATGCAGAAAAGGAAGTTCTGCATCACGCGAGCCGTGCCTCGGCTGCTGTTTTCGGCGGTCATAAGCAGGGCGAATATCGCCGCCGCGCAGTAGAACATACCCGAAGCACCCTCGGGGGATTTGTTGAAGAACGAGAGTACCGTCTGGACAAGGGCAAGTATAAAAGTCAGTCCGCCGACTGCGCCGCCGGTCACGCGACCGTTCGCAAGTGCTTTTATGCCGGATAAAATATTCGGGAACGCGAGATAGAACGACGCGAGCAGGAGCACTATATTAGCCGCCGCAAGTCCCGCGCCGCCGCAGTCGAATGCGGGCGCGTCTATCGCCGCCCATTCGAGAATTTTCGGCACGAGCAGCAGAAGCAGCGACACGCCCTCAAGCACGCACAGCCCTATGACCGAGGTCTTGAACTGCGATGCGGCGTTTTTAAGGCTGCCATATACTCTCCCGCGCTGTTCGGGTTTTTCGTATTCGAGGGGAGCTTTTTCCGAGCGTTTTTTCTTTTCCTCGGGCTGTTTCTCCGCCCCGTCCTCTTTCTCTTCGGGCAGAGCTTCGTCCTTCTGCGGCTCATCGTCGCCGATGCCGCCGAGCAGAACGAACTTTCTTTTCTTCTCCGCCCTCTTTTTGTCGAGCTCGCTTCGGAGCTCGTCTTCATCTATTTTTTCGGTCTCCTGCTCTTCGCCGAAGCCGCTTAGCATCATCTGCTCCTCCTCCGGCTGATTGCCGGCGGCGGGATTCGTAAAGGGCTGATCCTCTATTGATGCAGGTCTGTCGTCCCCCGAGCCGACGAATTCTTCGGCGGGAATGACCTGCGGCAGGGGCTCAAGTCCCGATGTCTCGGAGAGCGGACCGCGCTTTAAGATAACTCCGGGCTTCTCTATCGTCTCGGAGTTCTGCGGTGCTTTTGCCGAGCCTATTGCGGTCATGAGCTTCGTTTTATATTCATCGTCCGGCTTGCTCTGCTGCGGCTCGGAGAGGGATTCCATAGGACCGAACACAACGGTGTCGCCGAACAGACCGGGTATGGCGCGGCTCTCAAGCTCGGAGTCCTGCTCCGGCGATTCGGTCGGCTCGCCGAAATATTTCGCTGCGGGCGCACCGAAAAGCTCCTCTACGGTCGGCTTTTTGCCTGCCCCGTTCCCGTCCTGCGGTTCGCCGTCCTCTGACTTTTCTTCATCGCTGCCGATAGTCAGAATATTTCCGTCTTCGTCGGGGAAATCGGGCTCGTCAGATTCGTCCGTATCGACTTCATCGCTGGAGTCAGGCTCCTGCACATCGTCATCCTCGCCGCCGTTTTTCACAACGGACAGCTCAAATTTTGAATCGGAGTATATGTCCCCGCCGTCGTCCGTGCGCAGCTCCTCAATCCAAATTTCTTTTTCCTCCGGCTCGTCACCGTCGGCAGACTCCTGCGCCGACACGACTGTTTCCTCCGGATCTTCGGGGGCTTCAGCCTCATCTTCGCTTTCAGGCTCCGCAGCGGGTATCTCGTTCGCAGCCTCCTCTGGCTCTGCGACCTCGGAAGCTTCTTCGCTTTCGGCTCCCGGCTCCGCTTCGTCGGGTTTTTCAATTTCCGCTTCTGCGGGAGAATCCGACCCGTCCGCGGCATTCTCCGGCTCGCCCTCGGCGATCTCCGTCTCGGATTCTTCAACGGGCACGGGCTTCGGAGCCGTCGGCTCCACCGGCTGTGTATATACGGACTCCTGCTCCGACGGCGTATCACCGTCAGAGTATTTGCTTTTATAGTAGTCGATGCTTGTAAGAAGCTCGGCGTCGTCCTCGTCGGCAGGTGCGGCAGAGTCGGCGGTCGTGCTCGCCAACAGATCGTCTATGTCGCTCAGCGACCAGATTCTGTCCGGCTCGCCGTGGCTGTTTTCGAGCTCCGCCACTTCGCGGAGAACGCTGTCAAGTGAAATTTGGCTTCTCTTATCGGAAGGTCTGTTTTCCACTCATCTCACCCCAATAGTTATATATACTTAAATCGGAAAAAGGTCAGTTTCTGTGCTTTGCCGCTTCGAACATGAGGATTCCCGCCGCGACGGAGGCGTTGAGAGAATTTATCTTGCCGCGCATCGGCAGGGATGCGATAAAGTCGCATTTTTCGCGCACGAGGCGACCTATGCCCCTGCCCTCGGAGCCTATGACGAGAGCGATGCTGCCGCTGTAGTCGAGAGAGGTGTAGTCCGTGCCGTCCATGTCTGCGCCGAATATCCAGACGCCGTGAGCTTTGAGCTCGTCTATGGCGGCGGGGAGATTCGCGACCTTTGCTACGGGGACATACTCAACAGCACCCGCCGAGGTTTTTGCAACGGTGTAATTGAGGGTCACGGAGTTTCGCTTCGGGATAATAACCCCGTGAACGCCGGCTGCCTCCGCGCTCCTGAGAATGGCGCCGAGATTATGCGGATCCTCAAGGGAGTCGCACACGACTATGAACGGGCTTTCGTTCCTGCTCTCGGCGAGGGCGAAAATATCGTCCAGCTCGGCATATTCGTGAGCCGCGGCAAATGCCGCAACGCCCTGATGCGCCGCACCGTCGCAGAGACGGTCGAGCCTGCGCTGATCGGCGAATTTGACGGGGATTCTGCGTTCGCGGCAGATGTCGATTATCCTGCCCGCATGTCCGCCGCGCTGACCCTGTGCAACGGTCACGCTGTCTATCGTTCTGCCGCTTTCGAGAGCCTGAAGCACCGCGTTGCGCCCGACGATAAGCCCCTCTTTATGGTTCATTGAATATACCTCTCAGCTGAAAAATCTCTATATAGACATTATTATATCATATACTACCGTATAACGACAATAGAAATGCCAAAAATTTACGCGGAATGTTTTTCCTTTCGGCGCATTGCAATTGAGTTTACGACAATAATCACAAGCGCGAGGGCGAGAGTGCCCGTCAGCGAGCCGAACGTATCGACTCCGACATCGAAAATACGGCAGGCGCGCTCCGGGACAAAGTACTGGTGTATCTCGTCGCTGACCGAATACAGAGCGCAGCAAAGCACCGAAAATATCGGCGAAAAACGCCTGCGGCTGAGGAACAGCGCACAGCCGATAAGAAATCCGAGAGCGGCATATTCGAGAAAATGCGCGGATTTTCGCACGATAAAGCTTCCCAGCGGGAGACCGAGAATTTTTGCCAAAATTCCGCGAATGCTGTCGCTCATGCTCTGCGACTGGTCGCCGCTTCTGCTCGAAAGCCAGAATATGCATCCGGCGCAGGACGCCGACAATAACCAGAAAAAGACGGCGAGCACAATGCGCACCGCCCGATTTTCCGGAAGTATATATTTAAGTCTGTTTTCCTTTTTCATCTTATCAGTCCTTCGCCGTTACAAAAACAAAATCGACCGCCGAGCTTTCCGGGTCAACGCTCAAGCCGCTGACACCCTTTGCGACTGCAAAATAGCTTGGGGTTATGAACATCGGGAGCGCCGCGCCGAGCGAGAGCAGCCTGCCCTCCGCACTGCGGCAGCCCTTGACAAGCTCCGTGCCGCTGAGCGCATTGAGGTTCTTCACGGCTGCGTCAAACTGCGAGTCGCTCAGACGGACTATGTTGTTCGTCCCCTGCGAGGTGAGCGTCGAGAGGAAGCCCGCAGCGTCGGTTATGCCGGCGGACATGGAGGTCAGAGCAATCTGATAGTCGCCGTCCTGCACGCGGGACGAGAGAGCCGCACTGTCAAGCGCAGAGACGGTAAAGCTGACGCTCAGACCGAATACCTTCTGCCAGCCCTGTATCATGCGGCGCATGGCGGTCTCATGCTCGGGCAGACAGATTATCTCAAGGCTCAGCTTGCCCGTGAGATCCTTTTGCGCCTGAGACCAGTATCCGGCGGATTTTGTCATGTCGTATCCGAGAATACTGACCGGCTCGCTGCTGAGATCAAATCCCTCGCCGACGGAGCAGGAGGGCGGGATTATCGAATAGGTCTTTTGCATATCCTCGCTCTCGAGCGTCAGCGAGCCGTAATCGACAGCCGTGCAGAGCGCACGGCGCACAGACACATTGGAGAGCGACGCGTCGGAGCAGTTGAAGCACAGTGCCCAGACGGTGTCGTAGTTTTTGGTGACGGAAAGAGAGGAAGAATTCGGCGAAGTCGTGCCGAGCTGAGCGGCGCAGTAAGTGCCGTCAAGCAGATAGGTGAGCCTCTGTGCACTGTCGCCGTCAATGACGAGCGAGACGCTCGCGGGCTTTGCCGGAAAAGGTCCGGTGTAGTCGTCATTGTTCTTTATTGTCAGCGCAGAATCCTGAAGCCAATAGGAGAGATAGAACGGACCGTTGCACAGAAGCGTCGAGTAGTCAAGCCCGTACCGCCCGTTGGTCGCGTTGAAGAACGTCTCGTTGCAGGGCATACATATGGCTTTCGTCAGCAGATCGAGAAAAGCCGATTCGTCCGTGGCGCTCTCGAGTGTTATTCTCAATTCAAAGTCGCCGACCGCCTGAACACCGAGCTTGTCTGAGGACATTTTTCCGTTTATTATGCTCTTTGCATTTTTTATGACCCCGAGACTCAGTGCTTCGGGTGCGCCGGTTGCGGGGGACACCGCACGCCTGAGCGCGAACACGAAATCTGCCGCCGTGACGCGGGAATCAAAGGTTTTGTCTATATCGTCGCCGAGTATAGACTTGTAAGCTTTTTTCATTATGACCCAGCGTGCGTCCTCGCGGAGCTTGAAGGTGTATGTAAGAGTGGACGCGTCATAGCTCCAGCTCTTCGCCGCGGCGGGGGAATAGCTGCCCTCCGCATCCTTGCGGACAAGCCCTTCAAAGCAGTTGAGTATGACGGTCTTTGCCTCCGCTCCCTGCGCTATCTGCGGGTCGAGGCACTCCGGCTGGGCTGATATCGGATAGCTCAGCGATGCGCCCGAGCCGTCATTGCCGCAGGCGGCGGCTGTAAATATCAGCGCGAGCGAGAGAAATATTGAAGCTGTTCTTGTGATTCTTTTCATGCTTTTCCTCCGTATATCGAAAACACCGTCGTATTTACATAATTTCAGCGGGCGGCTCGGAACGCAATTTTTTCGGTCTGACAGCCCTCTTTTGATACATTATATAGTAGCATAAAACTGCTCCCGTTAGCAACCGTTATTTGCAAAGATTATCCGGCAAACACAATATTGCTCAAAAAATTTTTATTGTTTAAATATCTCTGTATAAATGTTGCAATTTTTTTAAAAATCTGTTACAATTCTTTATCATATATCATAATTTTGGAGAACGGAACTATGAACGCTGTTTTATGTATCGCGGCGGCACTCTCTGCTGTCTGCGCCGTGCTGCTCATTGTTGTCATAGCGAAGCTCAGCCGCCCCTCCGCGCAGGAAGGGCAGATAAAGGAGCTTGAGCATAAGGTAGGCTCGCTTGAGGGTCAGCTGCGCGATGAGTTCGAGCGCAACCGCAGGGAGAGTGCCGGCAATCAGAAGGATATGCGCGCCGAGCTTACCGAGTCGCTCGACAGGATGAACGAGCGGCTCGCGCTCATGACCGAGGCAAACTTCAAGCATCAGCAGCAGCTGACGGATATGTTTTCAAAGTCGCTCGACACCATCCGCCGAAATAACATAGAACAAAACGACAGACAGTCGAGAATTATTGCAGAGTCAATAGAAAAAATGCAGCAGAGCAACGAGAAGAAGCTCGATGAAATGCGTGCGACCGTCGATGAGAAGCTCTCCTCGACCCTCACCACCCGGCTCGACAGCTCGTTCAAGACCGTCTCCGAGCAGCTTGAGAATGTCTACAAATCGCTCGGCGAGATGAAAGAGCTTTCGACGGGTGTCACAACGAACGTCACGAACCTAAACCGCGTGCTGACGAATGTCAAGGCTCGCGGCACCTGGGCTGAGGTTCAGCTTGAGGGCATACTCGACCAGACCATTCCCAATATGTACGAGAAGAACTTCGCCACCCGCCCGGGCAGCTCCGAGCGCGTCGAGTTCGCTATCCGTATCCCTGCGGGGGACGGCGGCGCGGACGCTTACCTCCCCGTTGACTCGAAGTTCCCGATGGAGGACTATGTACGCCTGTGCTCCGCTGCGGACAGCGCAGATGCCGAAGAGGTCGCCAAGGCTCGCAAGGCTCTTGAGGACAGGGTTCTGAGCGAGGCAAAGCTTGTGACCAAATATATAAACGTTCCCGCGACGACCCCGTTTGCGATAATGTATCTCGCAACAGAGGGGCTCTATGCCGAAATCGCGTCCTCGCGCACGGGGATAGCCGAGCGTATCCAGCGCGAATATAACATCATGATAGCGGGACCGACCACAATAACGGCACTTCTCAATTCCCTCTCCATGGGCTTCAGAGCCGTGGCGATTAATGAAAAGGCGAACGAGGTTCGCCGTCTGCTCTCCGTCGCCAAGGCGCAGTACGAAAAGTTCGGCGATGTGCTCGACAAGGCGAAAAAGAAGATAGATGAGGCGGGGCGCACTCTTGTCGCCGCGCAGGACAGGAACCGTATCATGGCGGGCAAGCTCAAGGGAATCGAGAGCATGGACGCCGCCGAGGCGGACGCCTATCTCGGAATTGCCGAGCAGACGGACGGCTCGGAGGATTAAGCATTTTCGTTTTTTATAATATATAACAAAAAAGAAGGAGGAAACGAAATGAAAAACAGAGGAAGACTGGCAAGACGCATCATAGCGGTCATAGTTTGCATGACGCTTGTCCTTGCCGCCCTCCCGACGGGGATTTTCAGTGCCTTTGCGCAGACCGAAAAGGGCAAGCTCAAGGTAACGACCATCTCCGACATCCACTATTTTGCTGATTCCGAAAAAGGAACCGGAGACACGGAGAACGGATTCAGCGAAGCTTACAACGAATGGAACGATAAAGGCGCCCGTCAGCACAATGAGGTTGATGCGCTCCTTACTGCGGCTCTTAACAAGGCTGCCGAGGAGAAGAGCGACTATGTGTTCCTGCCCGGCGATCTGACTCTCAACGGAGAGCTTGCCGGTCACAAGGCTCTCGCGGCAAAGCTCGAGGCCTTTGAAAACGAGACGGGCATACCGGTCATCGTCACAAACGGCAACCACGATGTCAATAACTACCGCGGCGTGACCTTCCGAAACGGAGTCAAGGAGTCAAGCGAGATAACCACTCCCGAGGATTTCCGCGAGATCTACAAGAATCTCGGCCGCGACCTCGTGACGGACGAAAAAGAGGATGTATTCACCCCCACGAGCGGTCAGGCGGGTCAGCTCTCCTACGCTCTGAGCCTCAAGGGCGGCTACCGACTCATCGTCATGGATACAAGCAAGTATTCCTCCGACGTCACCGCCAAGGGCGATGATGTTCAGGAGACCGGCGGCAGCATAACCCCCGAGCTTATGCAGTGGGTGCTCAAGCAGTGCGAAAAGGCGAAGAAGAACGGCGAGACCATCATAGGCATGGGACACCACAACTTCGTCCCCCACATGACCATCGAGCCCGAAATTTTCGGAGCTTTCGTGCTTGACGATTGGATGGAGTGTGCGGAGACTCTCGCGGACGCGGGTATGCACTTCGTTTTCAGCGGACATCTCCATACCCCCGATATCGCCTCTCATGTCAACGATAACGGCGAGACTCTTTACGATATCGAGACAACTTCTCTTTCGGGCTTCCCGAATAAGTTCAGAACCGTCACCTTTGACAACACTCAGTCCGGCAAGATAATCTGCGACGCGAAGTCACACGAGATTGACGAGGATGCGCCCATCGTCGTCAACTTCCCCAACGGCACGTCAAAGACCTATGCTCAGCCCTATAAGAACAGCTTCTCGTTCTTCAAGACCTACGGTCCCGACGATCTCCACACCTATGCCATGAACATGGTGGACAGTGCCATTTCCGGAATATTCGAGGATATTCAGGAGGCAGGCGGACTCTATGCCTATCTTGAGGCTTCGGGAATAGACCTTGAGAAGATAATCGTCGATGCACTCGGCACGAACGGCTTTGAGGTTGGCAGCGTCGAGATACTGACTGTTAGCACCAATGTCATGAGCTTTATCAAGGATCTTTGCTCTCAGGTCGATGAGGCATATATCAATAACCCCGATCATGTTATTGAGGTCATTGACGGCGTGGTCACGAAAGCACTCAACTATCAGGTCTCCGACTATCAGTGCACCAAGTTCTATGAGACCATGGGCATGGAGAGCAAGAATGAGAAGGGTACCCTTGAGGATGCCGCTTACACCGTGCTTTACACGCTCTACAATGCAAACGAGGATATCAGCGACGACAAGTTCATGCTCGATGTACTCGACTATTTTGAGAACAGGGACGGCGCGAAGGAGTTCATCAATTTCCTTATTGACACCCTGCTCAACGATGTCGTCGAGGGCGAGATTCTCTCGACGCTCCAGTTTAACCCCGGCAAGCTCTTCCCCGCCGGCTCCGTCACTAGCCCCATAGGCGTCGTGACCGATATCATCATGCAGATACTCTTCCGCGGCAATCCGAGCTATGAGAATGTTATTTACAGCGTACTCAATCTCATGCCCGAGAAGTACAGCAGCATACGCAATATACTCAACACCGTGCTCATCGACGAGTACATGACCCAGAGCCAGTATGACAGCATAGGCTACACCATCGGCAGAATGCTTCGCAGCCTCGTTGAGGACACGAATCCCGCCGAGAAGTCCGACCTCGATGTTACCCTTGTCTACGACGGACCCGTTGAGCCCGAGGTCACGGCGGACAATATGCGCCTGCCCTCGAACATAGGCACGACCTTCTCCGGCGACGCGGCGACAGAGAGAAGCATAAACTGGTACACGAAGTACAGCCTTAAAAATTCCGACATTCAAATTGCCGAATATTCGGAGAATCCGACATTTACCGATAAGCTGCCCGACGGAGTAAAGGTCAGCACGACCTCGGAGCTCGTCGAGAGGGAATATCCCGGCGTCGATCTGGGTGTTATCGGCTTCATCTCCTGCAGCTTTGATGTCAACCGCCACACGGTTACGATAACCGGTCTTAAGCCCGGCACAAAGTATTGCTACAGGGTCGGCGACGCGAAGCGCGGCTGGTGGAGCGACACGGGTGTAATCGAGACTGCGGACAATTCCGATTCCTTCACCTTTTTCCATGTCAGCGACGAGCAGTCGCAGAACGCCGTGCAGTACGGCACATGGGGCAAGGTGGTCGATACGGCTCTGAGCCTGTTCCCCGAGGGCAAGTTCTTTGCCAGTGCGGGCGATCAGGTCGATTACACCAAGCACTTCAAGCAGTGGCAGTGGTTCTTCAACGCATCTGAGAACATCAAGAACACCGCGATTATGCCCGCCTCCGGCAACCACGAGGATAGCGGATATATGCTTGACCAGAACTTTGTTCTGCCCGATACGGTCGATCAGGACAGAGAGAGCGGAGTGTTCTATTCCTATGATTACAACAACGCTCACTTCATCGTTCTCAACACCAACAATCTCAGCGACGACAACGAGCTTAGCGCAGACCAGCTCGAGTGGCTCAAGGCGGACGCTCAGGCGAGCGATGCCCAGTGGAAGATAGTCGTTCTCCACAAGGCGCTCTATTCCAACGGCTCGCACTATGACGATAAGGATGTCAAGGCCATGCGCAAGCAGCTGTGCGGACTTATGCCCGACCTCGGCATAGATATCGTCCTCCAGGGTCACGACCATGTCTATCTGCGCACCGATGTCATGGACAACAACGAGGTTGTCAAGGCTGAGGAGCAGAAGATAACCTTCGGCGGCAGAGAGTACACCGCCAAGCTCAATCCCGAGGGCACAGTCTATGTCATCAGCGCATGCGCGGGCGTCAAGGACTACCAGACCAAGGATGTCAAGGATACCGACAAGCTCTTCCCGAGAGCCGAGGCTATCTACGATGCCCACAGTGCGGTGTTCTCTGCGATAACCGTTGACGGCAGCAAGCTCTATTTCGACGCTTATATGCTCGACGATGAGGCTGAGGGCGGCGCAACGAGAATCGACTCCTTCGCGCTCTCCAAGGCAGAGTCGAAGGATTCCGAGGATACCGAGCAGCCCGAGGAGCCGGAGGAGCCCGTAACGCCCTCTGAGCCCTCCGAGCCTTCGGATCCCGCAAACCCGAACGAGCCGCTCGATCCCTCCGATCCCGCGAGCCCGATTGTCCCCTCGACAAGACCCGAGACAAATAAGCCCGAGAGCGAAACAAAGGTGCCGAACACCGGCGCGGCAGCTCCCGTGATGCTCATCGCACTCACAGGCGCGGCATTCGTAATCGGCTGCTCGGCAAAGAGAAAAAAGGAGAACTGATCGCGGTTCTCATAAATAGAAACACACGGCGGGACTGCCGCAGTTAGCGCAGACCGACGAGCAAGCTAAACGGCAGAAGGCCGTATTTCACGAAGCTCATTAAAGCAAGGCTTCGCATGAAATACGGTTTTTTGCGTATCATTTGAAAGCGTTTACTCTTTCTACTCGCCGGATGCGGCAGCCGTAAAAAATTCGGGAGCGGTGATTTTTACACAAATAAAGCGGCGTAAATTTTTGTACTTTAGTACAATTTTTTGTCGTTTATCGCTTGACTATTACCGATATAAAAAGTATAATAAAAAAGCTAATGCAATTATATTGGAGGTAAACAGAATGAAGGTATTTATGATCGGCGGCACCGGACTTCTCGGCAGCGCCGCAGCGCGTATTTTCATCGACAGAGGCCACAGCGTCAAGTCTGTTGCGCTTCCGCCCCTTCCCGAAGGAGCTCCCATCCCCGAGGAGATGGAGATCGTGATGTGCAACATTTACGAGAAGACCGACGATGAGATAAGAGAACTCATGGCCGGCTGCGACTGCTTCGTTTTCGCCGCAGGCGTTGACGAGAGAGTCGAGTTCCCCGCACCCGTTTATGACGCTTATTACAAGTACAACATCGCTCCCCTCAAGAGACTTCTTCCCATCTGCAAGGAGCTCGGTTATAAGAAGGCCGTTATCCTCGGCTCTTATTTCTCATATCTTGCCAAAGAGCGTCCGGATATGAAGCTCTGCGAGAAGCACCCCTATATCAGAAGCCGTATCGACCAGGAGAACGTCGCTTTCTCTTATGCCGACGACAGTTTCGATGTTTCCGTTCTTGAGCTGCCCTATATCTTCGGCACTCAGCCCGGCAGAAAGCCCGTTTGGGTCATCCTTATCGAGCAGATAAAGAGAATGGACAAGCTCCCCTGCACCATGTATCCCAGAGGCGGCACAGCAATGCTTACGGTTCGCCAGGTCGGCGAGTCCATCGTCGGCGCGGCCGAGCGCAGCACCGGTGCAAAGGCATGGCCCATCAGCTGCTACAATATGAAGTGGGCTCCGTTCCTCAAGATAGTCTATGCCGCAAGAGGCATGGGCGACAACAGAAAGATTATCGGAATCCCGCCGTGGATGATGAGAATGGGACTCAAGGGTATCGTCAAGGAGTATGCCGAGAAGGGCATTGACAGCGGTATCGACCCCATGGGTCTTCCGGATATCATGGATCTTGATCTCTTCATGCCCACCGACTATGCTTTCAAAGAGCTCGGCGTCACTGAGGACGACATCAAGGCTGCCATCACCGATTCTATCAAGGTCAGCGTTGCCTCCTATGAGGGCAAGGTCAAGCTCCTTGAGATGAAGGGCGAATAATCAAACATACACTTATTTTCGGCGGGACTTCCACGTTCCGCCGAAATAGTGCTTTTTAGAAGGCTTCGTAAATCAAAGCCTTACTGCCGTATTTGGCGGCGGTGCGGTCGTTTGACGGGGGTTTTTTCGTCAGGACGCACAAAGACGCGACCTTATTTTTGTGCGCGCTGACGGAAAAACGACCATCCGCAGACCGCTTTTGACTTTTATCATCACAAATTTTCAGGAATGGGTGAATCCTTTTGGCAAAGAGAGAAGATATAAGAAATATAGCCATAATAGCGCACGTTGACCACGGCAAGACCACCCTCGTTGACGAGATGCTCAAGCAGAGCGGCATATTCAGAGCCAACGAGCAGGTTCAGGACAGGGTTATGGACTCCAACGACCTTGAGCGCGAGCGCGGCATAACAATACTTTCAAAGAACACCGCCGTCCACTATAATGGCGTGAAAATCAATATCGTTGACACTCCCGGTCACGCCGATTTCGGCGGCGAGGTCGAGCGCATACTCATGATGGTTGACGGCGTGCTTCTGCTCGTCGATGCGTTCGAGGGCTGTATGCCCCAGACGCGCTTCGTGCTCAAGAAGGCTCTCGCCCTCAAGAAGAAGGTTCTTGTTGTCATAAACAAGGTTGACAGACCCAACGCCCGCCCCGCAGAGGTCGTTGACGAGGTTATTGACCTGTTCATCGATCTCGGCGCAGAGGAGGATCAGCTCGACTTCCCCGTTGTCTACGCTTCGGCAAGGGACGGCTATTCCTCGCTCGACCCCGATGTCCGTTCGGGAGATATGCGCCCCCTGCTCGACGCCATCCTTGAGCATATCGAGGCTCCCAACGGCGATGTCGATTCCCCGCTTCAGATACTCTTTACGAGCCTTGACTATGACGATTATATCGGCAGAATAGGTGTCGGCAGAGTTGAGCGCGGCAGGGTCAGGAAGAACGAGTCAATAGTGCTCTGCAAAACGGACGGCTCACAGGAAAACGTCAAGGTGTCGCGCCTCTATCAGTTTGAGGGGCTTTCGCGTGTCGAGGTCGATTCCGCCGCCGCGGGCGATATCGTCTGCATCTCCGGCATCAGCGACATAAATATCGGCGAGACCGCCTGCGCCCCGGACTGCATCGAGCCCATGCCCTTTATAAAGATAGACGAGCCCACGATATCCATGAACTTCATGGTCAACGACAGCCCGTTCGCGGGACGCGAGGGAAAGTTTGTCACTTCGAGAAATATCAGAGACCGCCTGTTCAAGGAAGTCGAGACGAATGTCAGTATGCGCGTTGAAGAGACCGATTCGACCGATACTTTCAAAGTATCCGGCCGCGGCGAGCTGCACCTGTCAATTCTCATTGAGACTATGCGCCGTCAGGGCTACGAGTTCCAGGTTTCGCGCCCGAAGGTTATTCTCAAAGAGATAAACGGCAAGACCTGCGAGCCTATGGAGCTGCTTATAGTCGAGGTCCCCGAGCAGTATGTCGGCGCGGTTATCGAGAAGCTTGGCTCCCGAAAGGGTGAGCTTGTCAACATGGGCACGCGTGACGGCGGCGCAACTCATCTTGAGTTCCGTATTCCGTCGAGAGGACTCATCGGCTACCGCGCAGAGTTTCTCACCGACACCAACGGCAACGGTATCATGAACCAGCTGTTCGACGGCTATGAGCCTTACAAGGGCGAGATAGTGACCCGCGAGCGCGGCTCGATAGTCGTCCACGAGACGGGAGTCAGCACCGCATACGGCTTGTTCAACACTCAGGACAGAGGCAGGCTGTTCATCCCCGCCGGCGTTGAGGTCTATGAGGGTATGATAGTCGGCGAATGTGCCAAGAATGAAGATATAGTCTGTAACATCTGCAAGAGCAAGCATCTGACCAACACCCGTGCGTCGGGCTCCGATGATGCGCTGCGCCTCGTGCCCTATACGGAGATGAGCCTCGAGCAGTGCATGGAATTCATAAAGGACGACGAACTGCTTGAAGTCACGCCCAAGTCGCTCAGACTCAGAAAGCGCATCCTCTCAAAGGAGAAGAGGCTCAAGCAGCAGTTCAGAGGCAAGTAATCTGAAAAAGGGGAGACAGGTATGACGCAGCGCCAAGCGGTCGCACTGGGCAGCTTTGACGGGCTCCATCGGGGTCACAGGGCTGTGCTCGACCGTGCCCTCTCGTTTGAAAAGGACGGACTTGAACCGTGCGCCCTCGTATTTGACGAGCATCCGCTGAAGGTTGTCGGCGCGGGAGCGCCTGCGGAGCTGATGACCCCGCAGGCGCGTGACGAAATGCTCGAAAGTCTCGGGATAACCGTCAAAAAGATATCCTTCGGACGCATAGCCGACATGTCGGCGGAGCAGTTTGTCAGGGACATTTTAATCGGCGAGCTGAACGCGGGCGCGGTCTGCTGCGGATATAATTATCGCTTTGCAAAGGGTGCCGCCGCAGATTCGCATGACCTTGAGGAGCTGTGCAGGGCGCACGGACTTCTGTGTGCCGTAGCGGAGCGCACCGACTATAACGGCGAGGCGATAAGCTCGACAAGGATAAGAAACGCGCTCTGCGAGGGTGATATTGAAGGCGCAAACGCCATGCTCGGGCGCAGCTTCTCATATAAATTCACCGTCGTCAGCGGTGACAGGCGCGGCAGGCTGATAGGCGCGCCGACGATAAATCAGCATTTCTCCGAGGGCTTCATCGTCCCTAAATTCGGCGTATACGCCTCGGCGGTGCCGATAGACGGAGAACTGCACGCGGCGGTCACCAATATCGGACGCAGACCGTCCTTTACCTGCGACGAGCTGCGCAGCGAGACCTGCATAACTGACTTCTCCGGCGATCTCTACGGAAAGGATGTCGAGGTCAGGCTGCTCCGATATATCCGCCCCGAAAGGGTCTTTGATTCGCTCGATTCGCTCGGCAGCCAGATAGCCGCCGACGCACAGACGGCAAGAGAGATTTTTAAAAGCATAGAAAAATAATAACCGCAACCGCCCGAGGGTCATTCCCCGGGCGGCTGTTTCTCGATATTGGCTTCCCTGTAAGAGAACCGGATCGGCGCAAACCGGGACTGAGGGGTTTGTTTCGCTTCGCTCAAAGTAATAAGTAAAAGTGAATAAGTGCGCAATGTGGGCGGCTATCATTCGCCTGCAAAGTCAGCACAAAATTATTGGCAGCAACTTGTAGGGTGCGGCGACTCGACGCACCGATGCCGCGAAAGCGGCACGAAATCTTTATAAACATTTATCCTACCGCATAGTGGCGGATATCATAACCCGCGAAATTCGCACGGATTTATTGGTACACAGCCCCGCACCCAAAATTCAATATGGAAAACACTGCGCGGCATGATATAATCAATGTGTAAAAGCATTTTGACACGGAAAATGCGCAGATGTAAAACGACTTTGATAGACACACGACTGTTTGTTGCGTAAACTGAAAGCGAAAAAAAGGAGGCGCGGCAGATGGATATCGGAAAGAAGCTCAGGGACGCGAGAAACGCGGCGGGATTGACTCAGGAGAGCGCGGCGGAGTCGCTCGGCGTGAGCCGCCAGACCGTATCGAATTGGGAGACGGGCAAGACCTACCCCGATATAGTGAGCGTCATAAGAATGAGCGGTCTCTATTCCGTCAGTCTCGACTGCCTGCTGAAGGAGGAAAAAACCGTGTCAAACGATCTCAACTATCTCAACTATCTCGAAGAGAGCACGAACATCGTCAAGAGCCGCCGCAGACTCGGAAAGCTCGTGCTCGTCGCCGCATATCTCGTCATATGGGCGGTGTCGGTCGCGTTTTTCTGGCTCGCCGTCTCCGGGTCGGACGCGGGCGCGTACGCCGTACTCGTTATATGGGGCGCAATCCCGCTGACCACATTCGTCATCTCGCTGCTCATAGGCGCAAACGGCTATTGGGGCAGAAGAAAATGGTGTGCGGTGCCTATCCTCGCTCTTATGTACACTCTCATTCCGTTTCTGACCTTCACCCTCGCCAACGCCGCATCGACGGGCGTTTCCGCAGGTGACATAGCGGTGCACCTCGACGATTTAATCACCCTGCCCATAGGTGCGGCCGTCTCCGCCGCCGGTCTTGCGATTGGAACGGGTATGGAAAAGCGTCAAAAAATAAGGAAAAAGAAGAAAGGAACCCGCCGATGAGAAGATTTCTGAAATTTTTTGCCCGTATATTTGTGCTTTTGCTCGGACTTTCGCTGTGCATCTCTCCGCTCAAGGGTTTTGCCGCCTATAATTTTGAATACGAGCAGGCGGTCGGCAATCCGCTCAAAGGCTTCATGCCGTTTTATAAACAGGGCGGCGCCGACGACAGCGTGCCTTACAGCATGGAGTGGTTCTATGTTCCGCTCTCAGCGCTTATGTCCGACAGCGGCGAATACTCTATCCGCGAGGGGCTTGAGCCGTATCTTGAAGAAATATCTGCACGCGGGAATCAGGCGGTTTTCAGAGTCTATTTAGACTATCCCGGATCGGATATCGGCGAAAAAGCCGTGCCGCAGTTTATATGGGATATGGGTATAAAAAAGGAACGCTACGATGAGTACGGCGGAGGCTGGTGTCCCGACTATTCGGACGGCAGGCTCATTGATATCCTCTGCGATTTTGTGCGCGAGCTGGCGCGTGAATATGACGGCGACCGCCGCATAGCCTATATCACAACGGGGCTTCTCGGTCACTGGGGCGAGTGGCATGTCTGCCTGCCGGAGCTTGAAGCGTCAAAGGAGCAGAAGGCAAAAATCATCTCCGCGTTTGCGGACAGCTTCAAGACCACGCGCATTCTGACCCGCTATCCCGGGACTTCCGGCACTACGCGCAGCGGCAACGTCGGCTTCCACGACGATTCTTTCACCCACTCGACGCTCTATGGCGAAAACTGGTATTTTATGTCCAAAATGAAAAAGGCGCACCAGACCGGAGTCTGGAAAAATCAGCCCATCGGCGGAGAGTTCCGTCCGGAGGGGCAGTCGGCGTTTCTGTCGGGTACAACGCTCGAAGGATATCAGGACTACTCAGAGTGTGTCAACGCGACTCATTGCTCGTGGCTGATGATGGCGGGTGCGTTTGATGAAAATCTCGGCGCGGACGAAACCGAGCGCGCTAAAACGGCTTCGGCGGCTCTCGGCTATGATTTTACCGTCACAGACGCGAGAGTGATGAAAATTTTCGGTAAGACCTATGCCTTCGTCACAGTAAAAAACACGGGCGTTGCCCCGATTTATTACGATCTCGGCGTGTTTTTCGGCGTCGGAGATGAGAATAAAGCTCAGTGGACTCAGGCGGAAAATCAAAAGCTCTGCCGCCTTATGCCCGGAAAAAGCGCGGTGTTCTCGGCGCAGATAAGCATAGACGACGGGGAAACTCTCTTTGTCCGCATTGAAAAGCCTCTCGAAAACGGCAAGCCGATACGCTTCTCGAACTCGTCCGAGTTACAGTGCGCCGACGGTTCACTCATGCTCGGCAACATGATGAGGTTCTGATTTATAAGACTTGCGCCGTCCACTCGCGTTTGAGTGAGAGGGGAGAAAAAACTTTAAAAGAGCGATAACCATATAAAAAGGTCATACTTCACATTATCAACCGTGTGAAATATGACCTTTGCTTTTTTCTTAGGTCTGCGCTGAGAGCAGTCCCGTCAAATTTATTCCGGAAGCGAGTCCATGTAGTTTTTATAGTGGGCAAAGACGATGCCGGGCTCCTGGAGGTCGGGGTTCCAGCGCTTGACCCATTCGAGGGAGAAGAAGCCGTCGTAACCGGCTCTGTCGAGCAGAGTTACCGCGTCCGCAACGGGCACGTCGCCGTAGCCCATCATGCGGTATTCGACTCTTGAGCCGCGCATGACGGAGTCCTTCAGGTGAACATGCTTGACATAAGTGCCGAGAGCCGCAAAAGTCTCGACAGGGCTCTCGCTGCCGAAGCGCACCGTGTGGTGAACATCCCAGAGCACGCCGCAGTTGTCGCTGCCGGCTCTGTCGAGGAAAGCGAGCATAGCCTTCGAGCTTGATAGATCACCGTTGGTCTCGATAAGCGGAGTGACGCCCCTCTTTTTGCCGTATTCGCACAGCTGGCGGTAGAGTCCCGCGCCGAGCGTGAAATCGCCGACGGTGATGTGCGGCTCTCCCGTGCCCATGACGCGAATATATTTCACCCCGAGCTTCTGTGCGAGGTCGATATAGCCGCACGCTTCAAAGAATGAGTCCTGCGCCCTGTCGCGGACGGCTAAAGTAGCGCCCGAGGTCAGCGAGGGGATAACAAGCCCCGTCTCGGCGATTTTTGCCTTTGTGTGCTCAATGCTGACATCCGAAAACTCCGGAATCTCCAGAGCGTTTATCCTGTCGCCTATGCCCCTTATTTCCACGCCGCCGAAGCCGAGATCCTTAGCCGTTGCAACGACCTCTTTGAGCGTCCAGCGCGGACAGCCGAGGGTTGAAAATGATAGTTTCATCGTAACAGATCCTTTCGTAATATTCTTTTACGCAGTTTCTATTGAGTCGTCGCTCTGAAGCGAATATTTTTCGACCGCCATGTCGCGCAGAACGAATTTCTGGATTTTTCCGCTCGCGGTCATCGGAAATTCGTCCATTATCCAGACGTATTTCGGTATCTTGAAGAACGCGACATTCTCTTTGTAATATGCCTTGATCTCATCCTCGGTCATGTCCTCGCCCTCTTTGAGGATGACGCAGGCGCAGACCTCTTCGCCGTATTTCTTGCTCGGCACGCCGATGACCTGAACATCCTTGACGCGCTCGTTGTGATAGAGGCACTCCTCAAGCTCCTTGGGATATATATTCTCACCGCCGCGGATTATCATGTCCTTGAGCCTGCCTGTGACCTTGTAGTAGCCGTTCTCGTCGCAGACCGCGAGGTCGCCGAAGTGGAGCCAGCCGTCCTTGTCTATAGCCTGCGCGGTGGCTTCGGGCATCTTGTAGTAGCCTTTCATTATGTTGTAGCCGCGTGCGCAGAATTCCCCTATCTGACCTGCGGGCAGAGTCTCGCCTGTGTTCGGGTCAACTATCTTGCACTCGACTCCCGGGAACGCCTTGCCGACCGTCGCACAGCGCGTCTCAAGTGAATCCTCTGTAGTTGTCATCGTGCAGCCGGGCGCCGCCTCGGTCTGACCGAAAACGATAACAATATCGTGCATGTTCATCTTCTCGCTGACGTCGTACATCGTCTTTATCGGGCAGGGCGAACCCGCCATGATGCCCGTGCGCATATTGGAGAAGTCATATTTGTCGAAGTCCGGGTGCTCAAGCATAGCGATAAACATCGTCGGCACGCCGTGGACTGCGGTGCAGTGCTTTGTAATAAGCGCGTCCATGACCTTCTTCGCGTTGAACATATCGATAGGCACAAACGGAGTTCCGTGGGAGATGCAGGACATGAGCGCGAGCACCATGCCGAAGCAGTGGAAGAACGGAACGGTGATGCACAGTCTGTCCTCGTGGGTGAACTTCATGCCGTCGCCTATCGTCTGACCGTTGTTGAGTATGTTATAGTGGGTGAGCATGACGCCCTTGGGGAATCCCGTCGTGCCGGAGGTGTACTGAATATTGACGACCTCGTGGCAGTCGCACGAGTCGCGCACCGCCTCGAACTCCTCGACCGGAGTCTGCTCTGCGAGGGTATAGAGATCCTTCCAATCGACCATGCCCGCCGGGCACTCGCCCTCGCCCGCGTAGATAACGCTCTTTAAAAGAGGCAGCCTGCGGCTCTTGAGCTTGCCGGGCTCGCAGGATTCGAGCTCGGGGCAAAGCTCGTTTATTATATCAATATAGCTCGTGCCCTTGTAGCCGTCAATGAGGACAATAGCCTCGGAGTCGGACTGCTTGAGCTGATAATCGAGCTCGAAAACTTTATAGCTTGTGTTGACGGTGACGAGAATACCGCCCATTTTTGCACTGCCGAAAAAGGTTAGCAGCCATGCGGGCACATTCGTGCCCCAGATGGAAATGTGTGAACCCTTTTTAAGGCCTAGTGCCATGAAGCCTCTGGCTATCGTCTCACACTCGTCGTTGAACTCTTTCCATGTTCTGGAGTAGTCCCTGTCAGTGTAGTCGATCATGTTGTCGTCCGGGTACTTTGCCGCCATATCGGCGATCTGCTGCCCCAGAGTCTTTTCAAGAAACTTCTGCTGCATTGAAATCGATCCTTTCTTCAAAAATTCGGCTCGTGCCGTTAAGTATACTTCAACCGCTCAAGCGGCGATTGGCTCAATAGGTGTGGTCGCAAATTTCGTTTATCTTGTCGCGCAGGGCGATAAAATCCTCGAACGCCGCGGGCTTCTGATTGGGATTGCGAAGCAGCGCCGCCGGATGGAAAGTGCCCATATAGAGTATACCGCTGCGGTCATAGAAAAGCCCGTGCTCTTTTGTGACGCGAAAATCCTTCGAGATATACCTCTGCGCGGATATCCTGCCGACGCAGACGATTATCTTCGGGCGCATCAGAGCTATTTGGCTGTCGAGCCATGCGGAGCACGCCTCCTGCTCCTCGGGCAGGGGATCGCGGTTCTGCGGCGGGCGGCACTTGACTGTGTTCGCGATATAGATATTCTTGTCCCTGAACAGGTCAACGGTCGCCATTAATTTGTCGAGCAGCTGACCGCTGCGTCCGACGAACGGCTCGCCTTTGAGATCTTCCTGCTGACCGGGACCTTCGCCGATGAACATGACCTCCGCGTCCTCTTTTCCGACGCCGAAAACAACATTCGTGCGCGTACGGCACAGACCGCATTTGCGGCAGTTCAGGCACTCCTGCCTGAGTTCTTCCCAGGTAGCCATGGGCAAGCCTCCGTTTCATGTGGGTTATTTTGTAATTATATCGCAGATTGAACCGGTTTGATTTCAAATTAAGAACAATTCCTCTCGAAAAGGCGGGCAAAGATAAATATTTTCTCCGCCATGCAACATACGGTGCGGTTTTGTGGGAAAACATCGGAGATGAATTTGCAACAGCTTTGGGGATGAGAATTTTTTGTCGTCGGTTGTTGACAAATGCGCCGCTCTTTCATCGTCTGAGATAAAAATATAACCGCACATAGAACTTACAATATTCTCTACCGCTTCTATATTTATATCCAAGGGTATATTTTTGTACAAATATGACCAATTTTGATAATACCATTCGATTATCCCTTTGACTCCCCAAAAGAGTGTTGCCAAAAGCAATATTGCGGATATATACAGTTTTGGCAAATACAGCATTCTATTAATTGTTTCAGATTATCACAGTTTTCTCCTTTTATAGTAGTAGGCGGTTCTGCGTAAATCAAAACCGCCTCTATTTTTCAATTAGAACGGAGCTTCTGCCAATTTATAATGACCGAGAGCCCAAGAAGCAAAACTGACAGAAGGATTATAAGCCAAATGGTTTATAACAAGTCCGTCTGTTGTTTCAATCGTAATTTCAATACATTCATCTGCTAGCTTTTTTGCAATATTGCCTTGTTCTGCTTCTGATTTTCTTTGGAACACTTCAAGCTGATACTGTTCCTCGTCCATAAGCACAGACGAAACTAAAGTACTATAAAAATGTGCTATATCTTCCTGCGTGGTCAAAACTCTCTTGATTTTATGTGGCTCTTTTATGGTAATGGAGCTTATGTCGGTTGAGTTCTGAATACCATACACCTCAAACAAATTTTGAGCAGAAACCACCTTATTATTAAGGTAATTGCAAAATAAAGCAAATTTGTAATCGTTTCCTTCTTTTACAATGTATATTGCACTCTGTTCATTTTCTGTATGAACATTATACTTATACAGCATAGCGCTATCAGTGTACTCTATTATGGTTGGAGTAACAAATTCACCAATCATATCAGGTGTGATTTTTGAGGGTAAATTGTAGGCTTTGATAACAGATTTATTACTTGGCTCTACAATTTCATACATTGCACTATTGTATCATTCGTATTGGCTCTAAAAGTTCCTTTGAGTTTTCAAAATGTATTGCTGTCGGAATTGCTATTGATAGAATTAAAGCAAAACAAGCTGCAAATGCCCCCCATTTCGCCCATCTCTGACCCTTGTTTTTTTTATTCTTCGGAGCAGCTTTAGCAATATAGTCTTCGTTTATATCACCTAATAAGTGAAGAAGCCGCATATTTTTCATAGAAAAACCCCCTCCTTTTCTAAAAAGCACTTCAATTCGTTTCCTGTTCTCATTAAAATCATTTTAATTTTTCCTTCACTACAATGATGTTCTCCTGATATTTCTTTTATTGAACATAAGTACCAATATCTCTGTAAAAAAATATTACGGTGTTCCTCATCTAAATTAGAGAGGAAGCAATTTAGAGCATCTTTCAGAACAATATCGTCAACCATATCATCAACATTTTCAGATGAAGGAATACATTCCTGTAATTCATCCAGTACAATCGGCGTTTGTCCGTTTCCTCGCTTTTCTGCATTGAGCTTTTCATATCTGTTTAATGACAGATTACGAGTAATTTTACCCAGAAACGCAGATAATTTATTTGGTTTGTGAGGGGGCATAGAATACCACGCTCTGATATAAGTATCGCTCACGCACTCCTCCGAATCTTCGTTGTTGTGCAAAATATTGTATGCAATACTATGACAATATCTATTGTATTTCGCAGAAACCTCGTCTATAGCTTCTTCGTTTCTTGACCAAAACAACTCCACTATTTTACTGTCATCCATTGTATCACTCCTTCCTGTAAATAACCTTTTCACCTATATACACCGATGATACTGCCAATGCGTAACAGCTTTTCTGATTTTTTGCTTGTTTATACACAATTATTTTGTTTATTGCCTTTGTACCTTGCAACGACAGGCTTTTTAGCATTTTTTATTATAGTCGTTCAAACGAACTGCATCAAGTGTGCAAATATGAATTATTACCTTTGCTTATTGGAAGTGAAATATCTTATGGTCGGCATTTTCACATCGTTTAATAAGAAGTCACAAATCCATACAATATAAATAATAAGAGAATTATATTAGCACAAGGCGGTGAGTTTACGGACGAGAGAAACAACGATTTTGATTTCGATTTTATGCCGATAGGACAGGCGATTAAAAAACTCGTGAAGCAAGAGGAATGACGATTATACCGCACGGCGAAGACTTTGTCATTGAACCTGTGGTTCAAAATTACAAAATCGCTTGCCGGATTTATTGACAGAAAAATCTATTTATGTTATAAGTTGTATGATTTCATGCGGTGCTGCGCCGCTCAGACAAGGAGAACCCGAATGTATTCGTTTTTGCTCGCGCTTATCTATATCGCCTTTATCAGCCTCGGGCTGCCCGATTCGCTTCTCGGCTCGGGCTGGCCGGTCATGCATCTTGAACTCGGTGTGCCGGTATCGTATATGGGTATCGTCTCCATGGTCATATCCGGCGAGACAATAGTATCGAGCCTGATGTCGGACCGGCTGAACAGGAAGCTCGGAACGAGGATAGTCACGGTGATGAGCGTGTTCCTGACGGTCATTGCGCTGTTTGGCTTCTCTTTTTCGAGCCGATTCTGGATGCTTATTGTTTTCGCAGTGCCTTATGGGCTCGGAGCGGGCGCGATAGACGCGGCACTCAACAACTATGTCGCCCTGCACTACAAGGCGAAGCACATGAGCTGGCTGCACAGCTTCTGGGGCGTCGGAACGATAGTCAGTCCGTTTATTATGGGCTATGCGCTGACAAACAGAACATGGAACAGCGGCTACCGCATCGTCGGCGCGATGCAGTTGGCAATAGCGATACTCCTGCTCGTTACCTTGCCCGTGTGGAAGGTCAACAAGGCGACGGACGGGACAAAGAAAAAGAACGTCGGGCTTGTCGGTGCGCTGAAAATAAAGGGTGTACCGTTCCTGCTCATCGGCTTTTTCGCTTACTGCGCCGCAGAGGCGACCGCCATGCAGTGGGCGAGCACATATTTTGTTGAGGTCAAGGGCATATCTGCGGAGCGTGCGGCGACCTTCGCATCGCTGTTCTATATGGGCATCACCGTCGGACGGTTTATAAGCGGCTTTATCACGGACAGGCTCGGCGACCGCAGGATGATAATTATCGGAACATCCATACTTATCTGCGGCGTATGCTGCCTGCTTGTCCCGGTCAGCTCGTATATACTCGCCGCTGCGGCATTCGTTGTGATGGGTCTCGGCTGCGCACCGATATATCCGTGCATTATCCACTCTACGCCGAACAACTTCGGGGCGGAAAACTCCGGCGCGATAATCGGAATACAGATGGCGAGTGCCTATGTCGGCTCAACCTTTATCCCGCCTGTATTCGGTCTCCTCGGCAACTCCGTAGGGTTTAAAATAATGCCGGTTTATCTCATCTTTTTCTTTATCCTGATGATAACGATGATAGAACTCACATTCAGGATAACGGGAAAGAGCAAGGTGAAATAGGCGCAGGGGAGAGGCATTTAGTGCGGATCGGTGAGCAAAAGACGCAGAGCCCGTAGTTTACGGCTGATTGATATAATCCCCTTAAAGTGCTCTTGAAAACTTTTTTCAAGTGTCTACTTTAAGGGGATTATCTTAAGTGTATTTTCGTATTTTTTGCGGAGTTTCCGAATTGCCTTTACAGCATCTCTATCGCTTCAACGGCATCTTCCATATACTTGTCGCCGACAAGCTCTGCCGCGCCCTCATCAACGAGCTTCGCGGTCTTTTCTTCCATCGGAATCCTGCCGAGCACGGGCACGCCGAGCTCCTTGGCGGTCTTGTCGATGTGGCTCTCGCCGAATACCTTTATCTGCCTGCCGCAGTCCGGGCAGAGGACATAGCTCATGTTCTCGACCAGTCCGAGCACGGGGATATTCATCATTTTTGCCATGTTGAAAGCCTTTTTGACTATCATCGTGACAAGGTCCTGCGGGGTCGTGACGATAATTATTCCGTCCACGGGCAGGCTCTGGAAAACGGTCAGCGGCACATCGCCCGTTCCGGGAGGCATATCGACGAACATGTAGTCGATATCGCCCCAGACGACCTCCGACCAGAACTGCTGAATAACTCCCGCGATGACTGGACCACGCCAGACGACCGGCGCATCCTCTTTTTCGAGCAGGAGGTTGACCGACATTATTTTTATTCCGGTCTTGCTCTCCATGGGCAGAAGTCCGCGCTCGTCGCCGACGGCGTTGCCGTGGAGACCGAACGACTTCGGGATTGACGGACCGGTGACATCGGCGTCCATTATGGCGGTCGCGTGTCCACGCGCCTGCATGGCGGAGGCGAGCAGGCTCGTCACAAGGGACTTGCCGACGCCGCCCTTTCCGCTGACTACACCGATAACCTTTTTAACATTGCTGAACTGACCGCACGGAACGCGCAGGTCTTTTTCAGAGCACTTTGATGAGCATGTTGAACAATCGTGGGTGCATTCTTCACTCATTTTAAAACTTCCTTTCGGTTATATATCTATATTATATGTTATTTTGCTATAATCTTTTCAACAACCCAGAGTATACCGTAAATAATTGGCTGGTGGGCGATATATATCACGAGCGCGTGGCGCCCGAGGAAGCACAGAGACTTTGAGCGCTGGCGGTAAGTGAACGCGGGAAAACTGCCGTTCGCCGCATATACTCCGACGAATGTGCCGGTCAGGAACATAAACAGATGCGGCAGCAGCGGGAAATAATCCGCCGAATGAAACGATGAGTTGAAAAATCCGAGCGGCATGAAATAATTGGTTCTGTAGAGCACGGCGGGCAGTTCAAATGTTTTGAGCCCCGCGATGCCGACATATCCCGCCGACACGCCGTAGGTAAAAATATATATCGCTATACATACTATAACGCCGACTGTCGGAGGTATCTTGTCAAGCCCCGTGCGCAGTGCCGAAAAGATAAGCATCGACAGCGAGAGCAGATGGAGGATTCCGAAATATATCTCCGCGCCCTCAAAATGCATCATCGGCATAATAACAGCCGTCACGACGGTCAGCGCGAGCGCGACGCATAAAAGGCGCACGCCTCGTTTAGTATTATTGTGGGACAGGCGCGAGGATATGCCCGATATGACTATAAACAGCGCCGCAAAAAACGGCTCCGCGGGGGTGAAAAAATCGAGCAGCTTAGTGCCGATTTCGATGTTGAAGAACTCGGACATGCTGTAAAACGCATGATAGAACACCATGCAGAACACGGCAAGCCCGCGAAGCTCGTCGAGCAGATATATTCTTTTTCTTCCGGCTGCCACGGCGCACCTCCCTGTATTCGGTAATGTATATTCTATCACACCCGCTCCATTTTGCAAGCCTTTCTTGACAACAGTCGGGGTTTCGCCGTATAATTTCATAGTCGATGCGACTTCAAATAAAACGGTAAAGGATGGGCTCAGCATGAAAGACACCTATGAATCCCCGCTCAATTCCCGTTATGCGAGCGACCGAATGAAATATATCTTCTCGCCGGACTTCAAATTCAGAACATGGCGCAGGCTCTGGATAGCCCTCGCGGAGAGCGAAAAGGAGCTCGGGCTCAACATAACGGACGAGCAGATAGCCGAACTCAAGGCGCACAAAGACGACATAAACTATGATGTCGCCGCCGCCCGCGAAAAAGAAGTCCGCCACGATGTCATGTCCCATGTTTACGCCTACGGCGTGCAGTGCCCAAACGCGAAGCCGATAATCCACCTCGGCGCGACCTCCTGCTATGTCGGCGACAACACCGATGTTATTATTATGCGTGAGGCGATGCTGCTCATTCGCAAGGAGCTTGTCAATCTGCTCAATGTCCTCGCGAAATTTGCCGTTGAATACAAGGACATGCCCTGCCTCGCCTTCACCCACTTCCAGCCCGCTCAGCCCACGACGGTCGGCAAGCGTGCGGCACTCTGGCTCAACGAATTCCTAATGGATTTTCAGAACCTTGAGTTCCAGCTCTCGCAGCTCAAATTGCTCGGCTCAAAGGGCACGACCGGCACGCAGGCGTCGTTCATGGAGCTTTTTGATAACGACACCGACAAGGTCAAGGCTCTCGACAAAATGATAGCCGAGAAGATGGGCTTTGACAGCTGCTTCGCCGTCTCCGGTCAGACATATTCGAGAAAGCTCGACTATCAGATGCTGACGGTTCTCTGCGGCATAGCGATGTCGGCGACAAAATTCTCAAACGACATCCGCCTGCTCCAGCACATGAAAGAGATAGAAGAACCGTTCGAGAAGCATCAGATAGGCTCGTCGGCGATGGCATATAAGCGCAACCCGATGAGAAGCGAGCGCATAGCCTCGCTCTCGCGATATATCATAGCGGACATACAGAACACGGCGATGACCTCCGGCGCGCAGTGGTTCGAGCGCACGCTCGACGACTCGGCAAACAAGCGTCTGAGCGTCCCCGAGGCGTTCCTCGCCGCCGATGCGGTGCTCGACCTGTGCATCAATGTTGCGGACGGACTCGTAGTATATCCGAAGATGATAGAGAAGCACCTACTCGAAGAGCTGCCGTTCATGGCGACCGAGAACATCATGATGGAGGCGGTCAAGCGCGGCGGAGACAGGCAGGAGCTGCACGAAAAAATCCGCGTTCACTCAATGGACGCCGGCAGAGTCGTCAAGGTCGAGGGCGGCAAGAACGATCTGCTCGACAGGATAGCGGCGGACAGCGCATTCGGCGTGACGCGCGAGGAACTCGAGGGCATAATGAAGCCCGAAAACTTCGTCGGCCGCGCTCCCCAGCAGACGCAGGAATTTGTGGACAACGAAATTAGACCGATACTTGACAAATATTCCGACCTGCTCGGACTGGATGTTGAAATAAAGGTGTAAAAAATGGAAAAGCTAAAGGCAATATTCAAAAAGGTAGTCAACAAAGAGACAGTTCTCTATACCGTCTTCGGCGTGCTGACGACGCTCGTCAACTTCGTTGCGTTCAAGCTGTTCACAACGGTGTTCGACAAGCTCATATCCTCGCAGTTCGGCGTTCACATTTCAAACGTCCTCGCATGGATATTCGCGGTCGCGTTCGCCTATGTCACGAACAAGCTGTTCGTCTTCGAGAGCAAGAGCTGGGCAGGCAAGGTGCTCGCAAAGGAAATCCCGTCGTTTGTCGCGGCGAGGCTCTTCTCCCTCGGCGTTGAGGAACTCGGACTTGTTGTCTTCGTCAACCTTCTGCACTTCGACAGCAAGATTTTCCATATCCCGCTGATAAACTTCGACCTCAGCGGCGAAATGACCGCAAAGATAATCCTCGCGGTCGTCGTGGTCATACTCAACTACTTCTTCAGTAAGCTCATCATCTTCAAAAAGAAGAAAGCCCCCGAGCAGGAGAAACAGGAAAAATAAGAATAAAGCTAAGACGCGAAAAAAGCAATATAAATCTCCCGTCAAACACACGGCGGGAGATTTCTTCAACAAATCCGAACTTTTTACGCAAAAAGGCTTGCAATTTCTGAAAAAGTGTGTATAATATAATAACGCACTGAGGAACAGAATATATCGCGGAGTAGAGCAGTTGGTAGCTCGTCGGGCTCATAACCCGGAGGTCGCAGGTTCAAGTCCTGCCTCCGCAACCAACAAGTAGCACCGAAAAAGATATCGGGGCTGAAAACCCAGAAACCACAACGGTTTCTGGGTTTTTTCATGCCGATTTTTAAGGTGGAATTCAAAAGATATCATTTCCCAAAATCGACCTTTGGGGAGGACTTGAACTAAATTCATAGGGCTTCAGGGGCAGATTTTACGATTGATTTCGTAAGGTCTGCCCCTTTTTTCGTTTTTCTAATTGTTAAATATTTGTGTCCTTGGAGGTTGCGCATAAATTGTATGCGCAGCCTCTTTTTTCGTATACAGCGCATTATGAGCGTTGATATAAATCTGATAACGAAAGGAGTGGTGTATATGATTGCGGCGATGACAGCAAAGCAAAACAAAATTCAGGAGGTAAAGAAAGATGAATGATTGGGAACGATTACACAGACAAGCCGAGAGATATAAACAGTCATATCCCCCGGGAACAAGAGTAATGCTGCTTAATATGAACGACCCATATTCTCCCGTTGAAAGCGGTATGCGCGGAACGGTTCAGAGTGTGGATGATATCGGTCAAATCCAAATGAAATGGGATAACGGCAGAGCGCTTGCGCTGATCCCCGGCGAAGACTCATTCCGTCGATTGACAGAGGAAGAAATCGACCGTGAGTTACAGGAACAAGCTAAGGAACAGACTATATACGAACAATCTATGTAAATGTGAGGTGAAGCAGAAAAACAGGACGGATGCCTTATGGCAATCCCATTCATTGATTTGTGTTCGGGTATCGGCGGTTTTCATTCCGGACTCGTAAATACAGGTCATTACAGATGCGTCGGTCATGCAGAAATTGATAAGAACGCAGAAAAAGCGTATAACGCCATTTACGGAGAAGAAGGAGGTTTGAATTATGGCGATTTGCGAACAATCAATCCAAGAGAACTCCCCCACTTCGACCTGCTTTGCGGCGGATTTCCTTGCCAAAGCTTCTCGGTTGCAGGACGGCGTCTCGGTTTCAGAGATACAAGAGGAACTGTCTTCTTTGAAATTGCCCGAATCCTTGCAGAAAAACGGCCTCCATTTTTACTCTTGGAGAATGTCCTCGGTCTGTTATCGCATGACAATGGCCGGACGCTTAATACCATCTTCTCCGCGCTTGTTGAAATGGGGTATAATCTCGAATGGATGGTGCTTAACAGCAAATACTTCGGAGTCCCCCAACAGCGAAGGCGGCTGTATATTGTCGGATATCTTGATCCGAGATGTGCCGGAAAGGTATTTCCTCTCAGCGGCTGCAATGCGAAAAATCTTAAGCAACTTATCCCGGGACCGCAGGGTCAAAGAGTCTACGAAACAGACGGAATAGCCTGTACGCAGTGTGCAGGCTCAGGCGGTTGGGGCGGCAAAACCGGATTATATTTTATCGATATGAACGCCGATCCTGTCATTACCGATGTCGCCCGATGCATAACCGCAAGGCAGGACTCCGGAGTGAGCAATCACAGAGGCGAACACTCTGCGGTTCTTATCGAAGATGCGCCGAGAGCAATACTGACACCCGACAGAGAAACTGTCCGTCAGCAGGGTCGCCGTATGAAAGAGCCGAATGAAGCCATGTTCACGATAACCGCACAGGATAAGCATGGAATTTACCATAAAGGAAGAATCCGCAAACTTATGCCTATCGAATGTTGGCGGTTGCAAGGTTTCACGGACGAACAATTCTATAAAGCACAGGCAACCGGTCTGAAAGACGGTCACCTATATAAAATGGCAGGTAACGCAGTCAGCGTACCTGTCATTTCTGCTATCGGGCAAAGACTATATGAAATAAACCATGAATTTGGAATTGTAAAGGAGTAGCCATTATGCCTAACCATATTATAAACACTATCCGGTTGACGGGAGATCGGGAGAAAATAAATGAACTGCTCGAATCAGTTAAGGATAACAGATTCGGAATCGGCTTTCTTGATTTCAACAAAGTCATTCCCATGCCGGAAAGTTTGCAGATTGAAACGAGTTCCTCTATGGAAAGGGGATTAAAAGCCTACAAAGAGTTTGTCGACATCTGCACTTTTGATGGCGCAAATAAGGATATGGACTTACTTAATATCCCGGAAGACAAGGAAAACATCTTTCTTCGTATGCGCAAAGATGTCAAGAGAGAGGAATGGGAACTCGGCCGTCAGGCTTTCCGCAACGAAGTAATGTACGGCGCGCCAAGTTGGTATGATTGGTCAATAAAGAATTGGGGAACAAAGTGGAACTCCTACGGCTATGACAACCTTGACCGTACGGCCACTTTGGAAAATCCCGCGTTTTCGTTTTACACCGCTTGGAGTGCTCCCCACCCCATTATCGAAAAACTTGCAGAAAGATATCCCAAGGTTTCATTTGAACATGAATGGGCAGATGAAGACATCGGAATGAACTGCGGCAGAAAGACTTACGAACACGGCGAGTGTACTGACACTTATTACCCCGAGGCGAAAGAAGCGGAAATATTCGCAAATAACCTTTGGGGATACGAAACCGATACTGAAATGACGGAGGAACAGACATTATGAGCATTAAGAAAATCGATAAGAATGAACTCCGTGGGTATGAAGGAAAAGAAGGTCTTATCCTTCAGGGATGCGGCGGGAATCCACAGGAGTGGATTGACGGAATCAATGAACTCTTTACCAAAGAGGAAATCCTTCTCGACGGGACAAAATTCGGTAACGACAACTGTGCCGTCTTTGAAAATGACGGATTGACCTGTTTGCTCTATGAGTTTAACGATGATACGAAAGTGGATATCGGCAAACTCGCTATGTGGCGAATCAGAACTCATTCGGATTTGGGCGGAACTTGGCTGTCTGATTATGTTGAAAATAAGTTGGGCGGATTCAGTCTTACAGGAACAAAGAAACCCGACTGCCCGCTTATCGGACAGAACGGTAACATCTTCAACCTTATGGGGATTGCCGCAAGAACACTGCGGCATAATGGGCTTGCAGAGCAATCAAAGGAAATGACCAAGCGCATTACAGATACCGCGCAGAGTTATGACGAGGCACTCGGTATTATAGGCGAATATGTCAATATAACCTCGGTCGATGATTGCAGCGAGGATATGGATGCCGGAATGGAGATGCGCTATGATTGAAATGCTGTTTTTCCTCATAGGAATGGTGCTCGGCGGACTTGTTGCCTTTGTAATTCTCTGCTGCTTCCAACTTCATAGGATTAACCGATATGAAGCACAACTGCAGAGATTAAAAGCACAACTCTCAGCGCGGGACACAAACTAAATAAAATAAATGAAATTGAGGCCGTTTGCGTGTGTAAACACAAAAACGGCCTGTTTTTGTATTATAACGCAACTGCCTCCCGAAAGGAGGTCGGTTATATTGTCCGGTTCTGTAAGTCCACTGCCGTGGACAGGAAGCAAAGGCTGTATTTACACAACAATCGACGCTTTTATGCCGCCCCACAAGACTTATGTGGAAGCGTGTATGGGAAGTGCCGAAGTGTTTCTGAGAAAAAAGCCCGTCGAAAGAGAAATTATCAATGATTACAACGGCGATTTGGTGAAATTCTTTCGTGTATTACAGCAAAATGAGAAGCTTGCTTACCTATTGGGCCGTCTTTATCTGTCTTTCAATTCTGAAGAACTATTCAAAATAAATAAGACAATGCTCGCCGATGTACCGAATATTCTTGATGATTTGACAGAAACCTCGGTCACAGTGGAAAAAGCCGAATGGTCGGATATCGAGAAGGCTGTCGCTTTCTTTGAAAATCAGATATTCAGCTTCTCATCCACCGGAAAAACCTTTGCCATCGCAAAAAAGGATATGACCAAACGCTTTGGCAGACTTGTTACCGCCTGCAGCAGACTCAGAAATGCCGTTATCATGCACAGAGATTACAAGGACTGCATTTCTTATGCTGCAGGCAAAGACACTTTTATTTTGCTTGACCCTCCGTACAAAGGTACGGAGAAATACTATCAGAAAGCCAACTTCGGCAGTGACGAACACGCAAAACTGTTTGAATTTATGTATGGCATTCATGAGAAGTATGCGGGTAATTGCAAATTCATTATTACCTACAATAACGATCCGTATATTTGCAGTCTCGCTGAAAAATACGGATTCGATACTTTTGTGAAAGAACGGCTGCACAATATGCTTCAAAGCACAAAACCGGGCGAAATGTTCGAGGAACTGCTCATTGGTAATTATGATTTGAAAAAACAGGCAGAAGAAAACAATCATTGCATCGTAAAAGAAGCACAGCAATTAACGCTTTTCGATTTTCAGTACGATTATTAAGGAGAAGGAAATGGAGTACAAAACAGAATTCACAATTTTACTGCCGGAAAAACTGACATCCGCGCTTGACATCAATGAGGACACCCTGTTTGAAACATATTTTGATGATGGAAAAATCAAGGTCAGAGTTATCGATGAGAGCGAATTCGAAAATGAACTCGGCAACTGCGATTTGACCGATAACGGCAAGGAGTGTGCAGAGTGTCCGAACTACTGCCACAGTTGCGGCAGGTGCTTATTTGAGTCTTAAAGGAGAGTGATATTGATGAGCAGAAAGATTGTCAGAGTCCTCGGCAAACGAGGACGAATTACAATTCCGTATGAAATAAGAGTCCGTAATAAAATCGGCTATAATGATATTCTTTCTTTCGAGGAAAAGGATAAAAACACCATTATAGTCCGCAAAGAAAAATTGTGCGGCAGGTGTACTCCAGAGTGTTTCGACGAAGAAAACTCAATTCCCATTGAAGACTTTATCGACAGTCTCACACCGGAGCAGCAGCGCCGTGCAACAATTTATCTGAATTTACTGTGGGCGCAGAAAGAGAGTGCGTCTGTTGGCAGAACATAAACCACTGTATATCACGGCGAAAGGAGTATAAAATGCGGGTAAAGATTTATCAAATAAATCCCGAAAGAGATAGCAACCGAATGAAGTTCATGTCTCTAAGCGATAGTCAATCAACCGACCCGTCAATCTATGATGAAGTATTCGATGCGGAAATCGACGAAAATAACCTTGAAGAAATTTACGGTCGATTCAACACCGTGGGACATCCGTTGTTCAGAGGTCATTCGTTGTCGGTATCCGATGTCGTGGTAGCAGGCGGAAACGCAAGCATATGTCAAAGTATCGGTTTCAGGGATGTTCCTTTTGATACGACCAAAGCACATAAGCCGGACAATCTTATGAGAGTGGTGTATGTTGAGCCAAATAAAGCACCCTATGTCGCCGAGGTTGCGCATACACTTGAAGCTGAGCAAAAAGCGGTCGGCGGATATATTGAAGTTGTATATCCCGACGATAACGAAACCTGTATCATTTGCAATGAGGAAGGCAAACTGATTGGAATGGAAGGCAACCGCAGAATCGGTGACGGTTCTTCAATTATTGCAGGACCGTTTTTTATCTGCGGAACAACAGAAGAAGATTTCAGAGGACTGACTGACAATGAGGTGGACTTATATATGGATCGTTTCAAAGAACCCGAGCAAATCAGCCCGGAAGAAGTAAGTGCCGATACAGGATGCACCATCATTTTTAGTATGTAAATTAAAAACGGAGGTTAAGAATCATGGCAGCAAAAAAGCAAACCGCAAAAGACAATCAGAAGCAAAGCGCAGCGACGGAAAATGAGAAAACTCAGTATAAAATCCCGTTTATTACTGCGCGCATCGACAGAATAACATCAGATGCAAACAGCAAAATCAAGGCAAACGCAAGTGTAACCATCGGAAATCATTTTGCTGTCCACGGCATCAAAATCTATGACGGCGGAGAAAAAGGGCTTCAAGTCCTCTATCCGGGACATAAAGGTACGGACGGAAAGTTTTATGATGACTTTCACCCCATTACAAAGGAATCCCGCGAAGCACTCAACGGATATGTTCTTGATGCCTATGAGCAGAAAACGGAACAAGTGCAGGCTGAAAAACAGACTGAATCCGAAGAACTCGATGAAGACGAAGAACCTGCTTTCGAGCAGTCAATGTAACTTGTTTTCAAAGTTTATAAAAAGTGCTGGACTTTTTACGGATTATCAGTATCCTGTAGATAGAGGTGATGTCAATGAGAACAGAAAAAATGCTCGCAGTCCTCCTCGCAGGACTGATAACGCTGAGCCTTGCGGGATGCACCGCAGATAAAGCAAACGATAATACCGAAAGCGGTGCGGTCAGCACGGAAAGCAGTATGACGGTAACGGACAAGATTTCCGAGCCGACCACCGAGAGCAGCCTGCCTGCGGGTACGGAAAGCACGACCGAATCTACAACAGAAAAAGAAAAGGAAAGCAGCACGGCCCCTGCCGACAGCGGCAGTAAGGCAGACACCGCAAAGCCTGCGGATAGCGAACCGCCGACTGCACCGTCAAAGCAAACCGAACCACCGAAAGTCACAGAGCTGCCGGAAAGCAAACCGACCGAACCTCCGAAGTCTGTCGATTCTACGCCAACCGAAACTACAAAACCGGAGCCTGCCGACCCACAGTTTGATATAAACTATTGGATTGAATTTGCAAGAAAATACGCTGAAAACATAGGGCTTGCGATAGACTCTGAGGCAGTTTCATGTTGGGATAATCCCATAATTGCCGGACCGAACTCAAAATATCTTGAAAGAGATATAAAGACACGAATGAACAGATATAAAAATGTCGAAGGTTTTACGGACATTTGGGTATGGGCAGAACCGGACGGAAGCGGTAATTACAGACTTTTTATAGGCTACGCTTAAAATATATAAATCTGATAGAACGCATCGTTTAACGACGGTGCGTTTTTTATTATCTGAAAGGGTGAAAATCATTGAAAAACAGTTTTTTCAAAAGAAGCGTTTCGCTTCTTCTATCTCTTATTATCTGTCTGTCAACCATTGTCGGAGTTGCGTTAACCGCATCAGCGGCGAGTACTACGGGCAAAGCCATTGTCATCGGGTATCCCCGAAATGGTGATGCCAATTACAGCACCGTAACATGGGGACATGATGAACTGCACTATATGGGCGGTTGGATGAGTCACAAAGGAAGACATACAACCTTCTATACAATGAACTCGTACAAGGGTAATATTTGTTACTGCATTGAACCCGGCAGACCGCTTGATACGGGATTGGTATTTACGCAGAAAGGCGAAGACTTCTTCGATAACTTTCCGGAGGCGTATAACAGTACAATTTCGGCCGATGACATCAAACTGTTTCTCGGACGAATTTTGCAATACGGATATACCGGACAAATCTCAGACTCCTGGAAATCCCAGAATGCCGAGGATGCAGATACAATGTCAAAGGCTTTCGCAACGCAACTCCTTGTTTGGGAAACCGTTGTCGGAGAGCGTGACGAATACTTTAATCATGTAACACCCAACGGTTATAACGCCATTCTTGAACAGGTGCGCGGAGATCATCCTCTGAGAAATGGCATTATAAATTATTATAACACCATTGCTTCTGCTGTTCAGCAGCACACAAAAATGCCGAGCTTTCTTTCAAGAACAGCAGGCAAAGCACAAACAGTAGAACTTTCGTGGGACGGCAGCCGATATTGCGCCGAACTTACCGATACAAACGGAGTTATCAGCAATTACAACTATTCCGCCCCCGGCATGAACTGTGTTGTAAGCGGAAACAAACTAATTATAACATCAAATTCTGCACCGACAGATAAGGTTACTCTTACTGCGGAAAAGAAATCCTCACAGCGCCGTGGGCTTATTATTTGGTCTGACGGTGCATATCAGCCGGGTGACGGAAATCAGGACACTGTCACTTTCGGTCAACAGGTTGATGACCCTGTCAAGGGATATATCAATTTGAAGGTTTCTTACGGTAGCGCCAAGATCATCAAGGTGAGCGAGGACGGCAAGGTGGACGGCATCACCTTCCGCATTCAGGGCGAAGGTGTAGATCAGACTGTGAAAACCGCAAACGGCGGTGTGTTTCAGTTGGACAACCTCAAGCCCGGTGCGTATACCGTTACCGAAACGGAATACGAGCAGTATGAACCACAGGAAGTCCGCCGCATTACTGTTGTCAGCGGTCAGGTGACCACGGTCACATTCAGCAATACGCTCCGCCGCGGCGACCTTACTGTCAAAAAGACTGCCGAGGACGGATTGGTCGAAGGACTGAAATTCCGACTGTCCGGCACATCGCTTGCCGGCATCGAGGTCGATGCGTTCGCCGTGACCGATGAAAACGGTATTGCAACATTCAAGGATGTGCTGATTGGCACGGGATATGTTCTGGAGGAAATCGACACACCCCTCCGCTATGTCGTACCCGACAAGCAGACCGCCGCTGTTGAGTGGAACAAGGTTACGGAGAAATCCTTTGATAATAACTTAAAGAAATTCAATGTCACTGTAACCAAGTGTGACAGCGAAAAGGGCTTGCCGCAGGGCGACGCCTCTCTCGCAGGTGCAAAGTACGGCATCTATAAAGGCAATCAGCTCATCGACACCTACACCACCGATGCAAACGGTCAGTTTGTGACTAAGTATTATATCTGCGGCGATGATTGGACGATGCGTGAGATCAGCCCCTCTGAAGGATATTTAATCAATACCGAGAGCCTGCACATCGGTGCAGAAGCCAAGTTGTATTCCGTGGAATACAACATTGCCAAGCCACTCGACTCCTATGAGGATATCATCAAAGGCAAGATTGCGATTATCAAGCACTGCGACGACGGGACTACCAAAATTGAAACGCCGGAGGTCGGTGCAGAGTTTGAAGTGTATCTGAAAGCGGCAGGCAGCTATGAAAATGCCAAGGAAACCGAGCGAGATATCCTTGTATGCGATGAGAACGGCTTTGCTGAAACCAAGGACTTGCCCTACGGCGAGTATGTGGTGGAGCAGACCAAGGGCTGGGACGGCAAAGAGCTTCTTGCGCCGTTTACCGTCTTCGTCAGCGAGGACGGACAGGTGTACCGTTTTCTCATCAATAACGCTCCTTACGAAGCGCTTATTGAAATCGTGAAAAAGGACGCGGAAACGGGCAAGGTAATCCCGGCAGCGGGCATCGGCTTCAAGGTGCGCAACACCGACACGGGCGAATATATCGTACAGCATATCAACTACCCGACGCCTACGGATATCGACATCTATTACACCGATGTTACGGGCAAACTCATGATGCCCGAAAAGCTGCCCTACGGCAATTATGAGATTATAGAGCAGTGTACGGCTTACGGGTATGTCCTCGACTCCGCACCCATCGCATTTAAGGTGGACGGCGAGAAAACCGTTGTTACGGTTGAGAAGTTCAATATGCCGCAGAAAGGTATTGTTCGCATTACCAAAAGCGGCGAGATTTTCTTCTCTGCTGTGGATTCGGACGGTGTATACAGCCTTGTGTTTGCGGATAAAAGCCTCGCAGGGGCAACCTATGAGATCACCGCCGCCGAGGATATTATAACGCCGGACGGTACGCTCCGCTACGCCAAGGATACGGTTGTTGACACCGTAACCACCGATGGAAACGGTGCAGCGGAAAGCAAGGCGCTGTACCTCGGCAAGTATACCGTCAGAGAAACAAAAGCGCCCTACGGCATGGTGCTGAACGGTACGTCCAAGACCGTTGAACTGACCTATGCGGTTGAAACCGTCGAGGTCACCGAAACCTCTGCCGAGTTCTATAATGAGCGCCAAAAGGCAGAGGTGTCGCTCTCCAAAGTTCTCGGCAATGACGAAACCTTCGGCATCGGGAATAACGGAGAAATCCTCTCGGTGCAGTTCGGGCTATACGCTGCCGAGGATCTGTTCGCCGCAGACGGCTCGGTCATCCCGAAGAACGGACTGCTTGAAATCGCCAATTGCGATGAAAACGGCAATATCACTTTCAAGACGGATATTCCCGTAGGCGCAAAGCTGTATGTAAAGGAAATTGCGACGGACAACCACTATGTTCTTTCGGACGAAAAATACCCCGTGACCTTCGACTACGCCGGACAGGATACCGCCCTTGTGGAGATCAAGGCAAACGGCGGCGAAGCCATTAAGAATGACATCCTCTACGGCTCGGTTAAGGGATTAAAAATCGACCGTGAAACCGAGAAGCCTATTGTCGGCGCAAGGTTCGGGCTTTTCCGCAGTGACGAAACCGAATTCACCGCAGAGAACGCACTTCTCATTGCAGAATCCGGCGAGGATGGTATCTTTGCCTTTGAAAATGTCCCCTACGGCAATTGGCTCATTAAGGAGTTGCAGCCTGCCGACGGTTACCTCGAAAATAATGAAATCTATCCCGTCCGCATAAGCGAGAACGGACAGACCGTCGGCATTACGGTCGTCAATGACCGCATCCCCGAAATCGGAACAAAGGCAACCGTGAACGGTGAAAAGACTGCTGCTGCCGAGGGTGATATCACCATTGAGGATACCGTTTCGTATAAGCACCTCATCCCCGGCAAGGCATACACCGTTAAGGGCATCCTTATGGACAAGGCCACAGGCAAAGCATTCCTTGTCGATGGCAAAGAGTTGACCGCTGAGGTCACCTTTACGCCGGAGGAAAGCTGCGGCGAGGTTACCGTCCGTTTTACCTTTGACGGCAGTAAAATCACCAAGCAGACCGACCTTGTCGTGTTTGAAGCGCTCTACTACGACGGCGCAGAGCTTGCCGCTCATGCTGATATTGAGGACGGCGCTCAGACCGTAACGCTCATTCCGCCCAAGCCGGATATTCCGCAGACAGGCGACAATTCCAACCTCGGCTTCTGGATCGGCCTCGGCAGCGTGGCTCTCGGCGGTGTGATTGCGTGCATTATTATGTACTGCAAGCGAAAAAAAGACGAGGATGATGAGTGATGAAACGGGTGTATGTCTGCGCTCCTCTCGGCGGGAATATTGAGGAAAATCTCAAAAAGGTTAAGACATATACCGCATATGCACTGAGGTGCGGCACGGCTCCGGTCGTGCCGCATTTCTATGCGGAGTGTCTCGACGATAACGATCCCAAAGACCGGGAAATCGGCTTGGCGGCGGGAATGTCCCTTCTGTGGCTTTGCGATGAGGTTTGGACATTCGGAGATACCGTCACGGACGGTATGAGAGCCGAGCTGAAATTCAGCAAAAACCTCAATATCCGTACTCGCCATATATCCGAAAAAGAAATCCAAAATGTGTTAGGAGGTAAAACCCTATGAAAAAGAAACCCATGAGAATCCTTTTCTCCGTTCTGCTTGTGGCCGTCCTTATGACGGCATTCTCTATGACCGCATTTGCGGCCGGAGATGTGGCAGGCGCAATCGAAAGCACTTGGAATGCTGCCAAGGGACAGATTCAGACTGTCGTTAACAATGTGGTGTTTCCCGTGTGTGACATGATCCTCGCCATCCTGTTCTTTGTGAAAATCGGGACGGCGTACTTCGACTACAGAAAGCACGGACAGTTTGAGTTCGCAGCTCCGTGCATCCTGTTTGCCTGCCTTATTTTCACCCTTACCGCACCGCTGTATATCTGGTCCATTATCTGATACAGCCGGATACGGAATGGAGGTGATGACTTATTTTTGACTGGTTAGGTGATATAATCTCAGGCATCGGTGACGCCATCGGCAATGCAATAGATGTAGTGGAAAGCGGCATTGCCAATGCCATCTGGAACGCCATGCTCCGTTGGATATACGAAATTATTTACGGGGCAATTGCCGATTGCTTTGAAATGATCGGCGGTATGAGTGCAGAAGTCTTTGACCTTGAATGGGTACAGGCGACCGTCAAGCTGTTTACGCTGTTCGGTTGGGGCTTGTTCGTCGCAGGGACAGTTGTCGCCGTATTCGATGTTGCTATCGAGTATCAGTGCGGCAGAGCCAATATTAAAACAACTGCGCTGAACATTCTGAAAGGCTTTTTCGCCTGCTCCCTCATCGGTGTTGTGCCGATAGAATTATACAAGTTTTGCATCAGTCTGCAAAATACCTTTTCGCATGATTTGATCGGTATCGCATCGTCGGGCATCAATTCAAGCCTTGCGGATGTCGGGCTGAGCGCTCTTGTCAGGCTGTTCTCGCCAAGCATCGGTACAACATTCAGCCTGCTGAATCTGCTATGCATGATTGCTTTTGCCTATTGTGTGATCAAGATGTTTTTTGCCAACATCAAGCGCGGCGGAATCCTGCTCATTCAGATGGCGGTCGGCTCACTGTATATGTTTTCCGTGCCGAGAGGATATGCGGACGGCTTCAATCAGTGGATGAAACAAATTGCCGCACTGTGTTTGACAGCATTTTTGCAGACAACGCTGTTGTTCTTGGGGCTGATCACTTTCCCCGACAATATGCTGTTGGGGCTTGGCATTATGCTTGCGGCAAATGAAGTGCCGCGGATTGCGCAGCAGTTTGGGCTTGATTCGAGCGTTAAGGTAAATATGATGTCGGTGGTTCATGCAACTACAACGGCGGTAAACCTTACGCGCACGGTGGCCAAAGCCGCAGGCAAATAAGGAGGTGCGCTATGAAAAACTATATGCAGGCAAACAGATTTTTGCAAAAATACGGCTCGAACGCATTCAAAATCATTGCCGCCTATGAGGAAGCGGCAGACATTCCGCCGACCGAGCGATATGCAAATTGGTACGGCGATTACGGTATATTCGAGCCGTCATTAAATGAGGATATGACCTATGACAAACTCCTCTCCCGTTACAAGGCGGGGCTGAAATATCTCGGTATTATCCATGAGCAAGCAAGAGCAGTATGCGGTAATTTCCTGTCGGAACAGCTTACAGAGCATATCCGTGAACAGCTCGGCAGGCACAATGCCGATGCAGAATACCGTCCGGTATCTATTATGACTAAAATGGATACGCCGGAATTGACAAGGGATATGCTTGCGGTTGACCGAGATATGGAGGTGGACTGCGACATCGGGCATCAAATCACCTGTTATCTCGAAACATGGTTCGATGTGGATAAGAAATTCGGAACGAACACGGCGGCGGACGATGACAAATGGCTGAATCTGTACGCCAAGTACGATCCGTTCGCCGATACGCTCCGGCTTGAATTTACCGTCTCAACTGCCGACTCCTGCGAGGAAGGCGAATATGTACCGACCGATGCGGAATCGCAGCTCATCAAGAATATGATCGCTGAGAAGCTCCGTGAGGAATACGGGCAGACACCCAAGGAATTTTGCGAGGGTATCGGTGGCATAGAGATCGGAGGAATAACGCAATGACACAATATATCTATCCGCAGAACCTCAAAGCCACAGCCAATCTGTGGCTTTGGAGCTTGCGGGACTTTGTAATTTTAGCGGTAGCCGCACTGCTGTCGGTGCTTGCGCTCGTGCAGTTGCACATCTTTCTGCCGGCCGCAGTTGTTCTGTGCTACGGCTTTTTAACGATCCGCATGGATGACACAACCGTAATGGATTTCATGCGCTACGCCGTGCGGTATTTAATATCCACACAGCAATACTTTGAAAGGAGATGATGATAATGAAACAGCAGAAAAAGAAAAAAGGCCGTTCGGTGCAGGGACTGCTCGGTATTAAGACCTTCACGAAGTACGGCCTGTCTACCAATAAGGGCGAGCTTCTTTTTTATCTCGTAGCACCCACCAATATCTCGGTGCTCTCTCACACCAACATTGAGATAAAGATACGCCATCTGATGATGCTATTGTCGGCGCTGCCCGACATTGAAATCGTCTGCACCGATTCCTCGGAATGTTTCGATGACAATAAAGCCTATCTTGCCGAGTGCCTTGAAGTTGAGGAAAACGGCAAGGTAAAGAAGCTCATCAAAAAGGACATTGACTTTCTCGATACCATTCAGGTGGAAATGGCGACAGCCCGTCAGTTTTTCTTCGTTGCAAGGCTCAAAGGACAGAAAGAAAAACAGGTCTTTGAAACCGCAAACAGAATTGAGAGCAAAATTGCCGGTGAGGGCTTTGAGGTGCATAGGCTTAAAAAGCCGGAGATCAAGCGCATCCTTGCGCTCTATTTTGATTCGAGCTTGCAGGGTGAAGCAATTCCCGACATCGACGGTGAACAGTTCTATGAGGTAACAGACGATGAGGACGAGGAATAAACTCGCCCTCATATTTTTCTGTCTTCTGCTGTCGGCGACCGCCGTGCTGTCAGGTGTGAAAATCTTCTTCGAACTGAGAGAACAGCAGAAAGAAAAAAAGGACTTCGCCGCCGTCGCAGAAATTGCCGAACTGCCTATGACCGAAGCTCCGGCAGAGTCCGTTACGGACACGGAAACAGAACCGAGCGCCGAGCCGACCGAGCAGCCTGCGGCGGAACACGATATACAGGCGCTCATTGCAGAAAACAGTGATTGCATCGGGTGGCTCTCCATTGACGGCACAAACATCAGTTATCCCGTCATGTACACTCCGAGTGAACCACAGAAATATCTCCGCCGCAACTTTTACGGCAAATACAGCCAAAGCGGTGTGCCGTTCCTCGACGGACGGTGCGATATCCAAAGCACCAACCTCATTATTTACGGTCATAACATGAAAAACGGCACGATGTTCTCCGACCTCAAAAAATATGTGGACAGAGATTTTCTGAACGCACACCGGACCGTAAAGTTTGAAACCGTGGACGGCATCCGTTATTTTACCGTAACCGAGGTGCTGAAAACAAGCACCTCAGACGCTTGGTATGACCGCATTGCCGTCGAGGACGGCAGCCGATGCCTCATCCTCTCCACCTGTTACGGTTCGGGCAAGGACGGCAGGCTGCTTATTATCGCCGCAGAAACCTAAACGGCAGAAAGGAAGAAAATCATGTTTAAGAGAAAACCGAAAGTATTGACGCCGGAGCAGGCAGAGGAAATCCGCACCAAGGACTTCTTCGATATGATCCTGCCCGGCACCATCAAATTTTTATCCGACCATTATATCGTCGGCGACAGTTACCGTTGTGTGTGGGCGATCCGTGAGTATCCGCCGTCTACAGAGGAACAGGCAATACTCTCACAGCTTGCCGACCGCAACGGCGTGACACTCCGCATTTATCACCGCTTGGTGGAATCAATGGAACAGCGCAAAATTATTCAAAACGCTACTCGCCGCAATAGGCTTAAAAGCGGCGGAAACGATGTCAGTGAAAGCATTGAAGCCGAGGGCAATTTGCAGGATGTGATTAAACTGCTCGCCAACCTCCGCAAGAACAAAGAGCCTCTGCTCCATGTGTCGGTGTTCATCGAACTGAAAGCCAAGAGCATGGAAAAGCTCAAGGAATTGCAGAGCGACATCGCAATGGAACTGACTCGCTCCAAGATTTCCGTTGACCGCTTAACCCTCCGCCAAAAGGAAGGCTTTCTGTCGGTTATCCCGACAGGCTGCAATCAGTTCGGCGCACAGTACGAGCGAGTCCTGCCTGCCCCCTCGGTCGCCAATATGTATCCGTTTAATTTCAGCGGAAAAACAGACCCCCACGGCTCATATATCGGCAGAGATAAATATGGTACAAACATTCTTGTAGACTTCGACCGCAGAGCTGAGGATAAGACTACAAGCAATATCCTCATTCTCGGAAACAGCGGTCAGGGCAAGAGTTATCTTTTGAAACTTATTCTCACCAATATCCGTGAATCGGGCAAGCGTATCATCTGTCTTGATCCCGAATCGGAGTACGAGGATTTGTGCGATGCCCTCGGCGGCTGCTATATCGACTTTATGTCCGGCGAATACACCATCAATCCGTTAGAGCCGAAAGCATGGACTGACAGCGTTGAGGATATCGACGCCAACACACCCGAAGCGTTCAAGAAAGTGACACGGCTTTCACAGCACATTGCCTTTCTGAAAGATTTTTTCCGCAGTTACAAGGATTTTACCGACGCGCAGATCGACACTATCGAAATCCTGCTCTCAAAACTATATGCCCGATTCGGCATCACCGACAGCACGGACTACAGCATAAAGAAGCCCTCGGACTTTCCCGTTATGGAGGATTTCTATAAGCTGTGCGAGGAAGAGTTTATGGCCTATGACAAAAAACGCAAATACCTCTACACAGAGGAAACGCTCCAAGAGGTCTGCCTCGGCATCCACTCTATGTGCGTCGGCTCGGAAAGCAAATACTTCAACGGACACACAAACATTACCGACTCCAACTTTCTCGTGTTCGGTGTAAAAGGGCTTATGGATACCAACCGCCGCTTAAAGGACTGTATGCTGTTTAATATTTTGTCCTTCATGAGCAATGAACTGCTCGGCAAAGGCAGCACGGCGGCATCGGTGGATGAGCTGTACCTCTTCCTCTCGAATATGACTACAATCGAATATCTGCGTAACTGCATGAAGCGTGTACGCAAAAAGGACTCCTCGGTCATTCTGGCAAGTCAGAATATCGAGGACTTTTTGATTCCGTCCATTCGGGAGTTCACAAAGCCGCTGTTCTCCATCCCGACGCATCAGTTCCTGTTCAACGCCGGGCAAATCAACCCAAAGGAGTATATGGACGCCTTGCAGGTCGAACCTTCGGAATTTGAACTCATCAAATATCCCGAAAGAGGCACTTGCCTCTACCGCTGCGGTAATGAACGGTATCTCCTGCAAGTTATAGCGCCGGACTATAAGGCAGCTATCTTCGGAAAGGCAGGCGGACGATGAGCGCAACGGTGGCGGCGGCTCTCAAAAAGATAGCCGTCGCTGTTCTCACCAATAAAAAGTTGCGGCGTGTCGTTCTCGGCATTATCCTCGGTATTATAATCATCGTCATGATGCCGATGGTGGCAATACTCTCTATATTCAGCGGCGATATTGATATCGACACCGACCGCTTGCAGGACATCGTAATCGAGGAAATGTCCGACGAGGAAAAAGCCAAGCTGCAGACGGTCGAGGATATGATGAAAGCCATTGAGTCTGCTATGACCGAAAAGGGCTTTACGGCAGAAAGGACAAAAGAGGCGCAAGTGCTGTACACCCTCGCCCTATATGACTATGCCCAAGCGGATGACTTTGTGGATAAGCTCGTCGGGTGCTTCGATGAGGGACAAAGCGACGAGCAGCTCATCGCCGCCGTCAACTCCGCATTCGACACGGAACTGAAAGTCGAGGACTATAGCAAGGTCATGAATTCCATCCGTGCCAAGGCAATCAATGTTTCAAAGTTCGTAGACCCCGAAACCAAAAACAATGTCGACCTTGCGGAATGGGCAAAGCAGGCTTACGCAAAGAAATGGGGCTATGTATACGGGACATACGGCGAGGTGCTGAACGAATCCATACTCACGACAAAAATATCTCAATTCCCGGAACAGGTCGGCGAAAACGAGGAATTCATTCGTCAGCATTGGCTCGGCGGCCGCACCGCCGATTGCATCGGGCTTATAAAAGGGTATGCGTGGTTTAATTGCGAAACCGGACAAATTGAATACCGCTCCAACGGCGTTCGGGATACCGGCTCCGACCCCATGCTTGATATGGCTACCGAAAAAGGGACAATTGATACGATGCCCGACATCCCCGGCATCGCCGTATGGATGGACGGACACATTGGCATCTATGTCGGTGATGGACAAACTATTCACGCTGCGAACACAGAGTTGGGTGTTATTATGACACCCCTTGCGCAGTCAGGATGGACGCAATGGCTCAAGATACCGTATATCACCTATTTGGAAAATACTGAGTAAGAAAAAACAGTGCGGTAGATTTTTTATTAACTGCAACGAATATGTTATGTCAATTTACGAATGCAAAATAGAGCGAGATATAAAATTTGCAAAAAAGTTCTTGACTCTACAATCGTTATAGAGTTTATAATATAAGAGTCATTAAATGCAAAGAAGGAACAAGCGCAATGGAAAAGAACTTAACCACCGGTAGCGTATTCAAAAATGTCATTCTGTTCTCGCTGCCGTACTTACTCTCATATTTTTTACAGACGCTCTATGGAATGGCTGACCTGTTCATCATCGGTCAGTTTGAGGGTGTCGCCAGTACCACCGCCGTTTCCATCGGCTCACAGGTCATGCATATGCTCACGGTGATGATCGTCGGCCTTGCGATGGGAACGACCGTCAGCATCGGGCAAGCCATCGGTGCTGATGACCGCAGGCAGGCGGCAAAGGATGTGGGCAATACCGTGACACTGTTTATGGCGGTGTCTGTCTCACTGATGGCAGTTTTGCTGGTGCTGGTGCGCCCCATCGTTTCGGCAATGTCTACTCCGACGGAAGCCGTGGACGGCACGGTGGCATACCTGACCATCTGCTTTATCGGCATTCCTTTTATCACGGCGTATAACATCATCAGCTCCATTTTCCGTGGTATGGGTGACAGCAAAAGCCCGATGTACTTTATCGCCGTTGCCTGTGCCGCCAATATCGGTTTGGACTATCTTTTTATGGGCGTGTTCCGTCTCGGTCCTGCCGGAGCGGCACTGGGTACGACGGTATCCCAAGCGATCAGCGTAGCGGTGTCTTTGATCGTGATTTTGAAGCGAAAGAGTATCGTGCTGGAGAAATCCGACTTCAAGCCCAGCCGCCCGGTGATGGGAAAGATTTTGAAAATCGGCGTTCCCATTGCTTTGCAGGATGGCTTGATCCAAATCGCCTTTATCGTCATTACGATCATTGCCAATCATCGGGGCTTAAACGATGCGGCGGCAGTCGGTATTGTAGAGAAGGTAATGAGCTTCCTGTTCCTGATCCCGTCCTCGATGCTCTCCACGGTTTCAGCGTTGGGCGCACAGAATATCGGTGCGAAGAAGCCCGAACGGGCAATCCAGACGCTGCGGTATGCGATCCTGCTTGCTGTGGGCTTCGGTGTTCTTGCTTCAATCACCATTCAGTTTACGGCAGAACCTATCGTTGCCATGTTCACAGACCAAACCACAGCAGACGGTGCGGCAGTTGTTCGCTTCGGTGGTCAGTATCTTCGGGGCTATATTTTTGACTGCATTTTTGCGGGAGTCCATTTCAGCTTTAGCGGATATTTCTGCGCCTGCGGAAAATCCGGGCTGTCATTCCTGCATAACATTCTCGCCATCGCACTGGTGCGTATCCCCGGCGTTTACATGACATCGCAGTTGTTTCCGGCAACGCTTTTCCCGATGGGCTTAGCAACGGCGGCAGGTTCGCTGCTGTCCGTTGTGATCTGCGTCATCGCTTTTACTGTAATCCGCAGGAAAGATCGGCAGCTTGCGTTAGGAGGTTGAAGATATGGACAGAAAGAATCTTTTCCCCATCGGTGAGGTGTCCAAGCTCTTTCATATCAGCGTCAGCAGTCTGCGGCATTATGAAAACATCGGGTTGCTGACCCCGGAATATATTTCTCCCGATTCCGGCTATCGCTATTACGGAACGGAACAATTCGAGGTGCTGAATACCATCCGCTATCTGCGGGCGCTGGATATGCCGCTGACCGAAATCGAGGATTTTCTGAAAAATAAGGACATCGACCTGATAGAAGAAAAGCTCCGGCAGCAGAAGCATGCGGTGCTCAAAAAGCAGCAGGAGCTGAAGCGCATTGAGCAGAAGATCGACCATCGCCTGAATTGGCTGATGGACGCAGAAAGTGCGCCTTTGGATGTTGTTTCACTGATTCCGCTTCCTGCCTGCCGCATTGTGTGGGTGGACGATCCGCTGAAAATCGACGGCTCTGCCGATATGGAAGCGCCGATCCGAAAGCTGGATCAGTCCGACGCAGAAGCCGTTGTCTTTCTCGGCAAGGTCGGGCTGGGTATTTCGGTGGAACACCTGCAAAAAGCGGAAACAGAGCAGTACGACGGCATTTTTCTGATTTTGGATCAGGAGGATATTTACACGGGCGAAACGCTGGAGCTGCCGGAAACGCTTTGTGTACGGCTGCGCTTTCGTGGCAGTCACGCAGAAGCTCCGGCACAGTATCAGAAACTACTGGACTATATTGACAAGCACAAAATGCAGATCGTTGGTTTTTCCCGTGAGGTCACGCTCATTGACTACGGCATTACCAACGATACGGAGAAGTTTGTGACCGAGATCTGCATCCCGGTCAAATGTGAGTAATCGGAGGAACGGAATATGAAATTCATTGTGGAAAAAGAGATTTTTGAAAAGCTGCCGAACGCCTGCTTCGGCGTTGTGATGGCAAAGGGTATCGACAACAGTAAAGCGTACCCGGAAATTGACAGACTGTTGGACGAAAGTATCACCGCTGCGGCGCAACATTTTGATGGTAAAAAGGTCAAAGAGGAGCCGGATATTCTGCCCTATCGGGAGGCGTTCCGTGCTCTGGACATCAACCCAAACAAGTATCTTTGCTCGATTGAAGCCCTGTTTACCCGTATTGCGAAAGGAAAAGGAATGCCGCATATCAGCCCCGTTGTGGACTTGGGAAATGCGGTTTCTCTGAAATACACGCTCCCCATGGGCGCACACGATTTGGGTGGCAGCAGCGAGGATATTTGCATCCGTCCGGCACAGCCCGGGGATACCTTTCTCCCGTTCGGCGGCGAAACCGAGGAAACGCCGGACAGCGGTGAGGTCGTTTATGCCGTCGGGAATCAGGTGCGTACCCGCCGCTGGACCTGGCGGCAGAGCGAGCACGGAAAGATCACGCCGGAGTCCACAGACATTTTCTTCCCCATTGACGGCTTTACGGATCATAACCGGGAGCAGGTGCTTACCGCACGGGACGAGCTGCAAGCTCTTGTAAAGCAGATTTTCGGCTGCGAAGCGGCGGTTGGTTTTGTGGATGCCGATCACCCGGAAATGGAGCTGTAAGCAGGCGTATGGAGAAAATATCTTCATCAAAAACAAAAACCTTCTATTCCTATGTGATCCCATCCGTCCTTGCCTTTGCCCTTTCCGGCGTTTATACCATCGTGGATGGACTTTTTATCGGAAGAAGTCTTGGGGACATCGGTTTGGCTGCCATTGCGCTGGGCTTTCCGATCGCCGCATTCATTCAGGCGGTAGGAACGGGCATCGGTCTGGCGGGCGGCATCCATTTTACGATCTTCGGGGCGCAGAACGATGAAAGAAAACAACAGAACTGCTTTTCCGGCACGGCTTGGCTGCTCCTGCTGCTCAGCATCCTGCTGACCGCAGTATTTTTCTTCTTCGCCGAACCGCTCCTGCGCCTGCTGGGTGCAAAGGGTGAAGTCCTTGCGATGGCAGCGGAATATGTGCGGGTCATCGCGCTGGGTGCAGTTTTTCAAATGCTGGCGACCGGGTTTGTGCCGTTTATCCGCAATATGGGCGGAGCGACCTTTGCTATGGTCGCTATGATACTCGGTTTCGTCACCAACATCATTCTTGACTATGCCTTTGTATGGGTGCTGCCGTGGGGAATGGCAGGAGCGGCATGGGCAACGATCATCGGTCAGGCGGTCACAATGC
>CAVFAN010000013.1:0-60014 GCA_963620555.1 bacterium
GACCACCACTGTTCCGGTGGTTCCCGAGGCGGACAACAGGTTCGAGTTCAAAGAGGAAGTCGGCAAACTTGAATATGCCGGCGGATTCCACTAATGTAATTCCCTGCAAGATTGCAGATTAAACGGCAGGTATCTCCCGCACGCATACTCTCGCAAGGGCTATGTGCGGGGAGTACCTCACCGAAGAAGGGACTGTCGCATTTAGCGCAGACCGAAGCGCAAAAATACAAAGGTCATAATTCGCGGATAATAACGCGGATTATGACCTTTGTTTTAGTACCCTGCAACACCTGAAGCTTTACAGGGTAGTAGTGGTTCAATTTTTCACTTCTTCATTTTTAACCTTTACTTATTACTTTGAGCGAAGCGATATTAACCCCTCAGTCGCGGCTTGCGCCGCGGCAGCTCCCCTGCACGGGAGCTTTGACCGCCCAATGACAGACTTTTTCGACAGACTGAAACCGCATTCGCGTGAATGCGGCTTTTAAATATAATTATTACAGTGCTATCATGTCGCGCAGCTCGGACGCGAGGTCTGCGGCGAGGCGCGTGCCGTTTATCAGGGCGCGTTTCGGCAGCTTTGCGATAAAACCGTCGTCCTCGAGGGTAACATCGCCCGTGTAGTTTATGTCGTGCAGTGCCTGCGCTATCGCCTTCCAGTCGAGCTTGCAGGTGAAGGGCGGCATATGCAGATCCTCCATGTAGTTGTTGTCGTGGACATGCAGAGCCGTAAGCCTCCTGTGACCGAGCGCTCTTATCGCATGCGCCGCGTCGTCGCCGACAAGCCCGCTGTGACCGAGGTCGAGGCAGACGGTGAAATATCTCGGGTCGAGTGCGTCATAGTATTCGGCGAGCTGCTCGCCGTAGCTGCAAACATTTGCGAGCATAACATGGCGGCGGGCGTCGTGACCGAACATATTCTCGAGAGCTATCTTCGTGCCGAACTCCTCGCACAGGGGCTTGAGCGAATTGTAAAAATCGATGTTGAACTGCTTTTGATCCACGCCGTCCGGGCAGGCGGTCGGGTGGACTATTATCTGGCTTGCGCCTATCTTGCCCGCGATGCGGATGGAGAGCTCCAATTTTTCATAGATAAATTTGTTGTATTCCCCGTCGCCGAAACGGTAGCTCGGGAACGGCGCGTGAGCCTGATTGAACGGGAGCGAATATTTCTCGCCCGACTCCAAAAGCTTGCCGACAAGCTCGTCCTCGCCCATATTGCCGAGCTCGCTCTCAAACGAGCTGTTCATATAGAACATCGAAAAATCGAGTGAGTCAAAGCCCGCCTCCTTGAATATTTTCATGCCCCCGTCAATGCCGAAAGCCGGAAAAATAACATCTGTCTGTGTTGATATTCTCATGCTGCGCACCGCCTTATAAGTCATTTTGATATTATTATATCAGAGAGCTTTTGGATATACAATATCAATGTCCCAAATATGGTATGGCAAAAACTCCAGGATGTGATATAATCTTTGTATAAAATCTTTTTTGCGGAGGTCTGAAATGCTGCGACTGATACTTTCGCCCTCTGTGGGCGGCACTGCGGGGTATCTCTATGATACAGTGGCTTCGATTGCTTCTTCGGGCGGCGAGGCTGTGCTGATAGTGCCCGAACAGTATTCCTTTGCCGCCGAGCGCATAGTGCTTGAACGCCTCGGAACGGCGGACGCCCAGCGCGTCGAGGTGCTGAGCTTCACGCGCCTTGCGAACACCGTGTTTAACCTTGTCGGCTGGGATAGGGGCAAGCGCCTGAATGAAGCGGGAAAAATACTTCTGATGAGCCGCGCCCTCGAACAGTGCGCCGATAAGCTGAGCGTCTATTCCCGCAGCGCAGACAGCCCCGCAGTCGTGCACGAGCTGCTGAGCCTCAGCGAGGAGTTCTGCCAGTGCGCGATATCACGCGAAGATATAACCGCCGCCATGAACAATATGGAGGACGGTCTGCTGAAAAGCAAGCTCGCCGATATTTCGCTCGTTTTCTCGGTCTATGATTCGTTTGTTTCCGACGGCTGGCTTGACGACAGCCGTATGCTGACCCGCCTCAAAGACAAAATCCCCGAAAGCGGATATTTCAAAAACAAAACGGTCTTTTTCGACTCTTTTCGCGGCTTCACCGCGCAGGAGTTCGGAGTAATCGGTGGGATACTCACTCAGGCAGACGATGTTTATGCCGCGCTGACTGCGCCCGACCTTATCGAGCGGGACAGCGACAATATATTCTATCATACGAAAAATACCGCAAAAAAGCTCATTAAACTCGCGAACGGCGTCGGCGTACCGTGCGCGAAGCCCGTTGTGATAAACGAGCCGCACGGAGATCCCGCACTCGATGCGTTTTCAAGCGATTTCCTGAGCCCGGAGGCGGATGTGTTCCCCGGCGCGTGCGACAGTATATCGATAGTCGCGTCGCCCGATATCCGCAGCGAGTGTGCCTATGCCGCGGCGCATATAAAGCGAATGCTCAGAACCGGCGAATACCGAAGCCGCGATATCGCGGTCATAGTGCGCGACGAGGCTTCATATATCCGCCCGATGCTGACTGCGCTCGCGAAGTGCGGCGTGCCCGTGTTTGAGGACAGGCGTCAGCCTGTTATAAATCAGCCGCTGATGACGCTCGTTCGCGCCGCGCTGAAAATAGCCGACACGGGCTTTGACACCGACAGCGTCCTGCGTGCTTTGAAAACCGGTCTTTGCCCGCTTGCGGCGGACGAAGTTTCGGATATTGAAAATTACACTTATCTCTGGCAGATAAACGGCTCCGGCTGGCTGAAAAAATGGGAGTCGAGCCCCGACGGGTTCGGCGAGATGACAGAAACTGCGGCGGCGGAGCTTGAAAGGTTGAACGCCCTGCGCGAAAAGGCGGTCGAACCGTTTGCAAGGTTCAGAGGCAAGCTCAAAGATAACGACGGCGAGGGCTGCGCAAAGGCGGTGTTCGAGCTGCTGTGCGGGCTTGATACGGCGCAGAGATTAAAAGACCTCGCAATATATCTTGAGGATTCGGGTGAAAATGTGCTTGCCCTCGAGACGGAGCGGCTCTGGGACACCCTCTGCTCTCTGCTTGATGTCGCGGCGCAGACTCTCGGCAAGGCTCCGGTAAAGGCTTCGCGCTTTGCCAAGCTGTTTGATCTCGTGCTCTCCACCGTCACTCTCGGCGAGATACCCCATTCCCTCGAAGAGGTGACGATAGGCTCGGCGCAGAGAATAAGACCCATCGCGCCAAAGGCGGTGTTCGTCCTCGGCGCGAATGCGGGAAAGCTGCCGCTGAGTCCCGTTCAGGGCGGTATGCTCAACGCCGGCGAGCGCGAACGCCTCGCGCAGGCGGGCATGGAAACGGCGATATACGGCGAGGACAGGGTGGCAGAGGAACGCTTTATCGCCTACACCGCGTGCTGCTGCGCAAAAGAGAAGCTGACGGTCAGCTACTCCTCAAAGAGCGCACAGGGCGAGGAGCTAAGCGAGTCGGAAATAATCACCTTCATCCGCGAGCATTTCCCGCAGGCGCATCGGACAGACACGCTCACCGCGGATAAGATAGACCTTGTCGAGGGCAAAAAGCCCGCATTTGAACTGACGGCAACGCTGATGCGAAACGGCGGCGAGCTATACGAATCGCTGAGAAAATATTTTGAAAAGGACGCCGATTATTCCGGCAGACTCATGTCGCTCGACAGCGCGGCGGAGGGGAGAACCTTCAATATAGACAACCGCGAGGCGGCGACGCGCCTTTTCGGCATGAATATGAACATCTCGCCCTCGCGTGCGGAGACATACTACCGCTGCCCGTTCTCCTATTATTGCCGCTACGGTCTGAAGCTTCGGGAGAACAAGAGCGCAACCTTCGACCCGCTTCAGAAGGGCACGGTCATACATTTCGTGCTCGAACAGCTGCTCGGCGAATTCAGCGCACAGGAGCTCTCCGAGCTTGACGCCGACAGGCGATATGAAAAAATACGCGGATATCTGGACTCTTATCTCGAACGCTTTCTCGACCGTTCGCAGCGGTCAAAGAGATTCCTCTATCTCTATGAGCGTCTCGCACGCAGCATAGACACGGTGGCGGCGCGGCTCGCGGACGAGTTCAAGGGCTGCGAATTCCGCCCGGTAGATCTCGAGCTTGACATATCGCATAACGGCACGATAAAGCCGTATGCGCTGAAAATACCCTCCGGCGGGCATATCAATATTTCCGGCAAGGTGGACAGAGTCGATCTCGCGAAGATAGACGGAGAGGTGTATATCAGGGTCATAGATTACAAGTCGTCGGGCAAGACTTTTGATGTTTCCGATGTGCTCAACGGCCTCAATATGCAGATGCTGATATATCTTTTCACGCTCGTGAGCAACGGAAGGGTACGCTACGGGGATGCTGTTCCTGCGGGAGTGCTCTATATGCCTGCAAAGGCATCTGCCTTTACAGCCGAGAGGGGCAAAGACCTAAGCGAGCAGGGCAATTCAAACGATAGAAAGATGCAGGGCTTTGTGCTCGAAAATGCCGATGTCATAGTCGCCATGGAGCATGACGGCGGCGGTGTGTATATTCCGGCAAGAATTGATAAGGACGGCAACATAAAGGGTAATACCCTCGACCTCAGAAAGCTCTCAAATCTTTGGGACAAGGTTGACGAAAACCTTGTAAACATGGGCGAAGAGCTGCATAGGGGCGCAATTCCCGCGCTTCCGGCACAGGGCAAACACTACAAGGAAATCTGTTCGAAATGCGAATATTGGAACATCTGCACGCATGAGAATAATATGCCTGCAAGAGAATTGGACGATGACCGAAAACTCGGAGAGGGGGATGAAGAATGGCAGTCAAGTGGACGACTGATCAGCAACACGCAATAGAGTGCTGTAAAGGTTCTGTACTTGTCAGTGCTGCTGCCGGCTCAGGCAAGACGGCAGTGCTCGTTGAGCGCGTTATACGCCGCCTGACGGACAGGGATAACCCCTGCTCGGCGGAGGATCTGCTTATAGTTACCTTCACCCGCGCCGCCACCGCGCAGATGCGCGAGAAGATAGGTGCGGCGATACTCAAACGCCTTTCGGAGGATCCGACGGACAGGCATCTTCGCCGCCAGTATATGCTCCTGCCGTTTGCGAAAATATGCACTATCGACAGCTTCTGCAACGACCTTGTGCGCGAAAATTTCCACGCGCTCGGCATATCCCCGGACTATTCGCTGCTCGACAACGAGACGGCGGTCATAATGAAAAACGATGTCTGCGAGGAGATGCTCGAGCGGGCATATGAAGAGGATTCGGACGGCAGCTTTTCGGAGCTCAGCGATATGCTCTCCTCCGGCAGCAGCGATGAGACTTTCGCCAAGCTTATAGTGAAAATGTATGACATCTCGACGGCTTATCCGTTTCCGGAGCTGTGGCTCGATTCGCTTATAGGGGAGTATTCTCAGCCCGATATAAGCAAGAGCCGCTGGGGCGGCATTATAAAAGGATATGTCGGTGATATGCTCGACTATTGCATATCCTCGAGCCTCGATATACTGAGTGCCATGGAGTCCGACCCGATAACAGCAGACGCTTACGGCGCGGCGGTGCACAGCGACATAAATATGTACACGGAGCTTCGCGAAAAGCTCGATACCGACTGGGACGAAGCACTTGCGGCTTTTAAAACAGTCAAATACATAAGTCTCGGGCGCGTGCCGAGGGGCTATGAGAGCGAGACGAAAAATGCCGTTATGACCGTTCGCAAAAAGCTCAAGGAGCTTTTGAAAAAAGTGCCCGGTATTATGTGCGTTTCGTCCGGAGAGCATTCTGAAGATGTCCGCCTGCTGCGCGGTTCCGTGACGAAGCTCATTGAACTCGTCAAGCAGTTCGGCAGGGAGTATTCTGCCGAAAAAGATAAAATGAACTCCGCCGATTTTTCGGATATCCTGCACCGTGCGCTCAATTTGCTCGCGGTTTCCGACGGCAGCGGCGGATATATAAAAACCGACCTTGCCCGCGAGCTATCCTCGCATTATACCGAGATACTCGTCGATGAATATCAGGATATAAACGAAGCGCAGGATATGATATTCAGGGCGATATCCGCCGATGAAAACAATCTGTTCACCGTCGGCGATGTCAAGCAGAGCATATACAGATTCCGTCAGGCGATGCCGGAGATATTCCTGCGCCGCCGCAGCACAACGCACAGCTTCGAGAGCGGGAAGTACCCCCTTGGCATAACCCTCGGCTCGAATTTCCGAAGCCGCGTGGGAGTCACATCGTGCGTCAACTATATATTCCGCCGGCTGATGAGCACCGAGGCGGGCGAACTCGATTATGACGACTCCGAGGCGCTCAACGCCGCCGCGAAATATCCCGAGCGCGACACCCCCGACTGTGAGCTGCATGTCGTGACGGACAATGGGAACAGAGAGGATACGCTCAAGGCGCAGGCTCGCTATGTCGCAAAATATATCGACCGCACGGTAAGAGAGGGCACAACGCTTGTGACAAAGGACGGCACTCTGCGTCCCGCGTCTTACGGCGACTTCTGTATTCTCTTGCGCACGGCAAAAAATGTCTCCTCGGTCTATGCCAACGCGCTGTCCGAGCGCGGCATACCGGTTTTCTCTCCGGAGACCGGCGGATTCTTTGAGGCCGCCGAGATAAGCTTTATACTCTCGCTCCTGCGCGTGCTCGATAACCCCGTGCAGGATATACCGCTCGCTGCTGCTATGCTCTCTCCGCTCTTTGGTTTCAGCGCAGGCGAGCTTGCGGATATACGCGCCTCGGCGAAGGAACGCCTGGAGACGGGCGAGACGGAGCCTCTCTACCGCAGCGTCGCCGCGTCGGCTGACGGGGGCAATGAAAAGGCTGCGGCATTTCTCAAAAAGATAGAAGCTCTGCGCAGACTGTCGCTGACCCTGAGCGCGGGCGAGCTGGTTCGCAGAGTGTGCGACGAGACGGGCTTCGACGCCGTTGTCGGCGCAATGCCGGACGGCGAACGCCGCAGACTCAATGTCGGTCTGCTGTGCGATTATGCCGAAAAATACGAGGCGGCGGGTAATCTTGGGCTCAGCGGGTTTATAAGATTTATAGATAAAGTCGCACACACGAGCGGAGATCTGGCGACTGCCGCACGACCGTCCGAAAATGCGGATATCGTCCGCATAATGACCGTCCATCAGAGCAAGGGACTCGAATTCCCGATATGTATTCTCGCCGATATGCAGCACGCGTTCAACGAGCGGGACAACAACGAGTCCGTTCTCATAAGCCCGTCTGCGGGACTCGGCATGAAGAGACGAACGGAGGACGGCATCAGCGTTTACGACACCGCCTCGCGCCGCGCCGCAGTCATAACTTCCGAACGCATGGGGAGAAGCGAGGAGATGCGAGTGCTCTATGTTGCGTTGACGAGAGCAAAAGAAAATCTCATTATGGTCACATCCGTCCCGAATCCCGAAAAGGGACTCGCGAAAGTCGCGGTCGAATGCGGGATAGGGGAGCGGGCAAACCCGTTCGCCGTGCTCAGAATGAACAACTTTTCAGACCTTGTGCTCACGGCGCTTATGCGCCATCCCGCCGCAGAGGAGCTGAGAAGGTTATCCGGCGTCGATGTTCCGATATTCCTGTCCGAAAAAGACAGGTTCAGGCTCAAGGTTGTCGTCAGCGATTCCGAAAGCTTTATGACCGAATCCGCAAATGAACAGAAAACAGCCGCAAAGCCTGTGTTTTTCAATGAAGTTCGCGAACGGCTTGATTATTCCGACCCGCGCTCGATCCTCTCGTCCGTGCCCGCAAAGCGTGCCGCATCGGACGGCTCGGAGCGAGGCATAAACCGCGAATATTTCGCCTCGTCGCGCCCGGCATTTATGAGCTCGGGCGGACTGACTCCGGCTCAGCGCGGCACGGCTACGCATAAATTTATGCAGTTTTCGGACTACTCAGCGGCACGCGCCGACATTGAGAAAGAGCTTTCGCGTCTCGTGGACGGCGGCTTCCTCTCGGAAGAGGAGGGCAAGGCTGTTAATATCAGTGCTGCTAAACGCTTCTTTATGTCGCCGCTTGCCGAGAGAATCTTCGCTTCCGATAATGTCATGCGCGAGAAAAAATTTGCGGCACTCTTTCCGGCAAGGTTTTTCTATCCGGAGCTTACAGGTGAGGCGGCTGAGGAAAAAATCGTTGTTCAGGGCATTGCCGACTGCGTTTTTGTCGAGGACGGAAAGCTTGTCATTGTCGATTACAAGACCGACACGGGTGTTGATGCCGAGGTTCTGCTCGACCGATATTCGGCTCAGCTTGAGATATACCGCGAGGCACTCTCGCAGGCTCTCGGTATGCCCGTTAAAGAGACGCTTCTGTACTCGTTCTTTTTGAATTCGACCGTCAAGTGCCGCGCCCGATAAGGCGCAGACATACGGGAGGATCAAGCTTTGAGGGCGCGAAACGGCGGAGAGCAAGCTGCTTATCGGTCTATTTGTGCCTATCGGGTGCGGCAAAAAGCGAACTGCTTAAAAAATGTGCAAAAAGGGCTTGCATTTTTGCTCTGTGTATGATAAAATTTCGTTTGCTAAGCTTAAAGACAAAGTTATATGCAGACAATCCGAAAGAGGTGACAATAATGAAGGAAGGAATCCATCCCAAGTACGAGCCCACTGAGGTCCGCTGCGCTTGCGGCGAGGTCATCAAGACTTCTTCCACCAAGCAGGATCTTCGTGTCGATATTTGCTCAAAGTGCCATCCGTTCTTCACCGGCAAGCAGAAGCTCGTCGATACCGGCGGACGCGTTGACCGCTTCAAGAAGCGTTTCAACATGACAGAGGAAAAGAAATAATCATCCTATGAGAGATAATGAGCTGCCTTAGGTGGCTCATTTTTTCTATTCCCCCAAATGCGTCATGTGTTGCATAATACAAGCATTGTTAACAATATATTTCTCAACAAGACTTGTAATGCCTGCCCGACGGCGTTATAATATTTGTAATCATTTTGTAATCTTTTTAAGGGGGCGAAGCAATGTCGGGGAAGAAAAAGGGCAATATTGCCGATCCTGATTTGCACAGCTCAGAGTTGCCCGCAAAGGACGGCAACGAGCTTAAAAACAGAATAAATGAAGCCGAAAAGTATTCGGAGCTTTTTGAAAAGATAGACGTTGACAGCGATTATGACGATATCCTCGCAACATATGAGGAGACTCTCGACAGGCGCACCAAAGCCGCCATGAAGAAAGCGGGCGGCGCGGCGGACGAGGACGAGCAGGTTAGCGAAAACGTGATGATAGGGGCGGACGAAATAGAGCCGGATACCGACGCTGCGGCGCAGCCCGAGGTGCAGGAGACTGCGGAGGAAAAGCCCGCAGAGAAAAAAGAAAAGGCTCGCAGGGGCGATGCCGGAGCCGTGCTTTATTCTTATATCGCGGCACTCGGACTTGCTGCGGGTACGGGCTTTAAGAAGCTTCTCGCGAAGCCGAAGAAGCTCGGCAGAAATATAGTCGGATTTTTGAAGTACTTTTTCCGCTTCATCTGGCTCGGATTCAAGAAGTTTATCCACCTGATTTCTCATACATTCGTTGAGCAGGTCAGGGATTTCAGGCGCGATGTGCACTCAGCTATGTATTATCTCCGGCAGAGCCGGCACGAGCCGAAAACGCTGTTCCCGATTCTCGGTCACTATGTGAAAAAGGCGTTTACCACTCATATGCAGATGTTCAGAACCATTGCGAATTTTGCTCTGCCCGTCGCCGCAGTGCTGGCGTTTGTGCTGACCGTCAACTACTGGAGCAGCGTCACATTCGCTCTCAAGGTCAGCTATGACAGCAAGGAGCTCGGCTATATCTCCGACGAGTCGGTGTATAACGAGGCGCAGAGTGCCGCAAAGGCGAGAATGACCACCACGAAGACGGATTCCTCCGCAGACCTTGAGGATCCGACCTATGAGCTTTCGCTCGTCAACATCAACGAGCTTGTCGATTCCTCGATACTCTGCGACAGAATAATCGAAAACTCTGAGAGCAATGTCACGAATGCCTGCGGAATTTATATCGATGACGAATTTGTCTGCTCCGTCAAGAACGAGACTGATGCAACGAGCGTGTTCAACGCCATTCTTGAAAAGAATCAGGTCGCAGACAGCAACAGCTTTGTCGATTTTGTCGAGAAGGTCGAGTATGTTCAGGGACTTTATCCCGACGACCCAAAGACCATGTGGGACGCCTCGAAGCTTAAAAAGCAGCTTGAGCAGACCAAGCAGGCGAAAAAGACCTACACCGTCAAGGACGGCGACACCGTATACGGCATAGCAATCGCAAACGGGCTGACCGAGAAGCAGCTTATGGAGCTGAACCCCGATATGGGTGAATATATCCACTCGGGCGATCAGCTGACCGTCTCAAATGAGGTCAATTATATCCGCGTCAAGGTTATGAAAACCGAGACGAGAACGGTCGAGGTCGATTATGAGACCGAAAAGACCAACGACGCATCGATGTTCAAGGGCACTACCCGCGTCACGCGCAAGGGCGAAAAGGGCGAGGAGACGATAACCGAGCTTGTGACATATATTGACGGTCAGCGCGTGACCTCGCAGGAGGTTTCCCGCGTCAGAACGAAAGAGCCCGTCAACGAAAAGGTGCTTGTCGGAACAAAATCGACTCGTGTCAGCAGCAGCAGCGGCGGAAGCTACAGCGTTAAGGTCTCCGGGCGCGGCTTCGTGTGGCCCGCACCTGCGTGTACCTTTGTCAGCTCGCCTTACGGCTGGAGAACGCTGCGCGGCTACAGCGACTTCCACACCGGCGTTGATCTCACCCTGCCCGGCGGTGGCTCGACCGGAGCGGTCATAGTCGCGTCCCTCGACGGTACGGTCGAGAGCGTGCGCCGGAGCAATTCGGGCTACGGTCACTGCGTTGTTATAAACCACGGCGGCGGAGTCAAGACAAGATATGCCCACTGCCTCGCAGGCTCCATTTCCGTCAGCGTCGGACAGACCGTCAGCGCAGGACAGGCAATAGCGCGAGTCGGCAGCACCGGCAATGTCACGGGACCGCATCTCCACTTCGAGATAATCATAAACGGCAGCACGGTCAATCCGCTGCCCTATATCAGATAAAAATTCCCCGCGCCGAAAAAGGTGCGGGGAATTTTTTAATAAATTATCAAATTATCGTGGATTTATCGGGGCATATGATCGGTGCATGGTGCCGTCCGCGTTGGATTTGTCGCAAAACGGTTATCCCGACTGAGGCAAAAGAGAAAGGGACATCGAAGCTTTTTCCGATGTCCCTTTGCTTTTCGATTGAATTTTCGTTGCGCTTTTAAATGTTTCCACCCGTTACGATGCCACGGTCGCGTCAAAGTCGAGTCCCGAATTAGGATTCTGACGGTATTTCATCGAAGCCTTGTAGAACCAGATATATTCGCCGTCGCTGACAGCGACATTCGTAGCCTTGGTTATGAGCGTCTCGGCGATTCTTGCGGAGTCCGTGGCGCCCGTCGAATTTTTGTAGACCGCATAGTAGCTCTTTCCGCTGCCGTCCGGGGTTATCGTATATGTGCCCGCCTTTATGTCCTTGCCGACCTTGTACATTGCGGGAGTCGTGCCGTCGCAGCCTATTGAAGCCATGTCGTGAGAAGCGGCGTCATAGAGCTCGCAGCCCGTTATGTTGACATATCCGTCCTGTGACACGGTGTAATAGACGGGGACATCGACCATCTTGAAGTCGTTTGCGACATTCTGAACATAGGGGTCAACGCTCTTTTTGAAGCTGAGTCCGCCGTATGCGCCGGAGGTTTTCTTGATTATGTATTCGCTCTTCTGAATGTCTCTGCCTATTTTGTATGTGCCGGGAGCATATTTGCCGTCAACCGCCTTGGGATGCTCGCTGGAGGCGTTGATGAATTTGCAGCCGCTGATGTATAATTCGTAGCCGCTCTCAAGGGTGACGAGCGTATGTGCGCCGTCTATCGTTATTTCATAGGCGAGGGGAGTGCCGCTCTCGTCCTTGGTCTTTCCGTTCCAGAGCAGCACGGAGTAGGTCGATGAGGTCTTGACGATATAATATTCGCCGGGGGTGAGCTTTCCGCTTTCGCTTCCGCATTTGTAGTTGCCCGCGCCGTTCCACCCCGTGGAGCTGCCTTCATCGGGCTTTTCGGTCGAGCTTGAAGTCGGGAGAGTGACGACCTGCGCGGCGGTCGTAGCCTCTGCGGGAACGGTCTGAGTGGGTCTGCTTGTCGGTTTTGTTTCCTTAACTGTGGTGCTTTCCGCCGCAGTGCTGTCCGCAGAGGACTCAGTCGTGTCAACGGCATCGGCGGTGGTGTCGGCTTGAGCCGAGGCTGCTGTCGTATCCTTATTGTCCTTGTCGTTTTTACACCCTGCAAACGCCAGAACACCGGCGAGAACAGCCATGCAGAGTAAGACAGATATAAGCTTTTTCATCTCTTTTTTCCTTTCCTTTAAGATTATTTCGGGCTTGTCCGCCCCATTAAGTATACCAAACCTGAACATTCAAGTCAACACGGGCAAAAAAGGAAGAGCCGCATTTTCTGCGACTCTTCGTCAGGTTAGTTTTTTGTTCAGCTTTCTGCGGGAGTTTCGGGCGTTGCGGGAGTCTCGGGCGTTGCGGGAGTCTCGGGCGTTGCGGGAGTCTCGGGCGTTGCGGGAGTTTCGGGCTCGACATACGGAACAAGCTTGAAGCCGTCTATCTCGATATAGCGTCCGCTCTCAAGCTCTATCGTTTTGCTTTCCGTGAGATTCTCGCCCGAATCGGCAACGGAGAACTCGATATATCCCAGATCGTAATAAACCACATATGCATTTTCCTTGGCGGCGGGTGCGAGGGTGTACTTACCGGGCTTTATGTCCTTTCCGACCTTGTACATTCCGCTGTTAAAGCTTCCGTCGCTGTTCGCCGCGGGAGTGCCGATATCAACGATTGTTTCCTCAGAGAACATCACGCGCTGACCGCTCTGCAGGGAGACATATGCGGGATATTCGCCGAGAAGAAGAGTCATTTCGGCGTCCTCGTCAAAATAGTCGGTTGTTGAGAGAATTATGGCATTGACGCTCTTTGCGTTGCCTATAACATGCTCGCCTGCGGGAATATCCACGCCGACTCTGTATGAGCCGACCGCATATTTACCGTTCGTGCCGCTCATTTTCTCAACATCTGCGGCGGAGATGAACTTGCCGTTCTTGAGTTCAAGTGTATATCCGGTTTTCATTGTGACGAACAGACCGTAAGGGAGAATATCAAATTCAACTATCTCGTCTTCGCCGAAGTGCTTGCCGTCGGTGATTACGAGCGAGCAGCTCTTTGAATCGGGAACCACATAGTATTCGCCTGCCGCGAGGTTCTTGCCGCAGGTGTATTTGCCGGCACTCTTCCATTCAGCCTTTTTGACCGAGGGGGTGGTGTTGTTGACTGTGCTGGTTTTCTTCGTGCTGTCCGCAACCTTCTTGACGGAGTTGGTAGTGGACTCCTTCGTCTCGGGCACCGTCGTCTCTTCGGACGAGGACTCTGTGGTGCTCTCGTCGGTGACTGCATCGACTGCTGCGCCGCTCTCGGAGGGAGCTGTTGTGTCATCGTCGCTCTTCTTCGACTTGCAGCCGCAGAAGAGGAGCATTGTTGCGCACATGATGAGCGCAACGGCGGAGATAAGTTTTCTTTTCATTGTCTTTTCCTTTCTTCTTTTTTCGATTTTTTATTTTCTTTCTCCGGCGGACTTTGCGGAATAATTCCGCTCGGTCAACCTCGAAAATGAGTATATCAAAATATGCAAAACTTGTCAACGAAATTCATCTAAAAATGTCAATTTGAACAAACATATGGGGAAAACACGAAAAGCGTGGCGGAAATATGTATAAAAATTGCCGTTTCGCTAAAAAATTTATGTTAATTTTGTTGACTTAATGCAACGAATGCTTTAAAATATATTACGGAATAAAAATTTTTGTATAGGGAGGAATGACAATGTTTAAGCGTACTGTTTCGCTCCTGCTCTGTCTGCTTGTCGCGGCGCCCTCGCTCGCTTTCTGCGCCTTTGCGCAGGGGGACGAGGCTGTCCCGACGCAGATAAGCTATGAGATAACCGACCCCTACGGGGATGTCGATTGGGACAGCTGGGGAATATACAAGGCTCAGCTGCATACCCAGAGCAACGCGAGCGACGGCTATCTGCCCATCCACGAGGTCGTTGAGAGGCACTATGACCTTAACTACGATATCCTGGCTCTCACCGATCACGGCACGATAAACAGGGGCTGGAACAAGAAGCCCCAGCTCGTGCCGCTGATAAGACTCGTCAAATATGAGCGCACGAAGCTCGCGCCCATATACCCGCTGACCGAGGAGGAATACGAAGCCTATACGACCGGCACTGTCGCATCGCAGACGAGAACCCACAAAAACGGTATGCTCGATGTCCCGCTAGGCATAGAACTCAATATGGCGACCCCGAAGTGCGACTGCCATCTGACCGGCTATTATGCCGACTACGGGCAGGGCCTTGCCGGTGTTTACGGCGACTATGAAACTCCGTCAAAGGGCGTCAAGCGCAACGGGGGAATATCCATGCTCTCCCATGTCGGCGAGTATGTATACCCCGAAAAGGACAGCGCGGATCATGTCGGTCAGAAGGTCGATGATTATTATGCCAACAAGTTTGCGCGCATCTTCCTTGACAACAAGGGCTCAAGCGTCGGCATGGGCATCAACAGCGCAACCGACGCGCACACCCGCTGCGACCGCATACTTTATGACCAGATACTCCAGAAAACGATACCGAACGGTGTTGTCCCGTGGGGCTTCGCGTTCTCGGATTCCCACGACGTCCGCTCGATAAACGACGCATATACAATGATGGTTCTGCCGGAGCTTAACAATGAAAATGTCCGCAAGGGCATGGAAAACGGCTGGTGCTTCGCGGTATCACATTATTCAAACGGCGTTGAGCTCAACGGCATGGAGGAGATACCCGGCTTTGACGAGGATGAGGTCTATGATACCGAGGCGTACTTGCGCGACGACACGCCGTGCGTTACCCGCGTGACCGTTGACGATGAAAACGACACGATAAGCATCGAGGGCACGAACTTCAATTCGATAACATGGGTCTCGAACTGCAATGTTATCAAGCGTGAGACTGATATAGACAGCGGCAAGGCGACCCTTGACCTTCACGCCGACGAGCTGCTCGATACGCCCTATCTCTATGTCAGATTCTATATCACGGGCGACAACGGCATCTGCTATTCTCAGCCCTTCGTTATCAGAAGAAACGGCGAGGATTTCGGCGCGGTCAAGGTTCCGAGGACTCACGACCTCTCGACCGTCCTGCGCGCCACCGTCACCATACTCGACTGGACTTATTTCAAGTTCAATCCCATCGTTTGGGTGTTCAAGTATTTCTTCCTCGGCTACAGTGTTTTCGATCATTTCTTTGACGCATATTAATTTAAGGAGAATATAAAATGAAGAAGAACTTCAAGCGCGTTCTGTCGGCCGCGCTGGTTGTTGTGATGCTGTTCACCGCTTTTCCTGCGGCGTTTGCACTCGGCTCGCAGGAGACGGATTATACAATAATCAGCCCATATGAGCAGGTTGACTGGAGCACATGGAAAACCTACAAGGCAAACCTCCACGCCCACTGCGACGCGAGCGACGGCGACCCGACGCTCGACGAGATGGTCGAGGAATATTACAAGGCGGGCTACGATATCCTTGCAATGACCGACCACGGCGTTATCACAAACGGTTGGACGAGCGAGAGGAAAACAAACGGCATATTCAACAAGTTCAGAAAAGTCTATCCGATGAGCGAGGAGAACTACGAGCGCATCACTAAGGGACTTGACCGCGGCGGCAGAGGTATGACCGATATACGCGGCGGAATTGAATGCAATATGGCTGTTATCTCGAAGACCCATGTCAACGGATATTTCACCACCTACGGTCAGGGCGAGTGGGGAATCGAAAACGATTACAGAACCGCGCCCGAGGAAATTGAAAAGGCGGGCGGATATTCCGTGCTCAACCATGTCGGCGACTGGGTCGATTCAAACAATTTTCCGCAGCGCTCGCACTGGAAGGTCTATATAGCCTATTTCGCGGGCATATTTATCGACTGCCCGAGCTGCCTCGGCATGGAGATAGTCAACAACACCGACAACGTTACCCGCGCCGACCGCGATCTCTGGGATGAGCTGCTTCAGGTCGTTATTCCGACAGGCAGAAATATCTGGGCATTTGCCGATGACGATTCGGAGAAGCTCAACGAGGTCGGCAGATCGTTCGAGCTCTTTGTCCTGCCGGAGAACAATGAAGAAAATGTCAAAAAGGCGATGAAGGACGGCAACTTCTTTGCCGCAAGCAGATATTATAAAACAACCGACAGAGTCGGCGAGTTTGAGGGCGATGGCAATGTGCCGCTCGTGACCGATATCAAGGTCGATCAGAAGGCAAACACGATAACCGTCGCAACCGATCCTACCCGCGACTGCCAAGTCATCGAGTGGATAGCAGACGGCAAGGTTATCGCCACGGGCAACACCATCGACCTCAACGACTATGAAAAGGATCTCGGCTGCTACATCCGCTTCCAGATGAAGGGCAGCGGCGGCGTGACCTATTCTCAGGCGTTTGAGCTTCAGTACAAGGGCAGGGTAGATAAGCCCGTCCCGAGCTGGGCACTGTGGGCGTTCAAGACCGAAGCGGGTCAGAAGTTCCTGAAGATCTATCGCACCCGCACCTTTGCTCTCGGTGCGCTCATTGTCGAGAAGGTAAGAATGTTCGTAGAGGACAAGATAATCAAAAAGTAAAATCAATTCGTTGGGGCTTTCGCATCTGAATGCGACAGCCCCGCAATGCATTTTACGCCAATGCTCTTGCGGGCAAATAGCTGACAACGACACAACATAATAAATGCTGCGGTAAATTTTTACTGCGGCACTTTTTATTATAACCTTGTTATTTTTGTTAATTTTTTGTATCTCGGTACAAAAATAATTTGAAAAATGAAGATTGTTTATCATTTTTGCATATTGTCTTTTGCTTTGTTGGTGCTATAATTTAGTAGCTGAAAGAAGCGGAAACGGTATATATAAATAAGTATACCGAAACCGGATAGAAGAGGTGCAGTTATGGAAAGCATCATTAAAACCATAGTCGATATGGACAAGCGTGCACGAAAGCGCACAATGGAGGAGCAGGAGTTCTTCGACAAGGCGGATTCCGAGCTTGCCGAGCAGACGAAGAAGATTCAGTCCGAGGAGCAGGCACGCGCCGACAGCGAGGTCGCAAAGACAGCCTCCGAATATGACGCGAAGCTGAAAGCGGCTCTTGACGAGATAGAGAAAAAGGCTCAGACAGTCTCTGATTTGCTCGACAGGCAGAGTGAGGAGAACCGCGCAAAGTGGGCGCAGGAGCTCGCGGACAGAGCTGTGAACGCCGACTGACTGACAGATCTTTTGAAAGGAAGTGTGCCGTATGACAGTTTCGTCCGCCGCAAACGCAGTGCTCGCAAAGGCTCGTGCTATGTACGGCAAACGCCTGACCGCGCAGAACTATACCGATTTGCTCGCCTGCCGCTCCGTCAACGAGGCGGCGGCTTATCTGAAAGCTCATACCGCCTATGCCGATGCGTTCGAGGGCGTGACAATGGGCTCGCTCAGACGCTGGCAGATAGAGATACTGCTCAGAGAGCATCTCTCAAACAACTTTGCCTCCCTGTGCAGATATGAAAAATCCATCGGCGACGGCTTCTATAAATACTTCGTGACGCTCAGCGATGTTGATATGCTGCTCCACTCGGTGCGCTATCTCAACAGCCGTCACCCGGAGAAGAATCTCGCCAAAGTGCCCGATTTCTTCGTGCGCCACTCGGAGCTCAACGCCGCAGCACTTGAGACTGCGACGGATGTCGAGCTGCTTTTGGCGGCGGTCGAGGGCTCGCCGTATAAGGCGGTTCTTGCCCCGTTCGCCTCCGTCGGTACCGACGGCAGACCCGATTATTTCGCCATGGAGCTGGCACTCAACAAATATCTCCGCTCGCAGGCGGAGGCACTCATCAAAAAGAACTACAGAGGCAAGGAACGCAGGGAGCTTGACGCGATGCACGCATTCGACACGGATGCCGAAAATATAGTCTCCCTCTACAGGCTCAAGCGGCTTACCAATATGCCGCAGAGCGTGCTTGTCACGATGCTGATGCCCGGCGGAACGCTCGACGAGAAGGCACTGACAGGATTTATGGAAGCGCCGGATGCCGAAAAGGCTCTCCAAACGCTCAAAGGCACGGCGTATGCCGCATTTGCCGAGCGGGGCGACCAATCGGTTGAGCAGGTGAGCGCAAAGCTCAGATATGACCGTGCGAAGGGGCTTGTGCGGTTTTCGACCTTCCCGAGCATCGTGATGATGAGCTATGTGGTGCTCGCGGAGAATGAAGCAGAAAATCTGACCCACATTATTGAGGGTATAAGATATAATATTCCGCCCGAAGAAATAAGCCGACTTCTTATCGGCGTGGGCGACTGACAGCTTTTAAGAGTTTAAAAGGACGGTGATAAACCTTGGCAGTTGCAAAAATGAAGCTTGTTAAAGTCACGGGTCCGCTCGACCGGCTCAACAAGTTCATTTCAACCTGCTGCTTGGACGGATCGTTTCATCCCGAACAGGCAACGCAGTATATGTCTGCGTCGATGGGTTATTCGACGCTCAGCGAGGAAAACCCGTATGCGCCGATGCTGCAAAAAATAGAGGAGCTTATCCGCGAGAATGATTCCGCGCCCGACCCGACCATAGTCGGCGATCGCTCACGCGAGATTCAGCTTGACGATAAGACCAGCGCATACATCGACGAGCTTGACGAAAAATTGTCTGCGATGCACGATGAGTATACTTCACTTGAGGATCAGCTTGAGCAGTGCCGAAACGGTATTGCAAAGTACGAACATTTCACGGGCTTCGATGTCGGACTCGATGAGCTGTTCAACTGCAAGTTCATCAAGACCCGATTCGGTCATATGCCCAAGGAGAGCTACGAAAAGCTCGTCGCCTATGACGACGACCCCTATGTGCTTTTCATCCCGTGCTCGACAGACGCCACCGATTACTGGGGCGTCTACTGCGCACCGAGGGAGCGCGTCGATGAGGTTGACAGCGTGTTTGCAGGGCTCAATTTCGAGCGTCTCCAGATTCCGTCGGCAGTCGGTACCGTTGAGCAGGTCATAGACCAGCTCAAGAGCAATATCGAGATAATCGAGGGCGATTTAAAGCAGCTCGATGAGCGCGCCGCGGCACTTTGGAAGGAGAACCGCAAACGCTGCAACGAGATATATACGAAGCTCGTTGATCTCAATACAGTCTTTGAGATGCGCCGCTATGCCGCGTGCCACAACAAGTATTTCTTCTATGTCGGCTGGGTGCTCGCGCACGATTCGAAGGACTTCGAGAAGAAGGCGGAGGCAATAGAGAATGTCGAGGTCGAGGAGAACGACCCCGACAAGAGTCCCGGAAAGACTCCGCCTGTTAAGCTCAGGAACCCCGCGATATTCAAGCCCTATGAATATTTCGTCGATATGTACGGTCTGCCGTCATATTCGGATATCGATGTCACGGGCTTCGTCGCGATAACCTATACGCTGCTGTTCGGCATCATGTTCGGCGATCTCGGTCAGGGACTTGTGCTCTTCCTGCTCGGTATCCTCGGCTGGAAGATCAAGAAGATGCCCCTTGCACGCATACTTATCCCGTGCGGTCTTTCGAGCGCGGTGTTCGGCTTTGTGTTCGGCTCGGTGTTCGGATATGAGGATATGCTCGACCCCGTCTATCATGCGCTTGGCATGGCGTCAAAGCCGCTGAGCGTCATGGATTCGATAAACACCGTTCTGATAGTCGCTATCGGCATAGGCGTTGTCCTTGTTGTGACCGCGATGCTCCTGAATGTAATATCCTGCCTCAAGCATAAGAAGATAGGCGAGGCGATATTCAGCAACAACGGACTCGTCGGCATACTGTTCTACCTCGCGGGCGTTGCGTTCTGCGTAGCGTTTATGAACGGTCCCCGGGTTCTCCCGAACGGCGTGCTGTTCAGCGTCATGGGCGTCTGCGCCGTGTTGCTCTATATCAAAGAGATACCGATAGGCATTATAGACAAGCATCCGGACTGGAAGCCCGACAGTATCGTTGACTTCCTGCTCCAGAATCTGTTCGAGCTTATCGAATATGTCCTGTCCTATTTCAGCAACACCGTGTCCTTCCTTCGTGTCGGCGCGTTTGTTATAGTCCACGCCAGTATGATGATGGTCGTCTTCACCCTCGGCGGTGACGGCAGCAACATCCCCGTTATCATCATAGGCAACATTGTCGTTATTGCCCTTGAAGGTCTGCTTTCGGGCATTCAGGGCTTGCGTCTTGAGTTCTACGAGATGTTCAGCCGCTTCTATGAGGGCGGCGGCAGGGCTTTCACGCCCGCGAAGCTCGAGCAGGCTCAGACGAATCTGAAAACCAAAATTGCCGGTAAAAAGGCCAAAAAGGCTTTAGCCAATAAAGACTAATCGGAGGTAAAGTAAAATGACAACTCTTTTTTATTCCGTTATGATCGTAGTTCCCGCGGCGGTGCTTCTCGCATCCGTCGTGTACGCAATGAAGAAGCACTCTGAGGGTCAGAGCATCAGAAAGAGCCTTCGCATGAACGCGGCGACCTTCGCCGTTATGGTTCTGCTCGTCGCGGGCTGCGCTATGGGTGCTTTTGCAACCGGCAGCGAGGATAAGACTGCGGCAGCCGATACCGCCGCCTCTCAGACTGCCGTTTCGGAGACTGAGAGCACGCAGACTGCATCTTCTTCCGACAATTCCAAGGGTCTCGGACTTCTTGCCGCAGGTCTTGTTACCGGTCTTGCCGGCATCGGCGGCGGTATCGCAGTTGCCGCCGGCGCTCCCGCAGCTATCGCCGCAACGAGCGAGGATCCCAAGGCGTTCGGTAAAGCGCTTATCTTCGTTGCCCTCGGTGAGTCGATAGCTCTTTACGGTGTTGTTATCTCCATACTTATCCTCAACAAGGTCTGACGCCCGCAGGGCAGAAGAACGGCAGCGTAAAGCGATATAACTTTACGCTGCGTTGAAAGGAACGGAAGCTATGCGTTTTTATTTGATAAGCGACAATGCCGATACGCTTGTCGGAATGCGCCTTGCGGGTATCGACGGCGAGCTTGCGCACGACGCTCAGTCGGTCGAGGATGCGATAAACCGCTGCCTCGCCGATGAAGAGGTCGGCATCATTCTCATCACGCGCCCGCTGTGCGAGCTGTGCGGCGACTTTATAACGCAGACAAAGCGCAGCTACGATAAGCCGCTGATAGTCGAGATTCCCGACCGCCACGGTTCGCAGGGGAGCGACTCCATCGCACGTTATGTGCGCGACACTATCGGCATAAAGATTTGAGGTGTTTAACCAATGCTCAATCAGGAAGAAAGAGCCGCAAAGTTTTTTGATGCCATAACCAAGGACGCCGAGGAGCGCCACGAGGAGATGACCCGCAAGACCCGCGAAACGGTAGAAAGCGGGCTTGAAAAGGCAAAGACGAAGGCGCACTCCCGGGCTCAGGCGAAAATAGAACGCGAGCGTATGCTCAAGGAGCAGGAGTTCAACCGAACCGTCGCCAACGAGAGAACCCGTCAACGCGCCCGTTTGACTGACAAACGCAGCACCATTACGGACGAGGTTTTTGCGCAGGCGCGTGACAAGCTTATTGCCTTTACAGGGTCTGACGCCTACGCGGATTTTCTCAGGAGGAGCGCGGCAGGCTTTGCAGCGGCTTTTCCGCAGGGGGATGTGACCGTCTGTGTCCGCCCCGATGATATGCGCTTTGCGGATGATATAAAAAAGGCTTTCGGCAGGGACTGCAAGGTCGAGAGCAGCGACGGAATAACCATTGGCGGATGCCGCGCCGGAGTTGCCGGCGGCAGCACCGTAGCTGACGATACGCTCGACACGCGCCTTGAGGCGCAGCGCGAGTGGTTCCTCGAAAATTCGGGAATGTCAGTAATACTTTAACGGTCGGAGGTGAACGGCTTGTCCGAGAATAATGTTATATACGGAATAAACGGACCCGTCGTTACGATAAAGGGCGAGACGGGGCTGAGCATGATGGAGATGGTCTACGTCGGCGAGAAGCGGCTTGTCGGTGAAGTCATACGCCTTGACAGGGATCTCACCACCATTCAGGTCTATGAGGAGACGACCGGGCTCAAGCCCGGCGAGCCGGTCTATGCTACCGGCGGCGCAATGTTCGCCACCCTCGGCCCCGGAATAATCAGAAATATATTTGACGGAATCGAGCGCCCGCTTTCGGCTATCGCCGAGCACAACGGCGCATTCATATCAAAGGGCTGCGCCGAGAGCGCACTCGACGAGGAGCGCGAGTGGCAGGTCAATATGCTCGTCAAGCCCGGCGATAAGCTCAAGGGCGGCGACATCTACGGCGAATGCCCGGAGACTCCCGTCGTCAAGCATAAATTTATGGTTTCGCCCGGACTTGAGGGCGAAGTTGTCGATGTCAAGCCCGACGGAAAATATAAGATAAACGATACTATCGTTACCCTCAGGGACAGGAAGGGGAACGACCATGAGCTGACGCTCTGCCAGCGCTGGCCTATCCGTATCCCGCGTCCCGTCAATCGCAGACTGCCTGCGCAGCGTCCGCTGATAACCGGTCAGCGTGTCATAGATACGCTCTTCCCGATAGCAAAGGGCGGCGCGGCGGCTATCCCCGGCGGATTCGGAACGGGCAAAACAATGACTCAGCATCAGCTTGCAAAGTGGTGCGACGCGGATATTATTATCTATGTCGGCTGCGGCGAGCGCGGCAACGAGATGACCCAGGCTCTTAAGGAGTTCGGCGAGATATCCGACCCGCGTACAGGCAAGCCTCTGACGGACAGGACGGTGCTCATAGCGAACACCTCGAATATGCCCGTCGCCGCACGTGAAGCTTCAATATACACCGGCATCACCCTTGCCGAATATTACCGCGACATGGGCTATCACACGGCTATCATGGCGGACTCAACCTCCCGTTGGGCTGAGGCTCTGCGTGAGATATCAGGACGCCTTGAAGAGATGCCCGCCGATGAGGGATTCCCCGCTTACCTGCCCTCAAGACTTTCCGAGTTCTATGAGCGTGCAGGCTATGTTAAAAATCTGAACGGCACCGAGGGCTCGATAACGATAATCGGCGCTGTTTCGCCGCAGGGCTCCGACTTCTCCGAGCCTGTTACCCAGAATACGAAGCGCTTCACCCGCTGCTTCTGGGCGCTCGATAAGTCGCTCGCCTATGCGCGTCACTATCCCGCGATAAACTGGAATACGAGCTATTCCGAATATGTCAATGACCTGTCCGCATGGTACTATGACAACGCGGGTCCGGAGTTCATGAACTACCGTGATGAGCTGTGCTCCATATTGCTCGAGGAGAACAGCCTTATGGAGATAGTCAAGCTTATCGGCGCGGATGTTCTGCCCGACGATCAGAAGCTTGTCATTGAGATTGCAAGAGTTATAAGAGTCGGCTTCCTGCAGCAGAACGCCTTCCACAAGGAGGACACCTATGTTCCGCTCGCGAAGCAGATGAAGATGATGGAAATAATCCTCTATCTCTATCACCGGTGCCGCGAGGTCGTTGCAAAGCAGGTGCCGATCTCGAAGATAACGAAGCTCGGTCTGTTCGATAAGCTCGTCAAGATAAAATACGATGTGCCCAACGACAGACTCGATATGTTTGACGATTACCGCACTGAGATAGACAAGGCGCTCGCTCCGCTGCTGCGCTGAGTCCGCTTATTCTGAAGGCAAGGAAGGATTTAAACAGCTATGATTTTTGAACACATCGGTTTAAATCAAATAAACGGTTCGCTCGTCGTGCTTGACGGCGTCAAGGGCGCGAGCTATGAGGAAATGGTCGAACTCAGGCTTGAAGACGGCACCTCGCGTGCGGGTCGTATAGTCAAAATAGACGGCGAGCTTGTGGTCATTCAGGTCTTTGAGGGCACTCGCGGAATATCGATGAACAACAGCACCACCGTGCTCTCCGGCAGACCCATGGAGATGCCGCTGTCGCCCGAGATACTCGGCAGAGTGTTCGACGGTCTCGGCAGACCGATAGACGGCCTGGGTGAGATATACCCCGAGTGCCGCCGCGATGTCAACGGCTCGCCCATCAACCCTGTTTCGCGTGTTTATCCGCGAAATTATATAAATACCGGCATATCCTCCATAGACGCGCTCGCAACGCTTATCAGAGGTCAGAAGCTCCCGATATTCTCAGGCTCCGGCATGAAGCATAACGAGCTCGCCGTTCAGATAGTGCGCCAGGCAAATGTTGCCGACGGCGACGATTTTGCAATAGTTTTCGCCGCCATGGGCGTCAAGAACGATGTCGCCGAATATTTCCGCACCTCGTTTGAAAACGCAAACGTCATGAGCCGCGTCACGATGTTCATGAACCTCTCGAACGACCCGATAATCGAGCGTATCATCACGCCCCGCTGCGCGCTGACCGCCGCCGAGTATCTCGCGTTCGACCTCGGCAAGCAGACGCTCGTTATCCTGACCGATATGACCTCATATGCCGAGGCTCTGCGTGAGTTCAGCTCGTCAAAGGGCGAGATCCCCGGAAGAAAGGGATTCCCCGGTTATCTCTATTCCGACCTCGCGTCGCTCTATGAGCGTGCCGGAATAGTCGAGGGCAAGAAAGGCTCGGTCACTCAGATACCGATTCTCACCATGCCCAACGACGATATCACGCACCCCATCCCCGACCTCACGGGCTATATAACCGAGGGTCAGATAGTGCTTGACAGGGGACTCGACTACAAGGGCATCTATCCGCCCGTCAGCGTCCTGCCGTCGCTGTCGCGTCTGATGAAAGACGGCATCGGCGAGGGCTACACCCGCGCCGACCACAGTATGCTCGCAAACCAGCTCTTTGCGTCCTACGCCAAGGTGCAGGATGCCAAGGCTCTCGCGTCCGTCATAGGCGAGGATGAGCTTTCCGCGTCCGATAAGCGCCTCATGGAGTTCGGCAGAGCGTTTGAAGAGAGGTTCATCAATCAGGGCTACGACGAGAACAGGACGATAGACCAGACGCTCGACCTCGGCTGGGAGCTGCTTTCCATGCTGCCCGAATCCGAGCTTGACCGTGTTGATGAGGATGTCCTCAAGGAGCATTATAAGCCCGCACAGCAGTAAAGAAAGGGGGAGAGCGTCATGGCACAGGTATTCCCGACAAAAAGCAATCTGATGAGCACGAAGAAGTCGCTGGATCTCGCCAAGCTCGGCTATGATCTGCTCGACCGCAAAAGAAATATACTCGTGCATGAGATGATGCAGCTCATAGACAAGGCGTCGAAGATACAGCGGGAGATAGACGAGACCTATTCAAAGGCTTATCTTGCGCTCCAGCACGCGAATGTCACGCTCGGCATGTGCGCGGAGTTCGCGCAGGCGATACCGGTCGATGAGTCGCTCGATATAGATCTTCGCAGCGTCATGGGCGTTGAGCTGCCGGTCGTGACTCTCGGCGAGGAGAAGCTCGATATGTATTACGGACTCAACTCAACGAATTCACAGCTCGACGAAGCCTATCTGAGCTTCGTGCAGGTCAAGCGTATGACCGCAGAGCTCGCGGAGATAGAGAACAGCGTCTACCGCCTCGCCGATGCGATAAAGAAAACGCAGAAGCGCGCAAACGCGCTCGACAATATCATGATCCCGCAGTTCACCGCGACGATAAAATATATTACCGAAGCTCTTGAAGAAAAAGAACGCGAGGATTTCTCGCGCCTGAAAGTCATCAAGAGACAAAAGGAAGAAAAAGAGGCATAAAAAGCCGAAAAAGCAAATCCGCTCTCCCGCTTGGGAGGGCTTTTGTGTTTGTGTTGTTCTGGTTGCCTAACTTTGTCTGCTAAATTGCAACTTTCTGCTTTGCAACAGTAGTTGAGTTTGTGTGCAAATTTGGCTTCATTATTCTCTGTTTATAAATCTCTGCTCTTCGTACACTCTGTTCAGATGTGCAATTTCAGCTTCTTCTTCTCTTATCGGTCTTATAAATATGCGGAATATTGTTATAGGTGTTGCTATTACAAGCGCGATACCACATAAAACCACGATGTAGTTCCATGGCTCGTATTTTGCGGCGCTAAAGAAAAGGTGAGAGATAAGCGCGGCAATGGCGCCAATAACACCTGTTATAAGCATGCCTAAAGCCCTGCGTCGGCGGTCGCGTTTCCATCTTTGACGTATTTCGTTGAATTGTTTCTGATACTGTTCTTCTGCGGTTCTCATTGTACTTCTCCTTTTCGCATCATTCCTGTAATTTAACTTTATAGGTTTCTGCGACCAATGTCAATGTTTTTTTACATTTTTTTGTAACTGCATATCAGTATTCAAATTTGCAAATCATTGCTGTTTTATTTTAGCTATTCCAACTCATCAGATAATCTTCTTCCCCGGTCTCTTCATCAATGCCGTGCGAGTCTATTGAAAACTGCTCGCGGCGGTAGACCTTCACGGCTCCGGAGTTTTTTATATATACGTTGAGCGTCAGCCGCGCGTGGTTATTTTTTGCAAAATCCAGCAGTTCTTTTCCGATGCCAAGATTCCGTGCGGCTTTGTCCACAAACAGCCCCTCAATGTGTCCGCCGTTGAGCCCGATGAACCTGTCGGGTTCGGCTTCCGCGTTTTTGTGCACATAAATTTCGGCGCAGGGGAGCGCGGCTTTCACCGCTTCAAAATTTTCGTCCCAGTAGCTTTCTCTTATGAATCCGTGAGCATCTTTGTTTGCACTGAGCCATATCTGCATAATGCGCGGCAGGTCGGATTCTTCTAATTTTCTTATCATAGCGATTCTCCGATTTCAATGAAACAGGCGCGGCAGTTTGTTCTGCTGCGCCTGCTGTTATGTTGGTTTTATTTTATCAGATACACCGTCGCCGCCATGAGAATCTGACCGGTGTAATATGTCGCGAGCTCTATTGTGACGAGCGGGTTTTTCTTTTTCACGGGCGTGAAGTAGACGAATGCAAGCACGGAGTCGCTGACCACGAATACCACCGAAGCGATTGTCGCCACGACGAATGTCAGCGAGCGCGTGAGATAGAGCATATAGCCCGAGACGCAGGCGCAAAGCGCAATGGCGAAGAAATAGAAAACGCAGAGAATATACATCTTGCGGTCGAGCTTCATCCTAATAGCCTTCATGATAACGGCAATTATCGCGGTTATGACAAACGCCGCTATGTACGGGATTATCGAAAAGGTCGGCTCCGCCTTATAGAAGGAGGCGAGATAGAAGAAATGCCCGATGAGAAACGAAAGAGTTCCGAGCGCGATGAGCTTGTTCTCGTATTTCGGCGCGATCTCCTTTATGCCGAGCAGGACATCGCCGCCGAGTCCGAACAGCAGTCCGAACGCCACAAGGCAGAAATAAAACGGGTGATTGAGCTTGTCAGCCTCCTCTATGCGATAGCAGAAGCCGATAAATGCCATGGACATGAAGCCGAAGCTTGAAATAAACTTGCAGAGCATGCCCTCGAACGATCTTCCCTTGCGGCGCAGGAGAATCGTGAGCGTCGCAAAGATCGCAGTCACAACGGAGAGAATGGGGATGAACATAAACGGGAATCCTTCCTTTCGCCGCAGAGCGGCAGGGGTTACTTTTGAACTGCTTTTTTCACCTTTTCCCAATATTCCCCGGCGGTGCGTTCGGTGCGGTTGTCGCCGAACTCATAGTATACCGTGTCCTTTATCGCGTCCGGCAGATACTGCTGCGGCGCCCAATGGTTGCGGTATGAGTGCGGATAGATGTAGAACTGTCCCTTGTTAGGGTTGTCCTCGCCGTCGCAGTGGACGTTCTGCATTTGTCTCGGAACGGGTCCCGTGCGGCCTTTCTGCACATCGGCCATCGCGGCATTGATCCCGTTGTAGGCGGAATTCGATTTCGGACTTGTCGCCACGAGCACTACCGCATCCGCGAGCGGTATCCGCGCCTCGGGCAGTCCGAGCATATTCGCCGCGTCAACGGCGGCTTTCACGATAGGTATTATCTGTGGATACGCAAGCCCCACATCCTCGCACGCGCAGACCATCAGCCTGCGGCACGCGCTGACAAGGTCGCCCGCCTCGAGCAGCCGCGCCAGGTAGTGGAGCGCCGCGTTCGGGTCGGAGCCGCGCATCGATTTCTGATATGCGGAGATTATGTCGTAGTGCTCGTCGCCCTCGCGGTCGTATCGCATCGCGCTGTGCTGGGTCAGCTCCTGTGCGCGCTGAAGAGTTATCTTGCAAACTCCGTTTTCATCGGCAGGGGAGGAGAGCACGCATAGCTCAACGGAGTTAATCGCCTTTCTCACATCGCCGCCGCAGGCGTTGGCAATGTGCTCAAACACTCCGTCCTCTGTATCATATGTCTCGTGCCGCTCGGTGCCTATATAATCAAATGCACGCTTGACGGCGGGAATGACATCAGGGGCCGAGACAAATTTGAATTCAAACACGGTCGAGCGGCTGAGGATAGCGTTGTATATATAAAAATACGGGTTCTCGGTGGTCGAGGCTATGAGCGTTATATCGCCGTTTTCTATGTATTCGAGCAGCGTCTGCTGCTGCTTTTTATTAAAATACTGAATTTCGTCGAGATATAGCAGAATACCGTTGGGCGCGACGAAGGTGTTGAGCTTCGCGACAACATCCTTTATGTCGGCTGTCGAAGCGGTCGTGCCGTTTAATTTTACGAGATGGCGGTCGGTCGTCCTTGCGATGATGCTCGCGAGTGTCGTTTTGCCGACTCCGGACGGACCGTAAAAGACCATGTTCGGCAGCTCGCCCGAAAGTATAATATTTCTCAGCGGCTTATCTTCGCCGAGCAGATGCCTCTGACCGACGATATCGTCGATAGTCTGTGGGCGCATTCTCTGCGCCAGAGGTGCGGACATACTCTTCCTCCTCTCCGGTTGCTACAATTCTATATTATATTAAATTTCGGCGATTTAGTCAACACATTTAAAAAGTGTGCGGATTTGATGAATGAATTGTGAAAAAGAAACAAACAAACATATAATATTAAAGAAAAATGTTGACAGCAGAAAAAGATTTTGTTACCATTGGATTGAAAGGAGAATTCGGTATGAAAAAGAAACGCACGAAAAAAGAGATAACCAACCGTGAGATGTGGCTGGGTATACTGATGGCGATTTTTGGCGCGGTCGTTGACTTCTGCTTTTTCGGCTTCAGCTATTCCGCCGACCCGCAGGGCGAGCATGGGGAGATAACTGCCGCCTCTATAGTGCTCTCTATTATATGGATCTCGCTTTCGCTCGTCGGCGCGTTTTTGATGAGCTATTTCTTGAATGACAGAAGCTTCCTCTTGGGCTTCTCCGGCTATCTGATACTCTCTCTCATTGTCGTCTATCCGCTGCTTTACGGCTACTGCGCGTCGCTCTATCCCGCGTATGGGCTGATAGCCGAAAAGCTATTCAGCAGCAAAACCATGCTCGAAAATATGCCCGATTCGTCCCTCATATTCGAACCGCTGCGCATAGTTCTTGTTTATGTTTTATATTTCCTCGGACGGCATCTCGCCCAAAAACGCGCCGCCTGAACATAAAAAATACCGGCAGCTCTGTATTAAAAACAGGACTGCCGGATTTTTTATATCTTTTTTGATTACGAGCCGAACAGCAGGAGCAGGAATCCGGCGGCAACAGCCGAGCCGATAACGCCCGCGACATTCGGACCCATTGCGTGCATGAGCAGGAAGTTCGTCGGGTTTGCCTTGCGTCCCTCGACCTGCGAAACACGCGCCGCCATGGGAACGGCGGAGACGCCTGCGGAGCCGATGAGGGGATTGACCTTGCCCTTTGTAATGAGATACATGAGCTTGCCGAGAAGCACGCCGCCTGCGGTCGAGAAGCAGAAGGCGAGCAGACCGAGCAGGATGATGAAAATGGTCTGCTTTGACAGGAAAGTCTGACCGTTCGCCGTTGCGCCGACCGTTACGCCGAGCAGTATCGTGACGATGTTGGTAAGAGCGTTCTGCGCGGTGTCGCTGAGTCTCTCAACAACGCCGCTCTCCCTGAACAGGTTGCCGAGCATGAACATGCCGATAAGCGGAGCTACCGAGGGGAGCATGAAAGCACAGATAACAAGCACGACGACGGGGAAGATTATCTTCTCGGTCTTGCTGACCTTTCTGAGCTGCTTCATCTCGACCGAGCGCTCTTTCTTCGTGGTGAGCAGCTTCATGATCGGGGGCTGAATGATGGGGATAAGAGCCATATACGAATATGCTGCAACGGCTATGGGAGCGAGCAGGTGAGCTGCAAGCTTTGTTGCGAGGAATATTGCCGTCGGACCGTCTGCGCCGCCGATGATGCCGATGGCGGCGGCCTCCTGCGGAGTAAAGCCGAGCAGAATGGCGACAATGAAGGCGATATAGATACCGAGCTGTGCGGCTGCGCCGAGCAGCAGGCTCATCGGGTTTGCGAGCAGGGGACCGAAATCGGTCATTGCGCCGACGCCCATGAAGATGAGGCACGGGAAGATACTGCTCTTGACGCCTGCGTAGATAAGACGCAGGATTCCGATGTCATACCAGTGCGCGCCCTCCCGTATCGTTGTACTCATCGGGTCGATGATACCTGTCGGGTCATCCATAAGACCTGCGCCGGGCAGGTTTGCGAGCAGGATGCCGAACGCGATGGGGAGCAGCAGCAGCGGCTCGAATTTTTTGGCGATAGCCAGATAGAGCAGGACGAACGACACGAGGATCATTACGCCCTCTCTCCAGGTGAGCACGGCGAGACCCGAGCTCTCCCAGAAGCCTTTAAGAATAGTGAGTATGTCCATGTGCTGTCCCCCTTAGCCGACTACGGCGAGCAGTTCGTCCGTAGCGACGGTCGAGCCCTTCTGGACGGCGAGCTGCTTTACTGTACCGTCGCAGGGAGCGACAATTTCGTTTTCCATCTTCATAGCCTCAAGAATGAGGAGCACGTCGCCCGCCTTGACGGCAGAGCCTGCCGAGACATTGACGCTCAGTATCGTGCCGGGCATGGGCGAGAGAACCTTCTGACCGTCTGCGGCTGCTGCGGGAGCGGCGGCAGGGGCGGGAGCTGCCGCGGGGGCGGGGGCAGCAACGGGAGCCGCGGGAGCGGCGTCGGTAACAGCGGTGATAACGGCGTCGGTCTTCTCAACCTCAACCTCGTAGTTTTTGCCGTTTAATGTAACAACATATTTCATGGTGATCGTTCCTTTCAGTTGTCGGCGGCGAGCCGCATCAGTCTTCTTTCTTCTTTATGGATTTGAACAGCAATCTGTTGAGCGGTATGCCGCTTTCGTCGCTGACTATGGCCATAATGACCGCAGCGGTCGGCTCGTCAACTCCGTCAAGCACGAGCGAGCCCTGTGAGTCGGGCAGGGGTGCTGCGGCAGCGGGCTGCTGTACGGGCGCGGGTTCATCGGAAGCGGCATTCTTCTTGCCCTTCTTGCCTGCAAGATTCTCGCCGAGTCTGACGACGCGGGAGATTATCATTATCAGCACGGCAAGGATAATGAGCAGCATGAATACCATAAGTATTCCGAAGAGGGAGACCTGAAGAGCGAAAATAAATTTTTCGCCCAGAGACATGCTCATGTCAAAATCAAACATTGATAAAACCTATCCTTTCTGCAGAAACTCAGTCGAGTCTCTGAATCTTGTATGTGAAGGTGTTCTTCTTTTTCTCGTCACGCTTGTCGAAGAACGCTTCCGCCTGAGTCGGGAAGGCTATATAAGAGAGAACATCCTCATCGCAGGAGGCTCTGTCGCCGAGATACTCTCTCGCGGCGGGGAGACCGGGCTCAAGCAGGTCTGCGTAGCGGCAGGTTATCGGCTCTTCGTCGCCGAGAACCTTTTTCTGGAGCTCCTCGTTTATCTTGCCGGGAGCCTTGCCGTATTCGCCCTTGATATAGTTCTTGACTTCCTTGGAGATGTTCTTGTATCTCTCGCCCGCGAGCACGTTTGCGGTCGCCTGAACGCCGACCATCTGGCTCATCGGGGTGACGAGCGGAGGATAACCGAGGTCTTCGCGGACTCTCGGAGTTTCTGCGAGAACCTCATCGAGCTTGTCGAGCTTGTTCTGAGCGGTGAGCTGAGCGACAAGGTTCGAGAGCATTCCGCCGGGAATCTGATAGTTGAGCGCGTCGGTCTGAGTGGTCAGCACGACGGGGTTGAGCAGACCGCTCTTGAGCGCCTTGTTGCGCACGGGCTTGAAGAAATCGTTGATTTTCTTGAGCTGCGCCGTATCAAGTGCAACCTCGCAGCCCTCTTTCCCGAGGATATATGCCATGGTCTCCGTGGGCGGCTGAGATGTGCCGTTGGAGAAGCAGGAGATAGCGGTGTCGATAACATCCGCGCCGGCTTCAACAGCCTTCTGCAATGTCACAGGACCGAGACCCGTGGTCGAATGAGTGTGGACGATAACGGGGAGGCTTATGTTATCCTTTATGCCCTTTACAAGGTCGTATGCGGTCTGAGGATCCATGATGCCCGCCATATCCTTGATGCATACGGACTGAACGCCCATGCTCTCAAGATCCTTTGCGAGCCTGATGTAGCTCTCGATGTTGTGAATAGGGCTTGTGGTGTAGCAGATTGTGCCCGATGCATGAGCGCCGCACTTAACGGTCTCGTCAACAGCCGTCTCAATGTTTCTCAGGTCGTTGAGCGCGTCGAATATGCGGATGATGTCGATACCGTTTTCAACGCTCTTTCTGACAAAAAGGCGAACGACATCGTCGGGATAATGCTTGTAGCCCAGAAGGTTCTGACCTCTGAGGAGCATCTGCAGCTTGGTGTTCGGGCACGCCTTGCGAATCTTGCGCAGGCGCTCCCACGGATCTTCGTTGAGATAGCGCAGGCAGGAGTCAAACGTGGCGCCGCCCCAGCACTCGAGCGAATAGTAGCCCGCCTTGTCAAGCTCGGGCAGTATTGCCTCGAAATCCTCAAAGGGCATACGGGTCGCGATAAGCGACTGGTTCGCGTCTCTGAGAACAGTCTCAGTGAAATTTACTTTCATATATTTCGCTCTCCTTTGGATTTTATAAACCTGTTGAAAATCAGAACCCGATGCGCGAGGCGATGTAGCCCTCAAGCTCATCTATGGCTATGCGCTCCTGCTTCATCGTGTCGCGGTCGCGCACCGTCACGCAGTGATCCTCAACGGAGTCGAAGTCATAGGTGATGCACAGCGGAGTACCGATCTCGTCCTGACGGCGGTAACGCTTGCCGATGGAGCCGGTCTCGTCGAAATCGACCATGAACTTGCGGCTAAGGTCGTCGCAAATCTTTACAGCCTCTTCCGAAAGCTTCTTCGAGAGGGGAAGCACCGCGGCCTTGTACGGCGCGACGACGGGGGAGAGATGGAGCACCACGCGGGTGTCGTTCTTCTCTGCGTCGATAACTTCCTCGTCATATGCTTCGCAGAGCAGCGCGAGTACGGTTCTGTCGAGTCCGTAGGTGGACTCTATAATATAGGGAATGAACTTCTCGTTTGTTTCGGGATCGAGATAGTCCATCTTCTGACCGCTGTATTCCTGATGTCTCGTCAAATCGAAGTCCGTTCTGTTGTGGGTGCCGTTTATCTCGCCCCAGCCGAACGGGAAGAGGAACTCGATGTCGCACGCGGCTTTCGCGTAGTGGGCGAGCTTCTCGTGGTCGTGGAAGCGAAGATGCTCGGGAGCTATGCCGAGATCCTCGAAGTATTTTCTGCCGAACTGCTTGAAGTAGTCGTAGAGCTCATTGTCCGAACCCTTCTTGCAGAAGGTCTGGAACTCCATCTGCTCAAACTCTATCGTTCTGAAGGTGAAGTTGCCGGGGGTTATCTCATTTCTGAACGCCTTGCCGATCTGACCGATGCTGAAGGGCAGCTTCGCTCTCATCGTGCGCTGGACATTGAGGAAGTTTACATATTCACCCTGCGCGTTTTCGGGGCGCAGATAGATAATGCTCTTTGCGTCGTTTGTGACTCCGCGGTAGGTCTGGAACATGAGGTTGAATTCCCTGATGTCCGTGAAATTGTGCTTGCCGCAGTGGGGGCAGGGGATCGAATGAGCCTTGATGAACTCAAACATCTCCTCTTTCGTCATCTTGTCGGGGTGCGCGTCGGGGTCGAAGTTTTCGATGAGCGTGTCCGCTCTGTGGCGCATCTTGCATTCCTTGCAGTCGAGAAGGGGATCGGAGAAGCTGGCGATGTGACCGCTCGCCTCCCAGACTTTCGGATGCATGAGAATGTCTGCGTCAACCTCGTAGCTGTTTCTGCGCTCCTGAATGAATCTCTTGCGCCAGGTGTCCTTGACGTTGTTCTTCATTCTCGCGCCGAGCGGACCGTAATCCCAGGTGTTCGCAAGTCCGCCGTAGATGTCGCTGCCGGCGAAAATGAAGCCTCTGTTTTTACACAGAGCGACGATTTTTTCCATTGTTTTTTCGGTATTATTTAGCATAAGCGCTTACTCCCCTATTATTCATTGTAGCCTATAATAATCTAAAAAATGCCAAAAGTCAAGGCACGTAAAAGAGATTTTGAGCCTCTGTCCGCCCGCCTTTTTGTGCGCTTTTTCGGGTATGTATTTTTGTCTGTGCATTTTGCCGAAAATAATGCTGTAAAAGGGCTCAAAAACATAAACAGTAACGAAATATCGATACAAAAAGCGCAATAAAAACTTTTTTGTCAGTGCCGAGGCAAAAAATATTTTTTGCTCCGCAGGGCTTTTTCAACACTGTATTGACAAATCTGCGTTTTACTGTAAAATTATAGTATTATCTATAGTGGATAGATATTTGAGAAACACGCAAAGAGGGGAACACTGTGGGAAAACAGGAATCAAAGGCTTCGTCATTCTTTCAGAAGATAGGTCCGATGGTGGGCTACAATGCCGCGAGCATACTTTTCGGCGGCGGCGGATACATCATCTCGCTCTATTTTCTGTCCTTTTTGACCGAGGTCGAAAAGCTCAGCGTCGATCAGGCGGGCATGGTCATCGCCATGGCTCATATCTGGGACGCCGTAACCGACCCCGTCATGGGTATTATAACCGACCGCACGCGCTCGAAATACGGCAGGCACAGAAGATACCTGCTCTGGGGCGTCATACCGATAGCTGTCACATATTTCTGTCTGTGGAACTCGTTCGGCATCTCCGCGACCGGCAACAAGACGGCGACGATGATCTACTACATGCTCGCCTATATGCTCTACAACACAGCTCTGACCCTTGTCACCGTGCCCCATGTCGCGATGCTGCCCGTTATCGCGCCCGAATATTCCCTGCGCACGCAGTATAACTCCGTTCAGTATATAATGAACTCCGTCGGCATGGTCTCGTCGTTCCTTCTCGTGTCGCTGTCGCTCGGCTTTACGGATATGGAGATGACTGCCGCCTCAAGACCGAAGTTTATGTTCTTCGGCGCGGTGCTGTGCCTGTGGTTCTCGCTGCCGCTGCTCGTGACCTTCAAATGCACGAAGGAGCCGAGCTCGCTCGACATGAAGCTGCCGCCCTTCAACGCAACGATGCTGCTTGAGGAATATAAGCAGGTCTTCCGCAACAAGGCATTTAGACGCTACTTCGTCCTGAGCTCGATGTACACCATGGCAAAGGGCTTCTATGCAAACTCCAACCAGTATTTCATAAAATACAGTGCTCAGCGCTTTGGGTATTTCAACACTCTGCAAACGGTCGCGGGCGCAGCTGAGGCGTCGGGCTTCCCCGTCAACTACCTGCTGACGATGAAAAAGGGCAAGCAGCTGTGCGGAAAGCTCCTGACTCCGCTCATGGCGGCAGGACTTATTATGAACCTGTTCATCGGCAAGAGCACTCCGCTCTGGGTCGTCATTGTTTCGATAATCCTCTATAACTTCGGCTTCTCCGGTCCCGGCTTCACCGCGACAAATATCCAGCCCGATGTCACGGATGTTGACGAGATGATAACCGGACGCCGCCGCGAGGGCGTTATCTCGACTTTCAATACACTCATCAAAAAGACTATAAACGGTCTGATGAGCGCGTTCACCGGATTTATTCTCAAGGGCTTCGGCTTCCGCACGGGTGCGGAGGGCGCGAACGCTCTCGAGCAGACTGCCAAGGGTATATTCGGTCTGAAGGTGACTTACTGCATCCTGCCGCTCATCTTCGTCGTTCTCGTCTATGTCTGCGTGTTCACTTATAAGATGACCCGCGAGGATCACAGGATGATAACCGAGGCTATAAAAGAGAAGAAAGAGACCGGCAAGTGCTCACTGACCTCCGAGCAGATGAAACGCTGCGAGGAGATAGCGGGTCAGAGCTTCGGCGATATGTGGATAGGCAGACCGTCTGCGGATACCCTTGTGACCGAGCTTGACTAAAGAGCCACGAAAGGATCAATAAATTGTCTACCAAGAAAGAAAACATCAGAAATTTCAGCATCATAGCACATATTGACCACGGCAAATCGACCCTCGCGGACAGGCTCCTCGAGCTCACCGACTCCGTGGCGAAGCGCGATATGACCGCTCAGATACTTGATAATATGGATCTTGAGCGCGAGCGCGGAATCACCATAAAGGCGCACGCGGTCAAGATGGACTACACCGCGAGCGACGGCGAGGTCTATGAGTTGAATCTCATAGACACTCCCGGTCATGTCGATTTCAATTACGAGGTTTCGCGCTCCCTTGCCGCCTGCGAGGGCGCGGTGCTTATAGTGGACGCGTCTCAGGGCATTGAGGCGCAGACGCTTGCGAACACGTATTTAGCCCTCGACCACGACCTTGAGATAGTCCCCGTCATCAATAAAATAGATCTGCCAGCCGCCGACCCCGACAGAGTTGCCTCCGAGGTCGAGGAGGTCATAGGGCTCGACTGCTCGAACGCTCCGCGTGTCTCGGCAAAGACGGGCGAGAATGTCGAAGAGGTTCTCGAACGCATCGTTCTCGATATTCCCGCGCCCGTGACCGATGACAACGCGCCGCTCAGAGCGCTCATTTTCGACTCGGTATATGACAGCTACAAGGGCGTTATCGTCTATGTCAGAATAAAAGAGGGCAAGATAAAGCCCGGCGACACCATGTATATGATGGCGACCGGTGCGCAGTTCACGGTCGTTGAAGTCGGCTATATGCGCGCCACGAGCATGGAGCCTGCCGACGAACTGACCTCCGGCGAGGTCGGCTATATCACCGCCTCGATAAAGACCGTCAGCGATGCCCGCGTCGGCGACACCGTGACTACTGCGGAGAACCCCGCAAAAGAGCCGCTTGCAGGCTACCGCAAGGTCAATCCGATGGTTTTCTGCGGCGTCTATCCCGCCGACGGTGCAGACTATGAAAACCTGCGCGATGCGCTCGAAAAGCTCCAGCTCAATGACGCCTCGCTCTCATATGAGCCTGAGACCTCCGGCGCGCTCGGCTTCGGCTTCCGCTGCGGCTTCCTCGGTCTGCTCCATCTTGAGATAATTCAGGAGCGCCTTGAGCGCGAATATGACCTCGACCTCGTGACGACCGTGCCGAGCGTTATATATAAGATACACCTGACCGACGGCAGCGTTATCGAAATAGACAACCCGACCCACTATCCCGATCCGGTCAATATTGACTACAGTGAGGAGCCGTTCACAAACGCGCATATCTATTCGCCGCCCGAATATGTCGGCGCGATAATGGATCTGTGCCAGGAGCGCCGCGGCGTGTTCAAGAACATGACCTATATCGCCTCCGACCGAGTGGACATCCTCTATGAGCTGCCGCTCAACGAAATAATCTATGATTTCTTCGATTCGCTCAAGTCGCGCACCCGCGGCTATGCGTCGTTTGACTATGAGATAACCGATTACCGCCGCTCGAACCTCGTCAAGCTCGACGTTCTCTTAAACGGCGATATAATCGACGCGCTCTCGTTTATTATCCATGCCGACAAGGCTTACGGACGTGCGAGGAAGATAGCCGAGAAGCTCAAGGACAATATCCCGCGCCAGCTGTTTGAAATTCCTATTCAGATAGCCATCGGCGGCAAGGTCATAGCCCGCGAGACGGTCAAGGCGATGAGAAAGGATGTCCTCGCCAAGTGCTACGGCGGCGACATAACAAGAAAGAAAAAGCTGCTCGAAAAGCAGAAAGAGGGCAAAAAGCGTATGCGTCAGTTCGGCACGGTCGAGGTGCCGCAGGAGGCGTTCATGGCAGTCCTCAAGCTCGACGACGATTGACAGGCAAAACAAAAGGCTGTAAATTACCCGCCTCGCGGCATTCGGTAGTTTACAGCTTTTTATTTTTGCCTTGTCTGCGCTTTACATTTCGGCGCGTTAATTTTTCTGCATACAGTCAAGCTTTGCAAGAACGGCGGCATATATTTCGCATATTGCCGATGAAACGAGCTCACAGGGAGCCGAAAAATCGTTGTTGACCCACTCCTCTATTATCCCCAAAGAGCCCTTCACCATAAATGTGTAGGTGACATTCAGAACTCGGCTGTCAAGGCTCGGAAATTCCCGATGCCATTCGTCCGTTATATCCTGCCTGCTCACCTCACAGCACTTGTCGAGGAACAGCTTGCTGCCGTGTTTGCCGAACAGGGCGTCGCAAAATGCACGCTCCTTCTTTATTGTCTCAATGATGTTGTTTATCAAGGGAAAATCACATTCCGTGTAATTGCATTCTCTCACCGCCGCGCACAGATGCGCAAAAAAGGCGTTCTCCGTTTTATCCAACAGATCGTAGACGTCGGTATAGTGGGCATAAAAAGACCCTCTGTTAATATCCGCCGTCCGACAAAGCTCCGTTACGGAAATCTTGTCGATGGGCTTTTGCTTGAGCAGCGAAATAAAGGCTTCGCAAAGAAGCTGCTTGGTTTTTCTCACACGGCGGTCTTCCATAAAATTTTTCGCCTCCGCTCTGCGCGTTTCTGAACAGAAAAAAGCATTTTGCTCGAAAACATACAATTCAAAAGAATCTGTTGATTGACCCTACAATTTGTAATAATTATAATATAGATGATGTAAAGAGTCAAGCACGCGATGAGAAGGGAGGGAGACGGGAAATGGCGATGGATCTGTTGCTTAAAGCACTTGAATGGTCCGGTATGGCGCTATACTGGGTCACGGTGGGTCCGATAATAGAACTCATCAAGCTGATTTTCGGACGTTGATTTTGGAGGAGGTAAATGAAATGGAGCTGATTCAAAGAATTCTGGAGGCGTACTCCGAATATGTAAAGTTTATTCTCGGTCACATATTCTGGTTCATTCCGAAATAAGTCAGGCTTTGCAATTGTTGCAGAACCGAACGAAAAACAAAGAGGGTCATAATCCGCTATCTTCAACGGACTGTGATCCTCTATTTTTGTTTTTGCGTTAAAATCAGAGTTTCTCAGCCGTTTGCGGAGGCACGCATGGTCATCACAACTGTAAAGGTGTCTCCCTTGTCGCTTGTCACGAGCCGTCCGCCGTATTTCTCTGCGGTATCTCTGAGAATCCTCAAACCGTAGCCGTGCTCGCCTGTTCTCGCCTTTTTCTTCTCTTCGTAGTCGGGCGCGACATCGTTTTCGCAGGAAATATAGAGCATACCGTCGTCTGTATTAGTAAAGCTTTTCACCTTTACATACCTTTTTTCGTCGATTGCCTTCGCCGCGTTTATCGCGTTGTCAAAAATATTGACAAATGCCTTGCAGATATCAATCTCTTCTATGCCGAGATTCTCAGGGACGCGCAGATCGAAGTCAAAATCGATGTCGTTCTTCCTGCATTCGGCCGCCTTGTTTGCAGCTATCGCATTGACAAGGGCGTTTTGACAGAAGCGTTCAATTTTTATGTCCGCAACTTCTGTCTTGAGCTGGGCGAACATCTTTTTCGCCGACTCCTTGTCGCTCTCCGTGCCGTTCTCCATTATTTCATAGGCGGTCTGCACCATGTTCGCGAGGTCGTGGCGAATCTTTCTCGCCTCAACGCTGTTTTTCTCGACATTTTTGTAGTAGTCAAGGTTGACGCTGTTCTGATATTCCTGCATTTTCAGCTCTTCGCGCAGCTTCTCGTTCTGCGAAGAGCGGTTCATGACATAGAAAAGTATAACATCCGCGGCGATGCTGAATACCGCGACAAATGCAAAAGTCAACAGCGTCGTGCGGTCGCGGTCTTTGAACAGTGAGAGCGGGTTGTTTTCGGCTGCCCAGTCGAAGTGGTTCAATAATATAAGACATATGCCGAGCAGCAGCATCTGGCTCAGCGGAAATATAATGAACGCGAGCATCGAAGCCGGTCTTATTGAACCGCCCTCAAGCTTGCGCTTTCTGAAATATGTAAACGCAAGGAAAATTATTGTGTAAACGAGCAGAAGCGGTGTCAGCATAAGATTTGCTTCCGGGCTGTTGCTGCCGATGCCCAATGCATTCAATATCGGAACGAGAAGGGCGGTGGTGCACGACTCCAGTGCGAAAATGGTTATCGCCACAAACGCTTTCGTTCTGAATTTCTCTTTGTAGAGCACTATCGCGCAGACAAAATAATACGCGAGCGGCAGAAGTATCAGAAACGACGGCGCAACAAAATCCACAAATTTATGAGACAGCACAAGAAATGTAAACGGGATGGTGGTTATTAAAAATACGACATGCTTGTTGTATTTCGGGGTCAGATTGTACCACAAAAATCCGCTCTGGAGCAGACCGAGCACGGTGTTGTTAATGTACCATAAAGATGTGTAAATAGATTCGGACATTGATTTGCCTCCGCAAGTATAATTTATTCTATAATACCTAATATATCCTCCGCACGGTCTGCTATGTAGTCCGCACCGCCGCTTTCGAGCACCCTTCTTTCACGAAATCCCCACGACACGCCGATGCACGGCAATTTCGAGTTCCGCGCCGTGAGTACATCGACCTCGGAATCGCCGGAATAAACAGTCTTTTCGGGGTCTGCGCCGAGCAGCTTCATTGCATATAAAACTCCGTCGGGAGCGGGCTTTTTCTGCCTGTCCTCGGTCTGACCGACCGCAGCGTCAACGAGCCCGCCGAAGTAGTCCTCACACAGCCCGATAACGGCAGGCTCGAATTTGTTCGAGACCACCGCGACCTTGACTCCCAGCTCACGCAATTTTTTCAGCATATCAATTATTCCGGGGTAGGGGGCGGTCTTGTCGGTCATATTATCTTTGTAGTGCTCTTTAAAGACAGCGAGACAGTCGGCTTCGGTCATTTCGTCCGTGCCCTCGGGGACTGCAAGATGAATGAGTCTCGCCACGCCGTTGCCGACAAAGCGTCTCACCTCATCCGTTGTGCGCTCCGGAAAACCGAATCGGCGCAGGGCAAAATTTGTGCTGTCCCGAAGATCGTCGAGCGTGTTCAGTAAAGTGCCGTCAAGGTCAAATATAATATATTCGTATTTCATTTTCGGACTCCCGGTTTTTGCTTTCTTGCCGTGGTGCCGTACCCGACAGACACGGCATCGCTTTCTTAAAAGTATATCGCAAATCCGGCGAATGTCAATGCGGAGTTCACAAAGAGTTTACAAATAAATTGTTGACAAAATCCGTGCGCCGTTGTATAGTATGAATTGTAAGTTAGCACTCGGACATTGAGAGTGCTAACGAACAAAACGAAAGGCAGAGACAAATGGAACTCAGCGAGAGAAAAGAGAAAATTCTTGCAGCCGTTGTCGAGCAGTATATAAAGACCGGCGAGCCGGTTGGCTCAAAGGCTCTGCTCGATTCTCTTGATATGTCCGTTTCCTCCGCCACTGTGCGAAACGAGATGGCGGATCTCGTCTATCTCGGTCTGCTCGACCAGCCGCACACCTCTGCGGGGCGCGTTCCTACCGGCGAGGGATATCGCTATTATGTCGATAACCTCGTTTCCGAGAGCGAGCTCAGCGAGGAATCGCGCAGGCTTATCGACGCGGGCGTCGGCAACGCGAACGGCGACCCCGAAAGCCTTTTGAGGCACGCGGGCGAAGCACTCGCCTATCTCACCCGATGCGCCGCCGTTATGACGACCCCATCGGGCGAGAATACGAAGATAAAGCGCGTCGAGCTGGTTCCTATCTCACCGCATACGGCGATGATAGTGCTCTTGGCGAGCAACGGCATTCTCAGAAGCAAGCTGTTCAGGCTCGACACCGCAATAGACACGACAATTTGCGAAACTTTTTATAATGTCGCGCAGGCGATGCTCATCGGCGTGCCGGTCAGCAGCCTGACTCCCGCTTATCTCCAGTCGATAGCGGCACGGCTCGGAATGGAGTCGCTTGCTCTGTTCCCGATGCTTTCGGCGGTCGCCGAACTGTCGCAGAGCGCCGCACAGCCGCATGTGTTCCTCTCCGGTCAGTCGAATCTGCTGCACCACAGAGAGTATGCAGGCAGGGCGTATGAGCTGCTTGAGTTTTTGAGCCGCAGAGCTCCGCTGCGAACCCTTGCGGACAGCATGAAGGGCGAGCTTGAGATAAGAATAGGCAGAGAGAATGGCTTCGTCCAGCTCGACAATTCGAGCGTCATTCTCGCACGGTACACAGTCGGCGAGGACAGCAGTGGTTCGATAGGCATTATAGGACCGACAAGAATGGACTACCGCAGACTGGTTCCCGGTCTTAAATATATTTCTCAGTGCATCGGTGAGACGATGGAAAAAGCACTTGAAGAATAACGAAAGGAATGTAACACCAATGAGCGAGAGCACGAAAAAGCCCGAGCAGACGGAGGAGAGCACCCCCGAAACCGCTCCGGCAGAGGACGCGAAGAAGGCTGAGAAGAAAGCCTCGAAGTCCTCAAAGAAAGACCGCATAGCCGAGCTCGAAAAAGAGCTCGAAAAGGCTCAGCAGTCACTAAAGGAGAGTGCTGACAACTTCCTGCGCCTCGCGGCGGAGTACGACAACTTCCGCAAGCGTTCGCTGCGCGAGAAGGACGACATAAAGGTCCGCTCAAAGACGGATGTCGTCGGAAAGCTTCTTCCGGTTATAGATAATTTTGAACGCGCGGCGGTGAACGCCGAGGCAGATGCCGACAGCTACCGCAAGGGAGTTGAGCAGATATACAGGCAGTTCGGCGATATCCTCAAAGCACTCGATATTGAGGCGTTCGGAGCCGAGGGCGACGCGTTCGACCCGAATATCCACTCGGCTGTCATGCATGTCGAGGACGAGAGCGTCGGCGAAAATGTTATCGTCAAAGTGTTCACAAAGGGCTATAAGCTCGGCGACACGGTCATAAGACCCGCAGTCGTTCAGGTTGCCAACTGATGCCGAAAGGCATTTTGGAATATAAATTAAACAATTCATTACTTCGGAGGTAATTTATTATGTCAAAGGTTATAGGTATTGACTTAGGTACAACAAATTCATGTGTAGCGGTTATCGAGGGTGGCGAGCCCGTCGTTATCCCCAACGCCGAGGGCGCAAGAACCACGCCTTCCGTCGTCGCGTTCGGCAAGACCGGCGAGAGACTTGTCGGTCAGGTTGCAAAGCGTCAGGCTATCACAAATCCCGACAGAACCGTCTCCTCCATCAAGAGACAGATGGGTTCCGATTACAAAGTTAAGATTGACGACAAGAAGTACACTCCTCAGGAGATTTCCGCGATGATTCTGCAGAAGCTCAAGACCGACGCGGAGGCCTATCTCGGCGAGAAGGTCACTGAGGCGGTTATCACCGTTCCCGCTTACTTCACCGACTCCCAGCGTCAGGCTACAAAGGACGCCGGTAAGATAGCCGGTCTTGATGTAAAGAGAATAATCAACGAGCCCACAGCTGCGGCTCTTGCTTACGGCATTGATAAGGAGAACGACCAGAAGGTTATGGTTTATGACCTCGGCGGCGGCACCTTCGATGTCTCCATCATCGAGATGGGCGACGGCGTTCAGGAAGTTCTTGCAACTGCCGGCAACAACCGCCTCGGCGGCGACGATTTCGACCAGAGAGTTATCGACTGGATTGCCGACGAGTTCAAGAAGAGCGAGGGCGTTGACCTTCGCGGCGACAAGATGGCTATGCAGAGACTGAAAGAGGCTGCCGAGAAAGCGAAGATCGAGCTTTCCAACGTCACCACTTCCACCATCAACCTGCCCTTCATCGGAATGAAGTCCGACGGCACTCCGCTCAACCTTGAGATGACCCTCACCAGAGCTAAGTTCAACGAACTGACCGCAGACCTCGTTGAAGCGACAATGGGTCCCGTTCGCCAGGCTATCTCCGATTCCGGACTCAAGACCTCAGAGCTTCACAAGATCCTTATGGTTGGCGGCTCGTCCCGTATCCCCGCTGTTCAGGAAGCCGTCAAGAAATATACAGGAGTCGAGCCCTTCAAGGGCATCAACCCCGATGAGTGCGTCGCTATCGGCGCGGCTATCCAGGGCGGTGTCCTTGCAGGCGATGTCAAAGGACTGCTTCTTCTCGATGTCACCCCGCTGTCACTCGGTATCGAGACTATGGGCGGCATAAACACCAAGATAATCGACAGAAACACCACCATTCCCGTCAAGAAGAGCCAGATCTTCTCGACCGCAGTTGACAATCAGCCCTCGGTTGAGGTTCATGTCCTCCAGGGCGAGAGAGACTTTGCCAAGGATAACAAAACCCTCGGTGTGTTCCACCTCGACGGCATCATGCCCGCGCGCAGAGGTGTGCCGCAGATCGAAGTCACATTCGATATCGATGCAAACGGCATAGTCCATGTTTCCGCAAAGGATCTGGGTACTGGCAAGGAGCAGTCGATCTCCATCACCTCCTCGACCAACATGTCCAAGGAGGATATCCAGAAGGCTGTTGACGAGGCTGAGAAGTTCGCCGAGGAGGATAAGAAGCGCCGCGAGGAAGTCGATATCAGAAACGGCGCAGATCAGATGGTCTATCAGTGCGAGAAGCTCGTCAGCGAGGACGGCGACAAGTTCTCCGAGGACGATAAGAAGGACATCAACGAAAAGATCGATGCCCTTAAGGAAGCCCTCAAGGGTGAGGACGTCAACCTCATCAAGTCCCGCCAGGAGGAGCTTACCGCCAAGTTCTATGAGATCTCCGAAAAGGTGTACAAGGCAGCTGCCGAGCAGGCTCAGGCTCAGCAGGGTGCGGACGGCGCTCCGTCCGGCAATGATGCGGGATACACTGAGGCGAACTACACGGACGTTCCCGAAGACAACGACTAATAATCCGGCAATGCGTAATTTTGCGCGATACTGCGTTGCGGGAACCTGCGGACAGCAGTCACGCACACAAAGTGCACTCCTTTGTCCGCAGAACCCCGCGCCTTGTCTCACACAAAATTCCGCGATTGCCTATCTTTCCGTAGGAATTGACGCCGGCAATGCGTAATTTTGCGCGATACTGCGTTGCGGGAACCTGCGGACAGCAGTCACGCACACAAAGTGCACTCCTTTGTCCGCAGAACCCCGCGCCTTGTCTCACACAAAATTCCGCGATTGCCTATCTTTCCGTAGGAATTGACGCCGGCAATGCGTAATTTTGCGCGATACTGCGTTGCGGGAACCTGCGGACAGCAGTCGCCGCTGTAGGGGCGGATATCATCCGCCCGCGACACGGTCACGATTTTCTGCACGGTTTCTCGCAGTTCGGTAAAATAATGCGTAATTTTGCATGATACGGCGTTGCGGGAACCTGCGGACAGCAGTCGCCGCTGTAGGGGCGGATATCATCCGCCCGCGACACGGTCACGATTTTCTGCACGGTTTCTCGCAGTTCGGTAAAATAATGCGTAATTTTGCATGATACGGCGTTGCGGGAACCTGCGGACAGCAGTCGCCGCTGTAGGGGCGGATATCATCCGCCCGCGATACGGTCACGATTGTCTTTCACGGATACGCACTGTACGAAAATAATGTTTTACGCGGCTATCGAGCATGAACCTACGCATATCCATGGGCTCTGCGCGGTTTGCGCGTTTGAATGTAGGGGCGGATATCATCCGCCCGCGATACGGTCACGATTGTCTTTCACGGATACGCACTGTACGAAAATAATGTTTTACGCGGCTATCGAGCATGAACCTACGCATATCCATGGGCTCTGCGCGGTTTGCGCGTTTGAATGTAGGGGCGGATATCATCCGCCCGCGATACGGTCACGATTGTCTTTCACGGATACGCACTGTACGAAAATAATGTTTTACGCGGCTATCGAGCATGAACCTACGCATATCCATGGGCTCTGCGCGGTTTGCGCGTTTGAATGTAGGGGCGGATATCATCCGCCCGCGATACGGTCACGATTGTCTTTCACGGATACGCACTGTACGAAAATAATGTTTTACGCGGCTATCGAGCATGAACCTACGCATATCCATGGGCTCTGCGCGGTTTGCGCGTTTGAATGTAGGGGCGGATATCATCCGCCCGCGATACGGTCACGATTGTCTTTCACGGATACGCACTGTACGAAAATAATGTTTTACGCGGCTATCGAGCATGAACCTACGCATATCCATGGACTCTGCGCGGTTTGCGCGTTTGAATGTAGGGGCGGATATCATCCGCCCGTGATATGATGATGCCTATGGATACGACGAAACCGTCGAGAAAGAAGATTCGCCTTGATGGATATGACTATTCTTCAAGCGGCGCTTATTTCATAACGATTTGCACCATGGATAGAAAGCCGTTGCTGTGGAAACGCTCCGATGCTGATTTCGGGCTTTCTCACTGCGGCGAAACGGTGAAAACTGCAATTGAGTCAATCGAAAAACACTATAAATGTGTTGCGGTAGACAAATATTGCATTATGCCGAACCATGTTCATCTGATTCTTACAATTACCGCCGATGAGCGCGGGCGGATGATATCCGCCCCTACGGTGTCGAATGCTGTGGGCTCGATGAAGCGGTGGGTCTCAAAAGAACTCGGCGTGTCGATTTGGCAGAAATCATTCTTTGACCGCGTGATACGCGGCGAAAAAGACTATTTAGAAATTTGGCAATACATTGATGAAAATCCGTTAAAATGGGTTTCGGATGAATTGTATATTGGGTAAAAAGGAGTAATTTCCCTTGGCTGATAAAAGAGATTTTTACGAGGTGCTCGGGGTCAGCAAAAATGCCACTGAGGACGAGATAAAAAAAGCATACCGCCGTAAGGCGAAGCAGTACCATCCCGATCTCAACCCCGGTGACGCTGACGCCGAGGCGAAATTCAAGGAGGTCAACGAGGCCTACGAGGTGCTCTCCGATAAGGATAAGCGCGGCAGATACGACCAGTTCGGTCATGCCGGTGTCGATCCCAACTTCGGTGCGGGCGGCGGCGCAGGCGGCTGGGGCACGGGCTCCGGCGGCGTTGACTTCGATTTGGGCGATATTTTCGGCAGCTTCTTCGGAGGCGGCGGAGGATTCGGCGGCTTCGGCGGCGGACGCTCCGACCCCAATGCCCCGAAGCGCGGCGACGACGTTCAGGCGCGTGTCACCATTTCGTTTGAAGAGGCGGCGAAGGGCTGCAAGCGCAAGATAGAGATACATCGCATCGAGACCTGCCCCGACTGCGGCGGCTCGGGTGCCCAAAAGGGCTCGACCGTCAAGACCTGCCCCGACTGCGGCGGAAGAGGTCAGGTGAATGTTCAGCAGAGAACACCGTTTGGTGTTATTTCGACCTCCAAGACCTGCCCAAAGTGCGGCGGCAGAGGTAAAATTGTCGAAACACCGTGTCAGAAGTGTCGCGGCGGCGGACGCGTGTCAAAGCGCCGTGAGCTCGAGGTGAATATCCCCGCCGGTATCGATGACAGACAGGTCATCTCCGTGCGCGGCGAGGGCAGCATGGGCTCGAACGGAGGTCCCTCCGGGGATCTTCATGTGTCCGTGTTTGTCAGACCGCATCCGTTCTTTGAACGCGAGGGTTATAACATCTGGTATGACTGCAAGGTGAACTTCGTCCAGGCGGCTCTGGGCGACAGCATCATGGTGCCTACTATCGACGGAAAGGTCAAATTCGATCTGCCCGCCGGCACTCAGCCCGGCACCGTTATGTCCCTCAAGGGCAAGGGCATTCAGTATCTCAATTCGCGCGGCAGAGGCGATCAGTATATACGCATAATCGTCGAAGTCCCGAAGGATCTGACTGCGCCTCAGCGTGAGGCACTCAAAAACTTCAAGGATACCATGGGCTACAGCGATGTCACCCCTGATGAGAAGCGCGGATTCTTTGGCAAAAAGAAGAAATAATTTCTCAGACCGGAACGGCACGCACCGCTCCGGTCGCGCCTTTATACAGTCAAAACGGCTGCGCCATTTTACATATTCCCGACGGCTCTGTCTGTTGACGGAGCGGGCAATATGAAGTATAATAAACAAGCAAAGCGTTTGTGATTTTTAGACGGGGAAAGCCGCTTTTCGGCGGCATATCAACGAAAAAGGAAGATATATTATGGAAGATAAATTTGAATCTGCGGCTCTGCTTATGCCGACCGTTGCGCTGCGAGGACTCGTGGTGTTTCCCGGTATGCAGGTGCATTTTGATGTTGGCAGAGAAAAATCTGTAGAGGCGCTGAAGGCTGCGCTCGCGGGCGACAGAAGAATTTTTCTCACTGCGCAAAAGGACATAGTGGTTGACGATCCCGATTTCAACGATCTCTATAAGCTCGGTGTTGTTGCGACCGTTTCGCGTGTCGCAAAGCTCCCCGGCGAGGGGGATATAGTGCGCGTGTCCGTCAAGGGCATGTACCGTGCGCGTCTGAACGGGATAGTTTCGTCCGAGCCGCACCTTGTCGGCGCGATAAGAGCCTGCGCAATACGCAAATATGACAGGGAAAACAACGAGTACGGTCAGGCACTCATCAGAAGCGCGAAGAACATCTTTGAGGGCTATGCGCAGAGTGCGCCCCAGCTCTCTCCCGATGTCGTGCTCGCCGTGCTCGGCTTTGACCATCCCGGCGATATGGCTGATTTTATCGCCGGCAATATCGCTCTCGAATTTTCGGACAGGCAGTCCGTTCTCGAGGAGCTCGACCCGATAAAGCGTCTTGAAAAGCTCTGTGTGCTCCTGCTCAAGGAGTCCCGTTTGCTCGAATATGAGGACGAGATACAGGAGATGGTGCAGAAGCAGATGGATGACAGTCAGCGCGAATACTATCTTCGCGAGCAGCTCAAGGTCATTTCGTCCCAGCTCAACAACGGCGTGTCTCCGGAGGAGGAGCTTCAGGAGTTCCGCGACAAAATCGCGTCCCTGCCCGTTGACGACCCGTCAAAGGAGAAGCTTCTGCGCGAGTGCGACAGGCTGGAGCGCTACGCGGTTCAGTCGCCCGAGGCGGCGGTGAGCAGGAACTATCTTGAAACCTGCCTTGAGCTGCCGTGGGGCAAATACACGAAGGATAACCTCGACCTTACCCGTGCCGACAAGGTACTTGAGGCGGATCACTACGGGCTCAAAAAGGTCAAGGAGCGCATACTCGAATTTATGGCGGTGCGTTCGCTCGCACCCGATGTCAGCGGTCAGATAATCTGTCTCGTCGGGCCTCCCGGAGTCGGCAAGACCTCTGTTGCAAAGTCGGTCGCCCGCGCCATGGGCAGAAAATATGCCCGCATATCTCTCGGCGGCGTCCATGACGAGGCTGAGATACGCGGTCACAGAAAGACGTATATAGGCTCGATGCCCGGCAGAATAATTGCCGCCATACAGCAGGCGGGCAGCTCGAATCCGCTTATTTTGCTCGATGAGGTCGATAAGCTCGGCAGCGACTATAAGGGCGATCCGTCCTCCGCGCTGCTCGAGGTGCTCGATTCCGAACAGAACTGCTCGTTCAGGGACAATTATCTTGAAATTCCCTATGACCTGAGCAAGGTGCTGTTTATAACCACGGCAAATGTCGCTTCAAATATTCCCGCGCCGCTCTATGACCGCATGGAGGTCATTGAACTCGGCAGTTATACGGCGGAGGAAAAGTTCCATATCGCAAAGAAACACCTTGTCCCGAAACAGCTTAAAAAGCACGGGCTCGCTGCGCGTCAGCTTCATTTCACCGACGGCGCAATAAGAAATATGATCGACGGATATACTCGCGAGGCGGGAGTAAGAAGGCTCGAACAGCTCATAGCCTCCGTCTGCCGCAAGGCTGCAAAGCGCATAGCCGAGGGCGAGGGGAGGATAAGCGTCAAGGAGAGCGATCTTCAGACCCTGCTCGGTAACCCGAAGTTCAAGGAAGAGAAGCTAAGGGATTCCGATGAGGTCGGTGTGGTCAACGGACTTGCGTGGACTTCCGTCGGCGGCGAGCTGCTCGAGGTCGAAGCGGCCGTGCTCGACGGCACGGGCAAGCTTGAACTCACCGGCTCTCTCGGCGATGTGATGAAGGAGAGCGCCCATGCGGCGATGTCCTATGTCCGCTCCCGCGCCGATGTGCTCGGAGCAGACAGCAAATTCTATAAAAATAAAGATATACATATCCATTGCCCCGAGGGCGCAGTACCGAAGGACGGTCCGTCCGCAGGCGTTACCATGACTACCGCGCTCGTCTCCGCTCTGACCGGCGTGCCCGTCAGAAGAGATGTGGCGATGACGGGCGAAGTCACCCTGCGAGGCAGAGTTCTGCCGATAGGAGGACTCAAGGAGAAGTCCATGGCGGCTTACATACGCGGTGTAAAGACCGTTATTATTCCCAAGGCAAATATCCCCGATCTCGATGAGGTCGATGATGCTGTGAAAGAGAAGGTCGAATTCGTCCCCGTCAGCCATGTTGACGAGGTGCTGAGCATCGCTCTCCATCCCGTCGGCAAGCCCGCCGAGGCAGTTGACGCGCACGGTGCCGCCGAGGGCAGCAAACGCGCCGATATTCCGGCGCACGATAAAACAGGCGGACGCAGAAGCCGCGTCACGCAGTGAGGTTTTTATGAGATTTGATATCATTGAATTTGACCGTTCTTACGGCACCTCGGCTCAGCTCAAGAGATTTGCCGAGCCCGAGATAGTTTTCTCCGGGCGCTCCAATGTAGGCAAGTCGTCGCTGATGAACAAGCTGTTCAACCGCAAGAACCTTGCCCGCGTCAGCTCCGTTCCGGGAAAGACCGTCACCGTCAACTTTTTCAAGGGTGACAGGGTGAATTTCGTCGATCTCCCGGGCTACGGCTATGCCAAGGCGGCAAAGAGCGAAAAGCTCCGCTGGGCGGAGCTCATGGAGGGCTATTTCGGCTCGGAGCGCAACATCGCGCTCGTCGTTCAGCTCATCGACTCGCGCCATAAGCCGAGCAAGGATGATTACGATATGCTGAGCTTTCTGAAATCCGGCGGATATAGCACCGTTATCGCGCTGACGAAGATAGATAAGCTCAACAAAACCGAGCGTGCTCAGCGTCTTGAGGCGTTCAAAACCGAGCTTGCCGATTTCTCGGATTATGAGACTGTTCCGTTCTCGTCTCAGACCGGCGAGGGAGTGGATACGCTCAGAAAAATAATCGCAAGCGCGGCGGAATAAGCGGGAATTAATGTCTATAAATAAATAAAATGTGTAAAGCTATATGCCTTTACACAGTGGCTTTTACGGAGCTTATTTTGCATAAACTCCTCGCAAGTAAACGCGAAAAGCGTTGAAAATATTGGACTTTGCGGCTTGAAATGCTGTCGGAATCAGTCGTGACCAAAAATGCAGTTGTATAAATTCTGTAAAGTAAATCACTTTACAGCTCTAAATGAGAGGATGATGTCTATGTCCGATTACACGACCGTATATTTCACCTGGATCAAGAGGGGCTTCAACATCCCGTCCACCCTTGTCGAGTTCTCGCTCTTCGGAAACGAGATCAGCATCAAGTTCTACGGGGTCATTATCGCCTTCGGGTTCATTCTCGCCGCGCTCTTCGGCGGCAGAATGGCTTATAAATGGCGTATAAGCCTCGACAAGATGCTTGATGTGCTCATCTACGGCACTCTCGCGGGAATAATAGGTGCGCGTGCGTACTATGTTATATTCCAGTGGGACTATTATAAGCTCCATCCGGCGGAGATTCCGCAGATCTGGCAGGGCGGACTTGCCATTTACGGCGGCATAATCGGGGGACTCCTCGCCGCGCTGATAGTCTGCAAGGTCAGGAAGATAAATGTCCTCAACCTCCTTGACATGGGCGGCATAAGTCTGCTTATCGGTCAGGGCATCGGTCGCTGGGGCAACTTTATGAACCAGGAGGCCTTCGGCACAAATACCGATGCGCCCTGGGGAATGTGGAGCAAGAAGATAGCGGCAACGATAATTCAGGACAGTCAGCTGCTTGCCGAAAAGGGCATAACGATGGATCCGAACAAGCCGGTTCATCCGACCTTTCTCTATGAATCGATCTGGTGCCTCGTCGGCTTTCTCATTCTTTATGTTGTCTACAAGAAGTACAGAAGGTTCAGCGGTCAGCTTTTCCTCGGCTACGGCATGTGGTACGGGCTGGGCAGAATGATAATCGAGGGCTTCAGAACCGACAGCCTCTATATCGGCAGCACTACCGTGAGAGTTTCGCAGGTCGTCTCCGGCGTGCTTATGCTCGTGTGCCTCGTGCTGTTCATAGTGTTCACGGTCAAATATGCGAAGCATCCCAAGCCCATTGAGGGCGTGGACTATTTTCCGGCAGACGCCGTGAAGACCAAAAAAGAGCGTCTTGCGGATGAAGCCGCCGCTGCGGCTGCCGCCGAGCAGGCAAAGACAGAAGGGACCTCCGCAGAGAAGCCCGACGACGGCACAAAGACGGAGTAAATCAAACGAAAAGAGTGGATAAGATGGCAAAGCTGATAGACGGAAGGCTCATCTCAGGCGAGGTGCTCGACTCCGTGCGCGAGCGCGTGGAATATCTGAAAAGCCTCGGCGTTGAGCCGTGCCTTGCGGTCATAATCGTCGGCGACGACCCCGCGTCGCGGGTGTATGTCAACAACAAAAAGAAGAGCTGCGAAAAGGTCGGCATAAAGTCGCTCGAATTTGCGCTCCCCGCCGATACGAAGCAGGAGAAGCTCATCGCGCTTATCGATCGCCTCAATGCGGATTCATCCGTCAGCGGCATACTCTGCCAGCTTCCCGTGCCGGAGCATATCGATTCCGAGGCACTTATCCGCCGCATCTCGCCCGAAAAGGATGTCGATTGCTTCCACCCGCAGAATGTCGGCGCGGTGGTGACCGGCGGCAATGTGTTTTTGCCCTGCACCCCGGCGGGAATAATCGAGATGCTGCATCTTGAAAATATAGCGACCGCGGGCAAAAACTGCGTTATCGTCGGCAGAAGCAATATTGTCGGCAAACCCATGGCAATGCTCATGCTCAGAGAGAATTCCACCGTCACCGTCTGCCATTCAAAGACGGAAAATCTCGCCTCGTTTACCTCAAACGCGGATATTCTTATCGCGGCGGTCGGCAGGGCGAAGATGATAACAGCGGAGATGGTGAAGCCCGGCGCGGCGGTCATTGATGTCGGCATGAACAGGGACGAAAACGGCAAGCTCTGCGGCGATGTGGACTTTGAAAGCGTCAGCAAAATCGCAGGCGCGATAACACCTGTGCCCGGCGGAGTGGGACCGATGACGGTCGCAATGCTGATGCGAAACACCGCCGAAGCCGCGGTGCATCAGAACAATATCGGTTAACCCCGCTTTTGCGGATATCACAAATAAAGCATATTTTGAAAGGATGGTTTTTATGGCAACAGGAAAGAAACTTTATAAAAAGACGAGTGAAAAGAAAATCTGCGGCGTCTGCGCAGGTCTTGCCGAGTATCTCAACATCGATGTGACGGTCGTCAGAGTGCTTTTTGTTTTGCTTTCGCTTTTCACGGCGAGCTTCCCGGGTCTTCTCGTTTATATTATTATGGCGCTTGTCATGCCCGACGAGGACGATCTTCAGCCTCCCTATGACGACAGCGTGGATCAGTAACAACGGCGGGGGCTGTCGCATTTAGCGCAGACCAAAGAGCAAAAAAGGTCATAATTCGCGGCTGAGAACGCGGATTATGACCTTTTTTTTGCTCTTTTAAGCGTCTTTTTGCCAACTCGCGGGATCTGCATACAGCTTCGGGGCAAAGAAAACGCTTTCTGTATCTAAGTGCGACAGCCCCGATTTCCATGCAAAAAACTGCGGGAAAACCGCAAAAAATTTTGCCGTAATGTTTGACAATCCGGTGCAGTATATGATATAATCACCTATGCCGCATATCTCGGGCAGTGCTGTGCACTACGAAGAGGTCTATCCCGCCCGCACATAGCGAGTCTTAAAAAAGGAAGGTAAATATTGATGTACGCAATTATCGAAACCGGCGGAAAGCAGTATAAGGTTCAGGCCGGCGATGTCGTATTCATCGAGAAGCTGGACGTTGAGCCTGAGCAGGAAATCACCTTTGACAAGGTCATGGTCGTCGGCAAGGATGACGGCGTCGTTGTCGGTACCCCCACTGTCGCAGGAGCTACCGTTTCGGCTAAGGTTCTCAAGAACGGCAAGGCCAAGAAGGTCACCGTCTTCACCTACAAGCCCAAGAAGAACGAGAAGCGCAAGCTCGGTCACAGACAGCCCTACACCAAGGTGGAAATTTCCGCTATCAACGCTTAACCAATGATAAGAGCGGTATTTTTTGAAGACGAAAACGGCAGGGGATTCGAGATAAGCGGTCATGCGGGCGGCAACGCAGGCAGAGATATAGTCTGTGCGGCTGTTTCTTCCGCAGTGTATATGGCGGCGAACACCGTCACTGAGATTATCAAGATTCACGCCGATATCTCCGAGCAGGACGGACACCTGAAGTTTTCCGTCGGCGAGGAAAATGATTCGGCTGCAGCAGTCCTCGACGGACTGAAACTGCATCTGGCTGAGCTTTCAAAGCAGTACCCGAAAAAGATCACAGTCATTACGGAGGTGTAACACAATGCTCAAGATAAATATTCAGCTTTTCGCACATAAGAAGGGCGGCGGATCGACCAAGAACGGTCGTGATTCCGAGTCAAAGAGACTCGGCGTCAAGAGGGGCGACGGTCAGTTCGTCCTCGCAGGCAATGTCCTTGTCAGACAGCGCGGAACCCACATCCATCCCGGCAACAATGTCGGCAAGGGCTCCGATGATACCCTTTTCGCTCTCGTTGACGGCAACGTCAAGTTCGAGAGAATGGGCAAGGATCGCAAGAAGGTCAGCGTTTACGCTGTCGAGCAGTGATCTGCCTGAATTTTTAAAATTACGGCTTCGCTTCGGTGGAGCCGTTTTTTATATTTGCTGCTAAAAATCACTTATATATTATCAATATCAGCATAATAATACGCACCCGTGAGAGCTTCCTCTATACCTTTTATATATAGGGTGTTTTCTGGCAAGAAAACCGTCGAAAAATGCAGGCTGAAATCGGCTCCGATGTGACGGAGAAACGGCTGAATACCGTAAAAAGTGTAAAGCGATTTGCTTTACACTTTTTCGGCCTTTTCGGCAGGTAAATTTTTGTAAAGCGCAGAAGTTTTACAGCTTCTGTGTTTTTCTTTGCCATTATGTTTCGGCATATTTTGAAACGAGTTTGCAAGACGGCAAAATGATTCTCAAACGACATCAAAACACCGATTTTGTTACGAATTTTCATTGATTTGTAACCATTTGTAACTTTTTGGACTTTTCACAAAAGTTTAGCCATTTTTTCCCATTTTAGTGCGCCGTTTCAAGGGTCAACGCCATACTTTTAGCGTTATCGGATTTGATTTGCACATGTGCTCTTGTGCAAACTGCACAAAATGAATGCCTCAAAAAATTTGACAAATGCCGATTGTGTCAATATAATAGCAACAGCCGTTTGGAAAGCGGCTCAGCACACCCACGGAACCCAAAGCAAAGAACAAAGGAGTTTTATCTGATGTTAGAGCATATCAAGGCTTTCTTTGCAAAGCTGCCCGTGAGAAATATGTCAAAGCGCAAGATTTTGGCAACGGTTTCAGCCCTTGTGGTTATCATCTCTGTTGTGACGATAACGGCATTTGCGGCTGCGGCGACCTATAAGGTCACCGTAAACGAGGCAGGCAAAAAGGCCTACACAATTTCGACCCGCGCAGATTCGGTTGAAGAATTTGTTGAGGATAACGCGGACACTCTGTCACTCGGCGAGTATGATTATCTTGACACCTCTGCCTTTGAGGTTGGCGAGAGCTGCTCGGTGACTGTCCTGCGTGCGCAGGTCATCAAGGTTATCGATAACGGCGAGGAGCATTTCCTCAACGGAGCCGGTCCTGCGGCTCAGATGCTCGAGAAGCACAATATGGCTCTCGGCAAGTTCGATGAGATAAATCTTGCCGACGGCGAGTTCGTCAGCAGCGACAAGACGGTTGAGATCAAGCGTTCGTTCGGCGTCACTGTCGTGGCGGACGGAAATTCAAACGATGTCCAGATAGCCTCGGGCACTGTTCGGGATGCGATTGACCGCGCAGGTATCACTCTCGGCGAGAATGATGAGACAGATCCCGCGCTTGATACCGAGCTTACCAACGGCATGGAGATAAGTGTCCTGCGCGTTGAGTATAAGGAACGCACCGAGACCGTCAAGATACCGTTTGATACAGTTACAAAGAGAACCCCGGATCTCTATGTTGACCAGACAAAGGTTTCCGTCGAGGGTGTGGACGGCGAGAAGACAGTCACCTATAAGGACAAATATGTCAACGGTGATCTCGACTCGTCGGAGACGGTCAGCGAAGAGATAACCAAGCAGATGGTGACAGAGGTCATCCTCAAGGGCAGGGTCAAGCGCGTCAGCAATATCAAGCTCAAGACAAATACGCCGATATCCGAGCTCGCAGTTCCCTCGCACGTTCAGCTTGACGCAAACGGCGTGCCCAAGAATTATAAGAGGATAGTTGACGGCACCGCGACCGCTTATTACGGCGACAGCGGAACAGCGTCGGGGCGCAAGCCGATGCCCGGACACATCGCGGTCAATCCCAAGCAGTTCCCTTACGGAACCGAGCTTTATATCGTCTCGCTTGACGGCAAGTTCGTTTACGGCTACTGCATCGCGGCAGACACCGGCGGATTTGCAAAGACGAACAGCTGCACCGTTGACCTCTTTATGAACACATATGAGGAGTGCTGTGCGTGGGGCTACAGAGGCGTGCGCATCTATGTTCTCTGATAAATAAAAAATCAGGACTGTCTGAACGGACGGTCCTTTTTTCATGCCTAAATGGGCAATAGCACTTGCGGGATATTTGCTGCGAAATTTTTTGGGCTCCCCTGCAGGGGAGCTGGCTCGGCGTTAGCCGAGACTGAGGGGTTATTTCACTTCGCTTAAAGTAATAAATAAAAGTGTAAAAACGGCTTTGCTGAGTGCGTGTCAATAAATTTGTGCAATTTTCGAGGCGGATAATATCCGCCTCTACACGTGTTTGCCTATCATCAAATTTACATCTGCGACTCCCAATTTATCAACACATCCCACACAACAAAAAAATCCTATCCAATAGCGGATAGGATTTTTGTCTTATAATTATTGCTGAATTTTTATACTCTCTTGCTCGGTCTGTCCTCGATTATCCTGCCGTCGGATATCCTGACAACACGCGTGCCCTCCTCGGCTATCTCGTTGTCGTGGGTGATGAGGATTATCGTGCGCCCCTCGTCGTTGAGCTCATGGAGTATTTTCATGACCTCCTTGCCGGAGTGGGAGTCAAGGTTGCCGGTCGGCTCGTCCGCGAGGATTATCGGCGGGCGTGCGGCGACTGCGCGGGCTATTGCGACTCTCTGCTGCTGACCGCCGGACATCTGCGAGGGGAGGTGGTTCATGCGCTTTTCAAGCCCGACGCGGCGCAGTGCATCGACCGAGAGCTTCTCGCGCTCCTCCTTTTTGACGCCCCTGTATATCAGCGGCAGCTCGACGTTTCCTTTTGCCGTGAGGCTCGGAATGAGGTTGAAGCCCTGGAAGATGAAGCCGATTTCCTTGTTGCGTATCTCCGAAAGCTCATCGTCCGAGAGGTTTGAGACATCCTTGCCGTCGATGAGATATTCGCCGCTCGTGCAGATGTCGAGCAGCCCGAGCATGTTCATCAGCGTTGATTTGCCGGAGCCGGAGTGCCCGACAATCATCAGAAATTCTCCGCGTTCGACCGTCAGCGAGACCCCGTCGAGCGCACGAACCTCATTTTCGCCGGGATTGTATATTTTATATGCGTCCTTGACTTCGATAAGATGCGCCATTGCAAAGCTCCTTAAGTATTTTTTATAATTTTATCGCGATGTTGTTCGCCAAGTCAAGTCAACATTTGTAAATTATTTTCGTGGCGGTATATTTCTTTCGTGTGTGCAGAAAATAGACGCAAGGGAGATGAAAGTATGTCGCTGTCCGGAAAAGAATATGAGAAAATGACGAAGCGAGCCTCGCCGCCAAGCCCGAAGCTGATGAATCTGCTGAAAGCTTTTTTGATAGGCGGGCTTATCTGTGCAATAGGCGAGGGCTTTTCGATGCTCTATGAGTTCCTCGGCGCGGACGAAAAGGCGGTGTCGAGCCTCGTGCCGTGTACGCTCGTTGTCATATCCGCCGTGCTGACCGCCCTCGGCGTGTTCGATAAAATAGCCCGCCACGCAGGCGCGGGCACGCTCGTGCCGATAACCGGCTTTGCCAACGCGGTCGTGTCGCCCGCCATGGAGTTTCAAAGCGAGGGCAGGATTCTCGGCACGGGTGCGAATATGTTCAAGGTCGCGGGTCCCGTCATAGTCTACGGCAGTGCCGCGGCGGTCGTCTACGGCGTGATTTATTACATCGCGCTCAGGGCAGCGGGGTGAGCCGATGGCACAGAGAATAGGGAAATATACGCTGAAATTCGGCAGCCGACCGGGGATAATCGCGTCCGCCTCGATAGTCGGCAGTAAGGAGGGGGACGGACCTCTCGGCGGTAGCTTCGACGAGGTTATAGCCGACGGCACGTTCGGCGAAAAGACATGGGAGAAGGCGGAGAGCGCGTTTCAGCATCGCGCCGTGGTGAAGGCAATTGAAAAATCCGGCATGACCGCCGCCGATATCGATATGCTCATGGCGGGCGATTTGCTCAGCCAGTGCAGCGGTTCGGCGTTCGGCGCACGCGACCTCGGCATACCGTTCATCGGGCTTTACGGCGCGTGCTCGACAATGGCTCTGTCTATGGCACTGGCGGCGCTGAGCGTCGATTCGGGCGCGGCGCGAATAGCAGCCGCGGCGACCTCGTCGCACTTCTGCTCGGCGGAGAAGCAGTTCCGCACGCCGCTTGAATACGGCGGTCAGCGTCCTCCGACCGCCCAATGGACGGCAACGGCGGCGGGGTGCGCCGTGATAGGAAAATCCGCATCGCCGCATATTGAATCAGCCACATTCGGCAGGATAACCGACTACGGGGTCAAGGACGCGAACAATATGGGCGCGGCTATGGCACCCGCCGCGTGTTCAACGATAACCGCCTTTTTGCAGGACACAAAAACACAGCCGGAGGATATCGATCTTATCCTGACGGGCGACCTCGGCTATGTCGGCTCAACGCTTCTGCGCGAGCTGATGAGAAAGCAGGAGCATATCGACATCACGACCCGCCATAACGACTGCGGACTGATGCTCTATCGGTTAAACGAGCAGGATGTGAACTCCGGCGGCTCGGGCTGCGGATGCAGCGCGGCGGTGGTCTGCTCGCATATAGTCGGCGAGCTGCGCTCGGGCAGGCTCAACAAGGTGCTCTTTGTCGGAACGGGCGCACTGCTCTCGGCAGTCTCACCGCTCCAGGGCGAAACAGTGCCGTCGATAGCCCACGCAGTGCTGCTGACAAACTGAAAGGGGATAGCAATGGATACTGTGCAGAGTGTTTCAAAGAGCCTGAGGCTTATAAGCTGTGCGCTGACCTCGATGCGTTGGCTCGATATAATGAAAAAGCTCATCGCCGCCATGGCGATAGCGGCAGCCGCCTGCTCGGCGTTGAGTATAATAGCCGTGTGTAGGGAGAAAAAGTGAAAATCGCAAAAATCAGCTGTAAGGTTAGATAGCTTTACGGCTGATTTTTTTTGTATCACGATGCACCTTGACAGCCCGCCCGCGAAATTCGCACAAATTTATTGACGACCCCTACAAAAATCAAGGCGACAGGCAGTAGGCAGTAGGCGATAGGAAAGGACAC